>JAEUJY010000086.1 GCA_016794525.1 Myxococcales bacterium
CGGGCAGCCCGACCCACGCCGCGCGCCGGGCCGCCGCGGTCGCCGCGGTCGCCGGGCCGCGCCACCTCGACCTGCGGCGCGCGCTGGTGGCCCGGCTGCGCGCGCTGCCGCGCGCCGGCGGGCTCGACCTGGCCGCGGCGACGGCGCCGTTGACCGCCGTCGAGGCCGCGGCGATCGACGCGCCGGCGGGCACGCCGCTGCCGGCGTACCTGATCGCCAAGGCGGCCCGCAGCTGGGACGCGTCGCTCGACGAGCTGATCGCGCAGCGCGTGCTGCCGTCGGCCGAGGTGCTGGCGCAGACGCTGCCGCAGATCACCGCGGTGGTGCGCGCCGAGTCGCTGCCCGATCCGGGCGCCCGCGCGATCTACGCGGCGATCTACGCGGCGTTCCGGCGCCGCCGCGGCCTCCTGCTCGTCGACTACCAGCACCAGGTGCGGATCGACGAGCTGCCGTGGATCCGCGCGCTCGAGGCGACGCGGCCCGACCCCGCGGCCGTCGCGCCCCGGGCCAGCGAGACGCTGGCGGCGGTGGGCGCGGCGGTGGTGCGCGGCTACCCGCAGACGATCACGCCCAACAAGCTGGTCACCGAGCTGGCGGCGCTGGCCACCGCCGCCGGCCTGCGCCTGCCGCTGGTCGAGGAGCTCGCGGCCGACATCTTCATGGGCGGCTTCACCGCGAAGTTCGTGGCGGCGGCGCAGGCCGCCGCGGCGCTCCTCGGCGGCTCGCTGTACGCGCGCTACTTCGCCGCCGACCCGGCCGCGATCGCGGCGCTGCCGCGCACCGACGATCCGACCTCGCCCGCGTTTGCGGCGCTGTGCGAGCGGCGGGCCGGCGGCGTCGCCGGCGGCCACCGGGTCGCGGCGCGCGGCGTGGTGATCGAGCAGGCGCAGATCCTGACCACCCACAACCTCGCGCTGCTGTTCGGGCTGCCCGGGGTGCCTGCGGCGATCGCGCCGCGGGCGCTGGCCGAGCGGACCTGGCGCTGGATCGTCGGGCGGCTGCGGCGACCGGTCCCGCACCGGCACGCCGAGCTGATCCGCCTGAAGAACACCGCGTACGCCTGGCGCCAGCTGGTGTTCTACCTGGCGTTCGACGACGACGTGCCCGGGTTCGTCGCGTGGGCGCGCGGCCACCTCGCGCGCGCCGATCCGGCGCTGGCGGCGCGCTTCGCGCCGGCGCTGATCGGGCTGGAGCTGGCGGCGGCCGGCGTCGACGCCGCGAGCCCGGCGTTCGCGGCCGGCGGCGGGCGAGTCTTCACCGGGTGGACGATCGGTCCGCACTGGCTCGCGGCGCCCTGACGGCGCTCACGAGTACAGGCGATCGGGCCACAGCCGGCTGGCCACCGCGCGGTGCGGCGCCTCGCGCCGCCAGTACGCCGACTCGCGATCGATCGGGTAGGCGGCGGCGAGCATCGCGTCGAGCCGCGCGGTCAGCGCGCCGGCGATCGCCGGCGACTCGATGACCAGGTTGACCTCGCGCTCCCAGTGGCTGGCGGTGGCGTCGAGGTTGGCGGTGCCGACGCTGGCGATGCAGCCGTCGACCACCACCAGCTTGGCGTGGACGTACGGGCGGATCGCGCCGCCGCGCGCGGTGATCGACGGCGCCGGCGGCACGACGAACTCCGCGACCCGCACCCCGGCGGCCAGCAGCGGCTCGTAGCGCCGCTTGACCATGTACTCGAACAGCTCGCGGTGGCGCGGCCCGTCGAAGAAGCTGCCGTCGCCGCGGCGGGCCAGGCCGTTGCCGGTGAGGATGTCGACCTGGACCCCGCGCTGCGCGGCCGCGATCAGCCGCAGCGCCAGGTCGGCGATCACCGGGAAGTCGTTGACGACGATCAGCCGGGTGCGGGCGCCGGCGAACAGCGCGTCGTAGGCCGCCATCGCGCGGGCGTCGTCGACTCCGTCGTGGGTGATCACCCGCGCGATCGCGTCGCCGGCCGGCGCGGGCGCCGTCGGGGTCGGCAGCGGGCCGCCGCCGTTGCGCCGCCAGTTGGCCGCGAACACCTCCTCGAGCTCGGCCACCAGCGGGCCGCGCACCCGGGCGTGGGCGTCGAGCCATGGGATCGCGTCGTGCGGCGTCGCGTCGTCGATCGTCACCTCGTCCCAGCCCAGGTAGTACTCGTCGGCGCCGTTGCGGCCGGTGACGTAGGCGATCGCGCCGTCGATGATCGCCAGCTTGCGGTGGTCGCGCTGCTTGAGCGCGACGGTGTCGACGCCGGTGCCCAGCGTGATCGGATCCGACGCGACCACCTCGACGCCGGGCTGGTCCTGCAGCTCGGCGAGCACCGGGTTGGTGCGGCCCAGCACCTGGTGGCGGCTGTACAGCGCGTCGACCACCAGCCGCACCGCGACGCCGGCCCGGCCGCGCTCGCGCAGCAGCTCGACCAGCTCGGTGGCGAACCGCCCCGCCTTGAGGATGTAGAACTGCAGGTGGATGCTGCGGGTGGCGGCGGCGAGGTCGGCGAACAGCGCGGCGCGGGCGGCGCGGTTGTCGAGCTCGAGGTCGATCGCGTTGCCGCCGGCCGCGGTGGTGGCGGTCATCAGGTCCAGCCGGCGGGCCAGCCCGGCCGGGCCGGTGGCGGCGTCGCGGGCGGCCACGAACGCCGCGGCGGCGGCGCGCAGGTCGGCGAGGCCGTCGGGCGCGTCGAGCCGCGCCGCGAGCTGCGCCAGCGTCAGCGCCGGCAGCCCGACCGCGGCGGCGCCGTCGACGGCGGTGGCGGTCGTGATCGCGGCGACCAGCGGCACGCCGGCGGCGCGGGTGCGGCGCACCAGCAGGCGCGCGTTGACCACGCCGAAGTCCAGCCCCAGCGTCTCGATCTCGCGCTCGCGCGCCGCGACCGCCAGCACCGCCGCCGGCGGCAGGCCCAGCGCCGCGAGCTGCGCGTGGCGGGCGTCGACCTGCGCCGCCGCGTCGAGCTCGGCCCAGCACAGCGCGACGCCGCGGTCGGCCAGCGCGACCAGCGGCGCCAGCGCCGCGGCGTCGGCGCCGTCGAGGAGGCGGGCGTCGGCCACCACCACCGGATGATCGTCCACGACCTGCAGCCGGGCGATCGGCTGCGGCGCGATCAGCTCGTCGCCGTCGGGATCGCGCAGCGCCGAGGCGACCGCGTAGTGCCCCGGCGCGGTCGGCGTGTACGCGCACACCGCCGCGCCCAGGTCGCTGGTCTTGCCGTTGCCGACGTGGTGGCCGTCGACGAAGAACGCCACCTCCAGCTCGGCCGGGGTGCCGGCCTCGAGCCGCGCCACCAGCTCGACCGCGCCGCCCACGCAGGCGATCCGATCGAACCCTCCCTCGAGGCCGGCCCGGGCCTGCTGGCGCTCGGCCAGCCACAGCGCCAGCGACCCCTGGGCCAGCGCGGTCAGCTCGGCCAGCGTGCCGCCGCGCTCGGCGGCCTCGGCGGCGCTGGCCATCGCGCGCCCCGGCATCAGCTCGGCGATGACCTCGAGGATGCGCTCGGTCCAGGAGCGCGACGGCGGATCGGCTGCCACCGCCGCATCCTCCGCGCCGTGGTGGCCGCGCGCAAGCCCGTGGCGGTACGATGCCGGGATGCACGACCTGCTCATCCGTGGTGGCACCGTGGTCGACGGCGCGGGGGCGCCCGCGCGCACCGCCGACGTCGCGATCGCCGACGGCCACGTCGTCGCGATCGGCCGCGATCTCGGCCCGGCCCGGGCCACCCTCGACGCCGACGGCGCGCTCGTCACGCCCGGCTTCGTCGACGTCCACAGCCACTACGACGGCCAGGCCAGCTGGGACGAGGAGATGCTGCCGTCGTCGATCCACGGCGCGACCACCGTCGCGATGGGCAGCTGCGGCGTCGGCTTCGCGCCGTGCCGGGTCGTCGATCGCGAGCGCCTGATCGCGCTGATGGAAGGCGTCGAGGACATCCCCGGCACCGCGCTGGCCGAGGGGCTGACCTGGGGCTGGGAGACCTTCCCCGAGTACATGGACGTGCTCGATCGCCGCCGCCACACGATCGATCTGGCGTTCCACGTGCCGCACGACGCGGTGCGGGTGTTCGCGATGGGCGAGCGGGCGCTGGCCGGCGAGGTCGCGACCGACGCCGAGATGGCGCGGATGGGCGAGCTGGTGCGCGAGGCCATCGTCGCCGGCGCGATCGGCTTCTCGACCGGGCGCACCGACAACCACCGCGGCAAGGACGGCCGGCCGACGCCGGGCGCCGACGCCAGCGCCGCCGAGCTGCAGGCGATCGCCCGCGCGCTGACCGGCCTCGATCGCGGCGTGCTGCAGGCGGTCAGCGACTTCGACATGTTCGTCTCGCCGGATCGCTTCGACCCCGAGTTCGATCTGCTCGAGGACATGGCCAAGGTCGCGGGGCGGCCGCTGTCGATCTCGCTGTTGCAGCGGGTCGGCGCCACCGAGCAGTGGCGCCGGATCCTGACGCGCGTCGAGCGCGCCAACGCCGCCGGCACGCCGATCCGGGCGCAGGTCGCGACCCGCGGCATCGGCGTGATCCTCGGCCTCGAGGCGACGTTCCACCCGTTCATCGGCTTCCCGTCGTACAAGGCGGTGGCCCACCTGCCGCTGGCGGCGCGGGTCGCCGAGCTGAAGAAGCCCGAGGTGCGGGCGCGGATCCTCGCCGAGAAGTCGGACAAGGTCGCCGGCGACGGCAGCGCCGTGCCGCCGCTGGTCGACAAGCTCCTCGAGGCGTTCGACATGGTCGCGATGAGCCTGTTCCGGCTCGAGGCCACGCCCGACTACGAGCCCGACCGCCAGGCGTCGCTGTTCGGCGAGGCGATGCGCGCCGGCAAGAAGTCGCTCGAGGTCACCTACGACGCGCTGCTCGAGGACGACGGCCACCAGCTCCTGTACTTCCCGATCTACAACTACGCGTCGGGCACGCTGCGCGAGGTCGGCGAGATGCTGCGCCACCCGCACGCGATCCTCGGGCTGGGCGACGGCGGCGCCCACGTCGGCACGATCTGCGACGTCAGCTTCGGCACCTTCCTGCTCAGCCACTGGGCCCGCGACAAGGGCGTCTTCACGATCGAGCAGGCGATCCACAAGCTCAGCGGCGAGGCGGCGGCGTGGCTGGGCCTCGGGGATCGCGGCGTGCTGGCGCCGGGGCGCCGCGCCGACGTCAACGTGATCGACCTGCCGGCGCTGGCGCTGCGCCGCCCCGAGCTGCTCCACGATCTGCCGGCCGGCGGCAAGCGCTTCCTGCAGCGCGCCGACGGCTACCGCGCCACGCTGGTGCGCGGCGAGGTGATCGCCCAGGACGGCGTCGTCACCGGTGCGCGGCCGGGCCGGGTGGCGCGATCGGGGGCGTGATCACCGCCGGCGGCGCGGCCGGCGGCGGCACCACCAGCGCCGTCGACACCGGCACCTCCTCGCGGCCCTCGGGGTGGTGCTCGTTGTCCATGAAGTACATCCGGGTCGGGGTCAGGCGGAAGAAGCCGTGGGTGCCGGGGTTGACGCCGATCCGCACCGGGTCGGTCTCGCCGTGCCACAGCGCCGCGGCGAACGGGAACCGCCGCAGGTAGGCGGCGGCGACGCGCGTGCGCTCGCCGACCGCGTCGACCGCCTCGACCGTCCCCTCGAGCTGGATGCCCTTCATCGCCAGCCACGAGGTGCAGTCGTCGTTGATCGTGCCGGCGGCCTGGCCGGTGGCGCGCAGGTTCTGGCCGTGGCGGGTGACCGCGACCGAGGTGAAGTACAGCTGCGGGCCCTCGTGCACGTACAGCACCGCGGCGCTCCACAGCCCGGCGGGGCCGGTGGTCGCGAGGTTGAGCGTGGTGTGGCCGTCGAGGTAGGCGGCGACGCGGTCGGCGAGCGTGAGCGACATGGCGGACTCCTTGGTCAGACGATCGTGGCGACGACGAAGCCGAGGCCGATGCCGACGGCCATCAGCACGAACGCGCCGAGCGTCGCGGCCTGCGCCGGGATCTGCTCGGCCGGGGTCTCGGGGAAGCGGGCCAGCCGGCGCGCGGCGCGGATCGCCAGCGGCGCGCCGATCACGCCGCCGAGCACCGGCCACGGCAGGCCGGCCAGCGGCAGCAGCAGCACCGCCGCGAACGCCACCGCCTCGAGGCCGGCGAAGCCCCGCGCGGCGCGCGCGCGCCCCAGCCGCACCACCAGCGTGCGCTTGCCGGCGGCGGCGTCGGCGCGGGCGTCGGGGAACTCGTTGATCCACAGGAACCCGGCGATCGCGAGCCCGAGCGGCAGCGACGCCCACAGCACCGCGGCGTCGACGGTCTGGCGCTGCACGAGGTACGTGCCGACGGCGATCACCGGGCCGTAGGCGAGCGCCACCGCCAGCTCGCCGAAGCCGCGGTAGGCCAGGGCCAGCGGCGGCGCGTGGTAGAAGTACGCGAGCCCGACGCCGAGCATGCCGAGCCACAGCACCCGCGGCTCGCGGCCGAGCACGATCGCCAGGCCGGCGGCGATCCCGATCGCGTAGAACGCCGCGGCCATGATCGCGGTCTGGCGCCGGGTCATCAGGCCGTCGACCAGCACCCGCTTGCCGCCCGAGAACGGCGATCGCTCGGCGTCGGTCACCGCGGCGTCGGTGCCCGAGTCCCAGTCGAAGATCTCGCCCGACGCGTTCTTGGCCGCCTCGATCGCGAAGATGCCGAGCACGGTCAGCGCGAGCCAGCCCCACGCGATCGGGCCGGCGTGGCCGGCGGCGGTCGCGCCGACGATCATCGACGCCACCGAGGCCAGCGTGATCTTGGGATCGGCGACCCGCCACACGCCCGCGGCGATCGAGCCGTGGGCGGCCGGGGCGGCGAGAGGGGCGGGCAGGGTGGTGGTGGTCATGGTGCCTCCGTCAGGCGAACAGCTCCGCCGCGAGCCAGGCCGCGGCCGGGACCAGCAGGTTGTCGGTGCCGCGCGGCGCCGCGGCCTCGGCGATCGCGGCGATCGCGCCGATCGCCAGCGCGGTCGTCAGCGCCACCGGGTGCGCGAACCACGCGCCGGCGGCGAGCGCGCCGAGCGCCGCGCCGAGCGCGACCGCGGCCGCGCCCTCGAGCGACTTGGCCTTGGCCCAGGCGAGGCGGAAGCGGTGGCGGCCGAACCGCCGCCCGATCGCGCCGCCCGGTCCGTCGCCCAGCGCCAGCGCCCACAGCCCGACCGCGGCGGCGAAGCCGTGACCCGCGACCGCGATCGCGGTGAGCGCGGTGGCGGCCAGGCCGTAGTGCACCAGGCCGGGCCAGCGCTCGTCGCCGCCGGTGACCGCGTGCTCGAGGCGCGCCGCCAGCGGCACCGCGCGCGCCAGCGTCGGCACCAGCGCGAGCCCGACGGTCACGCCGATCGCCAGCAGCAGCGGCGCGGCCGCGCCGTGCCACGCCGGCCAGCCCAGCGCCCAGCACCCCGCGCCGACGTGCAGCAGATCGCGGGCGTAGGTCGCGCGCAGGCCGAGCGCGCGCAGCGCGATCACCGCCGCCGCGCCGGCGCCGCCGATCGCCAGCCACAGCGCCAGCCAGCCGAGGTCGCTCACGCCGCCCTCCGCGCGTGCTCGATCGCCGCCACCGTCTCCATCGCCGAGGCCGCCGCCAGCTCGGTGCCGATGCCGCGGCCGCCGGCGCCGTCGCCGCACAGGTACAGCCCGGGCACCGGCGTCGCGACGCCGAGGCGATCGCGCCCGACCTGGCCCGGCACCTGGCCGGTGCAGATCGCGCCGCGGTTGCGCTTGCCCATCCACCCGGCGATCGCGGCGATCGGCGTCCACTCGCTCCACACCAGCGCGTCGTCGAGGCCGGGGATGATCTGCCGCATCGCCGCCATCGCCCGCTCGCGCCAGCGCGCCGGCGGATCGGCGGGATCGGGGCGCACCGGGCCGTAGATGCTGGCGACGATCAGCTGGCCGCCGTCGGGCGCCAGCGACGGATCGTAGTTGGTCGGCACCGGCGCGTAGATCGCCAGCGGATCCGACACCCGGCCGGCGTCGATGCAGTCGACCGTGCGGCGCATCAGGTCGAGGCTGAGATCGCCGAGCGTCAGGCCCTCGAGCGAGACGCCGCCGATCAGGCAGCCCTCGCTGACCAGCGGCCGCGCCAGCCCGAGCTTGAGCTGGTGGGCGTTGCCCGACGGCACCAGCGCGTCGACCCGCGCCCGGTACGCCGCCGGCACCTCGGCGCCGTCGACCAGCGCCAGCAGATCGGCCGGCGCCAGGTTGCACGCCACGGCGGGCGCGCGGTAGGCGTCGCCGGCGGCGGTCACCACCTCGAGGCCGCGATCGGCCGGGTGGATCGCGGTGACCGCCGCGCCGACGACCACGTCGCCGTCGCGCTCGCCGACCCGCCCGAGGAACGCGTGGCTCAGGCTGTCCATGCCGCCCTCGACGTACGACAGGCGGTACGCGGCGAGCACGCCGCGCAGCGCGCGGATCGCCTCGCCGGCCGACACCTGCCACGGCGGCAGCACGAAGAAGATGCTGGCCAGGAAGCTGAACAGGAAGTACGCGCCCGGGTGCTCGGTGTGGCTGCGCACGAACTCGTCGAGCGTGTGGCGGTCCCAGCGGCGCAGCTCCCACTCGGTCAGCGTGAACACCTGCTCGAGCAGGCGCACCAGCCGCAGCCGTTCGCGCCACCCCAGCCCCAGCGTGCGCGCCGCCTCGAGCGCCACCCGGGCCAGGCCGCGGCGGTGCGGCGGCGCGGTGATCTGGAACATGCCGCGCGAGCGCACCGGGATCGGATGGGTCAGGAACCGCGGGCGATCGAGCGCGGCCGACGCCAGCGCCCGCGCCAGCGGGCCGCGATCGCCGTGGGCGATCAGGTGGCTGCCGGTGTCGATCTTCCAGCCGTCCTTCCGGTACGACGCCAGGATGCCGCCGAGGCTGGGGTTCTTCTCCAGCACCAGCACGCGCGCGCCGTGGTGCGCCAGCAGCCCGGCGGTGACCGCGCCGCCGACGCCGCTGCCGACGACGATCGCGTCGTAGTCGCGGCGACGACCGCGGGGCCGGGTCGGCGGGGGCGCGACCGCGGTCATCGCGGCCTCCGCCGCGAACCGCTTGCGCGTCCTCGCGCGTGGGCTGCGCGCCCTGCGCGCTCCGCGGTCGAGTTCGAACGCCTACGCATGGCGCCGTGAGGTGCTGCACCGGGTGTGCCATCGACGCCTGCGCGCCGTCGTCGCGACGGTCGATCGGACCTCGACGGGCCGCGACCGCGTCCCTACGCTGGCGTCGCCATGGCCCGCGCGCTCCACGTCGTCACCGGGAAGGGGGGCGTGGGCAAGTCGACCGTCGCCGCCGCGCTGGCGATCGGCCTGGCCGGTACCGGTCGCCGCGTGCTGGCGATCGAGCTCGGTCGCGCCGCGGGCTTGTGCCGCACGCTCGCGACCCGGCCGATGGCGCCCGGCGCGATCGCGACGGTGCTGTCCACGCCCGGGCTGGCGGTGGCGTACTTCGACGGCGCGGTCGCGCTCGCCGAGTACCTGACCCGCCGCATGCGGCTCGGGCGGCTGGGCCGCGCGGTGATGGCGCACCCGCTGTACCGCGGCTTCGTCGCCGCCGCGCCCGGCGTGCAGGCGCTCCTGGCGATGGGCAAGATCCGCGACGAGCTGGTGCTGCAGCGGCTGGGCGACGGGCCGCGCTGGGACGCGGTGGTGGTCGACGCCGGCGCGTCCGGCCACGCGCTCGAGCACCTGCGCATGCCGGCGGCGGCGGCGGCGACGTTCACCGGCGGGCTGGTGCACCGCGAGGCCGAGGTCAACGCGCGCCTCCTCGCGGATCCCGCGATCACCGCGGTGCACGTCGTCGCGACCGCCGAGGATCTGCCGATCGCCGAGGCCGATCAGGTGATCGCGACCCTGCGCGCGCTGGGCCTGCCGATCGGCGCGCTGTTCGTCAACCAGTGCCGGCCGGTGCCGCCGCCCGGGGCCGCGGCGGTGATCGCGGCGCTGGACACGCGTGGCGACGCGGCGAGCGCGGCGCTGGTCGCGGTCGCGCGGCGGGCGGCGCTCGCCGCGGCCGAGCAGGAGGCGGCGCTGGCGGGGGCGCGCGCGGCGGTCGCGGTGACCCGCCTGCCGCGGCGGTGGCTGGCCGACGACGCGGCGCTGGCGCGGGCGCTGGCCCCGGCGGTGCTCGCCGCCGCGGAGGCCGCGCCGTGAACGGCGTGCTCGAGAGCAGCCGGCTGATCGTCACCGTCGGCACCGGCGGCGTCGGCAAGACGACGATCGCCGCGGCGCTGGGGATCGCGGCGGCGCGGCGCGGCCGCCGCGCGCTCGTGCTGACGATCGATCCGGCCCGGGCGCTGGCCGGCGCGCTCGGGCTCACCGGCCTGGCCGCCGAGGGCGAGCCGGTGCCCGCGGCCGCGCTGGCCGCCGCCGGGCTGCGCCTGCCGACGACGCTCGACGCGGCGATGCTCGATCAGCGCGCGGCGTGGGACGCCTTCGTGCGGCGCCACGCGCCGACCCCGGCCCACGCGGCGGCGCTCCTCGGCAACCGCATCTACCAGGCGCTGTCGACGTCGTTCGCCGGCGCGACCGAGTACATGGCGCTCGAGGAGATGAGCCGCCACGTCGACAGCGGCCGCTACGATCTGGTGATCGTCGACACCCCGCCCGCGGCCCACGCGCTCGACTTCATCAGCGCGCCCGATCGCATCGCGCCGCTGGTCGAGCGCGGCGTCGTGGCCGCGTTGGCGCGGCCGGCGGGCGCCGCCGGCGCCCTGGCGCGGTTCGTCGCCCGCCGGATCGAGGGCGCGACCGGCGGGCGCACGCTGGGCGAGCTGGCCACGTTCTTCGCCGCGCTCGAGGCGCTGGTCGACGCCGCCGCCGCCCGCGCCCGCCACGCCCGCGCGATGCTGCGCGCCCCGGGCACCGCGTTCGTGCTGGTGGCCGCGCCGCGCGCGTCGCTCCTCGCCGAGACCGGCGCGCTGGCCGCGCAGCTCGCCGCCGCGGCGGCCCCGCTCGCGGCGGTGATCGTCAACCGCGCGCAGCCGCCGGTCGATGGCGCGCTGGCCGTGGCGCCGACCCTGGACGCGATCGCCGACCCGGGCGCGCGCGCGTGGCTGACCGCCGCCTGGGACGACGCGGTGGCGGCGACCGCGGCCGAGCGCGCCGCGCTGGCGCGCCTGGCCGAGGTGGTGCCCGCGGCGCTGCCGGTGGTCGCGGTGACCGAGCTGCCCCGCGATCTGCTGCCGCTGCGCGCGGTCGGTGCGATCTCCGATCAGCTCGTCGCGACGCCGAGCGTCATGGCGATCCGCCCGTGATCACTCGTGCGCGTCGCGCGCGTTGGTATGCGCGATCGCATGTGCGCGCGGGGGGCGATTCCTCGACGAGGATCGCGGCGCGGGCTGCGACAAACTTTCCAGTTGCCAGCGCCGATCGGCGGGCGTAGGTTGAGAAACGAGAGACGGGAAACGAGAGCGACGCAACCCCTTCTGGAGGTACTGCGACGAAGCATTCTCGGCATCCACGCGCCAGGCACGGTTTCCAGGCGTGAAACCCAATTGGTCCCCGGACTTCGGTCGGGACCACGTTACTGGGTCGTGTCCCAGCACGCGGCGCGCGGTGGTAAGGCCGCGCGACCCGGATCCGCCTCCTGGCCAGTCACGCACGCGTATCGGTCGAAGGTAACTGCGAAGTCACTGTGAAGGTAACTGCGGAGTCACTGCGAACGAAAAGCGAAGCGTCGGATGAGATGGCGGGTTGACCCCCGCCTTCTCGCTTTTCGGCCCCGTCCTTCCTGACGCCGCCGCCCCCGTGGCATCGTCCGCGCCATGCTCGATCGCATCGTCATGGGCGAGGTGCCGGCCAAGCACCACATCCAGCTGCGCGGCGCCGACGGCGCGCTCCGCTACGAGGAGTGCTTCACCCGCGACGGCTTCGACGGCCCGTTCACGATCCTCTACCACCTCGGCCGGCCGCACCTGCAGCAGCCCGAGGTCGTCGGCCACGGCTGGACCGCGCCGACCATCGACGACGGCCGCGCGCTGGCCAAGCGGCACTACCTCTCGGGCATGATCGCGCGGACCGGCGGCGCGCCGGTCGACGCGTTCGTGCCGATGCTGCACAACCCCGACCTGGTGTGCGGCGTGGCGTTCCCCGACGCGCCCGATCCGGTCTACGTCGCCAACGCCGACGGCGACACGCTGATCTACGTCCACGCCGGCGGCGGCACGCTGATCACGCCGCTGGGCGACCTGACCTTCGGCCCGGGCGACTACGTCTGCATCCCGCGCGCGATCCAGCACCGGCTGGTGCCGTCGAGCGCGCCGCAGCACTGGCTGTGGTTCGAGCTCGACGACGTGCACCTGCTCAAGCAGTGGCGCAACGGCGTCGGGCAGCTGCGGATGGACGCGCCGTACTGCCACCGCGACTTCCGCCGCCCGGTGCTCGGCGCGCCGCGCGACGAGGGCATCCGGCGGCTGGTGGTCAAGCGCGGCGGGCGCTGGCACGGCTTCGCGCTCGACGCGTCGCCGCTCGACGTCGTCGGCTGGGACGGCAGCGTCTACCCGTGGGTGTTCCCGATCCGCGCGTTCCAGCCGCGCGTCTCGTCGGTGCACCTGCCGCCGACCTGGCACGGCACGTTCGGCGCGCGCGGCGCGCTGGTGTGCTCGTTCGTGCCGCGGCTGGTCGACTTCCACCCCGACGCGATCCCGTGCCCGTACCCGCACAGCTCGCCGTCGTGCGACGAGCTGATCTTCTACTGCGACGGCAACTTCACCTCGCGGCGCGGCGTCGGCCCCGGCAGCATCTCGCACCACCCGGCCGGCATCCCCCACGGCCCGCACCCCGGCAGCTACGAGAAGTCGATCGGCGCCACCCGCACCGACGAGCTGGCGGTGATGGTCGACACCTTCAAGCCGCTGGCGGCCACCGCGGCGGCGCGCGCCGTCGAGGATCCGGGCTACATGGCGTCGTTCCTCGGGTGAGCAACGCCTGCTCACCCGGCGCGCGGTGAGCAGAACCTACGCGCGCGCGGCCCACGCGCCGCGCCCCGCGCGCGATCCGCGGTGGCACGGGCGGTGCTCAGGCGGCGGGCATGACCCGACCTCGGCTCGCTCACCTCGCCCTGTCCACCTCCGTGCTCGCCGCGCTCGCCGCGGCGTGCGTCGACGCGCCCGACGACGCCCCCGACGACGACCTCGCCGTCGACGAGGCGGCGCTCACCGGCACCGCCACCACCGCGCGCCCGGCGATCGGTCGGGTCCACCGCGACGGCACGGCCGCGAGCTGCGCCGCCACGTTGATCGCGCCGACGATGATCGTCACCGGCGACGGCTGCATCGGCGGCCGCACCAGCGCGACCCCGTTCGCCGGCAGCACCTTCCACTTCGTCGACGCCAGCGGCGTGCGCCGGCTGGTGCGGGTGGCCGAGGTCGCCGGCTTCCACCAGCTGGCGTTCGGCCGCCTCGAGACCGAGATCCCGCCCGGCCAGGCCACGCCGCTGGCGTTCGCGGTGACGCCGCCGCGCGCCGGCGCCCAGGTCAGCGCGTTCGGCTGGCTCGCCGCCGACGTCACCCAGAAGCGCGTGCAGACGTTCTTCGACGACGGCGTCGAGGCCACCTCGCCGATCACCTTCGAGGCCAACGACGTCGGCGCGCCGCACGTCCACGGCGCCGCCGCCGGCACCAGCGACGTGTGGGGCGTGGCGGTGCCGGGCGGCCAGCCCTTCGCCAAGCACGTGATGGCGTACCAGCGCCACCTCGACGGCCTGCTGGCCTGGTGGCTGGGCTCGGGCACCGAGGGCGTCGATCGGCCGGGCATGGACTACGCGTCGTTCTCCGCGAGCCCGTTCGCGACGACGATGTACGAGTGCGACGCGCGCTGCCGCGCCGACGATCGCTGCCGCGCGTGGGCGCTGTCGACCGCCGCCAACCGCTGCTATCTCAAGGACGGCGTGCCGCCGGCGCGCGCCGCCGCGGGCATCACGTCCGGGCTCGGGCCGCGCACGGTCGCCGCGCGCTTCGACGGCCACGACCTGACCTCGCTGACCGTCGCGCGCGTCGAGCAGTGCCAGCACGCGTGCGGCGCCACCGCGCAGTGCGCGGCCTACACCTGGGAGCGCTCGACCGGGTTCTGCGTGCTGAAGGGCGCGATCGGCCCGCGGCTGGCCTGCGGCACCTGCGAGTCGGGCCACGTCGATCGCGGCGCCACCGGGTACGACCGCCCGGGCAGCGACTACGCGTTCGACACCGTCGCCGATCGCGCGGCGTGCACCCGGCTGTGCGCCGAGGACGCGCGCTGCCTGGCCTACACGTTCGTCGCCAGCAACCACGGCTGCTGGCGCAAGGACGGCGTGCCGTGGCCGGTCGCCGCCACCGGCATGACGTCGGCGCGGCGGATGGGGCTGCGCTACGACACCGACTTCCCCGGCAACGACTACCGCACCTTCACCACCACCGCGGCCGACCCGGCGTCGACCTGCCAGGCGACCTGCGCGCGCGAGGCGTCGTGCAAGGCGTGGGCGCTGTCGGAGGCCGGGAGCTCGACCTGCCACCTCAAGTCGGCCATCGCCGCGCCGGCGTTCAAGCGCGGCGTCGTGGCCGGCCTGAAGGGCGTCGAGTTCGATTGAGGCGGAGCCGCCGCTCGATGACGCGCTGCGTGGCCACTCGAGTAGGCGTGGACTCGGCCCCCAGGGGCGACGCCAGTCACCACCCTCGCTGCGCCGCGGCGATCGTGGTTTCGGTCGGTTAGCCGGGGCGATCGCATGTAGGTGAGTGGCGCTCTTCTTGCTGAACCGGGGTTCCATGCAGAGCCGCCTGGTCGCCGTCGCCTCGCTCCTGGTCCCGGTCGTCGGACTCGCCGCTTGCGCCAACGACGTGGGGTCGCGCCCGGAGCCGCCGGCCTTGACCATCGAGTCCCCGGCCCGCGGCACGATGCGCGAGGGCCTGACCTCGGTCGAGGTGATCGGCACGGTCGGCGAGAGCGCCACCGGCAGCGCCGCCGCCAGCGTGACCGTCAACGGCATCGACGCGCCCCTGGCCGCCGACGGCTCGTTCCGCGTGACCGTCCCGGTCCACGGCGGCACCAACCTGATCTCGACCACCGCGATGTCGGCCGACGGCGGCCGCGCCGACGACATGCGCGGCGTGCTGACCGGCACGTTCCGCCCCGCCACCGCGACGGTCGAGAACGCCATCGCCGCGCAGCTGTCGACCCAGGCGTTCGACGTGCTGGGCAACACCGCCGAGACGCTGATCGCCCAGACCGACCTGAACATGCTGGTGATGCCGTACAACCCGGTCATCGCCAAGGGCCTGAGCAACGGCCAGGAGGACTGCCTGTACGGCAAGGTCTCGGTGCGCCAGGGCCTGGACCTCGACCACGCCGACATCGCGCTGGTGCCCGGCGACGCCGGCCTCGCGCTCGACACGACGCTGCACCAGCTCTACATCCCGCTCCACGCCCGCTACGCCGCCGCCTGCCTCGACGGCGACACCGACATCACGATCAGCGCGACCACCGCCCGCCTGCGCGGCACCGTCGCGGTCACCGTCAACGCCGGCCGCTTCGACGTCGAGCTGGTCAACCCGACCGTCACGTTCACCGGCTTCGACGTCGACGCCTCGGGCCTGCCCGGCGCGGTCATCTCGCTGCTCGACCTCGACAACGAGATCCGCAACGTGCTGGCCAGCCAGATGGAGAAGTTCATCGGCCCGATGGTCCGCGACACCGTCGCCGGCATCCACATCGGCCCGCAGACCGTGTCGGTGCTGGGCAAGGACCTCACCGCCGAGGTCGCGGCCGCCGGCATCGGCTTCGACAGCGCCGGCGCCGAGATGGTGCTCGACGCCAAGCTGACCGTCGCCGGCGGCAGCCACGGCTTCCTGTTCACCGACGACCAGGCCCCGCCGGCGCGCGGCGCGGCCGGGTTCCAGCTGGCGGTCGCCGACGACGCGCTCAACCAGGTGATGTCGAACTTCTGGAGCGCCGGCGGCCTCGACCAGACCCTGGCCCAGCAGGCCGGCATCTACGACTCGATCCGCCTCGAGGCGCTCCTGCCGCCGGTGATCAGCGCCGGCGAGGGCGGCGCGCTCAAGGTCACGATGCCCGACCTGATCGTCCACCTGATGGCCGGCGAGGTCGAGGCGACGACGCTGGCGATGAACGTCGAGATGGAGGTGCAGGTCGCGCCGCACCCGGGCGGCGCCACCAACATCGCGTCGGTGACGATCGCGACCCCGACGATCCACGCCGACGTGCTCGCCGACGTGACCGGCGTGCCGGCCCAGGGCATCGAGTCGGTGATGCCGGCGCTGGTCACCAACATGCTCGGCACGTTCACCCCGCTCCTCGCGGCGGTGCCGCTGCCGGCGCTGCCGGGCGGGCTGCGCGCCTCGAGCCTGCGGGTCGGCACCGCGCAGAGCTACCTCGTCGTGAACGGCAATCTGGAATAGCGGATACGCGCGGCGGCGGCGGAGACGGGGCCGAGACACGCAGTCAACGCATTGACAGCGTGTTGATCCGGACTGACGTGCATTTATCTTTGACGTGATGCGTCGCGGTCCCGTAGGCTGCGAAGCGTGATGGACGCCGCCGATCATCAGCCCGCCGCGCCGCAGTCGTGCGGCGCCGCGCTCGACGGTGTCCTACCCAAGCTGGCCCGCGCCCTGATCGGTCGCGGGCTTTTCATTTCGATTATTAGCGTCCTGCCGCTGCTGGTCGTCGTCGTCCTGGACGCGACCCGGTGCGGGCCGCCCAGCTGACTCCGGTCACCCGGATCCCAGACTGGCCCCCGCACCGGAAGGTGACGGGGGCTTCGTCGTTCCAGGCCTTCTTCGACGGAGACTCACCGATGCCCGACCCCACCCGACCTCGTCCCAGCCTCGCGCTCCTGCGCGACGCCGCGCGCGCGCCGGCCCGCGCGATGCTGAAGGCCACCGGCCTCGGCGACGCCGACCTCGAGCGGCCGCTGGTGGCGATCGTCAACACCTGGACCGAGGTGATGCCGTGCAACCTGCACCTGCGGGCGCTGGCCGAGCACGTCAAGCGGGGGATCAAGGCCGCCGGCGGCACGCCGATCGAGTGGAACACCATCGCGGTCTCCGACGGCGTGACGATGGGCACCGAGGGCATGCGCACCAGCCTGGTGTCGCGCGAGGTCATCGCCGACTCGATCGAGCTGGTGTGCCGGGGCCACCTCGTCGACGGCGTCGTGTGCCTGGTCGGCTGCGACAAGACCCTGCCGGCGGCGGCGATGGCGCTGGCGCGGCTCGATCTGCCCGGGCTGGTGCTGTACGGCGGGCCGATCGCGCCGGGGCGGTTCGCCGAGCGCGACGTGACGATCCAGGACGTCTTCGAGGCGGTCGGCGCCCACGCCGCCGGCAAGCTGACGCTGGCCGATCTGCGCGCGCTCGAGGATCGCGCGTGCCCGGGCGCCGGCGCGTGCGGCGGGCAGTTCACCGCCAACACGATGGCCACGGCGCTGACCGCGATGGGCCTGGCGCCGATGGGCCTGGGCGAGGTGCCGGCGACCGCGCCCGAGCGCCCCGACGGCGCGGCGGCGGCCGGCGCGCTGGTGATGCGGCTGATCGCCGAGGGGCAGGGCGCGCGGACGTTCATCACCCGCGCCTCGCTCGAGAACGCGGTCACCGCGGTGGCGGCCAGCGGCGGGTCGACCAACGCGGTCCTGCACCTGGTCGCGATCGCCCGCGAGGCCGGCGTGGCGCTGTCGCTCGACGACATCGATCGCCTGGCAGCGGCGACGCCGACGGTGGCCGACCTCAAGCCCGGCGGCCGCTTCACCGCGGTCGACCTGTACCGGGCCGGCGGCATCGCGCTCCTGTGCCAGCGGCTGGTCGCGGCCGGGCGGCTGCACGACGCGCCCACCGTCAGCGGCCGCACGCTGTTCGCCGAGGCGGCGGCGGCGCGCGAGGCGCCGGGCCAGCAGGTCATCACCGCGCTCGATCGGCCCAAGGCGGCGCACGGCGGCTTCGCGATCCTGCGCGGCGACGTCGCGCCCGAGGGCTGCGTGATCAAGCTGTCGGGCCACGCCCGGACCCGCCACACCGGGCCGGCGCGGGTGTTCGACAGCGAGGAGGCGGCGTTCGCGGCGGTCACCGCCGGCGCGATCGTCGCCGGCGACGTCGTCGTGATCCGCTTCGAGGGCCCGGCCGGCGGACCCGGCATGCGCGAGATGCTGGCGGTGACCGCGGCGCTGGTCGGGCAGGGCCTGGGGGACACCGTCGCGCTGATCACCGACGGCCGCTTCTCGGGCGCCACCGTCGGCTTCATGATCGGCCACGTCGCGCCCGAGGCGGCGCTGGGCGGGCCGATCGCGCGGCTGCGCGAGGGCGACGTGATCACGATCGACGTCGCGGCGCGGCGGCTCGACGTCGCCGCCGACCTCGGCGCGCGGGCGCTGGCGCCGCCGCCCCGACCGCGACCTGGCGGCGTGCTCGGCAAGTACGCGCGGGCGGTGCGCTCGGCGGCCGACGGCGCGGTGACGATGCCGGCCGACGAGGTGACGCCGTGAGCGCCGCCACCGCCACCGCCGTGGCGCCCGCGCCGGCGACCCGCACCGGCGCCGAGATGATCTGGGAGGTGCTGGTGCAGGAGGGCGTCGAGGTGGTCTTCGGCTACCCCGGCGGCGCGATCATGCCGGCCTACGACGCGCTGCCGCGCTACCCGGTCCGCCACGTGCTGGTGCGCCACGAGCAGGGCGCGGCGCACATGGCCGACGGCTACGCCCGGGCCTCGGGCAAGGTCGGCGTCGCGGTCGCGACCAGCGGCCCCGGCGCCACCAACCTGGTCACCGGCATCGCCACCGCGATGCTCGACAGCGTGCCGGTGGTGTTCATCACCGGGCAGGTGTCGTCGGCGCTGCTCGGCTCCGACGCGTTCCAGGAGACCGACGTCACCGGCGTGACCTTGCCGATCACCAAGCACAACTGGCTGGTGACTCGCGCCGAGGACATCGGCCCGGTGCTGCGCGAGGCGTTCGCGGTGGCCAAGAGCGGGCGGCCCGGGCCGGTGCTGGTCGACATCACCAAGGACGCGCAGCAGGCGTCGTGCGCGTTCGACCCCGCCGATCGCCGGGTGGCGCGCCCGCCGCGGCCCCGGCCCGCGCGCGGCGCCACCGCCGACGCGCTGGCCCGCGCGGTGGCGCTGATCGATCGCGCCGAGCGGCCGCTGATCCTCGCCGGCCACGGCATCGTCGCCGCCGGCGCCGCCGCCGAGCTGGCGGCGTTCGTGGCGCGGACCGGCGTGCCGGTGGCCTCCACGCTGCTCGGGCTCGGCGGCTTCCCGGCCACCGATCCGCGGGCGCTGGGCATGATGGGCATGCACGGCGAGGCGTGGGTCAACCGCGCGGTCCAGGACGCCGACCTGTTGATCGCGCTCGGCATGCGCTTCGACGATCGCGTGACCGGCAACCTCGCGACGTTCGCGCCGCGGGCGCGCAAGATCCACGTCGATCTCGACCCGTCGGAGATCGGCAAGAACGTCGCCGTCGACGTGGCGATCGTCGACGACGTCCGCCAGGTGCTGGCGGCGCTGACGCCGCGCTGCCGCCCCGCCGATCGCGCCGCGTGGATGGCGGCGATCGAGGCCGGCAAGGGCGACAGCGCGGTGCGCGACATCCAGCAGCTGCCGGACACCGGCAAGCTGCACGCCGCCCACGTGCTGCACGATCTGTGGCGGCTCACCGAGGGCCGCGCCGTGGTCGTGACCGACGTCGGCCAGCACCAGATGTGGGAGGCGCAGTACTACAAGCACGATCACCCGCGCGGCCTGGTCACCTCGGGTGGCCTGGGCACGATGGGCTTCGCGTTGCCCGCGGCGATCGGCGCGCGGTTCGCGCGGCCCGACGCCGAGGTGTGGGTGGTGGCCGGCGACGGCGGGTTCCAGATGACCGCCGCCGAGCTGTCGACCTGCGCCCAGGAGGACCTCAAGGTGAACATCGCGATCATCAACAACGGCTACCTGGGCATGGTGCGCCAGTGGCAGGAGCTGTTCTACGGCGGCCGCTACGTCGCGACGCCGATGCGCTCGCCCGACTTCGTCAAGCTGGCCGAGGCCCACGGCCTCACCGGGCTGCGGGTCACCCGCCGCGCCGACGTCGCCGGCGCGGTGGCCGCGGCCCGCGCCGCCGCCGGCACCGTCGTGATCGACTTCCGCGTCCAGGCCGAGGACTCGGTCTACCCGATGGTGCCGTCGGGCGCCGACCTCGGCGACATGATCCGGCGACCGCTCAAGTCGCGGCTGATCGAGACCGGCGCCGACGACGAGCTCACCGAGGAGCCGCCCCGATGACCGCCCCCGGCAAGCCCCGCCTGCGCACGCTGGTCGCCACCGTCGAGGACGTGCCCGGCGTGCTCAACCGCGTCGCGTCGCTGTTCCGCCGGCGCAACTACAACATCGCGTCGCTCACCGTCGGCGCGTCCGAGGTGCCGGGCCTGTCGCGGCTGACCGTCGTGGTGTCGTGCGACGACGCCACCGCGGCGCGGCTCGAGGCCAACCTGTGGAAGCTGGTCGACGTGGTCGCGGTCGACGAGCTGGCCGCCGCCGACGTCGTCGAGCGCGACCTCGCGCTGATCAAGGTCAGGGCCGACCACCTCCAGCGCGCCGCCGTGGTGCAGGCCGCCGAGCTGTTCGCGGCCCGCGTCGTCGACGTCGCGCCGACCGAGCTGACGATCGAGATCGCCGCGCCGCGCCAGCGCATCGACGACCTGCGCGCCGTGCTCGAGCCGTTCGGCGTGATCGCGATGGTGCGCACCGGCGCCGTCGCGATGGCCCGCGCCGGCGTCACCGCCGCGGCCGACCTCCCACCCTCGCGCGCCGCCAGCGGCGCCTAGCCCTTCACCCGGAGAACCCAGATGGCAACGCTCTACTACGATCGCGACGCGGACCCCGAGCTCATCAAGGGCAAGAAGGTCGGCGTCATCGGCTACGGCTCGCAGGGCCACGCCCACGCCGGCAACCTCGCCGACGCCGGCGTGCGGGTGAAGGTCGGCCTGCCGCCGACCTCGGGCTCGATCGCCACCGCGCGCGCCGCGGGCCACGAGGTCGCGCCGCCCGCCGAGGTCGCCGCCTGGGCCGACGTCGTGATGGTGCTGGCGCCCGACACCGCGCAGCCGAAGCTGTGGCGCGACCACCTCGCGCCGCACCTCGACGGGCGCCCCGACAAGCTGCTGTTGTTCGCGCACGGCTTCAACGTCCACTACGGGACGATCGCGCCGGCGCCGGGCCTCGACGTCGCGCTGATCGCGCCCAAGGCGCCGGGCCACCGGGTGCGCGAGACGTACAAGGACGGCCAGGGCGTGCCGGCGCTGATCGCGGTCCACGCCGGCGCGTCGGCGGCGGCCAAGCCGCTGGCGCTCAGCTACGCCTGGGGCCTGGGCTCGACCCGGGCCGGCGTCATCGAGACCACCTTCGCCGAGGAGACCGAGACCGATCTGTTCGGCGAGCAGGCGGTGCTGTGCGGCGGCGTCTCGCACCTGGTGCGGGCCGGCTTCGAGACGCTGTGCGCCGCCGGCTACCAGCCCGAGGTCGCGTACTTCGAGTGCCTGCACGAGCTGAAGCTGATCGTCGACCTGATGTACCGCGGCGGCCTCAACTACATGCGCTACTCGGTCAGCGACACCGCCGAGTGGGGCGACTACGTGGCCGGGCCGCGGATCGTCGGCCCCGAGGTCAAGGCGGCGATGCAGGCGATCCTCGCCGACATCAAGAGCGGCGCCTTCGCCCGCGCCTGGGTCGACGAGTACCAGGCCGGCGCGCCGCGCTTCACCGCGCGCCGCGAGGCCGAGCGCACCCAGCCGCTCGAGGAGGTCGGCGCCAAGCTGCGCGCGCTGATGCCGTTCCTCGACGCGGTCACCGTCAAGCCTGGCGATTGAGCCGGAGAAGCACCGCGCCCCCCATGCGCCGCATCCACATCCTCGACACCTGATCCCAGGGGGCTCGTCGCCGAGCCCCGCTCGGCGGGGTCATGCCCCCGCCGAGCCTCCCCCCAGGACGGCAACCACCCACCGCGAGACGCCATGCGCCGTATCCACATCCTCGACACCTCCCTCCGCGACGGCGAGCAAGCGCCGGGCGCCAGCATGTCCATCGGCGAGAAGCGCGAGGTCGCGCGGGCGCTGGCCCGGCTCGGCGTCGACGTGATCGAGGCCGGCTTCCCGGCGGCCTCGCCCGACGATCACGCGGCGGTGGCCGAGATCGCGGCGACCGTGGGCCAGGCCGAGCGGGGCGGGGCGCCGCCGCCGGTGATCCAGGCGCTGGCCCGGGCCCACGCCGCCGACCTCGACGCCGCGTGGGCGGCGATCCGCGGCGCGGCGCGGCCGCGGCTGCACACGTTCCTGGCGACCAGCGACCTGCACCTCGAGCACAAGCTGCGGATGAGCCGCGCCGAGGTGCTGGCCCGCATCGACGAGATGGTGCGGTACGCGCGCCGGCTTTGCGCCGACGTGGCGTTCTCGCCCGAGGACGCCGGGCGCAGCGACCGCGGGTTCCTGCACGAGGCGGTGGCGGCGGCGATCGCCGCCGGCGCGACGGTGATCAACCTGCCCGACACCGTCGGCTACACGCTGCCCGACGAGTTCGGCGCGCTGGTGGCCGGCGTGCTGGCCGAGGTGCCGGGCGCCCGCGACGTGATCGTCTCGGTGCACTGCCACGACGACCTCGGCCTGGCGGTGGCCAACTCGCTGGCCGGGCTGCGCGCCGGCGCGTCCCAGGCCGAGGTCACGATCAACGGCATCGGCGAGCGCGCCGGCAACGCCTCGCTCGAGGAGCTGGTGATGCTCGTGGCGACCCGCGCGCCGGTGCTGGGGCTGACCACCGGCATCGACACCACCCAGCTGGTCGCGGCCAGCCGCGTCGTCGCGCGCGCCACCAGCTTCGCGGTCGCGCCCAACAAGGCGGTCGTCGGCGCCAACGCCTTCGCGCACGAGAGCGGCATCCACCAGGACGGCATGCTCAAGCACCAGCGCACCTACGAGATCATGCGGCCCGAGGACGTCGGCGCGCAGACCACGCGGCTGGTGCTGGGCAAGCACTCGGGGCGCCACGCCGTCGCCGAGCGGCTGGCCGCGCTGGGCGTCGCGCTCGACGCCGACGCGCTGGCCCGGGTGTTCGCCGGCTTCAAGCGGCTCGCCGATCGCAAGCGCGCGATCCTCGACGCCGACCTGCTGGCGCTGGCCGCGCCCGAGCGGGCCGCCGCGCCGGTGCGGTACGCGCTCGACGACCTGCAGGTCGCGTGCGGCACCGTCGGCCTGGCCACCGCGACCGTGCGGCTGCGCGATCCCGACGGCGTGCTGCGCGTGCAGGCCGCGGTCGGCACCGGTCCGGTCGACGCCACATACAAGGCGATCAACGCGATCGTCGCCGCGCCGGTCGAGCTGATGGACTTCGTCGTGCACGCGGTCACCGAGGGCATCGACGCGCTGGGCGAGGTGAGCGTCCGGGTCGCCGGCGGCGCCGATCGCCCGGTCCACGGCCACGGCGCCGACACCGACATCGTCGTCGCCAGCGCCAAGGCGTACCTCGAGGCGCTCAACCACCTGCTGGCGCGCACGCCGGCGGCCCTGGGTGAGTTGGCGGGGCACCTGTCTCGCGTCTCGGGTGGGGGACCCGCCGGGGGCATGACCCCGGCGGGGGAGGGTTTGGCGACAAACCCTCAGAAGGCAGGCGCTGCGTGACCGGGCCGCGCACGATGTTCGAGAAGGTCTGGGCCGCCCACGTCATCGAGGACGAGGGCGACGCGCCGGCGGTGCTGGGCGTCGACCTGCACCTGGTCCACGAGGTGACGTCGCCGCAGGCGTTCGCGGCGCTGGCGGCGCGCGGCCTGCGGGTGCGGCGCCCCGATCGCACGGTCGCGACGATGGATCACTCGGTGCCGACCGCGCGGCGCGAGCGCGGCGGCGGCGGGCCGGCGGTGCTGGCGACGATCGACGACGCCGGTCGCCACCAGCTCGACACGCTGGCCCGCAACTGCGCCACCCACGGCATCGCGCTCCACGGCGTCGACGGCGAGCGTCAGGGCATCGTCCACGTCATCGGCCCCGAGCTGGGCCTGACCCAGCCGGGCATGACGATCGTGTGCGGCGACAGCCACACCTCGACCCACGGCGCGTTCGGCGCGCTGGCGTTCGGCATCGGCACGTCCGAGGTGGCCCACGTGCTCGCCACCCAGGCGCTGCTCCAGCGCCGGCCGCGCACGCTGCGGATCACCGTCGACGGCGCGCTGCCCGCCGGGGTCACCGCCAAGGACGTGATCCTGGCGATCATCGCGCGGATCGGCGTCGGCGGCGCCACCGGCTGCGTGATCGAGTACGCCGGCGCGGCGATCCGCGCGCTCGACATGGAGGCGCGGATGACCGTGTGCAACATGTCGATCGAGGCCGGCGCCCGCGCCGGGATGATCGCGCCCGACGACACGACGTTCGCGTACCTGGCCGGGCGGCCCCACGCGCCGGCCGGCGCCGCCTGGGACCGCGCGCTGGCGGCGTGGCGCGCGCTGCCGACCGACGCCGACGCGCGGTTCGATCGCGAGGTGACGCTGGCCGCCGCGGCGCTGGCGCCGATGGTGACGTTCGGCACTCACCCCGGCATGGGCGCGGCGATCGACGCGCCGGTGCCCGACCCGGCCGGCGTCGCCGACGCCGACGAGCGCGCCGCGCTGACCCGCGCGCTGGCGTACATGCGCGTCGAGCCCGGCCGGCCGCTGGTCGGCCACCCGGTCGACGTGGTCTTCGTCGGCTCGTGCACCAACGGGCGGCTGAGCGATCTGCGCGCCGCCGCGTCGGTGCTGCGCGGTCGGCGGGTCGCGGCCGGCGTGCGCGCGCTGGTGGTGCCGGGCTCGCTCGCCGTGGCGCGCGCCGCCGAGGCCGAGGGGCTCGACGAGGTGTTCCGCGCCGCCGGCGCCGAGTGGCGCAGCCCGGGGTGCTCGATGTGCATCGCGATGAACGGCGACCAGCTGGCGCCTGGCCAGCTCGCGGTCTCGACGTCGAACCGCAACTTCGAGGGGCGCCAGGGCGCCGGCGGCCGCACCGTGCTGGCCTCGCCGCTCACCGCCGCCGCCGCCGCGGTCACCGGCCGCGTCACCGATCCCCGCACGCTGGAGGTCGCGCCATGACCGCGCCGCAGTTCACCCGCGTCACCAGCCACGCCGCGCTCCTGGTCGCCGACGACGTCGACACCGACCAGATCATCCCGGCGCGGTTCCTCAAGGTCACCGATCGCGCGGGGCTCGGCCCGGCGCTGTTCGCCGACTTCCGCGCCAGCTACGGCGCGGCGTGGCCGCTGGCCCGGCCCGACGCCGCCGGCGCGCAGATCTTGATCGTCGGGCGCAACTTCGGCTGCGGCTCGTCGCGCGAGCACGCGCCGTGGGCGCTGGTCGCCGCCGGGTTCCGCGCGGTGATCGCTCGGTCCTTCGCCGACATCTTCCGCGGCAACGCGGTCAAGAACGGGCTGGTGCCGGTCGCGCTGGGCGACGCCGACCACGCCGCGCTGGTGGCCGCGGTCACCGCCGAGCGCGCCACCGCCGTGACCGTCGATCTCGCCGCCGAGCAGGTCGGGTTCGCCGGGCGCGCGGCTGGCTTCACCGTCGAGCGGTTCGCCCGGCGCTGCCTGCTCGACGGGGTCGACGAGCTGGGCTACCTGCAGGCGCGGCTGCCGGCGATCGCCGCCTGGGAGCGCGCGCGAGAGGGGGCGCCGTGACCGCCGCCGTCGAGATCTACGACACGACGTTGCGCGACGGCAGCCAGCGCGCCGGCATCTCGTACTCGGTCGCTGACAAGCTGCGCATCGCCCGGGCGCTCGACGCGCTCGGCGTGACCTTCGTCGAGGCCGGCTGGCCCGGCTCGAACCCCAAGGACGCCGAGCTGTTCGACCGGCTGCGCCGCGAGCCGCTGGCCCGGGCGACGCTGTGCGCGTTCGGCGCCACCCGCCGGGTCGATCGCACCTGCGCCGACGATCCCAGCCTGGTGGCGCTGGTCGACGCGGCGACGCCGGTCTGCACGATCTTCGGCAAGTCGTCGCGGTTCCAGGCGGTCGAGATCCTGGGCGCCACCGCCGAGGCCAACCTGCAGATGATCGCGGAGACCGTCGCGTTCCTGCGCGCCGCCGGTCGCCGGGTGATCTACGACGCCGAGCACTTCGCGGCCGGCTTCGCCGCCGATCCGGCGTACGCGCTGGCGACCCTGGCCGCCGCGGCGCGGGCCGGCGCCGAAACCGTCGTCCTGTGCGACACCACCGGCGGCGCGCTGCCGTGGGAGATCGACGCCGCGGTGCGGGCGGCCCGCGAGCACCTCGGCGCCGACGGCCCGCGGATCGGCATCCACGCCCACGACGACAGCGGCTGCGCCACCGCCAGCTCGCTGGCGGCGGTGCGTGCCGGCGCCCGCCACGTCCAGGGCACGATCAACGGCTACGGCGAGCGCTGCGGCAACGCCGACCTGACCGCGGTGATCCCCGGCCTCGCGCTCAAGCTCGGCGTCGCGACCGCGATCGATCTCACCGCGCTGCCGGCGATCGCCCGGCTGGTCGCCGACATCGCCAACCTGCCGCCCGACGATCACGCGCCGTACGTCGGCGCCAGCGCGTTCGCCCACAAGGGCGGCGTCCACGTCGCGGCGATGCTGCGCGACCCGACGAGCTACCAGCACGTCGACCCCGCGCGGGTCGGCAACGCCGCGCGGTTCGCGGTGTCGGAGCTGGCCGGCCGGGCCACGATGGTCGAGCGCGCCCGCGCGCTGGGCCTGCCCGAGCTGGCGCCGGCCGAGGCCGCCGCCGCGGTCGCCACGGTCAAGGCCCGCGAGGCCGCCGGCTGGTCGTACGAGGCCGCCGACGGCTCGGTGGCGCTGCTGGTGCGCCGGAGCGCGCCCGGCTACGTCGCGCCGTTCGCCGTCGACGGCTACCAGGCGATCGTCGGGCGCCGCGGCGACGACACCGCGATCGAGGCCACCGTGCGGCTGCGCGTCGGCGACCAGCGGGTCCACGCCGCCGCCGACGGGGACGGCCCGGTCCACGCGCTCGATCGCGCGCTGCGCAAGGCGCTGGCCCCGAGCTACCCGGCGCTGGCGACGCTGGCGCTCGCCGACTACAAGGTGCGGGTCGTCGACGGCGACGCCGGCACCCGCGCGATCACCCGCGTGCTGATCGACTGGCGCCACGGCGCCACCCGGTTCGCCACCGTCGGCGCGTCGCCCAACATCCTCGAGGCCACCTGGCACGCGCTGGTCGACGGCCTCGAGCTCGCGATCACCGCCTCCGCTTCGTCCACCGACACGTCCACCGACACGTCCACCGCCCGAAGGAGCACACATGCGCGCACGGATCGCCCTCTGTCCTGGTGATGGCATCGGCCCCGAGGTCACGCACGAGGCGCGCCGCGTCCTCGACGAGGTCGCCGCCGGTTGCGGGCTCGCGCTCGCGTACGACGAGCACCCGATCGGCGGCTGCGCCATCGACGCCACCGGCCAGCCGCTGCCGCCGGCGACGCTGGCCGCCTGCGCCGCCGCCGACGCGGTGCTGCTCGGCGCGGTCGGCGGCCCGCAGTGGGACGACCCCGCCGCGGCGGTCCGCCCCGAGCAAGGCCTGCTGGCGCTGCGGCAAGGCCTCGGGCTGTGGGCCAACCTGCGGCCGGTCACGCCGTACCCGTCGCTGCGCGATCGCTCGAGCCTGCGCCCCGATCGCCTGGCCGGCGTCGACCTGATGGTCATCCGCGAGCTGACCGGTGGCCTGTACTTCGGCACGCCGCGCGGCCGCACGATCGAGCCCGAGGGCCGGCGCGCCGTCGACACGCTGGTCTACACCGAGGCCGAGATCCGCCGGGTCGTGACGCTGGCGTTCAAGGTCGCGGCCGCGCGCCGCGGCAAGGTCACGTCGATCGACAAGGCCAACGTGCTCGAGTCGTCGCGGCTGTGGCGCCAGGTCGCCACCGAGGTCGCCGCCGACTTCCCGCGGGTGCGCCTCGAGCACCTGCTGGTCGACGCCGCGGCGATGCGGCTGATCACCCAGCCGTCGTACTTCGACGTGATCGTCACCGAGAACATGTTCGGCGACATCCTCACCGACGAGGCCGCCGTGCTCAGCGGCTCGATCGGCCTGCTGCCGTCGGCGTCGCTGGGCGACGGCCCGCGCGGCCTGTACGAGCCGATCCACGGCTCGGCGCCCGACATCGCCGGCCACGGCATCGCCAACCCGGTCGGCGCGATCCTGTCGGTCGCGATGCTGCTGCGCCACTCGCTGGGCCTCGAGGCCGCGGCCCAGACCGTCGAGCGCGCCGTCGAGGACGCGCTGCGCGCCGGCTGCCGCACCCGCGATCTCGGCGGCACGCTGACCACCGCGCAGATGGGCGCCGCGATCCGCGAGCGCGTCGTCGACGCCGGCGGCGACACGTCGAGCGCCGCGCTGCTGAGGGCCTATCGATGAAGGTGGCCGCCGCACCCGCACCCGCACCCGCGCCGGCCGCGTCGATGCTGTCGCCGTACTTCGACGTCGTCGCCGGCCCCGACGGTCAGCCGCGCATGGAGGTCGCGGTCGACGGCATCGCGCTCCTGCGCCTCGTCCTGATCAACAAGGGCACCGCGTTCACCCGCGAGGAGCGGCTGGCGCTGGGGCTCGAGGGCCTGCTGCCGCCGCAGGTCAACGACCTCGACACCCAGGTCGCCCGGGCGTACCAAGGCTACCGCGCCGAGCCGACCGCGCTGGCGCGCTACCAGTTCTTGCGCGGGCTGCAGGAGCGGCAGGAGATCCTGTTCTACGCGCTGCTCGAGCGGCACCTCGAGGAGATGCTGCCGGTGGTCTACACGCCGACCGTCGGTCTCGCCGTCGAGCGGTTCAGCGCGCTGTACCAGCACCCGCGCGGCCTGTCGATCACGCCCGACAACGTCGATCACCTCGACGCGATCCTGGCGCGCTACCCGCTGTCCGACGTGCGGATGATCGTCGCCACCGACTCCTCGGCGATCCTCGGCATCGGCGATCAGGGCTGGGGCGGGCTGGCGATCCCGATCGGCAAGCTCGCGCTCTACACCTGCGCCGGCGGCGTGTCGCCGTTCCACACCATGCCGGTCGCGCTCGACGTCGGCACCGATCGCGACGACCTGCGGATCGACCCGCTGTACCTCGGCACCCGGGTGCCGCGGCTGCGCGGCGACGCCTACGTCGCCTTCGTCGAGCGGTTCGTGCGCGCCGTCGGCCGTCGCTGGCCGCGCGCCGTCATCCAGTGGGAGGACCTGGCCAAGGACGCCGCGTTCACCGTGCTCGACGCGTTCCGCGCGACGCAGCCGTCGTTCAACGACGACATCCAGGGCACCGGCGCGGTCGCGCTGGCCGGCGTCACCCGGGCCTCACGGCTGGCCGGGCGGCGGCTGCGCGACGAGGTCATCGTCGTCCACGGCGCCGGCGCCGGCGGCGTCGGCGTCGCCGAGCAGCTGGCCCGCGGCATGGTCGCCGACGGGCTGTCCCGCGACGAGGCGCGCGCGCGGATCCTCGTGCTCGACTCCCGCGGCCTCCTGGTCGACGACCGCCCGCTCGACGCGTACAAGCGCGCGTTCGCGCAGCCGCGCGACCGGGTGGCGGGGTGGGGCGGCCTCGATCTCGCGACCACGGTGCGGCGAGCCGGCGCCACCGCGCTGCTCGGGCTATCGGGCCAGGCGGGGGCGTTCACCGAGGAGGTCGTGCGCGCCGTCGCCGCCAACACCCCGCGGCCGATCGTGTTCCCGCTGTCGAACCCGACCAGCTCGGCCGAGGCCACGCCAGCCGAGATCGCGGCGTGGACCGACGGCCGCGCGCTGATCGCGGCCGGCTCGCCGTTCACCGCGGTCACCCACGGCGGTACCACCCGGGTCGTGCCCCAGGGCAACAACGCCTTCGTCTTCCCCGGCCTCGGCGCCGGCGCGATCGCGTGCGGCGCTCGCACCATCACCGACGCGATGGTCATGGCCGCGGCCCAGGCGGTCGTGACGTACACCGAGCGCCACCACCCCGCCGCGATCTACCCACCGGTGTCCGAGTTGCCGTCGGTCGCGCGGGCCGTCGCCCTGGCCACGATCGACGCCGCGATCCAGGGCGGCGTCGCGACCGTCGCCGGTGATCCTGGCGCCCTCGCCGCCGCCGAGCGCTGGGCGCCGCACTACTTGCCGGTCGTGCGCCGCTAGCGCGACGGGGCGCGCAAACTTCGCCGGCACGCCGTAACTGCGGCTGGCATGCCACGTGCTTGCACCGGGCGTATGCGCCCAGGTCGTTCGTGGGTCGTGGTGGCCATGGCACTCCCCTGGGTCGCTGCCTGCGTGGCGGCACCGGCGCCCGCCGTCGATCACGGTTCGTTCGAGGACGTCCGGCGCATCGTCAACGCGCTCGACGACGTGGCCGGCGACTACCCAGACGCCGTCGTCGAGGGCGCGGTCGCCGATCCGGTGCGGATGCGGGTGCTCGATCGCCTGCTCCACGACGCCGGTCGCTACGCCGCGCACTTGACGGCGGGTGACCGCGACGCGGTGGCCGCGCTGGTGGCGGCGATCGCGCGCCGGGCCCCCGCTGCCGAGGTGGTCGCGACCGCGCGCCGGATGCGCGCCGACATGCTCGCGCGCCGGCGCATCGTGCTGGCGCCCGCGGCGCCGCCGCCCCTGGCGCGGGTGCGCGCGCTGTGGTCGACGATGTGCACCGCGTGCCACGGCGACACCGGCATCGGCGACGGCCCTCAGGGGCTGTTCCTCGAGCCCGGGCCCAAGGACTTCCAGGAGCTCGAGTTCATCGTCGATCTGGCGCCGAGCCGGGCCTACAGCCGGATCACCGACGGCATGGCCGGCACCGCGATGCCGTCGTTCGGCATCCCGACCAGCGCCGAGCGCTGGGGGCTCGCGGCGCTGGTGCTGTCGTTCCGCCACGACGACGAGGCCGTGGCGCGCGGGCGCGCCTTCGCACAGGCGACGGGCGTCGCGCCGCCGTGGACGTCGCTCGCCGATCGGTCGGACGCCGAACTCACCTCCGCGCTGATCGGGCGCGGCGTGCCGGCGCCGGTCGCTGACGACGTGCTCGCGTACCTGCGAGGCGAGGTCGCCTTCGCGCCCGTGGCGGGCCGGCTGGCCGACGCCCGCCGCGAGCTGGCGGCCGCGCTCGACGACTACCAGGCGCGGCGCTGGGCGCAGGCCCGCGACCGACTCGTGGGCGCGCGTCGCGGCTTGCGCGCCCGGTTGATCGCGATCGCCGCGGTCGATCGCACGCTGGCGGCGCGGGTCGACGAGCAGCTCGCGCGGCTGCTGGCGCTGATCGACCGCGGCGCGCTCGAGGAGGCGCTGGCCCACGAGGTGGTGCGGACCCAGGCGTTGTTCGACGGCGCCGAGCTGGCGACCGGGCGGCTCACGGCCGGACGCGGCGCCGGCCTCATGCTCGAGCGAGGCGCGCTGGCGATCCTGGCGCTCGGCGGCGCCATGGCGGCGGCGGCGCGACGTCGAGCCGCCGGGCGACCTGTCGCGCTCGCGGTCGCGGGCGTCGTCGTCGGCGCGGCGCTCGGGTGGGGCGTGGCCGGCGGTGGCCTCGCGGCCGTGACCGGGGGCGCGCTGGCGAGCCTGCTCGTCGGCCACGCCTGGCGCAGCGCCGCGACGCGAGTCATCGCCGCCGCGGCGTTGGTCGGGCTCGCGCTCGGCTCCGTCGGCCGGGGTGTCGCCGCGGTCGGACCGGCCGCGCCGTCGTTCGCGCTCGCCAGCGCGCTGGTCGCGCTGGCGGTGGCGGTGAGCGCGTCCGTCGCGGCCCGGCTGCCGCGCTGGTGCACCGACGTCGCGATCGTCGCGGTCAGCACGGCCACCGCCGGTCAGCTGGCCTGGCTCGCGTGGTCCCACGCCGCGCGCCCGGCCGCGCTCCGTGCCTGGCCGCGCGTCGACGCGCTCGGCGTCACGCCGGTCGCGCTGGCCCCGATCGCGCTGGCGGGCGGTGCGCTCGCCGCGATGCTCGCGAGCACGCTCGCCGCGCGCCGGCGGGGCACGGCGTGATGCTGCCCCGCAGCGAACGCTGGGTCGCGGCAGTTGCTCGGACCGACGTCGTCATGCCCCGGGGACCTCGAGGTCCCGCCGGGGGCGTCGCTCAGCAGCCTTCGGGAGCGAGCGCGCCCTTGGGCGTACCGCCCGCGGCCTTGACCGCGCTCTGCTTGACCTTCGATCCGCAGTCCCACGTCAGCGCGGCGGTCTCGCACTTGGTGCCGACCAGACCGTCGATCGTCACCGCGGCGCCGCCGGAGGCGCGCACGCACGCGGTCGCGGCATCGCTGACGTGGAGCTGGGTCAGCGTGCTGGCGACGGCCTTGCTGTACAGCTCCACGCCCTTCCACGCGCCGACCTCGTCGCGCACGCCCTTGAGCGTCACGGGCTGGTCGGCGGTGCCCTGCACGATCAGCGTGCCGGTGTTGCCGTAGCCGACGTAGAGCCCGGCGCCGTCGGCGAACGCGTAGGTGGCGCCCGCCGGGATCGTGACCGCGCCGCCATCGACGTAGAGCTCGCCGTCGACCGTCAGCGCCGCGGCCTTCTGCAGCGCCCACGTCGCGGGCTTGTCGGCGGCGCCGCCGTGCACCAGCACCACCTGGCCGTCGGCGTAGGTGTTGGCCGCGCCGAGCGCGCCGAGGTGACGCGGGAAGAGCGCGATGGCCTGCTCGGTGTTGCCGACCAGCTGGTTCTGATCGAAGCCGCGCAGCTCGGTGGCGTCGTCGAGCGACAGCCCGACCTTGTTGTCCTTGAAGGTCGACCCCGTGACCGCGAGCTTGCCGCCCTCGCTGCGAAGCGCGCCGCGGCCGTCGACGCCGCCGTGCTGCACGACGGCGTGATCGAGCGTGATCGCGCCCTTGGCGTAGGCGATGATGCCCTTCTCCCAGGCGCCCGGGGCCGGGTCGGTGGCCGCCGCGAACGTCACGGGCGCCTCGGTGGTGCCGGCGACCTTGAGCTCGCCATCGCCGCCGTAGCCGACGTACAGCGCGCCGCCGCTGTCGAAGTGGAAGGTGGCGCCGGCGGCGATCGTGATCGTCGCCTTGCTCGGCTTGCCCTCGACGTACACCTCACCGGCGACCCGCACCGGCGCCCCGAGGTTGGGCCACGTGCCCGAGGCGCTCGCGGTGCCGCCGCGCAGCTCGACCACGGCGTCCGCGGGGAGCTTGTTCGTCGCGCCGAGGCCGATCATCGCCGACGGTGGCAGGCTCAGCGCCAGCACGCCCGGCTGCTCGATGGTGTTGCCATCGAACGCCGCCAGCGTCACCTCGTCGGCGACCCGCAGCGCCGCGGCCTTGGCGGCGCGCAGCGTGCTGCTCTTGATCGCGACATCCGGTGCGTCGATCTCCAGACCGGTCTCGGCGAACTCGAGCACCAGTCCGTCGATCTGCGAGCGCGCCGCCTTCGCGTACAGGTGGACACCCTTCCAGGCGCCGGCGACCGCGTCGCCCCCCGAGGTGAAGGTCACGGGCTTGTCGGCGGTGCCCTTGACGATGAGCTTCGACGCGTCGCTGTAGCCGACGTACATCACCGCGCCGGCCTTGAACGAGAGCTTCGCGCCAGCCTCGATGGTCAGCTCGCCATCGACGTAGTACTCGCCCTCGACCGACGTCGCGCAGCCGGCGGGGATCGTCCGTGAGAGTCCCTTGTCGGCGTCCTTGAGCGCCGGGGGGCACTCGGTGACCGCCTTGAGCGGTCCGGTCGCGGTGGTGGTGGCCGACTGAGTCCCGGCACCGGTGCCCGCGGCGCTGCCGCTGCCGGTCGCCGCGCCCGCGGCGGTGCCCGTCCCGGCACCACTCTTGTCCGCCTTCTTGCTCTTGCAGGCCCCCGCGGTCGCCGCGGTGAGCATGAGGACACATGCCAGCTTCGTACGCATGGCGCGGGTTTTACCACCGTGGGAGGGACCGGACGGGGCTGGGGAACAGGCCAGGCGGCCAACCGTCATCGTCGGCCGGTGTCGCCCGGCGGTCGTCGCGGACGTCTCGCGCGGCGTCGGGCGGTGCCGCTGCTGGGTGGCGCTGCGGCCGGTAGCGGCGGATCTCCCACGTGGGAGGCCTCGGCGGCCGCGGGCGCCGGTTCCACGTGGGACGGCGGCGACGCGTACGGCGCGCCGTCGGGCCGCGTGAACCGCCACCGGCCCCGCCCGGCCTGTTCCATCCGCAGCCGACCGTCGTGGACCGCCTTGTGGTGGGCCGAGCACAGCGCGGCCAGTCCGAGCGGCGCGTGGTCGCCGCCGACGGCGCGCGGCACGACGTGATGCACGGCGACGTACCGCGCGTTCCGACAGCCCGGCACGACGCACCGCCCGCGATCGCGCCGCAGCACCGCGCGCCGGGTCCGCGGCGGGATCGTCTTGGTGACCCGCGCCGGCTTGTCGCCGTCCACCCGCCCGAGCAGCTCGGCGTCGCACGACGCCTCCGCCACCGCCGTCGCGCTGATCTTGACGGTCTGCCCGGCCACGTCGTGCCACGCCTGGCCGCAGTCCGTGCACCGCGTGATCGCGATCTGATGCAGCGGCCGCTGCGCCGCCGGATCTCCCACGTGGGAGCCCGCGAGCCGGTCCTCGCACAGCATCGCCAGCACGTCGTCGTCGGTCAGCGGGTGCCCGCACGCCGCCTC
>JAEUJY010000162.1 GCA_016794525.1 Myxococcales bacterium
GGCGCCGATCTCGGGGGGCCCGCCGGCGACGCCGCGCGGGGGGCGGAGGTGGTGGGGGGGAGGGCGGGGGGGGCCGCGTACCTCGCCGGCGGGGTGGCGATCGCGCGCCCCCGCGACGACGCCCGCGGGCTGGCCCAGGCCCTCGACGCGCTGGTCGCGGCGCGCGGCCCGGCCGCCACCGCGACGCTCCTGTGCGAGGCCGCCGAGGCGCACCTCGCCGCCGACCTCGGCGGCCGCGCGCTGACCCTGGCCCAGGCCGCCGGCAACCGCGCCGCCACCGTCGAGCGCGACGCCGCCGACGCCAGCGAGCTGGGGCCGCGGATCGCCCGCGCCACCGGCGAGGCCGCGTGGCGGCAGCGCGCCTTCCCCGAGGTGGCCCGGGCCTACGCCGCGCTGCTGGCCGCGCCGGGCGCGCTCGCCGACGACGCCGAGCGCGCGGTGATCGAGTTCCGGCTGGCCAGCGCGCTCGATCGCGCCGGCGACGCCGGCACCGCGATCGCGCTGCTCGGCCGCGCCGCGCCGCGGCTCCCCGGCGAGCTGCGCGGCCAGGCCTACCGGCTGATCGCCGATCTCCACGAGCGCAAGGGCGAGCTGGCCGCCGCGGCCGCCGCGCTCGAGTCGTTCGCCGAGGCCACCGACGGCAGCGCCGGCCTGTCGACGCGCGCCGACGCGCTGTACCGCGCCGGCGAGCTGTTCCGGCGGCGCCCCGGCCACGCCGAGGACGCGGTGCGCTGCCTCGAGGCGGCGCTGCGGCTGGCCGACGATCACCTGCCGGCGCTCGACGCGCTCGAGCTGATCGAGCGCGACCTCGGCGACCTCGAGCGGGTCGCGACGATCCTCGGCCGCAAGATCGCCGCCAGCGCGCGCCAGCCGTCACGGCAGAAGGCGCTGCTGGTCCGGCTCGCCGCGATCCACGTGCAGCTCGAGCGCCCCGACGTCGCGCGCATCACGCTCGGCCGCGCCCTCGAGCTCGACGCCGGCTACCGCCCGGCGATCCACGCGCTGGCCGACATCGCGCGGGCCCGCGGCCAGCGGCTCGAGCTCGCTGACGCGCTGGCCACGCTGGCCACCACGGCCGGCGACGACGCCGACGCCAGCCGCGATCGCACGGCCGCGGCGATCGAGCTGGGCGAGCTGATCGCCGCCGATCCGCAGGGCATCCCGCCGGCGTGGCGCGAGCGGACGATCGCGATCGTCGAGTCGATCGGCGCCGCCACCAACCACCCGGCGCTGGCCGCGGTGGCCGAGCGCCTGCGCACGCCGGCGGCGGCCTTCATCCGCAGCCCGGCGCCGCGCCTCGACGAGGTCGAGCGCGCGCGCAGCGCCGGCGAGCCCGAGCGCGCCCGCGCGCTCCTGGCCGAGCCGGCCGCCGCCGGCGACCCGCGCGCGCTGCGCGAGCTGGCCGACGTGTGCGCCGAGCTCGGCGACTGGCCGGCGGTCGCCGCCGCGCTGACCGCGCTGGCCTCGGCGCAGACCGAGCCGCACCTCCACGGCCACCGCAAGGCCGAGGTGCTGCTCGAGCTCGCCGACGTCTACTACGATCGCCTGAGCGACCTCGAGCGGGCCCGCGCGACGATGCGGGCCGCCGCCGACGCCCACGGCCCGTCGGCGCGCCGCGACGCGACGCTGCGGCTGCTGGCCGCCGAGGCCTCGGCCGCCGACGATCACGCCGACGCCGCGGCCGCCCTCGAGGCGATCGCGCCCGATCGTCGCTCGGCGGCCGACGTGCTGGCGCTGGCCACCGCGTGGCAGCGCCGCGGCCACGATCACCGCGCGATCGCCGTGCTCGAGGCGGTCGACGCCGCCGCCCGCCTGACCGACGAGGCGGCGATGCTGCTGTTCGCGCTGCACCAGGAGCGCCGCCGCAAGCGCGACCTGGCCACCGCGCTCGAGCGCGGCGCCGCCAGCGTGCCGCCCGAGGAGGCCCGGGCCCGGCTGACCGACGCGCTCGGCCTGTACCGCGACGCGCTCGGCGACGCCGACGCCGCGGCGCGGCTCGAGGCCGCGCTGGCCGCCCTGCCCCCCAGCCCGTCGGCGCCGCCGCGCCCGGCGCCGGTCACCGAGCCGCGCCGCCGCACCGCCCGCCCGACCGAGATGGAGAAGCTGGCCGAGGCCGCCGCCGCCTCCGGCGATCACGCCGGCGCCGCCGATCTCTACGCCGACGCGATCGCCGCCCGGGTCCGGGCCGGCGGCGATCCGGTCAGCCTGGCCGAGGCGATCGAGCGGGTCCGCGCCGCCGCCCGCGCCGCCGGCCACGCCGACGCGCTGGTGCGCGCGCTGTTCGCGGTGGCCGCGCGCGCGCCCAAGCCGCTCGCCGTCGACCTGTACCGCGAGGCGGCGTCGGCGGCGCGCTTCGACCTCCACGACGACACGATCGCCTGCGACGCGCTGATCCGCGCGCACCGGCTGGCGCCCGGCGACGGCGAGCTGGTCGCGGCGCTGGCCGACGCGCTCGAGTCCGAGGGCGATCTGGTGCGCCTGGCCGACGTCTACGAGCGCGCCGCCGCCAACAGCACCGGTGTCGAGCGCGCGCGCTGGCTGCTGGCGATGGCGCTCTTGGCCCGCGACAAGCTCGGCGATCCGCTGCGGGCCCGCGGCCACCTCGACGCCGCCCACGCCGCCGCACCCGAGCTGCCGACGGTGTGGCTGCCGCTGGCCGACGCGCGCATCGCCGACGACGATCTCGCCGGCGCCCGCGAGCTGTACGAGCGCGCCGCCGGCTCGCTCGCGCTCGACGCCACCACCCGCGCGTGGGCCGGCGAGCGGCTGGCCGCGCTCGATCGCGATCACGACGTCCAGGCCGGCGAGATCGCCGCCGCGCCCGCGCGTGATCCGGTGGCGCGCGAGCCCGCGCCGCGCACCCGCACCGCGCCGCTGGGCTCGTCGCCGACCGTGCCCCCGGCCGCGCCCAGCGACGGCGCCCCGGCGGCGCCGACCACCGGCGAGGGCACGCGGCGGATCACGCTGCGCGGCCTGGCGACGATGCGCCCCGCCGACGGCCCGCCCGGCTCCGAGTACGAGCGCCTGCTGCGCCACGGCGCCGAGCTGGCCGCCGGCGATCAGCTCGACGCCGCGATCGCCCGCTACGAGTCGGCCAGCCTGCTGGCGCCGGCCGGCGATCTGCGCGCGCTGGCCGCGCTCGAGCAGCTGCACGACGTGCGCGGCGACGGCGAGGCCGTCTCCGACGTGATCGGCCGGCAGATCATCGCCACCACCGAGCCGCGCGGCCGCGCCCGGCTGTGGTGGCGCCGGGCCCAGCTGTACCGCGACACGCTGCACCGCGAGGCCGACACCTACCGCTGCCTCAAGGAGGCCCACGCCTGCGACCCCGACGATCTCGACATCGCCTACGAGCTGCGGGCGGTGGCGATGGCGCGCGGCGAGTGGGCGCTGACCGCCGAGCTGCTCGATCGCGAGATCGCGCTGGCGGGCTCGGCCCGCGATCGCGGCGCGCTGCACCTCGAGCTGGCGCTGGTGTTCGACGAGAAGCTGCTCGATCCCGACGCCGCGCGCCGCCACTACGAGGCGGCGCTGGCCGACGACCCGTCGATCCCGGCGGTGCCGCGGCCGCTGGCCCGGATCTACGAGCTGGCCGGCCGCTACCGCGACGCCGCGACGATGCTGGGCCAGGCCGCGGCGATGGCGCCGCAGGGCGAGCGGGCCGCGCTCCTGGCCCGCGCCGCCGCCGACGCCGCGCGCGCCGGCGATCGCGCCCGCGCCGTCGAGCTGGCCAACGCCGCCGCCGACGCCGCGCTGGCGGTCGGCAACCACGAGGCCGCGGCCCGGGCCCGCGCCGAGGCCAGCCGGCTCGGCGCCGACGTGCCTAAGGACGAGCTGCACGCCCGCGATCTCGGCGAGCGCGAGCGCGATCTGGCGCGGGCCATCGCCGAGCGCGACGGCGCCGCGATCGACACCGCCGCCCGCGGCGTGCTGGCGATCGCGCCGGCGCACCCGCAGGCGTTCCGCCTGCTCTACGAGCGCGCCGAGGGCCGCGCCGACTGGACCACCGCCGCCGAGCTGTGCGCCGCGCGCGCCGCCGCCGAGTCGGATCCCACCGAGCGCGCCAGCCACTGGTTCGAGCTGGGCCGCCTGCACGCCGAGCGGCGCAGCGACATCCGCGCCGCCAAGGCCGCGTGGACCCGCTCGCTCGACACCGAGCCGACCTACGCGCCCGCGCTCGACAGCCTCGCCGATCTCGCCTACCGCGAGCGCGACCTCGCCGCCGCCGACGCGCTCTACGCGCGCCTGCCGGTCAACACCTCGCGGCTGCCGCCCGACGTGGTCATGCTGCGCCGGGCCGAGATCGCCGAGGCGCTCGGCGACGACGCCCGCGCGCTGCAGCTGGCCCAGAGCGCGGCCCGGCTGGGCCCGTCGCGGCGCGACATCTACGCCACCTGCGCGCGGCTGGCCGGCAAGGTCGGCGACCTCGACGCCGCGCTGCGCGCCGCCCGCAGCGGCCTCGAGCTGATCGTCCCCGACGACATCGGCGCGCTGACCGCGGCGCGGCTCGAGCTGGCCGAGCTGTGCAAGCGCGCCGGCGACACGATCGGCGCGGTCTACTACTACGAGCTGGTGGTCGCCGACGAGCCGCACCACGCCCGCTCGCTCGAGGCGCTGGCCGACCTGTACGTCGAGCGCGGCAACTGGGCCGGCGCCGCGCGCGCGCTCAAGGGCCTGGCCGCGACGACGCTGCCGCCCGATCGCCGCGCCGCGATCTGGTACCGGCTCGGCGAGCTGACGCTGGCCCGGCTCGGCGACGTCGCCGGCGCCGACGACGCGTTCCTGCGCGCCGCCGATCTCGATCCCGGCCACCCGCCGACCTTGCGCCGGCTGGTCGACGTCTACTGGCGGGCCGGCGACGCGGCGGCGCTGGTCGACGTCGCCCAGGAGCTGGCCAGCGGCGGCGCGCTGTTCGACGCCGCCACCACCGGGCCCACGCTGGCCCGGGTCGCGATCGCCGGCGCCACCGCCGGCGCGATGAACCTGGCCGGCGGCGCGGTCAGGCAGCTCGGCGCCGACGCCCCGACCCGGCTGGCCGCCGCCCTCGCCGAGCGGGTCGGCGGCGGCGGCGAGCTGACCCTCGACGCGACGCTCACCGCCGCCCGCGAGCTGGCCCAGCGCGGCCACGGCCCGGCGGTGGCGGCGGTCGCGCAGGCCGCGGCCGGCCTCGGCGCGGCCGGCCAGGCGGTCGCGCGGGCGCTCGGTTGACAGCGCAGCGCCGCCGGGACGTATAGTCGCGTGCCTACCGAGGGCCGGGCACCAGGCCCGCGGCTCATCAACCAGTGACTATCGAGGTCTCCATGATCGTCCGTCCGCGCTCGTTCGTCCGCTCGCTGTTCGGGGCCGCGCTGTCGCTGTCGCTGGCCGCCGCGCCGCTCGCGACCGTCACCCTCGGCGCCGGCTGCGGCGCCTCCGCCAGCTCGATCGGCGGCGGCGTCCGCCGCGGCGGCGCCACCGACCCCACCGCCTACCAGGCCGCGGTCGCGGCCGGCGACGCCGCGTTCGCCCAGCGCGGCGATCGCGCGCAGCTCGAGGCCGCGATCGCCAAGTACGAGGAGGCGATCAAGCTCAAGGACGACGACTACGAGACCTACGAGAAGCTGGCCCGCGCCAACTACCTCCTCGCCGACGGCTGGCTGTTCTTCGAGCAGGCCGACAAGAAGGAGCTGTTCCTCAAGACCTACGAGAAGGGCTTCCAGTACGCCGAGCGCGGCCTCAAGGCGCGCTACCCGGCGATCGAGGAGCGCCTCGCCGCCGGCGTCGATCTCAAGGACGCCGCGACGCTGGTCGACAAGCCGGGCATCGGCCTCCTCTACTGGTACTCCACCAACCTCGGCAAGTGGGGCAACGCCCAGGACATCACCGTCGTCCTGACCTACAAGGATCGCATCTACGCGATCATGGAGCAGGTCTACAACCTCGACACCAACTTCTTCTGGGGCGCCGCCGACCGCTACTTCGGCGCGTACTACTCGATCGCGCCGAGCTTCGCCGGCGGCGATCTCGATCGCAGCTGGAAGCACTTCGAGGCGTCGCGCAAGATCGCGCCCGACTACATCGCCACCTACAACCTGATCGCCGAGTTCTACGCGCCCAAGAAGCAGGACGAGGCGCTGTTCGACGCGATGACCCAGAAGGTGCTCGACGCCCCGGTCGACATCATCCCCGAGCTGGCGGCCGAGGCCGCGGTCGAGAAGCGCAAGGCCGAGGCGCTGCGCAAGCGCAAGGCTGACGGCGAGTTCCCGTTCTGAACTACTGGGAGGGTTTTTCGCAAAAACCCTCCCCCGGCATTCGCCGGGGCCCCCTCCCATAACGGCCCGGATCGTTCAGCGTGGGGGGAGCGAGCACACGCCGCCCGGCCTCCCGGGAGACGCGTGACGGTCGGGCGGGTTGAGCGGCGTGAACCTGATCGTGCTGCGCGAGACTAGCGAAGGTGCGCGACGGCGGCGCGGTGGGGCGGCTCGGCGAGGGCGCCGCGGGTGACGCGGCCGGCGCGGCTGAGCGTGACGCGAGCGAACGGCGCGGGGCCGGCGCGGCGGACGGCGCGGGCGAAGACGTCGTCGAGCAGGTCGAGGGCGCGGCGCGGGTCGGCGTCGATCACGGCCCAGCGGCCGGCGCGGCGCTCGGCGAGGCCGGCGCGATCGACGCGGTAGCGCCGCACGCCGTCGACGGTGGGGACGTCGATCCGCGCGACCGCGTCGGCGTAGGCGGCGGCGAGGTCGGCGTAGGCGCGGTCCTCCAGCTCGGCGAGCACGGCGACGAGCGCGACGCCCGCGGGCGAGGTCACGTCGACGCGCGCGTCGCCGATCACGACGAACGCCGCGTCGTATCCGATCGGCTCGGGCCGAGTCGTCGAGAGCGCGAGGGCGTCGGCGAGCCGGCGCCGCACGGTGGCATCGATCGCGACGCCGCGCGGCCGGGCCTCGGGCCGGTGCCAGGTGGCGTGCGTCGACGCCAGCTCGAGCTCGTCGATCGCGGACTCGCCGACGCACCCCGCGCTGACCCGCGCCACGACGACGGTCCGGGTCGGATCGCGCAGCTCGATGGCGGCGAGCTCGCGGTAGAGCGCCGCCATCCGCGCGCGCAGCGCCACCAGCTCGCCCCACGGATCGCGCGGCGGCGCGGCGACCGCCGGCGCCGGCGGCGCGGGGGCCTGGAGCTGGACGGCGGCGATCGCCAGCGCGGCCAGCGTCAGCAGCGCCGCGAGCGCGGCGAGCGCGCGCTGGACCAGCGGCGTTCCCACGACCGAGCTGCCCATGCACCGTCGACACCGACGGCGACGCCCGGTTGCGATGGCTGAACACTTGCGCAGTGTCAGGGTGCTGGTGCAGAGTCGATCGCGTGCTGCGCCACCTGCGAGTCACCAACTTCGCAATCCTGTCTGACGTCACGCTCGAGCTGGGGCCCGGCCTCGGCGTGCTGACCGGCGAGACCGGCGCCGGCAAGTCGTTGATCGTCGAGGCGGTCAACCTGCTGCGCGGCGGCCGCGCGTCGGCCGACATCCCGCGCGCCGGCGCGCCCGAGGCCACGGTCGAGGCCATCGTCGAGGTCCCGGCCGATCTGCGCGAGCGGGTGCGCGGCGTGCTCGCCGCCGCCGGGCTGCCGCTGGCCGCCGACGACGCGGCCGAGGTCGACCTCGGCGCCGAGGTGGTCATCCGCCGGGTCATCCTGCGCGGCGGCAAGAGCCGCACCTACGTCAACGGCGCGCTCACCACCGCCGGCCGCCTGGCCGAGCTCGGCGCGTGGCTGATCGATCTGGCCGGCCAGCACCAGCACCAGGGCCTGGTCGACGCCCGCCGCCACCGCGACATCCTCGACGCGTTCGCCGGCGACGCCGCGCTGCCCGCCGAGATGGCCGCGGCGTGGGAGGAGCTGGGCGGCATCGACGCGCAGATCGCGGCGCTCGGCGGCGACGATCGCCAGCGCGCCGAGCGCGCCGACTTCGTCCGCTTCCAGAAGGACGAGCTCGACGCCGCGCGGCTCGAGCCGGGCGAGGACGAGCGGCTGGTCGCCGAGCGCACCCGGCTGTCGGCCACCGAGGAGCTGCGGGTCGGCTCGCGCGCCGCGGTGGCGGCGCTCGACGGCGGCGACGGCGACAGCGGCGCGCTCGACGGCCTTGCCCACGCCGCGCGCGAGCTCGACAAGCTGGTCCGGCTCGACGCCACGCTCGATCCGCTGGCGCGCCAGCTGGCCGAGGCGCGGGTGATCGCCGACGACGCCACCGCCGGGCTGCGCCGCTACGCCGATCGCGTCGAGGGCGACCCCGAGCGGCTGGCGTGGATCGACGATCGCCTCGAGCAGCTGCGGCGGCTGCGGCGCAAGCACGGCGGCGGCGATCTGCTCGAGCGCCTGGCGGCGCTGACCGCCGAGCTCGATCAGCTCACCCACCGCGACGCGCACCTCGAGAGCCTGACCGCGGCCCGGGCCCAGGCGCTCGGCCGCTGCCAGCGCGCCGCCGCCGCGCTCACCGACAGCCGCCGCCGCGCCGGCACCAAGCTGGCGCGCGAGGTCGGCAAGGCGCTGGCCGAGCTGGGCATGGCCTCGGCGCGGCTCGAGGTGCGCATCGCGCCCGCCGCGCTCGGCCCCCACGGCGCCGACGACGTCGAGGTGCTGCTCGGCGCCAACAAGGGCGAGGAGCTCAAGCCCCTGGCCAAGGTCGCGTCGGGCGGCGAGCTGTCGCGGATCATGCTGGCGATGAAGCTGGCGCTGCGCCGCGCCGACGAGGTCGCCACCTACGTCTTCGACGAGGTCGACGCCGGCATCGGCGGCGCCACCGCCCACGCGGTCGGCGCGCTGATCCGCGCGGTCGCCGATCACCGCCAGGTGCTGTGCGTGACCCACCTGCCGCAGATCGCCGCCTACGCCGACGCCCACTACCACGTCGAGAAGATCGAGACCGGCGGCCGCACCGAGACGCTGGTCAAGCGGCTCGGCTCGACCGCGCGCAAGGACGAGCTGGCCCGCATGCTCGGCGGCAGCACCACCGCGCGCGCCAAGGCCCACGCCGCCGAGCTGCTCGACTCCGCGCGCCGTCCGCGCGCCCAGGCGTGAGCCCGCGGTGCGTGCCATCCTCCTGCCCCGCTCGTTCACGAAAGGCCTGTTCATGTCGACGACGTACTCGGGAAGCTGCCACTGCGGCGCCGTCCGCTACTCCGCCGAGGTCGATCTCACCCAGCCGGTGGTCGCCTGCAACTGCTCGATGTGCGGGCGCGCCGGCTGGCTGCTCAGCTTCATCCCCGCGACCAAGTTCCAGCTCGAGGCCGGCGCCGACAGCCTCACCGACTACCAGTTCGCGCGCCGCCACATCCACCACACCTTCTGCAAGGTGTGCGGCGTGCGGCCGTTCTCGCGCGGCGCCACGCCCGACGGCGGCGAGATGATCGCGGTCAACGTGCGCTGCCTCGCCGGCGTCGATCCGACGACGCTCGAGGTCAAGCCGTTCGACGGCAAGAGCCTGTAGCCAGGCGACCGATCGCCGCGCGGCCGGCGCTGCGCCGCCCCGGACGCGGTCCGGCGCTCAGTGGCCGTGATCGTGGCCGTGACCGTGACCGTGATCGTGCGCGTGGCCGTGATCGTGCGCGTGGCTGTGATCGTGGCCGTGCTCGTGGCCGTGACCATGGCCGTGGTCGTGATGCCCGTGCGCCGCGGCCCCCGCCGTCGGCGCCGGCAGCGCAGCCCGCCGGGCCGCCAGCCAGGCCAGCCACTCGTCGACGCCCTCGCCGGTCTTGGCGGACACCGCGATCACCCGCGGCTCGGGCATGGCCCGGGCCAGCGCGTCCTTGACCGCCGCCAGGTCGAAGTCGAGGTGCGGCAAGAGATCGATCTTGGTCAGCAGCACCAGGTCGGCCTTCAAGAACATCGTCGGGTACTTCAGCGGCTTGTCCTCGCCCTCGGTGACCGCCAGCGCCACGACGTTCGCCGCCTGGCCCAGGTCGTAGACCGCCGGGCACACCAGGTTGCCGACGTTCTCGACGAACAGCACGTCGACGCCGGCGATCGGCAGCGCGTGGAGCGCGTGGTGCACCATCCTCGCGTCGAGGTGGCACGCCGAGCCGGTGGTGATGGCGCGCGACGGGATGCCCGCGCGCTCGAGCCGCGCGGCGTCGCGATCGGTCGCCAGGTCGCCGGCGATCGCGGCCAGCCGCAGCCCCGCCTGGTGGCGCGCCGTGGCCTCGAGGATCGCGGTCTTGCCCGCCCCCGGCGAGCCCATCAGGTTGATCGTCAGCACGCCGGCGCCCGCGAAGTGTTCGCGGTTGTGCCCGGCGTTGGTGTCGTTGTCGGCGAGGATGCGCCCCTGGATCTCCAGCGGCACGACGTCGGGATCGCCACAGCCACAGTCGCTACACATCGGGTGCCTCCTTCGCGTCGTCGTCGTCGTCGAGCTCCAGCTCGATCCGTTGCAGCACGATCTCGTCACCGGACGCCAGCTTGGCCGGCGCGCCGCACGGCTCGCAGCGCAGCGGCGCGCCGCGGGCGATCGTCGCCGCGCATTTCGGGCAGCGCCACGCCGCCGGCCGCGCGTCGATGGTCAGCTCGGCGTCGGCGCACCGGGTGCCGCCGCGGAACGTCGCGAACGCGGTGGCCAGGAGCTCGGTCTCGACCCCGGCCAGCTCGCCGATCGCGACGTGGACCCGCTTGATCCGCGCGGTCGGGTGCGGCCGGGCCGCGGCCTCGACCTGATCGACCAGCGCCGCGACGATCGAGTACTCGTGCATCACCGACCTCCGATCGGGCCGGGGAACGCCGGCGGCCGCTTGGCGAAGAACGCGTCGAGGCCCTCGGCGAAGTCGGCGCCGTCGGCGATCCGGGCCAGCTCCTCGAGCTCGCGGTCGAGGTGGACGCTCAGCCGATCGGCGCCGGCCGCGGCGCTCATCAGGCTCTTGGCCACCGCCATCGCCTCGGTCGGCCCCGCCGCCAGCCGGGTCGCCAGCGCCCGCGCCTCGGCGTCGACGGTGCCGTCGGGGTGGACCGCGGTGATGAGCCCCAGCTCGAGGGCGGCGCGGGCGGTCAGCCGCGGGCTCAGGTACGCCAGCTCGAGCGCCTTGCGCAGCCCGACCAGCTGCGGCAGGAAGAACGTCGTCGACTCGGCGCCCGACAGCCCGGTCTTGAAGTACGCCCACTCGAAGCTGGCGCGCTCCGACGCCAGCACCAGGTCGCACGCCAGCGCCAGCCCGAAGCCGCCGGCGGCCGCCGGGCCGTCGACCGCGGCGATCACCGGCTTGGGCGCGCGCCGCAGCTCGCTGATCGTCGCGTGCAGGTACTCGAGGATCTGCTTGAAGATCGCGCCGTGGCCGCCGGTGCGCGGCGGCCCGCCGCCGGCCTTCAGGTAGTCGAGATCGTCGGCCGCGCCGCCGGCCCGGATGTACTTCAGGTCGGCGCCGGTGCAGAACACGCCGCCGTCGCCGCGCACGACGATCGCGCGCACGGCGCGATCGCGGGTGAGCGTCAGCCCGGCCTTGCGCAGGTCGCGCGCGGTGGTGACGTCGAGCGAGTTCATCCGCGCGCGCCGCGCGATCGTCAGCACCCCGACCGCGCCGTCGATCTCGACCTGGATGTCGCTCATCAGCAGATCCTCGGCAGCGGCTCGCCCTCGGGCTCGACCAGCAGGCGCCGGCCGAAGCCGGTGTCGACCACGACCCGCCCCGGCGGCTCGGCGACGACGGTGCCGATCAGCGCCGCGTCGCGGCCGAGCGGGTGGGCCCGGACCGCGGCCAGCACGGCCTCGGCGCGATCGGCGCGCACCCCCATCACCACCTTGCCCTCGTTGGCGACGTGCAGCGGATCGATCCCGAGCAGCTCGCCGACCGCCCGGACGTCGGGCCGGATCGGCACCGCCGCCTCGTCGAGCATGACGGCGACGCCGGCCTTGTCGGCCATCTCGTGGAGCGCGCTGGCCAGGCCGCCCCGGGTCGGATCCTTCATCGCCGTGATCGCGTCGCCGCCGGCGTCGAGGGCGACCCGCACCAGGCCGTTCAGCGGCGCCACGTCGGAGACCAGCTCGACGTCGAGGGCCAGGTTGCCGCGGGCGGCGAGCACCGCCAGGCCGTGATCGCCCATCGTGCCGGTGACCAGGATGCGGTCGCCGGCCACGAGGCCGCGATCGGTCACGACCCGGTCGGTGAGGCCGACGCCGGTGGTGGTGAGCACCAGGCCGTCGACCTCGCCCTTGCCCATCACCTTGGTGTCGCCGGTCATGATCCGCACGCCGGCCTCGGCGCAGGTGGCGCGGATCGACGCGGCGACCCGCTCGAGGTCGGCCCGGGGGAAGCCCTCCTCGATCACCACCGCCAGGGTCAGCATGACCGCGTCGGTGACGCCCATCATCGCCAGGTCGTTGACCGTGCCGGCCACCGCCAGGCGGCCGATGTCACCGCCGGGAAAAAACCGCGGGTGGACCACGTGGGCGTCGGTGGTCGCGACCAGCCACCGATCGCCGATCCGCACCGCGGCGCCGTCGTCGAGATCGGCCAGGCCGACGTCGCCGGGCGCGACCGGCGCGGCCAGGCCCTCGACGAACACCTCGCCGATCAGCGCGCGCATCGCGCGCCCGCCGGCGCCCTGCTTGAGCGTGATCCGCTCGCGGACGCTCACGGCGCCCTCGCCGCGTCGGGCCGCGCGCCGAGCTGGACCAGGTCGGGCACGCCGCCGTACTGGTGCCAGATCCGGCAGGTGCCCTCGGACGACACCATGCACGCGCCGACCGGCGTGTCGGGCGTGCACGCGCGCCCGAACAGCGAGCAGTCGCGGGGCGCCGCGATGCCGGCCATGATGTCGCCGCACACGCAGTGCTCGACCAGCGCCGGCGGCGCCATCTGCCACAGCGACGCCACGTCGATGTCGAACCGGCGCCGCGCGTCGACGTGCGCGAACTCGTCGCGCAGCCGCAGGTTGCCGCTGGGGACGTGGGCGATCCCGCGCCAGCGCCCGCCGATCGGCTGGAACACCCGCCACAAGAGCGCCTGCGCGACCTTGTTGCCCTCCGCGGTCACGCAGCGCGGGTAGCAGTTGACCGCCCGCGCCTCGCCCGCGACGACCAGCTCGACCAGCGCCACCAGCCCGGCCAGCACGTCGAGCGGCTCGAACCCGGCGACGACCACCGGCCGCCGGTGCTGGGCCGCGAACGCGTCGAAGATCGCCGAGCCGGTGATGGTCGCGGCGTGGCCGGCGGCGAGGAAGCCCTCGACCTTGGCGCCGGGCATCTCGGCGACGATCTCCATCACCGGCGGGATGTACTTGTGCGCCGACAGCACCGTGAAGTTGGGCGGTGGATCGCTCACCAGCACCGCCGCCGTCGCGACGGCGGTGGTCTCGAAGCCGCTGGCGAAGAACACGATCGGATCGCGCGTCGCGCGCGCCAGCTCGACCGCCTGGGCCACGCTGTAGACGACGTCGATGCGCGCGCCCTCGGCCTGGGCGTCGGCCAGGGACATCGCGGTGCCCGGCACCTTGAGCATGTCGCCGTAGGTCGCGACCCGGACGCCGGCGCGGGCCAGCGCCACCGCCTCGTCGATCTCGGGCAGATCGGTCACGCACACCGGGCAGCCGGGGCCCATCGTCACGTCGAGCCCGCGGGGGAACGCCGCGCGCAGGCCGTAGCGGGCGATCGCCTGCTCGTGGCTGCCGCACACGTGCATCACCGAGATCGGGCGACCGGCCGCGGCCACCAGCTCGGCCAGCCGCGCGCCCAGGGCCTTGGCCCGGGCCGGATCGCGGAACCGCATCTCGCTGGTCGCGGGGTCAGACATCGGCCTTGCCCGCCCCGGCCAGCTCGCCGCGCACGTCGGCCGCCATCAGGTCGTCGCCGCCGCCCCGGACCTCGCCCAGGAGCTCGTCGTACATCGCCAGCGTCTCGGCGATGTCCTCGGGCGGGATGCGCCGGATCGCGTAGCCGACGTGGTTGAGCAGGTAGTCGCCGGGCACGACCGGCTCGTCGATGACGTCGAGCCGGACCTGCTTCTTGACGCCCCAGAAGTCGACGACGGCGATCATCCCGTCGATCGACAGCACGCGGCCGGGAACTCCTAGACACATGACGTCAGCTTCCTTTCGTCCAGGCAGGTCGCGACCAGCGCTTGCCCGAGCGCCAGGCCACCGTCGCCCGGCGGCGCGGCCCGCGGCAGGTATACCGCGAGATCGGCCAGCTCGTGGACCAGGCCCTCGGCCAGGAGCGGGTTCTGGAAACACCCACCGGTCAGCACGATCGGCCGCGGCCCGCGCTCGACCAGCGCCGCCCGGACCAGCGTCGCCGCGCCCAGCACCAGCGTCCGGTGGAACCGCGCGGCGATCACCGCCGGCGCGCAGCCGGCCAGCACGTCGGCGACGATCGCGCGCACCATCGGCCGGTGGTCGAGCTGCCACGGCGCCGCGCCGCGCTCGATCGGCAGCGGGTACGCGCCGTGATCGCCGGCCGCGGCGTGGTTGAGCGCCATCGCGACCTGGCCCTCGTGGGCCGACCGGGTCCGGCCCAGCACCAGCGCGCCGACGCCGTCGAACAGCCGGCCGACGCCGTGGGCCGGCGGCGTGTTGAGGCCGCCGGCGATCATCTGCCGCAGCACGCGCAGATCGCCGGCCGCGACCGCGGCGAACACCGGCAGCTCGGCCAGCGGCGGCGCGCCGGCGAACGCGTCGTCGACCAGCGCCAGCGCGATCCGCCACACCTGCCGGATCGCCGCGTCGCCGCCGGGCAAGGCGATCGGCCGCAGCGTCGCCAGCCGCGCGCAGTCGGCGCCGTCGACCTCGAGCAGCTCGCCGCCCCAGGCCGCGCCGTCGGTGCCCAGGCCGGTGCCGTCCCAGGCCAGGCCCAGCACGGGGCCGCGCAGGCCCAGCTCGGCCACCACCGCGGCGACGTGGGCGTGGTGGTGCTGGACGCCGACGTGGGTGACGCCGCCGCGGGCCAGCGCGTAGCGCGTCGACGGGTAGTCGGGGTGGAGATCGTGGGCGATCACCTCGGGCCGCACCCGCACCAGCCGCTCCATCCGCTCGATCGCCTCGGCGAAGAACTCGAGCGCCAGCGCGTCGTCGAGGTCGCCGATGTGCGGGCCGAAGTACGCGGCGTCGCCGTGGGCCAGGCAGAAGGTGTTCTTCAGGTGGGCGCCGACCGCCAGCACCGGCCGCGGCACCGGCCGCGCCAGCGCGATCGGCCGCGGCACGTAGCCCCGCGACCGCCGCAGGATCATCGGCGCGCCGGCCACCACCCGCGCCACCGAGTCGTCGCACCGGGTCGCGATCGGCCGGTCGTGGAGCAAGAGCGCGTCGGCCAGCGGCGCCAGCCGGGCCCGGGCGTCGTCGTCGTGCTGCGCGATCGGCTCGTCGGTGACGTTGCCCGAGGTCAAGACCAGCGGCCCACCGACCGCCGCCAGCAAGAGCTGGTGCAACGGCGTGTACGGCAAGAACAGCCCGACCACCGGGGTGTCGGGCGCGACGCCGTCGGCCAGCCCGGCGTCGGCCCGGCGCGCCGCCAGCGTGATCGGCCGCTCGGGGCTGGTCAGGAGCGCGACGTCGGCCGGCGTCAGCACCGCCAGCCGATGCGCGGCGGCGAGGTCGGCGACCATCACCGCGAACGGCTTGGCGTCGCGGCGCTTGCGCAGGCGCAGCGCGGCGACCGCGGCCGCGTCGGTGGCGTCGCACGCCAGGTGGTAGCCGCCCAGGCCCTTGACCGCGACGACGTGGCCGCCGCGCAACAGCGCCGCGGCGTCGGCCAGCGGGTCGCCGGGGCCGGCCGGCTCGAGCGCGAGCCGCGGCCCGCACGCCGGGCACGCGATCGGCTGGGCGTGGAACCGCCGATCGTCGGGGTCGTCGTACTCGCGCGCGCACGCCGGGCACAGCGGGAACCCGGCCATCGTCGTCGCCGGGCGATCGTACGGCAGCGCCAGCGCGATCGTGAACCGCGGCCCGCAGTAGGTGCAGCTGGTGAACGGGTACGCGAAGTGGCGATCCGTCGGATCGGCGACCTCGGCCAGGCACGTCGGGCAGGTCGCCAGGTCCGGCGGGATCGACAGCGTCACCGCGCCGCCGGCGCTGGTGGTGTCGATCGAGAACTGGCCGGGCGCCGCGTCGCCCAGCGGCTGCCACGCGACGGTCCGCACCCGCCCCGGCGCGTCGACGCCGAGCCGGGCGACGAACGCCTCGAGCACCGGCTCGGCCGCGAACGCGTCGATCACGACGCCGGCGTCGTCGTTGCGGACCCGCCCCGCCACGCCCAGCTCCCGCGCCACCCGGTACACCCACGGCCGGAACCCGACCCCCTGGACCGTGCCGGTCACCGCGATCCGGCGACCGGTCATGACGCGGCGGTCCCGGCCACCTCGGCCACCACCCGGGCGGCCAGCGCCGGCAGCGCGGCGTCGACCGCCGGCGACAGCTCGAGCCCGAGCGCGATCACCGCCGGCGTGATGCCGTGCAGCACGACCCGCTTGGGCGCCCGGCCGAGGAGCCGCAGCGCCGCCAGCAGGTCGTTGATGCCGTGCTGGTGCGGCGACAGCTTGTTCGAGAACGCCGCCGGGATGTGATCGTCCTCGAGCCGGACCAGGCTGCCGGGCGCGCCGCCGGTGGCGACCGCGTCGACGATCACCAGCAGGTCGAGGTCCTCGAGATCGCCCAACAGCTCGTGGGTCGACGTGCCGCCGTCGATCACGACGACGCCGGCGGGCAGCGTGCCGGCGGCCTCGAGGCGTTCGACGCAGCGCACCCCGGCGCCCTCGTCTCCCATGATCAGGTTGCCGACGCCGAGGACCACGGTGCGCATGGGGTCCAGTCTACAGCGCCCGGACCGAGACGATGTCGCGGCGGCTGGGATCGACCAGGTGGACCGCGCACGCCAGGCACGGATCGAACGAGTGGATCGTCCGCAGCACCTCGAGCGGCCGCTCGGGGTCGGCCAGCGGCGTGCCCAGGAGCGACGCCTCGTACGGCCCGAGCTGATCGCTCTCGTTGCGCGGCGCCGCGTTCCACGTGGTCGGGACCACCGCCTGGTAGTTCTTGATGACGCCGCCGGCGATCACCACCCAGTGCGACAGCATCCCGCGCGGCGCCTCGTGGAAGCCGAAGCCCGCCACCTCGCCCGACGGGAACACCGGCTTCTCGAAGGTGTGGACGTCGCCGCTGGCGATGCTCGCCATCAGCAGGTTCCACTGGTCCTCGAGGATCTCGATGTTGCGCGCGCACATCACCGCGCGGGCGGCGTGGCGGCCGATCGTCGAGTGCAGGCCCTCGAGCGGCACCTTGATCTTGCCGACCGCCTCGACGAGGCCGAGCACGGTGGTCAGGTGCTTGGTGATCGCGGTGTCGTTGGCCGCGGCCGCCACCAGCACCCGGGCCAGCGGGCCGACCTGCGCCGGCTGCCCGGCGAACGTCGGCGACTTGACGAAGGAGTACTTGGCCTGGGGCTGGAAGTCGGTGTACTCGGCGACGGTCTCGCCCTTGTACGGGTGCAGCGGGCCCTTGCCGCCCTGGTACCACGAGTGCTTGACGCTCTCGGCGACGTTGTCGTGCAGGAGCGGGTCGCCGAAGGTCGTGATCGGCTTGAACGCCGCCAGGTCGCCGCCCGGGATGTAGCCGCCCGAGGTCACGAACTTGGTGCCCTTCTCGTCGAGCGGGAAGTCGGGCGCGGCCAGGTAGTTGGTGACGCCCTTGCCGATCTGCGTCCACTCTGGATAGAACGCCGCGACCGCCGCGACGTCGACCACGTAGACCTGGCTGATGAACGCCTTGAGCTCGTCGATGTGCTCCTTGATCGCCAGCAGCCGCTCGAGCGACAGCACCGACTGGCTGTTGGTCGCGATCGGGTTCGACACGCCGCCGACCGCGACGTTCTGGATGTGCGGCGTCTTCGAGCCGAGGATCGCGACAATCTTGTTGGCCTTGCGCTGGACGTCGAGCGCCTGCAGGTAGTGGGTCACCGCCAGCAGGTTGACCTCGGGCGGCAGCTTCATCGCCGGGTGGCCCCAGTAGCCGTTGGCGAAGATGCCGAGCTGGCCGCTGGCGACCAGGCCGCTCAGCCGCTCCTTGGTCGCCTCCTGGACCCGGACGCCGTTCATCGGCCACGGCGACAGGCTCTCGGCCAGGTCGGCGGTGGCCTTGGGATCGGCCTTGAGCGCCGAGGTGACGTCGACCCAGTCGAGCGCCGACAGGTGGTAGAAGTGGACGATCTCGTCGTGGATCGCGTGGGCCGCGATCATCAGGTTGCGGATGTACTGCGCGTTCTTGGGCACCGCGAGCTGCAGCGCGTTCTCGACCGCGCGCACCGAGGCGATCGCGTGGACCGTCGTGCACACGCCGCAGAACCGCTGGGTGATCGCCCACGCGTCGCGGGGGTCGCGGCCCAGGAGGATCTGCTCGACCCCGCGCCACATGGTCCCCGAGGCCCAGGCGTCGGTGACCTTGCCGGCGTCGACCTCGCAGTCGATCCGCAGGTGGCCCTCGATCCGGGTGATGGGGTCGATCGTGATGTGCTTGGCCATGGGGGTTCTTCCGCCTCAGGGGGTTGGCGAGGGAGCGTCGCAGCGAGTCAGGCCGGGTCCGGGGCCGCCCGCCGACTCATCTTGGGGAGGACCGGCAGCACGCGGATGGCGATGATGAACGCGAGGATCTCGAGCGCGATGAGGCCGATCGTGACCGCCAGCTCCCCCAGCGACGGGAAGTAGCGCCAGCCGGCCCCGGTATTGTACGCCACCAGGTAGGCGTCGATGCGGTAGAGCATGCCGCCGGCCGCGAGCAGCGCCGCGGCGCCGAAGAACCGCGACGGCCGGCGCCCGGCCGGGCCGAGCAGCATCACCACCGGCGCCGCGAACAGCGCGGTCTCGACCCAGAACAGGTAGACCAGCGGCCGCGCCACGAACAGGTTGCCGAGCTGGCCGCGCGCCGCGAGGTCGCCGAAGCGCATGATCAGGAACGCCGCCGCGAGGAACTGGCCGACCCGCATCAGCTTCGCCAGCAGGTCGCCCTCGACCGGGCGGCGCAGCGCCAGCGAGGTCACGCTGCCCTCGACGGTGACCGCGGCCAGGCCCATGCCGATCGTCGAGCTGAGGAACAACAGCGGCAAGAGCTGGGTCTGGTACAGCGGATCGACCTGGGGCCCGAACACCAGCAGCATCGAGCCGAGCGACGACTGGTGCATCGTCGGCAACAGCACGCCGATCGAGATCAACAGGAACAGCACCCGATCGACCTTCTGCCGGATCCGGACCATGCCGAACCGCTCGAGGACGGCCGGCAGGAACTCGAGGAACAGGATCAGCGTGTACGCCGAGATGCACAGCGCGACCTCGAACAGCACCGAGTTCACCTGGGCGTAGCGCGGCACGAAGATGTGCCAGAACTCCCAGTACCGGCCGATGTCGAAGAACACCGACGCGCCGGCCATCACGTAGCCGAACAGCGCGGTCAAGAGCGCCGGCCGCACGATCGGGTGGTACTGGCCGCGGTTGAGGATGTAGGTGATGAACGCGACCGTGAAGCCGCTGGCGCCGAGCGCCGAGCCGACGACGACGTCGTAGGCGATCCAGATGCCCCACGGGTAGCCATCGGACAGGTTGGTCACCGCGCCGATGCCGTGGATGAACCGGGTCGCGAGCACCGCGAGCATGATGACGACCAGCAGCGCGAGCACGCCGGTGAACGGCGTCCAGATCCGACCGCCCAGCGGCGCGGGCTCGGGGTGGTGGCTGGTGGTGGCGGCGGTCACGGCGCGCCTCCGTCGGGCTTGGTCGGCCCGGGCGCCGCGGTGCCGGCGGGCGCGGGCTCGCGCTTGGGCCGCATGTTGCGCCACGCCAGGATCGCGAGCGTGCCGAGGAAGCCGAGCGGCGCGATCAGGTTGTTGTAGATCGCGTGCTGCAACGACTCCGAGATGCGCGCCGGCGCCACCTTGGGCAGCGGCGGCTTGTTCAGCAGCTCGAAGCGCACCCCCGACAGGTGCAGCACCTGGGTGCCGCCGATCTCGGTCTCACCGTAGGTGCGCTCGACGTAGTGGGCGACCGGCCCCTGGAAGCTGTCGGTGCCGCCGATCTTGCCGCGCGGGTACGTGGTCTGGGTGCCCGGCGTCAGGCTGCGCCGCCGCTCGATCTCCTTCTTCAGATCGATGACCGGCCCGAACAGCGTCGCGCCGGTGGGACACACCTCGGCGCACGCGGCGTACTTGCCCTCGTCCATCCGGTGCTGGCACAGCTGGCACTTCGAGATCTTGGGGATCGCCTGGTCGTAGGTGAACCGCGGCACGTTGAACGGGCACGCCGCCACGCAGTAGCGACAGCCGATGCACGCCTCGACGTTGTAGTGGACCACGCCGGAGTGGGGGTCCTTGGTCATCGCCGACACCGGGCACGCCGACACGCACGACGGATCCACGCAATGCATGCACGAGACCTTGGTGAAGGCGAAGCCGTCCTGCTCCTGGTCCTTGTGGGTCGCGGTGCCGCTGCGGTAGGCCTTGATGACGTTGAGGGTCTTGCCCGAGATGTCGAGCGGGGCGTCCCAGTAGTTGCCGATCGCGAGCGCGGTGTGCTCGGCCGGCATGTCGTTGGCCTCCTTGCACGCCGACATGCACGCGCGGCAGCCGATGCACAGCGTGCCGTCGTAGAGGAGCCCGACCGCGTCGTCGGGCAGCTGGTGCGCGCCGCGCGCCTGGGCCTCCTTGCACAGCGGCGTGGCGGCGACCGCGCCGGCGCCGCCGGCGATCCCCTTGAGCAGGTTCCTGCGGGTCAGCATCGGGACCTCCTACTTGCCGTCGCCGGCGGCCGGCGGCTCGTCGGGCTGGTTGCCGAGGTTCTTGGCGAGGCGCGCGCCGACGCCGATCGCCAGGCCGCCGACCGCGGCGACGGTCGCGACCGTCGCCAGCGTGCTGCCCTTGCCCTGGTTCTCCGCGGGCCGCGCGAACTGGGTCGGCGGCGTCACGGTCAGGAGCTCGGCCAGCGCGTGGATCGGCTTGGCGAAGCCGACGCCCTTCTCGGTGCACCCGATGCAGGGGTGGCCGGTGCCGACCGGCCACGAGCCGGTGCCGACGTCGCCGAACAGGATCGAGGGGCAGTTGGCGTAGGTCTCGGGGCCCTTGCAGCCGAGCTTGTACAGGCACCAGCCCTGGCGGTGGCCCTCGTCGCCGAACTCGGTCGCGAACCGGCCGGCGTCGAAGTGGGCGCGCCGCTCGCAGTTCTCGTGGATGAGGCGGCCGTAGGCGAACGTGGGGCGCCCCTTGCTGTCGAGCTCGGGCAGCTTGCCGAGCACGAGGTAGTGCACGACGGTGGTGAGGAAGTTGTACGGGTTGGGCGGGCAGCCGGGGATGGTCAGGACCGGCTTGCCGAGGATCTCGCTGACCGGGCTGGCGCCGGTCGGGTTGGGCGAGGTCGACGGCATGCCGCCCCACGACGCGCACGACCCGATCGCGATCACCGCGGCGGCGTCGGCGGCGCACTCCTTGACCAGCTCGATGGCGGTCTTGCCGCCGATCTTGCAGAACGCACCGTTCTGGCCGGTCGGGATGGCGCCCTCGACGACGAGGATGTACTGCCCCTTGTTGGCGGCCATCGCCGCCAGGCGCGCCTCCTCGGCTTGGTGCCCCGCCGCCGCCATCAAGGTCTCGTGGTAGTCGAGCGAGATCACGTCGAGGATGAGCTTCTCGAGGGTCGGGTGCTCGGCGCGGAGCAAGCTCTCGCTGCACCCGGTGCACTCCTGGAAGTGCAGCCAGATCACCGACGGCCGCTTGGCCGTCGTCAGCGCTTGCGCCACCGCGGGCGCCGCCGCCTGGGACAGGCCCATCGCCGCCGCCAGCCCCGCACAGAACTTCATGAAGTCACGCCTCGGCATCCCGAGGCGTCGCTCGACACCGTCGAGCGGGTCAGTCGTCTTGGCCAGCGGGAGCGTGCGTGGCATGGCGGGAGCCTCCAGGTCGCGGTGACGACGGCGCCACAGCTCGCGCTGCGGGTCTGCCTGGCCAACTGCATATGCTGCGCCTGGGATCTCGCTCCCGGTTCGCGCGCGATCCGCGCGCCACGTGGGTGGCGGGCGGGCGCCGCGTGCACGCCTTGCGGAGGCGCCGACCTTGCGCGCAGCGCGTCAATGCCACGCCGGGAACAGTCCGGTTCGCGCTCGCAACACTCGCGTTCGGGCCGCCGGCCGCGGCGCGGGGCTCACATGAAGTTGCGGGTGTGCAACCCCGACAGGGCCGCGGCGCGTTCGGGCGCGAAGCCCAGCCGCACCAGCCGCTGCCGGCGCCCGTCGTCCATCGTCGTCGCCAGCGCGACCACCGCGGCGTGGCCGCGGCGCAGCGCCGCCGACGTCCAGCCGCCGGCCGCCAGCAGCACCAGCGCGTCGAACACCTCGGCGTTGAGGCCGCTGGTGTGGGCGAGCGCGGCGTGGCGCCGCTCGATCGCCGCCGCCAGCCGATCGCGCAGCGACGGATCGTGCGCGCAGTGGCGGCCGAGGTGCGCCAGCCCGAACGCGACGTGGCGGGCCTCGTCCTGCGCCGCCAGCGTCGCCACCGCGCGGGTGCAGGCGTCGGGCGCGTGATCGCGCAGGAACCACAACAGCGCGAGGAAGCTGCCCTCGCCCAGCACCGACAACAGGAAGCTGGCGATCGCGAAGTCGGGCTCGGCGAACAAGCTCGCCAGCGACGCCTGGCCGCCCGCGGTCGACAGCCCCAGCGCGCCGCGCCGCAGCGTCGCGCGCCGGGTGAACACCTCGACGTGGCGGGCCTCGTCGGCGATCTGGATCGCCAGCAGCTGCATCACCTCGCGGAAGTGCGGGTGCAGCTTGCCGAGGAAGCGCGTCGGCACCAGCAGCGCCGCGGTCTCGTTCTCGATCAGGTACGTCATCACCTGCACCACCGCGTCCTCGACCTCGGCCGGGTGCTCGGCCGGCGCGTCCCACGGGATCGCGGTGGCCGGGTCCCACTGCGCCGCGGCGGCCTGGGCGTACAGGCGGGCCGCCTCGTCGGCCCACACCGCGTCCTTGTCGGCCAGCGGGAGATCGAGCGCCGGCGCGCCGGCCTCGACCAGCGCGCCGCGCGCGGCCAGCCCCCAGCGCGCCGGCGGGTGATCGACCGCGGCGTCGATCGCGCCGGCCCGTTCGGCGCCGCGCCAGCGATCGGCGGCGCTCGGCTCGATCAGCCACGCGTCGCCGGCGCGCGCGATCGCGCAGCCGCGGGCGCGGCACCACGCCGGCAGATCGACCGCCAGCGTCGGCGCGTCGCCGCGCACCCGGACCGCGCCGCCGCGGGCCAGCGCCCGCGCGACCGGCAGGTGGCCGCCCTCGTCGAGGCCGAGGTCGGCGAGGTCGACGTCGACCGGGGTCACCGCGGCCCGATCGTCGTCAGCCACGCGGCCAGCGAGCCGTCGCGGGTGACCGCGCGCTCGAGCGCGGCGTAGCCGCTGGTGCGGCCGGGCAGCCACCGGGTCAGCCCCTCGAGATCGAGCAGCGGCCGCACCGCCGGATCGTCGTACGACATCGCCAGCAGCACCTCGACGAAGCGCGCGATCGCTGGGTGGCCGTCGTCGAGCACGGTCATGTTGCAGTGGTCGTAGGGCGCGGTCTGGTGGACCACCCGCACCGCCCCCGGCGCCAGCAGGCCCTCGCGCGCGAACGCCAGCCGGTTGCCGTCGATCACGCACGCGGCGTCGACCTCGCCGGCCAGCAGCGCCTTGACCGCGTCGCGCTCGCCGCCGACGTGATCGCCGTGCTTGCCGACCAGCACGTCGTGGCGCACCGGCACCACCTCGACGCCGGCCTCGGCGAGCTCGCCGAGCGGGATCAGCGTCGCCTGCGGCGAGTCGCCGGCCCCGACCCCGATCCGCCGGCCGCGGAGGTCGGCGATCGTCGCAGGGCCGCGGTCGGCGCGCACCAGGATCACGCTGGTCAGATCGCGATCGGTGTCGCGCATCGCGACCGCCTGGGCCCGCCGCCCGGCGGCGGCCGCCGCGTGCTGGGCCTGCAGCCAGGCCAAGGGCGAGTTCCACGCCACGTCGACGTCGCCGCGCAGGTGCGCCGCGACCTGCCGCTCGTAGTTCGAGTACAGGACGTAGTCGAACGGCACGCCGTGGGCGCGGAAGTGCGCCAGGAAGCCGTCCCAGATCGGGACCACCTTGGCGTCGTACGCCACCGCTCCGAGGATGAGATCACGCATGTCGTCGGCCTCGCTTGTCGTGGTCGTTGCGGATGTCAAAACAGCGGCTGGCCGCAGACGACCTTGCCGATGAAGTCGTAGAGCACGTCGGAGGTCGGCGCCATGACCTGCGCCGCGCGGGCGTCGCGGAACGCGCGCTCGACGCCGCCCTCCTTGCGGAACGCCGCGCCGCCGCACACCCGCATCGCCAGCTCGGTGACCTCGGCGGCCGCGTCGCCGGCGGCGGCCTTGCACTCGAGCACGCGCAGCATCGCGTCGGCGCGGCCGGCGCCGATCGCCGCGACGGTGTCGGCCAGCAGCGTCCGGCACTGATCGGTGCGGATCCGCGCCCGCGCCAGGTAGGCGCGCACGGTCGGCAGGTCGGCGATCGTCGAGCCGGCGTGCTGGAACGGCGTCGCGGTCACGTGGGCCGCGGCGCGGGCGATCGCCGCGTCCATCAGGCCGCACGACACCGCGGTCGACATCGCGTTGAACCACGGCAAGACCGCGCCCATCATCACGCCGAAGCCGGCGCCGTCGTCGCCGAGGCGCGCGCTGGCCGGCACCCGCACGTCCTCGGCGGTGACCGGGCTCGAGTCGTTGCCGCGCAGGCCCAGGCCGTCGAACCCGCCGTCGGCGAGGAGCAGCCCGGCGGTGGTGCGCGGCACCAGCCACAAGGTCGACAGCTCACCGCCGGCGGTGGGCTTGCTCGACCACACGTAGCTGTCGGCGTGGCGCGCCGACGTGACCCAGCTCTTCTTCGCGGTCAGCCGGACGTGGTCGCCGTCGGCGGTCGCGGTCGAGACCGGCACCCAGAACTGGCTGCGCGAGCCGGCCTCCGAGAACGCCAGCGTGCCGAGGTGCGTGCCGGCGGCGATCGCCTCGCGCACCGCGCGCGGGCCGTGGGCCTCGATCACGACGGTGGCCGCGTAGTGCATGCAGGTGATCATCGCGGTCGAGGCGCACGCGCGCGCCAGGGTCTCGACGACGTCGACCGCGGCGGCCAGGCCGAGGCCGTGGCCGCCGACGTCGGGGGACGACACCAGGCCGAGCAGGCCGCCGGCGCGGAGGGCGTCGATCGCCGCGGTCGGGAACTCGCCGCGGTCGGTGGCGAGGGCGTGGTCGGCCGCGACGGCGGCGGCGTGGGTCAGCGCGGAAGCGTACGCGAAGGTCATGGCACTCCGGGGCGAGCGCCACGGCGGGTCACTCGCGTCGAGGGTTGGCCCCGGTCACGCCGGGGCGGGTCCACAGTCAACGGCGGTACATCGCGGCGACGGTACCCCGGATCGCGGCCGGCCACGGGCGCCGCCGTCGAGATCCGCTCACCCGACCAGCAGCAGCGCCTGCAGCGCCAGCGCCCCGACCTCGAACACCACGCGCGCCGCCAGGCTGGCGCCCAGCCGCCGGCCGGCGCCGACGTAGATCACGCTGAGGCCGGCGCCGTAGATCGCCACGCCGAGGCGGTCGCCCGGCAGCGGCGCGATCGCCGCCTCGAGGGCCGCCGCCGCGACGACGCCACCGGCGATCGCGCCGACGCGCCCGACGCCGGCCGTGCCCAGCGCCGCCGCGACCGCCTCCAGCCACCACCGGCGCAGCGTCAGCTCGGCGGCCAGCGCCACCGCGATCACCACCGCCGCCAGCGTCGCCGCCTGCAGCGCCGAGCCGCGCACCACCGGCAGCTGGCTCCACTCGACCGAGCGCGCGGTCGCGTCGGCGATCGGCGCCGACAGCGCCAGCGCCAGCAGCAGCGCCAGCGCGCCGACCAGCGCGCCGCCGCCGATCACCTCGGCCCGCGCGTCGCGATCGGCGGCCCGCCACCAGGCCGCGCCGTCGAGCATCCGCAGCGCCGTCGCCAGCGCCAGCGCCAGGCCGATCCCGAACGGCCCGCCCACCGCCACGCCGCCCGCCACCGCGCCGAGCGCCAGCGCGCCGCGTATCAGGGTGCGAGCCGTCACCACGATCGCCAGTGTGCCAGGCGCCGCGCGGCTGGCGAGCGGCGCCGGTCGAGCGTTCAGGCCGCGTGGCGGCCGAGCGCGCGGCGGATGTCGGCCAGCAGGTCGGGCAAGGTCGCGACCGACAGGCACGTCCGCAACAGCTCGGCCAGCCACGGCGTCGCCGACTCGGCGACGAACAGGCACTGCGACGGGTCGCGCGCCTTCAGCGTCACCGCCGCGCCGCGGGTGTCGTGGCCGGCCAGCGTCAGCGAGCTCTCGATCGTGCCGGTCAGGCGCATCGCCGCGTACGCCGCCTCGTCGTCCCAGAACACCCGCAGCAGCGCGAAGAACGCCTCGCGCGTCACCTCGACCCACACGCCGATCCGCAGCTCCTCGCCGTCGGCCAGCGCCACCGGCACCAGCGCGCGCACGAACACGCGGTCGTCGAGCTCGGCGAAGTTCTCCTGGTTGCGCGGCGACCGCTGGTCGGCCGGCAGCGCGAAGACGCAGTCGGGCAGCTTGAAGCTGAAGTCGCGGCCGTGCTCGCGATCGAACAGGTGGCGCACGTCGGGGTGGTGGCGCAGCACCTGATCGTGGAAGCCGAACAGCCGCGCCTTGGCCGCGGGGTCGGCGACGATCTCCTCGCGGCCGCGCACCGTCGCCGCGCCGGCCGCGAACCCCGGCAGCTCGGTCACCGGCGTGCGCTCGCCGTCGACCACCACCGCGGTGACGTGGGCGCCGTCGCGCCAGGTCCGCGTGCACGCCCACGCGCCGGGCGCCACCTCGATCGCCATCCACCACACGCGATCGGCGCCGTGGATCGTCGGCATCGCGACCACCGCCGCGGCCTGGCCGTCGTGGCGCGCCTCGCCGCGGCTCACCAGCCAGCGCCGGCCGCAGCCGCAGGTGCACGCCACGTCGCCGCGATCGGTCTCCACGAAGGCCGGGGCTGGATCCATGGCGCGAGCATAGACGCCCGCGCCCCACGCGCGGCGAGATGATCGCCGTCAAGTCCGCCGCGGTGGCGCGCCCTACCCTCGATCCATGTACGACGTCGCGGTGATCGGCTCGGGGTACGGCGGCGCCGCGGTCGCCGCGCGGCTGGCGGCGCACGGCCGGGTGCTGGTGATCGAGCGCGGCGGCTGGTGGCGGCCCGGCGAGTTCCCCGAGACCGTCGCCGCGCTGGCGCGCACCCGCCACCGCCGCGGCGACCCCGACGGGCTGTGGGGCGTGCGGCTGGGCGCCGGCACCGGCGTCGGCTACGCCAGCGCGTTCGGCGGCTCGAGCGCGATCAACTACGGCATCACGATCCGCCCCGCCGATCACGCGTTCGCCGGCTGGCCGGTGACCGCCGCCGAGCTGGCGCCGTGGTTCGAGCGCGCCGAGCGCGCGCTGGGCGCCACCCCCAACCCGCGCGCGGTGGCGCTGCCCGACGGCGACGTCCTCGACGCGCTCGAGCCCGGCGCCCGGATCGACCTGGCCAACACGATCGACTGGCCGCGGTGCGACGACTGCGGCCGCTGCGTCCCCGGCTGCAACGCCGGCGCGAAGCGCTCGCTCGATCGCTCGTACCTCGCCACCGCGCTGGCCGCCGGCGCCGCGCTGCGCCTGGCCACCGAGGTGCGCGAGATCGCGATCGCGCCCGACGGCTACCGCCTGCACCTGCGGCGGCGCGGCGGCGGCGGCGCCGAGTGGGTGCCGGCGCGGCGCGTGGTGCTCGCCGCCGGCACGCTCGGCACCCACGACCTCCTGCACCGCAGCGCGATCCCGCTCGGGCCGCGCTTCGGCCGCGACCTCAGCCTCAACGGCGACGGCCTGGCGTTCCTGTACGACAGCGGGCGCCGCCTCACCGCCCACCGCGGCGCGCCGATCTCGACCGCGGTGCGCCTGACGATGGTCGACGGCGACGGCGCGCGCCGCACGCTGCTGGCGATGAGCGGCCGGGTGCCTCAGGCCGCGCTGCGCTTCGCCGGCGCAGCGCTGGCCGCGATCGCCGGCGTCGCGATCGATCCCGCGGCGCCGCGCGACCACCGCGCCGGGCGCTGGGCGCGCCGCCTGCGCGACCTGATCGCGATCGGCGACCGCGGCGCGCTGGCGCGCACGCTGATGTACAAGCTCGACGGCCAGGACCAGGGCCGCGGCACCGTGCGCTTCACGCCGACCGGCGCGGTGATCGACTGGCCCGACTACGCCGACGATCCGATCCTGCGCTTCGCCGCCGCCCGGCTGCGCGCCTGGGCCGGCGCCATCGGCGGCGTGGTCGTGCCCGACGTCGCGCGGCTGCCCGGCTTCCGCAGCTTCAGCGTCCACCCGCTCGGCGGCTGCCGCCTCGGCGCCGACCTCGCCGACGGCGTCGTCGATCCGCTGGGCCGGGTCTTCGCACCCGCCGGCGGCGTCTACCCCGGCCTGCGCATCGCCGACGGCGCCATCGTCCGCGGCTCGCTCGGCGTCCCGCCCAGCCTCACCATCGCCGCGCTCGCCGAGCGCATCGCCGCCGACCTCGAGCGCGAGCTCCTCCTCTCCCGCACCGCCGCCGCCGCGCACTGACCTGCGACGTTCACGCCGAAATCTGGTTCACGCCACTCAACCCGCCCGACCGTCACGCACCGCCCGGGAGGCCAGGCCGACAGCCGTCTCGGTGCGGTTCACGCCACTCAACCCGCCCGACCGTCACGCACCGCCCGGGAGGCCCCGCGGACAGCCGTCTCGGAGGGGAGGCTCGATCCCGGCTTTGCCGGGATCGAGGGGAGGTCTCGCGAGAGACCTCCCTGTCAACTCGTCGGGCGCTTGGCCCGCGCGGTCCGCCCGCCGTTGCCCTTCTTCTTGCCCTTCTTGGCCCAGCTCGAGCCGGGGCCGCTCAGGTCGGTCCAGCGGTAGCTGTTCTCGCCCGGGGCGCGGAAGTCGACGTGGATGAAGCCCGAGTGCGGGTAGATGCCGATGCCCATGCCGCCGCGATCGAGCGACTGCGCGTAGTCGTACTGCGCCCGCACCGACTCGCCCTTGACGACGATGTCGATCGCCGAGGCGTGGTAGTGGCGGCTCGAGTCGCGGTCGACGAAGCGGAACCCCGACACGACGGTGATCTGCTTGCCGCCGAAGTGATCCTGGATGCGCGACAGCTGGTCGTACAGGCGCGGGTCCATCGCCCGCACCTCCTTGGACCGCTTGCAGCGGAAGATGTTGTCGAGCGCGGCGAGCGCCGCCTCGTCGTAGCTGCCGTCCGGCTTGTACAGCTGGACGCGCACCTCTTCCTGGAGGTTGTCCGAGCGGAGCCAGATATCGCCGGACGGCTTGGTCAGCTCGAAGCTCTCGAGCTTGCCCGCGCCGTGGCCCTGGAACTCCTTGACCATCGAGCACTTCTTGCGCTTCTTGGCCTTCTTCCCCTTCCCGACCACGACCTGCTTGCACACCTTGATCTTGGCGCTGTTGTGGTTGCCCACCACCGAGCGCTGAGGCGAGCCGCGCCACGACGAGGCCTTCTTGGCCGCCGTGTTGGTCTGCTTGCCGCCCCGCTTGTTCCCCGCCCGGGCGTTCTTGCCCTTGGCCGGCTTGGCCGCCTTCCGGGGCGCCGCCTTCGTGGGCGTGCCCTTGGCCTGCGCCGACGCCACCTCACCGAATCCACCTGTGCCGACGGGGGCCGACGAGACGAGCCCGGCGGCGATCGCGGCGACGATGAGCACTCGGCGTAGGTTCATGCGGACCTCACGGCAGGGACGTTGACACTGGCATTAGCAAGCGGGCAGCCAGGCTAGGCGAGGGCCGGCGATGGATCAAGAAAGATGGCCACCAACTGTCATTCCCCAGGGATCTCGAAAGGATGCACACGCAGCAGGGACGATCGCCGGGCCCGCGCGAAGCTGGCGGAGGGGCCGCGGGGGGCGCCAGAACCGCCGGTGGTCGTCACCTCCGGCGGTGACGAGCGTCACGCTGCCGTCACCCGGGCGGCAGCGGCGGCGCCGCCGGGAGGCTCACGCCCGGCAGCGGGATGTGCACCAGCTCGAGGCCGATCTGCCGGGCGACGTCGAAGCTGCGGGTGTCCCGGTAGAACTCGCCGTAGCAGATCCGCACCAGGCCGGCGTTGGCGACCTGCTTGAAGCAGTTCCAGCACGGCGACGCGGTGACGTAGAGGGTCGCGCCGGCGATGACCACGCCGTTCTTGGCGGCCTGGAGGATCGCGTTGGTCTCGGCGTGGATGGTGGCGACGCAGTGGCCGTCCTCCATCATGTGGCCGACGTCCGAGCAGTGGGGCATGCCCCGGATCGAGCCGTTGTAGCCCGTCGACAGGATGGTCCGGCTGCCGACGATGACCGCGCCCACGAACTTGCGCGGGCAGGTCGACCGGGTGGCGACCACCTGGGCGATGCTCATGAAGTACTCGTCCCACGACGCGCGCTGGGCTTGCGACATGGCGGCGACGCTACCCCGGCCGTCCGACGTTGGCCGATTCGACGTGCCGCCCCCTGCCCGACCCGGCCGCGGATGGTAGCGTCCGCCGGCCATGTCCTCCGGAGCCGGTAAGTACAAGGACACCGTCACCCTGCCCGAGACCGCGTTCCCGATGCGCGGCGATCTGGCCAAGCGCGAGCCCGAGATCCTCGCGGCCTGGAAGGCCAGCGATCTCTACGGCCAGATCCAGGCGGCGCGCGCCGCCGCGCCGGCGTTCGTGCTGCACGACGGGCCGCCGTACTCCAACGGCCACATCCACTACGGCCACATCCTCAACAAGATCCTCAAGGACCTCGTCGTCAAGCACAAGACGATGATGGGGATGCGCGCGCCGTACATCCCGGGCTGGGACACCCACGGCCTGCCGATCGAGCTGGCCGTCGAGCGCGAGCTCGGGCCCAAGCGCCGCGACATGACGCTGGCGCAGGTGCGCCAGGCGTGCCGCGACTACGCGCTCAAGTTCGTCGACATCCAGCGCACCGAGTTCCAGCGCCTCGGCGTGTTCGGCGACTGGGCCAACCCGTACCTGACGCTGTCGCCGGTCTACGAGCAGGCGATCGTCAAGGCGCTGGCCGCGTTCGCCCGCGGCGGCTACCTGTACCGCGGCAAGAAGCCGGTCTACTGGTGCCCGCGCGATCGCACCGCGCTGGCCGAGGCCGAGATCGACTACAAGGACAAGACCTCGCCGTCGGTCTACGTGCGGTTCCCGCTCGAGGGCGTCGACGGCGCGCGGCTCGCGCCGGCGCTGGCCGGCAAGCGGGTCGCGCTGCCGATCTGGACGACGACGCCGTGGACCCTGCCGGCCAACCTGGCGATCGTGCTCAAGCCCGACCTCGGCTACGTCGCGGTGCCCTCGCCGCGCGACCCGGGCGAGGTGCTGGTGTGCGCCAAGGACCTGCTGCCGGCGTTCGCCAAGGCGATCGGCGCGCCCGAGCTCGAGGGCCAGGCGGTGGCGCTGGCCGAGGACGCGCTGCGCACCCTCGAGGGCGCGCGCTACACCCACCCGTTCGTGGCCGCGCCGTCGCCCGACGGCCCCGAGTTCCGGCTGTGGTTCGCCGACTACGTCACCGTCGAGCAGGGCACCGGCCTGGTCCACACCGCGCCCGGCCACGGCGCCGACGACTACAAGACCGGCGTCGCCCACGGCCTGCCGCCGTACGCGCCGCTCGACGACGCCGGCCGCTACACCGCCGAGGCGCCGGCGTGGCTGGTCGGCAAGACCACCGACGAGGCCAACCCGCTGGTGATCGAGCGGCTGGTCGCCGACGGCGCGCTGCTCAACCCGCCCACCGATCGCTACGGCCACAGCTACCCGCACTGCTGGCGCTGCAAGGGCCCGATCCTGTTCCGCGCCACCGCGCAGTGGTTCATCAAGATCGATCACGACGGCTTCCGCGAGCGCGCGCTGGCCGGCATCCGCGCCACGACCTGGATCCCCGAGTGGGGCGAGAACCGCATCCACGCGATGATCGCCAACCGCCCCGACTGGGTGCTGTCGCGGCAGCGGCTGTGGGGCACGCCGATCCCGGCGTTCCACTGCGGCGCGTGCGAGGCGCCCCACGCCGAGGCGGCGACGATGGATCACGTCGCGGCGATCTTCGGCCGCGAGGGCGCCGACGCGTGGTGGACCCGCCCGGCCGCCGAGCTGGTGCCGCCCGGCACCCGCTGCGCCGGCTGCGGCGCCGACGCCGCGCAGTTCGAGAAGGAGATGAACATCGTCGACGTGTGGTTCGAGTCGGGCGTGTCGTGGCTGGCGATCGCCGACCAGGCCGCCGACCACGGCGCGATCGACCTGTACCTCGAGGGCTCCGACCAGCACCGCGGCTGGTTCCACAGCTCGCTCCTGGCCGGCATCGGCGTCGCCGGCCGGCCGCCGTACAAGGCGGTCCTGACCCACGGCTTCGTCCTCGACGGCGCCACCGGCACGCCGTACTCGAAGAGCGAGATCGAGAAGGCCAAGCAGGAGGGCCGCAAGGTCAGCTACGTGCCGCCCGAGGACGTCATCAAGAAGGGCGGCGCCGAGCTGTTCCGGCTGTGGACCGGCTCGACCGACTTCCGCAACGACATCCCGTACTCGCAGCAGCAGCTCGACGGGCTGTCCGAGTGGTACCGCAAGCTGCGCAACACCGCGCGCTTCCTGCTGGGCAACCTCGCCGACTTCGACCCGACCGCGCACACCCGGGCCAACACGCCGCTGCTCGCGGTCGACGCCTACGTGCTGGCCCAGGTCGACGACCTGGTGGCGCGGGTGAAGGACGCCTACGAGCGCTACGAGTTCCACGTCGCGCACCGCGCGATCGTCGAGTTCGTGACCGTGACGCTGTCGGCGCTCTACGGCGACGTCGTCAAGGATCGCACCTACTGCGACGCCAAGGACGCGCCGCGCCGCCGGGCCGCGCAGCTGGTGCAGTACGAGGCGCTGCGGGCGATCACGCTCCTGGTGGCGCCGGTCCTGTGCTTCACCGCCGAGGACATCTGGACCCACCTGCCCAAGCGGGCCGGCGATCCGGCGTCGGTCCACGTCGCGGTCTACCCCGAGGGCCGCCGGCTCGACGACGGCGACCCGCAGGTCGCGGCGATGCAGGTGGTGCTGGCGTGGCGCGAGCGAGTCAACAAGGCGCTCGAGCCGTTCCGCGCCGCCAAGCACAAGTCGACCGACGCCAAGGTCACGCTGCACGCCAGCGGCGCCGACGGCCACACGCTGCACGACTTCGACAGCCGCCACCCCGGCCAGCTGGCCGACCTGCTGATCGTGTCGGCGGTCGCGGTGGTCAACGACGGCACCGATCAGATCGAGGTCGCCGAGCACGGCGGCCACCGCTGCGAGCGCTGCTGGAAGTGGTTCGCGGCGCTGCCGGCCGCCCCCGGCGACGTCTGCGATCGTTGCGTCACCGCCCTGCCCACGGCATAAGGACCGCTCATGCAACGCCGCTGGAAGATCTTCCTCATCGTCGCGATGATCACGCTGGTCGCCGACCACGCGACCAAGTACTGGGCCCGCAACTCGCTGCCCACCCACCCGGCCGGCTGCGCGATCCCGGCCGACATCGTCAGCCACAAGTGCGTCGGCGTGAAGGACACGGTCATCGACGGCTACTGGGACTGGCGGCTGTCGTTCAACCCCGGCTCGGCGTTCGGCCTGTTCGACAGCCAGACCGGGGCCCGCGTGTTCCTGTCGATCGTCGGCATCCTCGCGGTGGTCGCGATGGTGTTCATGGTCAAGAAGGCGCGCAACGATCAGCGCCTGCTGGCGATCGCGCTGGGGCTGGTGGCCGGCGGCGCCGTCGGCAACCTGCTCGACCGCATGTACTTCGGCGTCGTGACCGACTTCGTCCTGTGGCACTACCACGCCAAGGAGTGGCCGGTGTTCAACGTCGCCGACGTCGCGCTGGTGATCGGCGTCGGCATGATGTTCTTCGACGTCGACGGCAAGAAGGGCAAGAAGCCCAAGAAGAAGGGCGCGACCGACGCCCCGGCCGACGCGACCGCCAAGACCGACGCCGCGGCGTAGGCCACGAACGCGGCGAGGTGCCTGTGGCGACGTGCGGCGGCGCACAGCAGTCGACGCGGCGGCGCGCGCCGGGCATGATCGGCGCATGAAGCTCCTCGCGCTCGCGCTGCTGGCGGTCGGGTGCGCCGCGCCCGACGACGACTGGGTGGTGCGCCCGCCCGGCGGCGGCACCGGCACCGGCAGCAGCGGCCAGCAGGTCGACGCCGCGCGGCCCGACGCCGGCGACCTCGACGGCGGCACCGGCGACCTGACCGGCGTCGTGTGCGTCGTCGCCGATCTGCGCGCGCCCGACGCGTGCCCGGCGATCGCGACCGCGGCCGGCGTGCTGGTGCGCCGGCTGGGCGACGCCACCGGCGCCACGTCCGACGCGAGCGGCCGGTTCACGCTGGTGGCGCCGGGGCCGGTGGTGATCCTCGACGTCGGCCGCGGCGCTGCGGCGCTGGCGCCGGCGGTGGTGCCGGTCGACAACGACGGGACGGTGGTCCACGCCCCGGTGCCGACGCGGGCGGCGTGGGACGCGACGGTCGTGGCCACCGGCGCGACGGTGGCGCCGGGCAACGGATCGATCGCGCTGTACGTCGACACCAGCGCCGGGACGCCGGCGGCCGGCGTGACGATCGATCTGCCCGCCGGCGGCGTGACCGGGCCGTTCTACGATCGCAGCGGCGGCGCGTGGACCGCCGGGGGCGGCACCGGCCCGGCCGGCGTGGCGCTGGTGCTGGATCTGCCGCCGGGCAACTACCAGCTCGACGGCGGCGACGGCGCCGGCCACCTGGTCTCGCTGGGCCCGGTGCCGGTCGCGGCCGACGCGCTCACGTTCGTGCGCGCGGCGCTGACGCCGTGACGGCGACGCCGGGTCCCCGGGCCTGATCAGCGGCCGAGCAGCGCCAGCGCGGCGCGCCAGCCGGCGGCCTTGTCCTCGGTCTCGGCCAGCTCGGCGGCCGGCTCGCTGTCGGCGACGATGCCGCCGCCGACGTGCACCGCCAGCGTCGCCGGCGTCACGACGCCAGACGTCAGCGCGGCGATGCGGATCGCGATCGCGAGGTCGAGCGCGCCGCCGCTGCCGAACCAGCCCAGCGCGCCGCAGTAGGGGCCGCGCGCCACCGGCTCGAGCTCGTCGATGATCTGCATCGCGCGGATCTTCGGCGCGCCGGTGATCGAGCCGCCGGGGAAGGTCGCGCGCAGCAGCGCCGCCCAGGTGGTGGCCGGCCGCGGCGTCGCCGACACCGTCGAGACCTTGTGGAACAGCGCCGGCAGCGCGACCACCGCGCCCAGCTCGTCGACCGCCACCGAGCCGAGCGCGGCGATCCGGCCGAGGTCGTTGCGCTCGAGGTCGACGATCATCAGGTGCTCGGCGGCGTCCTTGGGGTGGTCGTGCAGATCGGCGCGCGCGGCGCGATCGGCGTCGGCCGCGCCGGTGCGCCGGCGGGTGCCCTTGATCGGCATCGTCACCAGGCGCTCGCCGGCGCGGCGCAGGAAGCACTCGGGCGAGCCCGACACCACCGTGACGCCGTCGGCCTCCAGCACGCCGCCGTAGGCCGCGGGCGCCACCGCGTGCAGCGCGGCGTAGAGCGCCAGCGCGTCGCCGGCGGCGGTGATCGGCGCGGTCAGGCGCCGCGCCAGGTTCACCTGGTACACGTCGCCGCGCTCGATGTAGTCGCGGATCGCCGCGACGCCACGCGCGTGGTGGGCGCCGTCGTGATCCGCGGCCAGGGCGCCGAGCCGGGGCGGCGGGCCCAGCGTCGTCGGACCCGCCGCCAGCGCCGCCGCCAGCGCCGCGATCGCGGCCGGATCGTCGCCGATCACCTCGCCGTGCGGCGACGCGCCGGGCCACCACGCCACCGCCGGGTACGCCGCGAGCCAGGCGTCGGGCAGCGCCGGCCCCGGCGGGCGCGGGCCCAGCCGCTCGATCGCCCGGCCGAGGTCGTAGCCGAGGTAGCCGACCACCCGCGGGCGCCGCGGCCCGCCGTCGGTGAGGGCGCCGGCGTGGGCGGCGAGGAAGCCGTCGATCGCCGCGATCGGATCGCCGCGCTCGACGGTGACGCCGGCCGCGGTGCGGCGCTCGATCCGATCGGGCCACACCGTCAGCGTCGCGCGCGGCTCCGCGGCCACCACCGAGCCGCGCTCGCCGTCGACGTCGGCCGCCGCGTGGCACAGCACCCGCCCCGGCCGGCCGGCCAGGCGCGCGGCGGCGGCGATCGGCGTGAGCGCGAGCGCGGACATCGGTGCGCTACGTCTAGCGCATCTCGTACCTCGCCGCAGCGGATCTGCCGCGGCGAGGTGCTAGTCGTGCTTGCGCGCCGGCGCCTGCTCTTCTTCGACCAGCACGACGCCCTCGCCGGTGCACTCGACGAACAACTCGGAGCCGGGGCCGCCGTCGGCCGGCGTCACCGCGCGCGGCACGACCCGGCCGATCCACCCGGCCAGCGCGGTCGCGTCGACGTACAGCACCCGGTCCTGCGCCAGCTTGACCGACAGCAGCGGCCGCTCGGTGCGGAACGCCACCGCGCCGGTGCCGCGGAACTGCACCATCGGGATGCGCTCGCGCGAGCCCGGCACGTGGCCGTTCTCCCAGCGCAGCACCGGCTCGAACGCGAAGACCAGATCCTCGCGCAGGTAGAAGATGTCGTCGTCGAGGGTCACCGCGGTGAACTGGCCGCCGAGCGGCGCCGCCAGCAGGTGGCCCTGGCCGGTGACCTGGAACATCGCGCGACCGGCGGTGGCGAACGGCTCGGTGCGGCTCTGGCCGCGCGACCGCCGCTGCGCCGGCTCGTAGTCGAGCTCGCCGCCGGTGACGTCGACACCCTCGGTGCGGCTGAACATCTTCTCGCGCACCCGGACGATCAGCACGCCGCCGGCGCTGATCTCGAACGGCTCGTCGCCGTCCTCGAGCCGCACCAGCCGGGTGGTCGCGAACTCCGACAGCGGCTGCGGCGGGCGGTGGCCCGCGGCGACCCGCGCGGCGCCGCGCTGGGCCGACGGCGCGGCCTGGGCGACGGCGCGCGAGATCGCGCCGTGATCGACCTCGTCGACGACGCCGTCGAGGTCGTCGGCCGACGCCGGCACCTCGATCGCCGGCGACGAGCGCGGCGGCGGCGGGGGCGCGGAGCGGCGCGAGCCCAGGCGCGGGCGCGGCTCGCGCGGCGGCGGCGGCGGGGCGACGATCGGCACCGGCGCCGACTCGACCGCGGACGCCACCTCGAGCACCGCGCCATCGTCGACCGCGGCCGGCTCGGCGGGCGCGGGCGCGTCGACGCGCTCGAGAGCGTCGAAGGCGTCGTCGTCGGCGGTGGTCGCGCGGGCCGGCGCGGCCTCGGCGGCAGGCGCGGCCTCGGCGGGCGCGGCGGCCTCGGCGGGCGCCGCCTCGGCGGGCGCGGCGGCCTCGGCGGGCGCGGCGGCCTCGGCGGGCGCGGCCTCGGCGGGCGCGGCCTCGGCGGGCGACGCCGCCTCCGGCTTCGCCGCCGGCTCCTCGGCGGGCGGGGTCGAGACGAACCGCGTCGACGCCGACGCCGCGTCGACCGGCGCGGGCGTCGCGCTGCGCCGCTCGTGGGTGCGCTCGATCGCCAGGCGCTCTTGCTCGGTGAGGTTGTCGGCGATCTCGCGCGCCAGATCGCGCTGCCCGGCCTGCAGGAACGCCTGGTACGCCTCGGCGAAGCGCCCGCCGCGCGCGTACGCCAGCCCGAGGTAGCTGACCGCGCGCCCCTGGCTGGGATCGATGTCGCGGCTGCGCTCGAGCGCGGCGGCCGCGGCGCCGGCGTCGCCGAGCTTGAGCAGCACCAGGCCCAGGTTGAGCTGGTGCGAGGCGTCGAGCGGCGACAGCCCGACCAGCCGCCGGTACACCGGCAGCGCCTCGGCGAACTTGCCGGCGCGGAAGTACGCCAGCCCGAGCAGCGCCAGCGCCTTCTGGCCGTCGCCGTCGAACTCGAGCGCGGCGAGCAGCTCCTTCTGGGCGTCGTCGAGGCGGCTCTGGCGCAAGAGCTCGCCGCCCGCGATCAGGTGCTGCTCGTACCGGTCGAACGCAGAGGCAGCGGCGGAGCCGAGATCGGTCACGGCGGCATTATCACCCGCGGCGGCGGCGGCGTCTCGCCTGGCGGCGGGGTCTCGTCCGATCGCGCGTCGGGTGGGCGGTCGAAGGTGGTCACCGCGACCCGGCCGGCCCGGTCGACGGTCACGGTGATGGCCCCGGCCTCGTCGGTGCGCAGCACGCGCGCCCCCGCCGCGCGCCAGCGCGCGACCACCGCCGCCGCCGGGAAGCCGAAGCGGTTGCCGCGGCCGAGCGACACGATCGCCCAGCGCGGGTGGGTCGCCGCGACCAGCGTCGCGCTCGACGAGGTCGGGCTGCCGTGGTGCGGGACCTTGACCACCGCCGCCGCCACGTCGCCGCCCGCGACCAGCGCGTCCTCGCCCTCCTCCTCGAGGTCGCCGAGGAACACCAGCGCCTGGCCGGCGCGCGTCACCCGCAGGACCAGGGAGCTGTCGTTGACCGACCACACCGGATCGCCGGCGGCGACGTCGCCCGAGCCGCGCCGCCCCGGCGCCAGCACCTCGACGGTCACGTCGCCGATCGCCAGCGGCGCCAGCCGCGGCGTGACGACGCGGGTGCCGGTCGACGCCAGCGCCGCCGCCACCGCCGCGAACGAGCGGCGGCCGGCGCCGGCCGGCGGCGCGCCGGGGTCGTCGTCGTCGCGCGCGGCGGGCGCCGCCATCCACAGCGCGCGGATCGGCACCTCGGCCGCCACCGCCAGCAGCCCGAGATAGTGATCGGGGTGCGGGTGGCTCACCACCGCGACGTCGATCGCGGCGATACCCCGCGCGCGCAAGAACGCCGCGACCGCCCGCCCCGGCGCCAGCTGCGCCGCCGCGCCGGTGCCCGGCGCGCCGCCGGCGTCGATCAGCCAGACCTGGCCGTCGGGGAACTCGACCACCGCCGCGTCGCCCTGGCCGACGTCGAGGAACGTCGCGGTGAGCGCGTCGCCGCGCGCGCCGGGGCGGTGGACGCGCCACGAGCCGACCAGCACCACCGCCGCGATCGCCGCCACCACCGCCGGCGCGCGCGGTCGCACGCCGCGCCCCGCCGCGAGCCACGCCAGGTACAGCGCCGCGCACGCCACCAGCTCGAGCGTCGTCGGCCCTCGGACGTGCAAGGTCGGCGTCAGCGGCGCCAGCCACGCCACCACCCGCGCGATCCACCCGGCCAGCGCGATCGCGCCGTCGAGCACCACGCCACCGAGCGTCGGCGCCACCAGCGCGAGGCCGGTGCCGATCACCGCCAGCGGCAGCGTCACCAGCTCGAACGCGGGCCCGACGATCAGGTTGCCGATCACGCCGCCGAACGACACCTGGCCGAAGTGCCACGCGGTGATCGGCGCGGTCGCCACCGTCACGCACCACGACGCGCGCACCGCCTGCCGCAGCCACGCCAGCGCGCGGCGCCAGCGCGGCGCCGCCTCGTCGAGGATCGGCCCGCGCGCCGCCGCGGCCAGCGTGATCGCCGCGACGAACGACAGCTCGAACGCCGGATCCCACACCACCGACGGCCGCCAGCCGATCGCCGCCAGCGCCGCCAGGCCGAGCGCGTCGCCCAGCGTGGCGCGTCGCTCGAGCACCTCGCCGACGAGCATCACGCCTACCACGACCAGCGCGCGCACCGTCGCCACCTGCCCGCCGGTCACCAGCGTGTAGCCGATCGCGATCGGCAGCGCGCACGCCGCCGCCGCGCGCCGCGGCGCGACCACCGCCGCCAGCGGCGCGATCACCGCGACCAGCCGGGTCAGCGCCGCGAACGCCACCAGCGCCACCACCGCGAGGTGCAGCCCGCTGACGCTGAGCGCGTGGTAGACGCCGGCCGCGCGCCACGCGTCGTCGGTGGCGGGCGGCACGCCGCTGCGATCGCCGACCACCACCGCGCGCACCAGCGCGTTGCCCACCGGATCGCCGCCGCGCGCCGCGATCGCCACCGCCGCTGCCCGCGCCACCTGCGCGCTCCACCGCCACGCGCTCCACCGATCCGCCCGTGCCACCACCGCGATCTCGCTGGCGCGCAGCTCCCACCGCACGCCGCGATCGCGCGCCACCTGCGCGCGATCCGCGCTGCCCGGGTTGCGGAACCCGCGCGGCGACCGCAGCCGCCCGCGCACCCGCACGCGATCGCCCGGCCACACCGCCGGCGCGCCGTCGACCGTCACCCACACCGGCCCGACGTCCGCCTCGACCACCATCGCCGTCGCGCCCGGCAGCGCCGTCCGCGGCCCCGCCACCCATCCCTCCACCACCTCCGCCTCGCGGTCATCGATCCCCGCCGGCGCCGTCCCCGCTCCACCCTCGCGCACCGCCAGCGCCGCCGCCACCGCCGCCACCGCCACCACCACCCGCCCCCGCCGCTCGACACCCCGCGCCGCCGCCGCCATCACCGCCACCGCCACCCACGCCACCACCGGCAACTCCACCGCGCGCGCCGCCACCACGCCGGCCACCGCCGCCACCGCCAACCACGCCAATCGCACCCAGGGCCACACGCCTCCGCTATCGACCACCCGTCACCGCGGTTGCCGGATTTCGCCCGTACTTCCCCCGTCCCCGTCCCCGCCACCGTCCCCGTCACCGTCCCCGTCCCCGCCACCGTCACCGTCCCCGTCACCGCCACCGTCCCCGCCACCGTCCCCGACTCCGTCCCCGACTCCGTCACCGACTCCGTCACCGTCACCGACTCCGACTCCGGCTCCGACTCCGGTTCCGGCTCCGACTCCGACTCCGGCTCCGACTCCGGTCACCGTCGCGGCCACGGCCACGGTCACGGTCGCGGCCACGGTCACGGTCGCGGCCACGGTCGCGGTCGCGGCCACGGCCGCGGTCGCGGTCACGCCCGCAGTCGCGGCCTCCGTCCCGCCATCGCGGCCGTCCCGCCGACGATCATCGCCGCCCCGAGCCACGTCGTCACCGCCGGCGTCTCACCGAACAGCGTCACGCCCCAGCCGACCGCGAACGCGACCTGCAGGTAGCCGACGGCCATCGCGCGCGCCGCCGGCTCGCGGGCCATGCCGTAGGTCATGCACACCTGCGCCGTCTGGGTCGCTACGCCGACGCCGATCAGCAGCGCCCACTCGTACGCGGTCGGCCACACCAGCTGCGGCGCCGCCCACGCCAGCGCCGCCGGCAGCGCCACCAGCGGGAAGTAGAACACGATCACCAGCGGGTGCTCGGTCGCCGCGAGCTGCCGCACCGTCACCAGCGCGGCCGCCGACATCAGCGCGCCGACGATCGCCACCGCGATCGCCGCCGCCGATCCGCCGTGGCCGCTCGGCTGCGCGACCAGCGCCACGCCCACGAAGCCGAGCGCCAGCGCGATCGCGGTGCCGCGCCCGACCTTCTCGCCGAGCAGCAGGTACGCCAGCACCGCGCCCCAGATCGGCGAGCTCTGCTGGATCATCGTGGCCTCGGCCAGCGGCAGCCGCCCCAGCGTCCAGTAGTAGCAACCGAGCGCCGCGAACCCGAACGCGCCGCGGCTCACCAGCGCCCACCGCCGGCGGCCCCACGGCGAGACGCCCCGGCGACGCCGCAGCCGCGCCACCATCACCGCCGACAGCGCCAGCGTCACCACCGCGCGCGCCAGCACCACCTGCGCGCTCGGCAGCGTGTGCGACGCCTCCTTCACCAGCACGCTCATCAGCGAGAACGCCAGCGCGGCGGCGGCCATGTACCAGAGTCCGGGCGACAACCCGCCCACTCTGGCAGATTCCGCCGCGGCGCGTAGCCCGGCGGCGGGCTAGGTTCGACCGATGAGCTTCTCGCCCGTGATCCCGATCCTGCGGAGCTTCGACGAGGCCAAGGCCCGCGAGTTCTACGTCGACTGGCTCGGCTTCGAGGTCCGCTTCGAGCACCGGTTCGGGCCCGGCATGCCGCTCTACATGGAGGTCGCGCGCGGCGGCTGCAAGCTCCACCTCAGCGAGCACCACGGCGACGGCACGCCCGGCAGCCACGTCCGGATCCAGGTCGACGACCTCGAGGCGTACTTCGCGGAGCTGCAGGCGCGCCCGTACAAGCACTACCGCCCCAGCCTGCAGGACCAGGACTGGGGCATGCGCGAGCTGGTCGTGAAGGACGGCGCCGGCAACGCGCTGATCTTCTACCGCCCGCTGTAGCTACCGGCCGTCGCTACCGCGCGCGCGCGCCCCAGCGGACGCCGGCGCCGAACAGCACCGCCCAGCCCTGGTACCGCGCCGGCATCGTCTCCATGCCGGTCGTCGTGCGCGCCGCCACCCGCAGGTACTCGGCGAAGCCGTCGACCACCACGCCGCGCGCGACCCGGCGCGAGCCGCCGGCGGTCACCGACCAGCGCAGCCCGTCGGGGGCGATCGGCGACAGCGTCTCGTCGGGCGCCGGCGACGGGTCGATCGCGGCGCCGAGCCGCAGCGTCGTCGTCGCGCCCAGCGCGTACTCGCCGCCGGCGCGCACCGCCGCGGTGGTGTGCCAGTGGTTCGGCTGGTGCACGTCGCGGGTGGCGTCGTCGGCGAAGTCGATCGTCAGCTGATCGTACGTGCCCCACAGCGTCACCTCGACGTCGGCCAGCGCGCGCCACGGCCCGCGCCGCCACGCCGCGCCCAGCGCCAGGCGATCGGGCAGCGTGATCGTCGCCTGCGCGCGCTGATCGGGCGCCGCGCCGCTGAACTCCGGCGGCGTCTCGAAGTCGGCGCCGCCGCTCATCGCCACCCGGGTGCGGCTCTTGTACGTCGCGCCCACCGCCAGCGCGCCGCGCGACCACCACGCGGCGGCGTGGCCGCCGACGCCGGTGCCGGCGACGTCGACCACCGCGTCGCCTTCGGCGTCGATGAAGTCGAGGTGGCGCGCCACCGTCAGCCGCGCGCGATCGACGTGGGGCCCGGCGGCCAGCCGCCAGGCGCCGAGGCGCACGCCGACGAACGGCGCGATCCGCCCGTCGATCAGCTGGCTCGAGACGATCTCGAACCGGCCGGCCCAGTCGCCGGGCCAGGCGACGCCGCCGCCGAACGGCACGCCGATCGCCACGCCGGCGGTCCACGCGCCGCCGCTCCACGCGACGTCGAGGTGGGGTGGCGTGGCCCACGCGCCGTCGGTGCGCGCGTGCCAGCTGCCGTCCATGGCCGCGCCCTCGACCGCCGGCCGCGCCGCCACCACGCCGACGCCGATCCGCCAGCCGCCGCCGTCGGCGAGCGCCGCCGGGTTGGTCCACGCCGCGCCGGCCTCGTCGTCGCGCGCCGCGCCGGCGCCGCCGGTGCCGGCCGCGGTGATGGTCTGCTCGGGCACCGCGAAGCCGCCGGCGTGGGCGGCCGCGGGCGCCAGCACGATCGCGATCGTCAGGGCCCTCATGGCGTGAAGCTCCCGTCGAGGAATCCGGCCATCTCGCGACCGCCGCGCCCGAACTCGGGCTCGATCGGGATGACCAGGAACGCGTGCTCGGCGACGTAGTCGCGGCGCGGCGCGCCGGTCACGCGCTCGAGCGTGCGGGTGTAGGCGTTGGGGATGATGAAGTCGAGCGTGCCCATCTGCAGCATCAGCGCGCGGTTGCCGGTGGCGGCGCCGAGGTTCTGCGGGTCGACCGCGTCGATGATCCACCGCGCGACGTCGAGGAACCGCTCGGCCTCGAAGCTCTCGGGGTCGATCTGCTGGCGGGTGAAGAACCCGGTGACCTGAGGGCCGAACACCGTCGAGGCCGCGAACATGTCGACCAGGTCGGCGCCCGGCACGTTGAGCACCGCGCGCGCGATCGTCGGCTGCGTCGCCAGGAGCGTCGCGCCGAGGATGCCGCCCAGCGACTGGCCGGCGTAGTAGACCCGCGCGGCGTCGACCGGCGCGCCCAGCACCGGCTGCCAGTCGCCCTCGCGCAGCGCCCGCACCAGCGCCGACAGCTCGATCACCGACTGATCGAAGTGGTCCTTGGTGTTGGCGATGTGCTCGATCTCGAGGAAGGCCGCGCCCGACGCCACCGGGTAGTTCAGCACCGGCCACATCGCCAGCCGGTTGCCGGCGCCGCTGCCGTCGACGCACCGGCCGACCTCGTTGCAGGTGGTGCCGGCCTGGCACGGCGGCAGCGAGGTGAGTTCGCCAGTGCGCGGGTCGACCACCGAGATCGGGCCGCCCGCGATGCACTGGGTCCGGGTGCCGTGGTACGGCAGATCGATCGCGATCGCGGCGAAGCCCTTGGCCGCCAGCGCGTCGCCGATCGCCAGCACGAACCGGCGCTCGGTCATGACGCCGTGGCCGAACACCACGACCGGCACCGGCCGGCCGGCGGTCAGCCCGCGCGGCACCGTCATCGTGAACGCCACCTGATCGACGCGGTGGCCGCCGTCCTCGCGCCACGCCCGGGTGCGATCGTCGAGGTACACCGGCATCGCGAGCGTGCCGTAGGCGACGCGCTCGACGTTGAGCAACGACGTGATCGCCAGCGGGAAGTCGAGCAGCGCCTGGCCCGGGGTCTTGAAGACGACGTCGGCCGGCTGCGGCGACAGCCCGAGCTGGGCCGCGGTCGCGGCCAGCCCGTCGAGCCGCGGCGCGATGGTCTGGGTGACGAACGGCCAGGCGGCGACGACGTGGTCGCGGCCGCGCTCGGCCAGGAGTGCGCCCAGCCGCCCGCGGGCGTCCTCGAGGCGGACCGCGTCGATCAGCGGCACCGCGCCGACCGTCGACACCCCGCCGTCGACCACCGGGGCCTGGGCCTTGAGCAGCACGCCGGCCGGCATCGCGACGATCGGCTGGCCGTCGCGATCGTGGACGCCGTCGGTGACCACCACCGCGTAGGCCGCGCGCTCGGGCAGCGGCAGCTCGGCGGGCGTCACGATCACGTGGACGCCGTCGGCCATGACCCGCGCCGCCGCCGGCACCCGGGTAGGCGGCCCGTCGGTGCGCCACAGCTCGACGGTCGTGCCGTTGACGGTCTGGGCCTCGACCGGCGCGGTCAGCTCGAACAGCAGGTTGGCGCTGGTGGCGAAGCCGTCGTACGCGCGCAGCCGGGTCTTGGCCTCGAGCTCGACGTCGCTGTCCCACGGCGCCGGGGGCAGGTCGACCTTGCCGGTCGCCGGGTCGATCAACAGCTGGATCGGGATCGGCATGCGCTGCGACGGCTTGTCCATCGCCAGCTCGCTGCGGGTGGTGATCGTGAAGCGCCACAGCGCGGCGATCTCGGCGCGCGGCAGGCCGCGGGCGACGAGGTGCTCGAACATCGGCAGCAGCTCGCCGCGGATGACCTCGAGCTTGTGCGCGTTGTCGGCGCGCTCGGCGTAGGTGTCGCCGGGGAACGCGCGGTTGTGGGCGGGGTCGTCGAGCGGCGTGGTCTGGCGCAGGAAGTAGAACGCGGCGTCGGCGATCACCGGGTCGCCGGTCTTGCCCTCGACGCCGGCGGCGCCGCCGCGGACGACGACGAAGTACTGCGCGCCGCGCTCCCAGCCGGCGCGCGGCGCGTCGATCGTGACGCGCTGCTCGTCGTCGGCCACGCTCACGCGCACGTCGTCGACGCGGGCCGGGGTCGGTCCCCACTTCCACACCTGCACCGTCTCGGGCGTCACCGTCGCCGGCGCGATCGGGCCGGAGAAGTCGACGGTCGCCGCCGACGCGCTCGACCAGCCGTCGAGGCCGTTGAGGTAGGTGTACAGCTCGACCTCGGCCGGGCTGGTGTCGGCGTCGATCGGGATGTCGAGGTGGCCGGCCGCGTCGTCGCGCAGCGCGTCCGACGGCATCGGGATCACCTTGGCGTCGGGATCGAACCGTGCTCGCACGACGGCTGGAGCCGATTCGGGTTCGTATGCGGCACACGCGCATGCGGTCACCGCGAGCGCGGCGAGAAGTCCCCTCATGCGCCCGGATGCTACGCAGGTCGAACCGGCCTGACCAGCGCTTTCTTGCACTGCGTCATGACGTGTAAGGCGCCCTACCTGTCGCGGCCGGCGGGCGCCGCTCGCCACTCCGTCGCCGCGTGTTGCATAGTGATCCGATGCTCGGCCAGCGCGAACCGCCGCACAGCCGGGCGACGATGATCCTGGGGCTGTACGGGGGGATGGCGCTCCTGGCCGTGCTGATTTCGGCCGGCCGCGGCGACCCCGACATCTACCGCCTCGACGAGGCGCGCCCGACGTGGTGGCTCGCGCTGTCGCTGGTGATCGGGTTCGTGCTGGCGGTCGCGGTGGTCGTCGCCAGCCGGGTCGCGGTGGCGCGGACCGCCTGGGCGCAGACGATGCACCGCGACTTCCGCGCGATGCTGGGCGACGTCCCGGCGCGCGAGATCTTCCTGCTCGCCGTTGCCAGCTCGATCGGCGAGGAGCTCCTGTTCCGCGGCGCGCTCGGGCCGTGGCTCGGGCTGGTGCCGCAGGCCGTGCTGTTCGCGGCGCTGCACGTCGGGCCCAAGCGTCGCCACCTGGTGTGGACCGGGTGGGCCCTGGGCATGGGCCTGGCGTTCGGCGCGATGTCCGAGGCGGTCGGCGATCTCGGCGGCGCGATCCTCGCGCACTTCGTGATCAACTTCGCCAACCTGCACTTCATCGTGCGCGTGGCGCTGCCGGCGCCGATCGCGCAGCGCTCATAGGCGTGCGGCCGCAGCCGCGGCGCGGCGCGGCGGTTCGGCGAGGAGGATCTCGCGTATCGAACGGGGCCCCACGGGGCAGGCCCCGCGGGGGAAGGTCTGTCGACAGACCTTCCCGGTAGTTCAGAGGGTTGATCCAAACACCGATCCACGCCGTGGGTTCTCGCGTTTGGGCCCCGGCGGGGCTTGCCCCCGGCGGGGAAGGGGCTTTCCGAAAGCCCCTTCCAAGGAGTTCGGTTCAGCGCAGCGTGTAGCTGACCAGCTCCTCGGTGGAGCCGGCGCCGACCTCCTTGACCTTGCCGACGCCGGGCGAGAACCAGTAGCGCTTGTCGGCGGCGCCCGCCGCGCCGGTCCGCCGCAGCCGCACGCAGACGAACGTGCCGGCCGGCACGGTGACCGCCTCGGCGTCGGCCTCGACGGTCCAGGTCTCGGTCTTGGCGATCGGCGTGACCACGCCGCTCGCGACGTTGCGCGTCTCCTCGGTGTACGTGTCGACCCAGGTGGCGCCGGTCGTGAGGTGGACGTCGTCGACGCGCAGCTTGCTCGGCGTGTAGTACTGCTCCGAGGTCATCACGCCCGCGAGATCGAACACCTGCTCGCGGTGGCGCACCACGGACGTGCCGGTGTCGGCCTGCCAGCTCACCGTCGCGCCGTCGACCTTCTCGGTGCGGACGCGGAACGCCATCACGCCGGCCTTGGTGCCGCCGACGTCCTCGAACGCCTGCACCGTCGAGGTCTTCTGGACCGACGGCATGCCGGTCGGGGTGACCGCGTAGGTCTAGCTGTCGCCGACCGCCATCGGCAGCATCCGGCCGGCGACCGGGCGGCCGTCCGACCCGATCGAGGCGTCGACCGTCGACGAGGTGTCGCTGCCGCCGCAGGCGGCCAGCGAGAGCGCGGAGAGCGCCGCGAGCGCGAGTCCAGAAGCGAAGCGAAGGCTCATCTGCGGCGGTAATGCACGTCGCGCGCCGCGCGCAATCGCGCGGATTCGCTCGCCGCGCGCTGTCCGCTCGGCGCGGCCGTGCAACCGCCGTACATGCGAGTTTTTTGCCCCGATCGCTGGGGTTCCCTAGCCTCGGGGGATGCGCGTCCCCGCGTTCGCCCTCGCGATCGTGGCCGTGGTGGCGTCGGCCCAGGCCGACGAGACCTCGACCACCGACAAGCTCCGCATCCTCTACTCGTCGCGCTTCACCTTCACCGAGGACGGCCTGCCGCTGGTCACGGTGCAGATCGTGGGCGGGCGCGATCGGATCACGCTGGCCGCGCCCGGCGGCCTGACCGTGATCCCCGACGGCGTCGGCGGCAGCGCCGCGACCGTGGCCGGCGCCACGACGTGGACGCTCACCGCCCAGGACGCCGCGCCCGCCGAGATCCGCGAGTGGACCGTGATCGAGCGGCTCGGCCCCGACGATCCCACCGGCGTCGCCGACGCCACCGCCGCGTGGAAGGCGCGCGGCTTCGATACCCACGCGTTCGAGCTGGGCACGCTGTTCGCGGTCGACGGCGAGATCATCGACACCCGCGAGGTGGTGGTGGCGATCGATCCGGTCGGCCCCGGCAAGGGCGCCGCCCGCGCCCGGGCGATCGCCGACAAGTTCCAGGTCGCGACCAGCGTCCACGCCGAGCTGGTGCGCCGCCCGCGCGGCACGATCGTCGCGACCGCCGGCGGCACGACGCTGACCAACCCGTCGGTGATCTGGCTGCGCCCGACCCGCGCCGGCGACACGATCACCGTGACCGACGTGCCGACCAACACCGGCGGCTCGCAGCTCACCACCGGCAGCGAGGACCGCCGCTACTGGGGCGCGGTCTACGTGACGCTCGGCTCCGACGGCAAGCTCACCGCGGTCAACGCGGTGCCCGAGGACAAGCTCCTGGCCGGGCTGGTGCCGGCCGAGATCTTCGCCGACGCGCCCGACGCGGCGCTCGAGGCCCAGGCGATCGCCGCGCGCACCGAGCTGCTGGCCAAGATCGGCCACCGGCCGCTGACCGAGCCGTACCTGCTGTGCTCGACGCAGGCCTGCCAGGTCTACGCCGGCGCCGGCAAGGAGCACCCGCGCACGACCCGCGCGGTCGAGAAGACCCGCGGCGTGGTGATGCTGCGCGACGGCGGCGGGCTGGTCGATGCGCGCTACAGCGCCTCGGCCGGCGGCCACCCCGAGGACAACGACTGGATCTGGGGCGGCGCGCCCGATCCGTCGCTGCGCGGGCGGATCGACACCACCGACCCCAAGCTGGCCGAGGCGTTCGCGACGCTCGACGACAAGAACCTCGAGGCGTTCCTGGCCGCGCCGCCCGACAAGTTCCCCAGCGGGGCGACGGCGTGGGGCAAGAAGCACTTCCGCTGGACGGTCGAGGTCGACGCGGCGGAGCTGACCAAGCGCGTCGCCGCGGAGTACCCGAAGCTGGGCGCGATCCGCGCGCTCGAGCCGGTGAAGCGGTCGCGCGGCGGGCGGATCGGCGCGCTGCGCATCGTCGGCGCGAAGGGGACGGTCGTGGCGGAAGGCGACCTCCACCTGCGGCGGCTGCTGGGCGGGCTGAAGTCGACGCTGTTCGTGGTCAGCGCGAAGGGCCCGGCGGACGCGCCGACGGCCTTCGTGTTCCGCGGCGCGGGCTTCGGCCACGGCGTCGGCATGGATCAAGTCGGCGCGATCGGCCTGGCCGCCGCCGGCAAGTCGCACGCCGAGATCCTCGCGCGCTACTACGCGGGCAGCCACCTGCACCGGCTGTACTGATCGCGGGGACGGAGGCGGGGACGGGCACGGGATGTGGCGACCAGGCGATGGGGCGTGGGGAGAGATCGGGGTCGCTTCGGGAGGCCAGAGGGTCCCTTGGCCCGCGGTTCAGAGCACCCGACTGCGATCGAAGACGGAGTGCCGCACCACGACCCGTCGTGTGCCCCACCACCGGCCTGTGGAATTTACGCGGGCTGCGGGACCCCTGCCCTCCCTGCGCTCGCGACACCCAGGATGGAGGCGCACACGCGTGCCTGATGGGTGTCGATCATGTCTGCCGTGGCGGTATCCGAGCGCGGGCGCGCGAGCGCCGGGTGGTCAGGCCCCGGGGTCCCCGTCGGCCGCGTAAATTCCACGGGACGGTGGTGGGGCACGCGATGGGTCGTGGTGCGGCACTCCGTCTTCGATCGCAGTCGGGTGGTCTGAACCGCGGCCCGAGGGGATCCCCGGGGTCTGCCACCCAAGCGGCGCATCGCGGGACGGAGCGCGATCAGTCCGACGACGTCTGGTACCGAGCGCGGCGGGCGCGCGGCGACCGAGGCGGTGGCGGCGCGCGGCGACCGAGGCGGTGGCGGCGCGCGGCGACCGAGGCGAAGGCGGACGCGCGGCGACGGGAAAGGGGGGCGCGGCGAGGAGGCTAGAAGAGGCGGCCCTGGGTGCCGCCGCCGGTGGGGGCCTTGGCCGGCGCGGTGAGGCCGATGTGCGTGTAGCCGGCGGCGGTGGCGACGCGGCCGCGCGGCGTGCGGGCGATGAAGCCGACCTGCAGGAGGAACGGCTCGACGACCTCCTCGAGCGTGCCGCGCTCCTCGGAGAGCGAGGCGGCGATCGCCTCGATGCCGACCGGGCCGCCGTCGAAGCGCTCGCACACCACGGTGAGGTAGCCGCGGTCGAGCGTGTCGAGGCCCGCGTGATCGACCGCGAGGCGATCGAGCGCGCCGGCGGCGACGCCGGCGGTGATCGTGCCGTCGCCCTCGACCGTCGCGAAGTCGCGGACGCGGCGGAGCAGCCGGTTGGCGATGCGCGGCGTGCCGCGGGCGCGGCGCGCGATCTCGACCGCGCCGCCGTCGTCGACCGGCACCGCGATCAGGCGGGCGCTGCGGCGGACGATCGCCGTCATGTCGGCCAGGTCGTAGTAGCGGAGCTGCCAGTGGAAGCCGAAGCGATCGAGCAGCGGCGCCGACAGCAGGCCCATCCGGGTCGTCGCGCCCAGCAGCGTGAACCGCGGCAGCTGGATCGTCATCGCCTTGGCGTGGGGGCCGTCGCCGATGAACAGATCGAAGCGGAAGTCCTCCATCGCCGGGTAGAGGTTCTCCTCGACCACCGGCGACAGGCGGTGGATCTCGTCGATGAACAGCGCGTCGCGCTCGCCGAGCGAGGTCAGGAGCGACGCCAGCATGCCCTTGTGATCGATCGCCGGACCGCTGGTGACCACCAGGTTCACGCCCAGCTCGTTGGCGATCACGTTGGCCAGCGTGGTCTTGCCCAGGCCCGGCGGGCCGGCGAACAGGAAGTGATCGAGCGGCCAGCCGCGCTCGCGGGCCGCGCGCACGCTGACCCGCAGGTTGTCGATCAGCTCGCGCTGGCCGATGTAGTCGTCGAACGTGCGCGGCCGCAGCTGCGCCTGCCACGCGCGCTCGCTGGCCTGCTCGACCGGCGCGATCGGCCGCTCGTCCGCGGGTGCGGGCTCGGGACCGTCGACGTGGACCTTGCGCGCCATGGCGTGCCTACCCTACCGCGGCATGTTGCGCAGCGCCGCGCGCACCAGCGTCTCGAGGGTGATCCCGGGCCCCACCACCAGCTCGGCCACCGCCTGCTCGGCCTCGATCGGCTTCCAGCCCAGGCCGACCAGCGCCGCCGCCACCTCGTCGAGCATCGGGTGCCGGGCCTTGCGCGCGCCGCTCGGCAGCCCCGCCGCGCGCGGCACGCCGGCGGCGTTCCACGACAGGAGCAACAGCTCGCACTTCTCGCGCAGCTCGACCACCAACAGCTCGGCGGTCTTCTTGCCGACGCCCTTGATCTTGGTGAGGCCGGCGGTGTCTTCCTTGGCGATCAGCTCGGCGATCGTGCGCGGCTCGGCGCCCCCCGACAGGATCGCCATCGCCGTCGACGGCCCGACGTTCTTCACGGTGATCAGGTGATCGAACAGCTCGCGCTCGGCCGCGGTGGCGAAGCCGTAGAGCGCGATCTTGTTCTCCTGGGCGTGGGTGAACACGCGCAGCGTCACCGGCTGATCGAGCTCGGGCAGCGCGGCCAGCGTGTAGCCCGAGCACGCGACCTCGTAGCCGACGCCGCCGCAGTCGACGATGACGTGGTTGTTGGCGAGCCGCGCCGCCAGCGTGCCGCGGAGCTGGCCGATCACGCCGCACCTCCGGCGCGGCTCGGCGCCGGGCGCACCGCCGAGACGATCCGCGGCGCCGTGGCCTCGGCCACCACCGCGCGGGCGTGGGCGATCGCCAGCGCCAGCGCGTCGGCCGCGTCGGCGCGCGGCGGCGTGCGCAGCTTCACCAGCGCGGCCACCATGTGGGCGACCTGCTCCTTGCCGGCGCGGCCGCGGCCCGTGATCATCTTCTTCACCTGGGGCGCGGGATACGACGCGACGGCCAGGCCGCGCAAGCCCACGACCGCCAGCGCCATGCCGCGGGCCTGGGCCAGCGCCAGCGCGGTGCGCAGGTTGACGCGCGCGAAGACGTCCTCGACCGCCACCACCGACGGCGCCAGCTCGTCGAGCACCTCGCCCAGGCCGCGGGCGATCTCGCCCAGCCGCGCCTCGAACGGGTGATCCTCGGGCGCGGTCAGCACGCCGCACTCGATGTAGGACAGGTCGGCGCCGACGACGTCGATGACGCCGTAGCCACACACGCGACTGCCGGGATCGATCCCGAGGATGCGCACGGTGGCCGACGCTACTGCCGCGATCTGACATCGCCCGCGCGTGAACCGACCTTCACGGGCGCGCCCGCCTCCGCCGGCCAAGCCCCCGGAATGGCGTCGCCCGTCGCCCGGGCCCGGACCTTGCTGTGCTCGCGGCCATGCGCCTCGCCTACCGCCTCGCGATCCTCCTGCTCGTCGCCCCGATCGCCGCCTGCTTCATCATGTCGCCGGTCGAGAAGCCGACCGCCACCGTGCGCTCGGCGTCGCTCGGCACCGCGTCGCTGACCAGCCTCGAGGGCCGGCTCGATCTCGACGTCATGAACCCCAACGCGTTCGGCGTGCCGCTGGCCGGCATCGACTGGGAGCTGGCGATCGGCGGCGCCGCCGCGGTGCGCGGCCGGGTCGAGGCCAGCCAGACCATCCCGGCCAAGGGCTCGGCGCCGGTGTCGACCGCGCTGCGCATCGACCTCGCCACCGCCTACGACGCCGCGTCGGCGATCGCCCGCGGCGAGCGCAGCTACCGGCTGACCGCGCGGCTGCACTTCTCGACCAAGCTCGGCGACCTCACCGTCGACGTCACCCACCAGGGCTCGCTGTCGGGCGCCGGCGGCCTGATCGGCCAGCTGCCGAGCTGGTAGCGCGCGCCGACGCAGGCGGGGGTCACGGCGGGCGGGTGCGCAGCACGTTGATCGGCGCGCACGCGCCCTTCTTGATGCGCACCCGGAACTCGCCGGCGTTGTCGATGAACGGCAACAGCGGCGCGGTCACCGCGCCGAGCTGGTGGCCCAGATCGTTGGCGAGCGCGCGCCGCGCGGCGGCCAGCGCGGCCTCGGGCTCGACGCACAGCGGGTGGGCCGCGCCGTGGCGCGGCGACAGCACCGCGTCGTTGACCATGAACGCCAGGTACGCGTCGCTGCCGAACGTCACCTCGCGGCGGCCGCCCAGCACGCGCACGTCGGCGACCGCGCGCTGATCCTCGACCAGCAGCTGCAGCGGGTCGCGGGTCTCGAGGTTGGGGTAGCCCAGCTCGCGCAGCTCGACCATCAACAGCGCGCCCCAGGCGTCGGCCGGCGCCAGGCGGCACTCGTCGAACAGCCCGTCGCGCCCGGCCTGCCCCTCGGGGCCGGCCCACGCGAACTGGAAGCGGTTGTACTCGGACAGGACCGGCGGCGGGTACTGGGGCTTCTTGCTGGCGAGCTTGCTGCCGGCCGCCGCGTGCTTGACCAGCAGCGCCCGCCACACCTCGGCGAGGTGCTCGACGTCCGGATGCGACACCGAGACCTGTCCGCTCGGCTCGAGGCACACCTTGTCGCCGGCCTTGTACTGCAGCCGGCTGCGCTGCCAGCCCGCCGCGGCGCTGACGATCACGTCCTCGGGCGCGGTCGTGCCGCCGAAGACGTCGCCGCTCCACAACGATGGCGGCGTGATCGTGATCGGCCGCTCGCGCCGGGTCGCGACCACCGCCACCGCCGCCGCCAGCGCCGCGCCCAGCACGAACGCCAGCGCGCGGGCGCGGAAGCTCGATCGCTTGAGCCGCTCGACCTCGTCGGACAAGCCGCTGATCGCCGGCGGCGCGTCCTTCCACAGCGCGAGGTTGCCGATGCCGATCGCGTCGGCGGTGCCCTTGCCGCGCAGGCCGAGCACGCCGATCACCAGGCCGGTGTCGGCCGCCACCACCGGCCCGCCCGAGAACCCGTCGGTGACGCCGTCGCCGTCGACGCTCAGCAGCCAGCCGGCGTGCTTCTTGACCACCTTGGCCGGGTCGTAGGTGAGCTGGGTGGCCTCGCGGATCGTCGCCGGGCACGCGGTCGCGCGCCGGCCACGGTCGACCTGCGTGAAGCCGACCGCCACCACCGCGTCGCCCGGCGCGGCGCGCCGGGTCAACGTCAGCGGCTCCTCGGTCAGGCCCTCGGCCGCCAGCACCGCGAGGTCGATCCCGTCCTTGGTGCCGTCCCACAGCACCTTGGCCGGGCGGCCGTTGGCCTCGAGCGCCGCGTCGCCGAGATCGCTGACGACGTGGGCGCAGGTCACGACGTGGGCCACCGCGCCGGCGCGCCGCGCGACGAAGCCCGAGCCGTGGCGCTTGCCGTCGCCGCTGGTGATCAGGACGACGTGGCGGGTCCAGTCGGTCACGGCGCCGGGCGCACCGGCTTGAGCTTGAGCGTGACCTCGAGGTTGGCGCTGCCCTTGGACTTGACCAGGATGATGCCGCCCTCGGCCTCGAACGCCAGGCCCAGCTTGATCTCGGCCTCGGCCAGCTCGACGTTGGTCGACAGCGTGCGGTAGGTGGCGATGAACGGCGAGGCGATCTTCTCGAGCACCCCCTGCAGGCCGTCGTAGGCGACGCCGATCGCCTTGGCCTGCGACGACGACGAGCAGCGCTCGGCCACCTGATCGTCGAACTCCACCTCGATCAACATCCCATCGGTCGTCCGCGCGATGCCGTGCTTCATGGCGGCATCGTGCGCCAGCCGCCGCGCGCCGGCAACCGACCGCGTTCCAGGAGGTGCGTCGCCGGCGTCGCCCCGACCGACCTCACCCCGCGGCGGCGAACCGCGCCGCGGCTAGAGCTTGACCCGCACCGTCGGCACGGTCAGAAAGGGCTCGAGCAGGCGGTTCCAGCTGGTCGAGATCTGCTTGTACTCGTCGGGGCACTGCTCGGCCCGCTCCTCGGGCAGATCGTCCTCGCCGACGAGGTCGTCCCACGCGTCGGGGTCCGAGCCGTAGATCAGGCACACCGTGTTGTAGAAGCGCTGCTCGTTGAGCGCGTGCTCGTCCCAGTACGGCGTGTCGTCGACCTCGCCCTCGGACTCGTCGATGAACGCGTAGGCGCCGTCGAGCGCCAGCGCGTTGCCCTCCTCGCCGCTGGCCACCAGGATCACCGTCGACAGCTGATCGGCGACGTCCTCCTCGCGGCCGACCGTGGGCAGGCCGAGCTGGTGGATCAGCGCGTGGCCGGCCTCGTGGAGGAACGTCGACACCACCGCGCCGAGGATCGCCGGCTGGCGCTCGTCGGCGGGGTAGCCGGCGAACAGCTCGCCGTAGTAGTCGACGTACTCGTCGCACATCGTGATCGTCACGGCCTCGGGGTCGTAGAACGCGTTGACCTCGTCGCAACCGGCGTAGACCACCGCGATGTCGCGCGGCAGGCGCAGGCTCTGGTTGAGCTGCGGCAGGATCTTCTCGAGCACCCCGGCCTGGCGCACCAGCGCGCGGGTCGGGCTGTCGGCGCCGTCGTAGCGCAGCACGAAGCGACCGCGGCCCGCGGCCGCCGGCGCCGCGGCGAGGGCGCCGAGCGGCAAGAGCGCGTTGTGCCCCAGCGCGGCGGCGCCCGGCTTGGTGGTCTTCTTGGTCAGCGGCGTCGGGGCGCTGGCCTTACTCGGCGCGGCGTCGCCACCCCCGGCGTCCGCGCTCGCCGCGGGCGGCGTGGCGCGATCGGCCGGCGCCGCCTTGTCGCGCTTGCGACAGCCACCGACGAGCAGCAGCGCCGCCGCCGCCACGCACGCTCGGCCCGACCACGATCGCGACAGGTCCATCGTCGCACTCTATCACCGGCGATCGTCACGTGGCGCCGCCGCCGTGGCGACGCGCCAACCGGGGGCGTCGTGGCGACGCGCCAACCCGGGGTAGACTGCCCGCCATGGCGCACTTCCGCACCGTGTCCTTCTTGCTCGCGGCGCTCGCCGCCGCGTGCACCGTCCACACCCAGCCCGCCGGTCCGATGGGCCCCGCGCCCGGACCGGTGGTGGCGAGCCCGACGCCCGCCCCGGCCCCCGCGCCGACGCCGGCGCCGCCGCCGCCCCCGGCCCCGCCGCCCCCGCCGGTGG
>JAEUJY010000053.1 GCA_016794525.1 Myxococcales bacterium
ACGGTCCAGGAGTACCAGCCGGGCGTCGCCGTGAGCGCGTCGCTCGAGTGGTCGCCGTAACCGAAAGGATCTCGTATGTCGAAGCAGCTCTGGTTCTCCGTCGCGGCCGCCCTCGGCCTCGCCGCCTGTGGCGGTGATGACTCGTCCACGACCCCGGTCGACGCGCCGCCCGCGATCGACGCGCCGACGGCCACCGACGGCACACCGCAGCCGACGGCGGTGAACGTCACCGCCGACATCACCGCGGCGACCACCTGGACCGCCGATCACATCTACGTGCTGAAGACCCACATCTTCGTGCGCTCGGGCACGCTGACCATCGAGGCCGGCACCCGCATCCTCGGCGACAACGGCTCGTCGATCGTCGTCACCACCGGCGGCAAGATCGACGTCCAGGGCACCGCCGCGAAGCCGGTCGTCATGACCAGCTCGCAGCCCGAGGGCTCGCGCCTGCCCGGCGACTGGGGCGGGCTGGTGCTGCTCGGCACCGCGCCGATCAACGTCACCGGCGGCACCTCGCAGATCGAGGGCTTCCCGGCCGGCACCACCGGCACCCAGTACGGCGGCACCGACGCCGCCCACGACTGCGGCAAGGTCAACTACCTGCGCGTCGAGTTCGCCGGCTTCGAGCTGGCGCCCAACAACGAGCTCAACGCGTTCACCGTCGGCGCCTGCGGCTCGGCGACGGTCATCGACCACGTCCAGACCCACCTCGGCTCCGACGACGGCGTCGAGGTGTTCGGCGGCACCGCCAACCTCAAGCACGTCCTGGTGTCGCAGGTGCAGGACGACGGGCTCGACTGGGACTTCGGCTGGGTCGGCAAGGCGCAGTTCGTGATCGTCCAGCAGAGCGCGTTCTCGAACGAGGGCTTCGAGGCCGACAACAACGGCAACGCCAACGACGCGCTGCCGCGCTCGGCGCCGACCATCTACAACGCGACGCTGGTCGGCTCGGATCGTCAGCCGGGCGGCGCCAACCAGAAGCAGATGGGCATGCACCTGCGCCGCGGCACCGCCGGTCAGATCTACAACAGCATCATCACGTCGTTCGCCGACTTCCCGATCGACGTCGACGGCGCGGCCACCGTGGCCCAGACCCCGGCCAGCCTGTTCATCAAGAACTCGATCTTCTTCGACAACGGCAACCAGACCACCTGGGCCGACCCGACCGACAACGACGGCGGCTTCGACGAGGGCGCGTACTTCAAGACCGAGGCGACCAACAAGCTGGTCGACCCGCGCATCACCAGCGCGCTCAACCTGGCGAGCCCGAACTTCCACCCCGGCGCCAACTCGCCGGCGATGACCGCGAGCAACGCCGCGACCCCGCCCAGCGACGGCTTCTTCGACGCGACCGCGACCTACCTGGGCGCGATCGGCGGCGCCGACGACTGGACGCTGGGCTGGACCGCCTACCCCGCGAACTGAGGCGACGCCCCTCCCCATGTCCTTGGCTTCCGCAGAGCCCGTGATGGCGGCGCGCCCGGCGCGGGTGACGGTGGTGATCGCGGTCGGCGCCGACGAGCGCGACGCGATCGTGCCGACGCTGGCGGTGCTCGGGCGCGAGGCGATCGACGCGACGGTGGCGTCGCTGGCGGTGGTGCTCGCGGGACCGGCCCGGGCCGGCGTGGTGGCGGTCACCTGGGGCGCGATCGCCGAGCCCGGCTTCGACGCGGTCGTGGCCTGGGCCCACGGGGCGGTGCCGCCGGTCGGGCTGATCGCGATCGTCGACGACGCCGACCCGGCCGCCGGCGAGCAGGCGCTGCGGGCCGGGTACGACGACGCGGCGGCGGCGAGCTGTTCGCCGCGCGAGCTGGCGGCGCGGATCCGCGCGGTGCATCGCCGGATGGTGCGCGCGCCGGCGGCGGCCAGCGGCCGCGGTGGGCGCCGGCTGGTGCACCGCAACCTCGTGCTCGATCCCGACAGCTGCGAGCTGTGGCTCGACGGTCGGCCGGTGGCGCTGACGGTCACCGAGTTCACGATGGTGGTCGCGCTGGTGCGCGCGCGCGGCGGCGTGCTCACCCGCGCCGAGCTGCTCGATCAGGCGTGGGGCAACGACAGCCTCGAGGTCGGCGCGCGCGCGGTCGACAACGTGGTCTTGCGGCTGCGCAAGAAGGTCGGTCGGCCCGAGCTGATCGAGACCGTGCGCGGCATCGGCTTCCGGCTGGGCCGGCTCGGCGACGACGGCTGACGCGCGCGATCAGCGCTCGCGCAGCGGCGCGCACGCGTACAGCGCGTGGCAAAGCGCCAGCGCGCGCGGCGAGCGGATCCGCCAGTCGAGGCGGTTCATCACGTAGCCGATCGTCAGCTCGGCGACCGGATCGCACCAGCCGAGCGCGCCGCCCATGCCGGGGTGGCCGAACGACGCGAGGTTGGGCGAGAACATCGACGGCTCCTCCTTGACGAAGCCGTGGGTCCAGCCGATCGGCTTCTGCAGGACCAGGTCGCGCTCGGCCCAGCCCTGGCGCTGGTGCAGCGGCGCCAGCGCGGCGGCGCCGACGTAGCGGCGATCGTCGACCACGCCGCCCGACGCGAACGGCAGGTAGGCCCGGGCCAGGCCGTGGGCGCTCGCGGTGGCCGAGGCCCACGCCAGCGCGGCGCGCCGCACCGGGATCGTGTCGTAGACCGCGAGGCCCGCGGGGCCGGTGCGCGGGTTGAGGAAGGCGGCGCGCGGCCACGCGCCGGGGCGCAGCACGGCGCGCGCGAGCTTGCCCTCGGTCGAGCTGCCCAGCGCCGCGCGCAGCATGTGGCCGAGGCGCGCGCGGTTGCTCGGCGGATACAACGTCGCGATCTGCGCGTCGACCTCGGCCGGCGTGCCCAGGTCGACGTCGGCGGCGAGCGGCGCGAACAGCTCGCGGCGCAAGAACCCGCCGAGGTCGTCGCCGGTGAGCCGCTCGAACAGCTCGCGCACGTACATGCCGAAGGTGATCGCGTGGTAGCCCTGGCGCGTGCCCGGCGCCCACGCCGGCGCCTGCTGCTCGAGCGCGCGGCGCAGGTGGTCCTGGCGATCGGCGCGCACGCAGTCGTCCATCGTCAGCGGCGCGTCGAGGCCGAGCAGGCCGGCCTGGTGGTTGACCAGCGTGCGCACGGTGATCGCGCCCTTGCCGGCGGCGGCGAACCCCGGCCACGCCGCGGCCACCGGCGCGTCCCAGTCGAGCGCGCCGCGATCGGCGAGCAGCGTCAGCGCCATCGCCGCCAGGCCCTTGGTCACCGAGAACACCACGGTGCGGGTGTCGCGGGTCCACGGCCGGTCGGTCGCGACGTCGGCGCGCCCGCCCCACAGATCGACGACGCAGCGGCCGCGGTGGTAGACCGCGAAGCCGGCGCCGATCTCGTCGCCCGCGGCGAGCTGAGCCGCGAAGCGCTCGGCCACCGGGGCGAAGCCGTCGGCGTAGCCGCCGCCGCACGGCGCGGGGGCCGGGTTGGTGAGCTGGTCGGCGAGCGGCGCCATCGCGCCACGATACGGCGCCGCGGGCGTCGCCGTCACGCGGCCGCGCGGTACATCACGTCGGAGCGCAGCACGTACTTGGTGCCGGCCGTGACCTCGGCGCCCTCGTGCAGGAGCATGTGCTGGAACCACAGCGCGCGACCCCGGCGTGGGCTGATCGCGACGCCGTGATCGAGGAACGCGGTGGCGCCGCCGGCGCAGCCGTCGTCGAGGTAGACCAGCAGCGTCAACAGGCTCGCCTCGTCGGCGTCGCGGGCGAACGCGCCGTCGTAGTGCGGCGCGAACCGCTGGCCGGGCGTGTAGCGGTAGCCGCGGAAGCGCTCGTTCAGGCCGACGGCCCGGCGTCCGCACAGCCGCGCGGGGACGTGAGCCGCCAGCCGCGCGAACAGCCGCGCGGCGAGGTCGGTGTCGTCGAACATCACCCGCGCGTTGTTGCGGACGTCGGGGCGCATGACCGCGCCGCGCACGGTCGACACTGGCGCGGCCGCGGGGCCGAGCGCCTCGATCCGCGCGATCAGCGCGGCGCACTCGTCGGCGGTCGCGAAGGCGTCGACCACCGCGGCCAGCGGGGCGCTGCCGTCGAGGCGGTCGCCGTCGACGTAGGGACGCGCGAACCCGGGGATGAGGATCTCGGCCTGCATCGATAAAGTGTAACATGGACACGAACGAGCGCAAGACGCCTGACGCTCGGCCGGGCGCGGCGCGCGCTACGGCCGTGGGATCGGGTTGGCGCAGTGCTCGACGACCCGCTCGACGCGCACCGGCTCCTCGACGATCTCGATCATGGCGGGATCGGCGACGCCGAGTCCGGCGATCACCGTGGGTGGCTCGGGCGATGGCTGACCGCAGCCGTAGCCGCACGCGTCGACCTCGCGGACGTAGGTCTTGAGCTTGGGCGCGAGGCGCACGACCGCGACGTGGCCGTCGTCGCGGCGCAGGTAGACGTAGCCGATGCCGAGGTCGCAGCCGCACGAGTCGCCCGACGCGCACGTCGGGCCGGCGAGCCCGAGCGTGCCGTCGGCCATGCGGTAGAGCTGGTCGCCCTGGCCCTGGCCGCGCACCGTCGCCGCGAACGCGACCGGCGCCGTCGGGTCGGGCTCGGGTGGCGCACCGTAGCGATCGTTCCACACCGTGACGCTCGCCGGCTCGAACCGCGCGCCGCCGAAGCGGGCCTGGGCGCGAGCGATCGCGGCGTCGCTGGCGCGCTGGTTGTGGCGATCGATGGTCGCCTGCGACGGCACCGCGGCGCAGCCGGCGAGGGCGAGGAGCGAGAGGACGGCGATCGCGTGGGCGCGCATGGGCCCACAACGTCTCACGAGTCGCGAGGCTTACGCGGCGGCAGCGGCGCGGCGCGCGGTCGTCCCATGACCCGGGTGGCGCTGCGCGACGCCAGGCCGCGCGGCAGCACGCCGGTCAGCCAGCACGACAGCCGGTTGAGCGCGCCCGGCACCACCGTCTTGGTGCCGGCCAGCATCGCGCGCACGCCGCGCTCGGCGACCGGATCGGCGTCCAGCATCGCGGCGCGCGCGAGCCGCCCGTAGTCGCCGGCGCCGGCCAGCGCGTGGAACTCGGTGCGGGTGCCGCCGGGGCACAGACAGGTGACGCCGATGCCGCGCGGCGCGAGCTCGTAGTGCAGCGACTCGGAGAAGTTGCGGACGAACACCTTCGACGCGCCGTAGGTGGCGAAGTTGGGGATGGCCTGCCACGCGACCATCGACGCGACGTTGAGCAGGTAGTGGCGCGGCGTCGCGGTGGCGGCGGCGACGAACGCGTGGGCCAGCGCCACCGGCGCGGCGACGTTGAGCGCGATCAGCTCGGCGTCGCGGGCGGCGTCGACGTCGGCGAACGCGCGGAACTGCCCGAAGCCGGCGTTGTTGATCAGGATCGTGACCGGGCGCGCCGCGGTGGCCTGCTGCCACAGCGCCGCCGGGCCGTCGGCGGTGGCCAGATCGAGCGCGATCACGTCGACGGTGGCGCCGTGGGCGGCGGTCAGCTCCGCGGCCAGCGTGGCCAGCGCGTCGGCGCGGCGCGCGGTCAGCACCAGGTCCGCGCCGCGGCGGGCCAGCGCCCGGGCCAGCGCGGCGCCGATGCCGCTCGACGCGCCGGTGACGAGCGCGCGATGTCCGGACAGCGCGGCGGTGGGCTCGGCCATGGCGCGACCCTACTCGATCGCCCGCGCGGTGCGATACGCTCGGCGGATGTCGACCTCGTTCTTCGAGCAGCTCATGGCCGAGCACGCCGAGTGGGAGGAGGACCGGCGCATCGACGCCGCGCGGGCGCGCGCCGATCACGCGCTGGCGGTGGCCGACGCGCACGCGCTCGATGCGACGCTGGCGATGCAACGCCTCGAGCAGCGGCTGGCGGCCCAGGCCCGGCAGCTGAAGACGCTGCGCGCGGTGATCGGCGTGCTGACGACGATGCTGAAGGACAGCGGCGCGGTCGACGGCGACATGCTCGACATCCGGCTCGAGGCGGCGATCGCCAACAGCGAGGAGGAGGTCGAGCGCGTGATCACGGTGGCGTGCCAGCGCTGCGGCGCGCAGGTCGACCGGCGACGGACCGTGGTGACCGCGAGCGGCACGGTGTGCGATCGCTGCGACGCCGGGCGCTGACCGCCCGGCCGGTGGCGCAACCGGCGCGCCGCGCTGGGGGCTGGGGCATCGGCGAGCGCGAGGCTTGCGCGAATGTCGCGGCCGAGGCTGGCACGGCGGATGCTGCGCTTCGGGGCATGCGGTCCCTTGCGCTCGCGGCCTCGCTGATCGCCTGTTTCGCGGCTGGGTGCGGTTCGCGCTCCGACGCTCGCGCGACGGTGTCCACCGGCGGCGATGGCGGGGCCGCGGGGCGGTCGCCGGTCGTCGCCGACGCCGGTAGCCCCGACGCCTCGACCGAGCTGGCCCGGCACATGGCCGACCACCTGACCCGGGTGAGCCGGATGCAGGAGGCCCTGGTGCGCGGGCAGCTCGAGATCGCGCGCGACGAGGCGCGCTGGTTGGTCGCGCACCCCGAGCACGTGGGGCTGACCGACGTCGACGCCGCGGTGGCGCGGATGCGCGGCGCGGCCGAGGCGGTGGTCGCGGCGCCCGATCTGCCGGCGATGGCGGGCGCGACGGCTCGCCTGGGCGCGGCGTGCGCGGCGTGCCACGAGGAGCGGGGCGTGATGGTGGCCTACGCGTGGGCGGCGTTGCCGGACGACGAGCCGGCGCTCGCGCGGCAGATGCAGCGGCACCAGTGGGCGGCGGCGCGGCTGTGGGAGGGCGTGGTGGGCCCGGCCGACGAGCTGTGGCGCACCGGCGCGTCGACGCTGGCGACCTTGCGCTTCGACGTGGGCAGCCTCGCCGCGGGCGCCGACGGCGAGGCGGTCAAGGCCGCGCTGGCGCGGGTGCGCTCGCTGTCGGCCCAGGCGGGCGCCGTGAAGGATCAGCCGAGCCGGGTCGCGCTGTACGGCGAGCTGCTGTCGACCTGCGTCGCCTGCCACGCCGCGGTGCGCCCGGTCGCGCGGCCGATGCCGTGAGCGGTCACGGGCCGGGCGGATCGACGGGGACGTCGCTGCTGCTGCCAGGACCGGTGGCCGGCGCGATGTCGGCCCACCACGCCGCCAGCTCGAGTTCGATCGCCGCGAACGGCTCGAGCCCGACCACCGCGTCGTCGGCCCAGACGCCGACGATCAGCCACAGCGCCTCGGGCGTGCGGCGCAGCACCTCGACGGTGTGCGCGCGCGGGTCGACCAGCCACGCGTGCTCGACGCCCGCGCGGGCGTAGACCGCGAGCTTGCGGCGGCGATCGAGCCGCTCCGTCGAGGGCGACAGCACCTCGCACACCCAGTCCGGCGGTGTCGCGATGCCGGCGTCGTCGGCCAGCGACGGCGTGCGCGCGCGGCGCCAGCCGGCGAGGTCCGGTACCAGCACGTCCTCGCCCAGGTGCAGCTCGGGCTCGTAGAGGATGATCCAGCCGCCGGGGCCCCCGCGCCCGCGGTCGAACGGGCCGAGCAAGTCGGCGCCCAGCACCGACGCGGCGCGGGCATGGCGCGGTCGCGGTCGCGGGCTCACATAGAGCGTCCCGTCGATCAGCTCGGCGACCTTGCCCTCGGGCGCTGCCACCAGGTCGGCGTAGGTCGCCCGGCGCGGGCGCGGCGACTGGCTCATGCGACCAGCGTAACGCGAAACGATCGGCTCGCCCACGACCATCCTCCTCGGGCCTACCGCGCCCACCAGCTCGGCGGCGGGTTGCGGCCGTCGTCGCCGAACAGCCCCTCGCGCCGCAGTTCGTGGAAGTCGGCGATGCCGAGCACGCCGCGCGGCTCGAGCAGCGCGCCCAGCGGCACGCCGCGGGGCCGCGACAGGGGCACCCGCCGCCGGGGGCGCCGCCACAGCGTCAGGCGCGCATCGTCGCCACCGTGCCCGACCGGATCCCCGGGGGCCAGCGGCGGCGCCGGCGCGGCGGGCGCCGCCGCGGCCTCGATCGCGCACTCGCCGGTGACGGGCTCAAGCGCTGGCATGGCCGGCTCCGATGTTGGCGACGGCCGCCTTGGCCTGCTTGATCAGCACCGCGCGCATGGCCTCGGCCAGCGCCGGGTTCTCCTCGAGGTGGGCCTGGGCCTTGTCCTTGCCCTGGCCCAGCTTCTGGCCGCCGTACGAGTACCAGGCGCCCGACTTCTCGACGAGGCCGAGCTTCTCGGCGGTGTCGACCAGCTCGCCGGCCTTGTTGACGCCGATGCCGTAGAGGATCTCGAACTCCGCCTCGCGGAACGGCGGCGCGAGCTTGTTCTTGACCACCTTCACCTTGACCTCGCTGCCGATCGACTCCTCGCCGCGCTTGACCACCTTCTTCTTGCGGATGTCGAGGCGCACCGAGCAGTAGAACTTGAGCGCGTTGCCGCCGGTCGTGGTCTCGGGGTTGCCGTAGACGACGCCGATCTTCTGCCGCAGCTGGTTGATGAAGATGACGGCGCTGCGCGTCCGGCTGATGATCGCGGTGAGCTTGCGCAGCGCCTGGCTCATCAGCCGCGCCTGCAGGCCCATGTGGGCGTCGCCCATCTCGCCCTCGATCTCGGCCTTCGGCGTGAGCGCGGCGACCGAGTCGACGACGATCAGATCGATCGCGCCGGTGCGCACCAGCGTGTCGACGATCTCCAGCGCCTGCTCGCCGTTGTCGGGCTGCGACACCAGCAGGTCGTCGAGCTGCACGCCCAGGCGCCGGGCGTACTCGACGTCGAGCGCGTGCTCGGCGTCGATGAACGCGCAGACGCCGCCGGCGCGCTGGGCCTCGGCGATCGCGTGGAGCGTGAGCGTGGTCTTGCCCGACGACTCCGGCCCGTAGATCTCGATGATGCGCCCGCGCGGCAACCCGCCGGTGCCGAGCGCCACGTCGAGCGCGATCGACCCGGTGGGGATGACCTCGACCTCCTGGGTCACGCTGCCGTCGAGGCGCATCAGCGACCCCGACCCGAACTGCTTGTGGATGACCTTGATCGCCTCGGCGATCGACCGCTGCTTCTTTTCCTGGACCGACATTCCTACCTCCGCCGCCGGCCCAATACACGCCGCGTGCCACCGCTAACCCCGCGAGATGTCGTCGCGAGCGTCCGGGATCCGGACGTCTTGTCCGGGCCCCCGCCCACTCCCGGCCGGACACCGGACAGCCGCGCGTGTCCGGGCCCGGACGCGCCGGGCTACGCGTGCGTGTCGACCAGCGCGCCCTTGCCGTCGGGATCGGCGGCCTTGCCCGCGCCCTCGATCAGCTCGACCGCGCCTTCGCCATCGCGCCGCTGCTGTTCCAGCGCCTTCCGCGCCACGCGCACCGCGTACTCGGGCCCCACGGACGCGCTCGGGCCGATGGTGTTGTCCATGCCCGGTACCTCGGCCGGACGCGCGATCTATATAGAGGTGCGCGCGGCCGCGACGATCGGATGGGGAGCGTCGGGGCCGCGGGCGTGACGGTCGGGTGGGGATCGTCGGGCGTGACGGTCGGGTGGGGATCGTCGGGCCGCGCTGACGGTCGGGTGGGGATCGTCGGGCGTGACGATCGGGTGGGGATCGTCGGGCGCGGCGGCTACGGCCAGCGCGGGCGCGACGGGGCGACGGCGATGGCGAGCGCGCGGCGGGTGATGCGCTCGGAGACGGATGAGACGACCGCGTGCGCGACCGCGGCCTCGAGGTCGACGCGGTTGATCGGCTTGGCGAGCACGTCGCTGACGTTGCGCAAGAGCAGGTCGTCGGCCATCTGGCGCACCCGTGCCGCGTCGCCGCCAGTCACCAGCAGCACCGGCACGGTGAGCCCGCGGCGCTGCATGTCGGCGGCGAGCTCGAGGCCGTCGATCGGCCACATGCGCACGTCGATGATCGCGAGGTCGTAGCCGCCGCCAGGCAGCATCGCCAGCGCCGCGGTGGCCGTCGTCGCTTCGACGACGTGGGGCGCCAGGAGGCGGCGGATCGCGTCAGCGAACGGCCGATCGTCATCGACCAGGAGGATGCGATGTACTGCTTGCATCGCGGCCACCTTAGCCGCCCGCGCCCCCGCGCCTCGGTCCGCCCCGGGTGCGCGACGGTGAGCCCCCGGGTACGCCTCCGGGCGTGACGGTCGGCTGGGGATCGTCGGGCGCGGCGGTGTGACGATCGGGTGGGGATCGTCGGGCGCGGCGGAGTGACGATCGGGTGGGGATCGACCGGCGGGGTGGCTGTGAGGATCGGGTGGGGATCGTTGGGCTGCGCGTGACGATCGGGTGGGGAGCGTCCGGAGGCTGACCGATCGGCTAGGCTAGGCGGCATGTGCGGCCGGTATCCATCGACGCGGGCGGCGCCGCTGATCGAGGCGATCGAGGCGGCGCAGGTGGGGGAGGCGGCGGTGGCGGGGGTGCTGGCGAAGGCGCCGGGCATGCCGAAGGGGCTGACGTCGTGGTGGGCGCCGCGGTGGAACGTGGCGCCGACGCAGCCGGTGCGCGCGGTGGTGCTGGTGGACGGCGCGCCGCGGCTGACGCTGGCGCGCTGGGGCCTGGTGGCGCCGCCGCGCGGGCCGTCGCTGGCGCCGATCATCAACGCGCGCGCGGAGAGCGTCGCGACCAGCCGGCTGTTCCGCGGCGCGCTGGCCACCGGGCGCTGTCTGGTGGTGGCCGACGGCTTCTACGAGTGGCGCGAGCAGGACGGCGCGCGCGTGCCGGTGCGCATCGCGCCGGCCGATGACGATCGCGCGATCACGTTCGCGGCGGTGGCGCGCGACAGCACGCGCGATGGCCTGACGATTACCGAGCTGGCGATCATCACGACCGCGGCGGCCGGCCTGGTCGCGGCGATCCACGAGCGCCAGCCGGCGGTGATCGCGCCCGGCGATCGCGCGCGCTGGCTGGACCCGGGCGTGCCGCCGGCGGGCGTCGCCGATCTGCTGGCGCCCAGCGCGCTGGCCGGCTGGGCGGCGCTCGACGCGCCGCGCTGGCTCAACAACGCGCGCGTCGAGCACGACGCGGCGCCGTCCTGAAGGAGCCCATGTCCACCGAGCCACCCGCCGACGCGCCGTCCACCGGTTCCCGCCTGACCGTCACCTCGGGCAACGTCGAGGGCGCGACCTTGCGCGTGCGGGTCCACGGCGGCCAGCACGACATCACCGGCAAGCGCGGCCAGCTGGCGCACGGGCAGATCGTCAGCTGGACCGCGGTCGAGATCATCGCGACCGCGCGGCGTGGCGGCGCCGCCACGGTGCGCTACTGGCGCGTCGTGCCGGGTCCGACGCCCAACCGGATCGCCGAGGGGCCGCTGGAGGTCGTCGGCGCGTTCACCGTCGACGTGCAGCGCAGCGGCAAGGCCGCGCACGAAGCCTGGGACGCGCGCTAGCTACCGGCGTCAGCGCGGACGCTCGAGGCAGCGCTGCTTGCACGGGAGCTCGGCGCACGACGACGAGCGGCCGGTCGACGTGCACCACCGCCGCGGCTCCGGGCAATCGGTCTCGACCATCCGGCCGCCGCGCGAGAGACAGTCGCGGACGTCGTTGCGGTGGACGAACCGGTCGACCACGGCGATGACGATCAGCACGCCGAGGATGGTGAAGACCACCCACCAGCCCAGCCGCGAGCTCCGCGAGCGCATGGGCGCCAAACGTAGGGACGCGCTTGGCGCGTCGCAACTGGGATCGGCCGAGCCCGTCGCGCGGGTCACACCCGTGGGGCCATCGGGGGACGTCGCGGAGCTACCGGCCCCAGGCGTCGAGCGCGGCGGTGATCGCGCGCTGACAGGCGGGCTCGGGGCCGGGCGTGCCGCGGGTGGCGAGGGCGCGGTAGGCGTCGGCGACGCGGGCGGCCAGCGCGCGGCCGCGATCGTCGCGCCGCACGAGCTGATCGCCTGCGCGGACGTAGACCACCGGCACCAGCGCGTTCTCGAACTCCGAGCCGCCCCACGGCAGGCGGTGCCAGGTGATCAGCTCGGCGTCGCCGTCGCCGTCGAGATCGTCGAGCCACGGTAGCGGCGCGAGGCGATCGGCGACCTCGACCAGATGGCGCCACGCGACGGTCGACGCCATCGCGCATGCGTACAGCGGGCGCGCGCCGCCGACCACCAGGCCGAGGTTGTAGAAGCGCCCCGAGCCGGCGGGCCCGTCGACGAGCAGCGCGGCGGGGGCGCCGCCCATGCGCCCGGTGACGCAGTCGGGGCACGCAGCGCCGGGCGCGAACTCGAGCGGGCACTCCTCCGGCAAGGCGCCATCGGCCGGCGGCGGCGTCAGCGCGATCGTCGGCGGGGCGATCTCGGCGAGCTCGTCCCACGCCAGCGCGCAGTCCGGATCGGGCGCCGGCCGGGTGACGACCGGCTGCGTGGTCGGCGCGGCGGGCGCGGTCGGCGTCGCGCGGTTGCCGACCGCCGGCGCGTCGCTGGCGGGCGCGCGCGGGGTGCACGCACCCACCGCGGTCAGCAGCCCGATCGTGATGGCGGACCTCACGTCGCCTCCAACGCGCGAGCCCCCGCGGCGATTCCGGTCACGGACAATCTCCCGGCACGCCGCTGCCCGGCGCGGTGGGATCGAAGCCGTCGCTGCAGAAGTTCTCGGGCGCCTGCGCGTAGTGGGCGTCGATGAACGCGCCGAGCGCCGCCAGGTCGAAGCAGTCGGCGCGCAGCGACCAGCCCCAGGCGCTGGCGGCGAAGGTGGTGTCGAGCAGCGGGTCGGGCGTGACGATGAAGCGGTTCCGGACCGGCGCGGTGCACAGCGGATCGGCCGGGCGCGCGTCGAGGTACGCGATCAGCGCGGCGACGTCGGCGGCGCAACCGCCCGGGCAGTTGTAGGTGACGACCACCGCGCCGTGCTCCATCGCGTGGACCCAGAAGCCGCGCGGCACGCGATCGGCGTAGGCCTTGAAGCGCGCCCACAGCGGGTAGTGCGGCCCCGACGTCGGCGGGTTGGTGGCGTAGGTGATCGGCGTGCACTGCGCGACGTGGGCGCCGGGCTCGAGCGGGAAGCTCGCGACGGTGGCCGCGCAGGCGCGGGCGTCGTCGCCGGCGTCGAGCGCGGGCGCGCCGTCGTCAGTGGAGCCGTCGATCTGGGGTGCGTCGAGCGTCGGCGCGTCGTCGGGCGCGCCATCCACGCGGGCGTCGCTGGCCGCCGCGTCGACCGTCGCCGCGTCGCCGTCATCGACCGCCGGCCGCAGGTTGTCGCCGCACGCGCCCAGCGCGAGCGCGAGCGCGCCTGCGGACACGATGCCGACCGGGCGGAGCATCGGGCGAGCCTGCGGCCAGCGCGGCCGGCGGTCAAGCCTGTGCCATAGTGACCGCCGCATGAAGCTCGACGCCCGCATGACCATGTTCATGACGCTGGTCGGGGTGTTCCTGACCTGCCTCATCGTCGGCAACCTGATCGGCGGCAAGCTCACCGAGGTCCACCTGTTCGGGCGGCCGTGGATCATCTCGGTCGGCGAGATCCCGTTCCCGCTGACGTTCATCCTCACCGACCTGATCAACGAGTTCTACGGCCGCAAGACGGCGCGCCGGGTCACGCTGCTCGGCTTCGCGATGATCGGCCTGACCGTGCTGATCATCCAGCTCGCCGACCGCGCGCCGTTCTCGCCGGCCTCGGCGGTCACGCCGGCGTCGTTCGCCAACGTGTTCTCGAGCGCGCTCACCATCCAGATCGCGTCGATGGTCGCGTTCGTCACCGCGCAGTACGTCGACATCGGCGTGTTCTTCCTGATCAAGAAGGCCACCGGTGATCGGCTGCTGTGGTTGCGCGCCACGGGGTCGACCGCGGTGTCGCAGCTCATCGACACGATCGTGATCATCTCGATCGCGTTCGGCTGCAGCTTCGGCGGCGCGTTCCCGTTCATCCACCGGAGCGCGATGCCGATCGACGTGATCACGACGATCATCCTCACGTCGTACCTGGTGAAGGTGACGGTGGCGGTGCTGGTGACGCCGGTGATCTACGGGCTGCACGAGCTGATCGAGCGGGTCTGGCACCTGCGCCCGCTGCCGGCCGACGTGGCGGCGGGTGATCTATGAGCGCCATCGGCCGCGCCTGGGATCGCCGCGTGCTGCCGTGGCTGGTCGAGAAGGCCTGCCGCTCGACGACGATCCTCGCCGAGCGCAAGCGCTGGGTCCCGCAGGCCGCCGGCGAGGTGCTCGAGATCGGCGTCGGCTCGGGCCTCAACCTGGCGTTCTACGATCCGGACCGGGCGCGCGCGGTGGTCGGCATCGATCCGTCGGCCGAGCTGCTGGTCCAGGCCCGGGCGCGCGCCGACGCGGCGGCGGTGCCGGTGGCGCTGGTCGAGGCGCCGGCCGAGCGGCTGCCGTTCGACGCGGCGCGCTTCGATAGCGCGCTGGTCTCGTACACGCTGTGCAGCGTGGTCGACCCGGCGGCGGCGCTGGCCGAGGTGCGCCGGGTGCTGCGGCCGGGCGCGCCGCTGTACTTCATCGAGCACGGCCGCTCGGATCGACCGCGGATCCAGGCGTGGCAGCGCCGCGTCACGCCGGTGTGGCGCCGGCTCGGCGGCAACTGTCACCTCGATCGCGACATCGCTCAGCTCCTGCGCGACGCAGGCTTCACGCTCGACCCGCTCGAGGTCGGCCACGTCGAGGGCGGCGGCCGGCTGACCTCGTACACGTACCAGGGCGTGGCGCGCAACGGCTGACGCGACGCGCTGCGGCGTCCCGCAGGACGGTGCGACCGTCGCTGGGACTGTCTTGGATGTCGCACGCCGTCGAGCGCGATCGGTCGTTGTCAACGCGGCGCTGGCGCGGTACCGCCTTGGCTCCGAACGCCACCGCGCCCTTCCCTGGAGTGACCCGTGACGAAGCATCTCCTCGCCGCGACCCTGTTCCTGGCTGCCTGCGGATCCAAGTCCGATTCGTCGAAGACCAAGCCGCCGGCCACCGGCTCCGGGCCGACCGCCCAGGGCTCCGGGACGGCCACGCCGACGCCGACGCCCACGCCGGCGCCGACCAAGCCCGAGATCGGGACCTGGGGCTTTGACGCCGCCGGCATGAAGCCGACGGTCGCCCCGGGCGCCTCGTTCTTCCAGTACGCCAACGGCACCTGGCTCGAGCAGACCCAGATCCCCGCCGACAAGTCGAACTACGGCATGTTCACGGCGCTGGCCGATCGCAGCGAGGCGCGCACCAAGGAGATCATCCTCGGCGCGGCGACCGCGGCGGGCCCCGACGCGAAGAAGATCGCCGACTACTACCAGAGCTTCATGGACGAGGCGGCGATCGAGGCGGCGGGCATCGCGCCGATCCAGCCGGACCTCGATCGGATCGCGGCGATCAAGGACGGCGCCGGCCTCATCGCCGAGTTCGGCGACGCCGCCCGCCACTTCCGCCGCGCGCCGTTCGGCACGCTGGTCGCGCAGGACGACAAGGACCCCGAGCACTACATCGCGGTGATCGGCCAGGGCGGCCTCGGCCTCCCGGATCGCGACTTCTACGAGCCCAAGGCGGCGCAGTTCGCCAAGGTGCGCGACGGCTACAAGCAGTACCTCGAGCAACTGCTCACGATGGCCGGGGTCAAGGACGCCGCGCCGCGCGCCGCCGCGGTCTACGCGCTCGAGGAGAAGATCGCCGCGACCCACTGGACCAAGGTCCAGAACCGCGACCCGCAGAAGACCTACAACAAGATGACGCTGGCCGAGCTGCAGAAGGCGGCGCCGGGCGTCGACTGGGCGGCCTGGGCCGCCAGCGTGGGGCTGGCCGCGGCGCCGGCGTTCAACGTCAACCAGCCGCCGGCGATCGCCGGCATCGCCAAGCTGGTCGCCAGCCAGCCGGTCGACGTGTGGAAGGACTACCTGACGGTCCACACCATCAGCGCCGCCGCGCCGTACCTGTCCAAGGCGTTCGTCGACGCGCAGTTCACCATGTACGGCAAGGTGCTGTCGGGCACGCCGGAGAACAAGGAGCGCTGGAAGCGCGGCGTCGACGGCGTGACCGGCGCGATGGGCGAGGCGGTCGGCAAGCTCTACGTCGAGAAGTACTTTACGCCGGCCACCAAGGCCGCCGCCGATCAGCTGGTCAAGAACCTGCTGGTGGCGATGGGCCAGCGGCTCGACGGGCTCACCTGGATGAGCGCCGAGACCAAGGCCAAGGCCAAGGCCAAGCTCGCCACCTACAACCCGAAGATCGGGTACCCGAAGGTCTGGCGCGACTACGGCAAGCTCGAGGTCAAGGCCGGCGACCCGGTCGGCAACGCCGCGCGCGCGGCGGCGTTCGAGTACGACCGCAACCTGGCGCACCTGGGCCAGCCGATCGATCGCGACGAGTGGGGCATGACCCCGATGACGGTCAACGCCTACTACAACCCGGGCCTGAACGAGATCGTCTTCCCGGCGGCGATCCTGCAGCCGCCGTTCTTCGACGCCAACGCCGACGCGGCGGTCAACTACGGCGGCATCGGCGCCGTGATCGGCCACGAGATCAGCCACGGCTTCGACGACCAGGGCGCGCAGTACGACGCCAAGGGCGCGCTCAACAACTGGTGGACCCCCGACGACTCCGCCAAGTTCAAGACCGCGACCAACATGCTGGTCGCGCAGTACAGCGCCTACTGCCCGGTGCCCGCGGCCGACGGCAAGCCGGCGCTGTGCGTGAAGGGCGAGCTGACGCTCGGCGAGAACATCGCCGACCTGGCCGGCCTGACCGTCGCCTACAGCGCGTACCAGCTGTCGCTCGGCGGCAAGCCGGCGCCGATGATCGACGGCATGTCGGGCGATCAGCGCTTCTTCCTGGGCTGGGCCCAGGTGTGGCGCCGGCTGTACCGCGACCAGGAGTTCGCGAATCGCCTGGTGACCGACCCGCACAGCCCGTCGGAGTTCCGGGTGTCGGTGGTGCGCAACCTCGACGCCTGGTACGAGGCGTTCAAGCCGGCCGCGACCGACGCGCTGTTCCTGGCGCCCGACGCGCGCATCAAGATCTGGTAGAGGTCGCCGCGAACGCCTCCGCGTTCGCAGGCGACCTCCCCGTGCCCGTGCCCGTGCCCGTGCCCGTGCCCGTGGTGCCCGGCGCTACCGCTTCACGACGCAGCCGTCGGCGTCGATCCGCACCGCGCCGTCCTTGAGCAGGCGGCCGACCGCGCGCTTGAACGCCTTCTTCGACAGGCCGAAGCGATCGCGGATCTCGTCGGGCGACGAGCGATCGCCGACCCGCGGCGGGTTGGGGCCGCCGAGCGCGGCGAGGATGGCCTCGGCGTCGTGGGCCAGCTCGTGGTACGCGTGGCCGCGCAGCGACAGCACCAGCTTGCCGTCGGGCAAGATGTGGGCGACGCGGAAGGTGCCGGCGTCGCCGCGCTGCAGCCGGTGCGGCTCGTCGGCCGGCACCACGCCGACGAACGCGCGCTCGAGGATCGCGAACAGCCCGACGCCGGGCTCGTCGCGCCAGGCCACGCCCTCGACCCACTCGTCGAGCTCGAAGTCGCCGCCCTCGGTGAGCAGGTGGTGGACGCGCATCGTCGCGGCCAGCCGCTCGGACTTGTCGAGGTACAGGCCGAACGGGTGCCAGGCCCCGACCTCGAGCTCGCGGGTCTGCTCGGCGTACGGCACGAACAGCTCCTTGCCCAGGCCCCAGTCGACGTAGGCGCCGTGATCGGCGCGCGCGGTGACCTGCAGGAACGCCACCTCGCCGATCGTCAGCCTGGGCGTCGCGGTGGTCGCGACGATCTGCTCCTCGGAGTCGCGGTAGACGAAGACCTCGAGGGCCTGGCCGACCGCGGCGTCGGCCGGCAGCTCGCGGGCCGGCAGGAACACGGTGGCGGCGCCGGGGCGCGGCTCGACCGCGAGGAACCCGCCGGCGGTGCCGATGCGGTCGAGGGTCAGCGTGACGCGCTGGCCGAGCAGGCCTTCGGGAGTCATGCGCCCATCTACTCTCGAAGCGGCGCGGACGCCAGTCGCGACAGGAATCAAGGTAGTTGTCGCGTGAATCGTCATGCTGCGAGTCGGTCGGTGTTCGCTACGGCGTGATCGGCCTCCGGGTTGAGGGTGACGGTGTCGGGGCGGCTCCAGAGGCGGGTGTGCCTCGACCAGCGCGACGGATTGCGGCGCCGCGCTTGCTCGTAGACGTCGCGGCGTGCGGCGAGGATCTCGACGTCGCGGCCAGCGTGACGGTCGGCGGGCGCAACAAAGCCGATGCCGCTGTGCTTGTGCTCGTGGTTGTACCAGGCGACGAACGCGGCCACCCAGACGCGCGCCGCCTCGACGGCGACGAAGCCGTCACGCGGGTACGCGGGGACGTACTTCATCGTCCGGAACAGCGACTCGGAGAACGGGTTGTCGTTGGAGACGCTGGGCCGGCTGAACGACGGCACCACACCGAGCCGTTGCATCGTCGCGAGCATGGTCGCGCCCTTCATCGGCCCGCCGTTGTCAGAGTGGAGCACCCAGCCGTGAAGGTCGACGCCGGGGTTCTCGCGACGAATGCGCTCGACGAGTGCGGCGGCGAGTTCGTTGCACTCGACGTCGTGGACCTCCCAGCCGAGGATCTTCCGGCTCCACACGTCCTCGACCAGGTACAGGTAGAAGAACGCGCCGCGCACGTGGCTCTTGAGGTACGTGATGTCCCACGACGCCACCTGCCACGGCCCGTCGGCGACGTGCTCGCGCGGCCGGTGCGTCGGCGCCCGCGCGACGCCGCGGCGATGCTGCATGTCCTCGGCGTGCAGCACCCGGTAGATCGTCGACTCCGACCCGATGTACTCGCCGCGGTCGGCGAGCGTCGGCACCATCTGCTTGGGCGACTCGTCGCGGAACTCGGCGCTGGTCGCGACGGCGATGATGCGCCGCCGCTCCGTCGCCGATAGCTTGTTCGCCGGCTCCGACTTCGGTCCGTGACGTCCGTCCTCGCGGTCGTCGCCCCAGCGCTCGAGCGTGCGCACCGCGATGCCGAGCATCTCGCACGCCTTCCAGCGACGGGCGCCGGCGGTGACCGCCTCCGCGACGAGCGTCCGGATCACTCCTCGTTCTCCGGGTCCGTGTTGTCGTCCTCGTCCCCCCAGATCGCCTGGGCTTTTTTTTTCAGGACGAGCAGCGCCGCCGCCTCGGCCAGCGCCTTGTCCTTGCGCCGGAGCTCGCGCTCGAGATCGCGGACCCGACGCGCCTCCATCGAGGCAGCCTTCCGGTCGGCCTTGCTGGGCCGGCCGTCGAGTGCCGCGAGCATCTGCTTCCGCCACTCGGCGAGTTGCGCGGCGTGCAGCCCCTTGCGCCGGAGGAACGCACCGAGCTCGGCCTCGGGAACGGCAGCGGCCTCGAGCACAACGGCGAGCTTCTCCTCGCTGCTCCATTGCTGCGACGGCTTCGTCGGCGAGGGCGTCTTGTCGTCGGGCTGGTGGGCGGACATCCCGCCGAGAGTAGTCTCCTTCTTCCAGCGGAACAGCGTCCCCTCGGGGACTCCCGCCTCGCGCGCCAGTACCGACACCGGCCTGGCGTTCGGCTGCAGCATCTTCTGGACGAGCTTCGTCCTGAACGTCTCGCTGTACACGGTCACGATGGTCTCTCTGCCCCCGGGCCTCGGTCGCGGCGGCGCTCAGGCCGCCAGCGGGATGCGACAACTACCCTGGCACAGGGGGGTCGTTCCGTGGTACCCACGCGGCGATGCGCAACACCCGACACCTCGGCTCCACCGTCCCGGCCCCGGCCATGCCGGGCTTCGTCCGCGGCGCGCTGATGGCGCGGTCGCTGATGGACGCCTACCAGGCGCGGCCCAAGTTCCAGCAGACCGAGTACCTGACCTGGATCCACGCCGGCAAGCTCAACGACGAGAAGCGCAAGCGGCTGGCGCTGATGCTCGACGAGCTGGCCGCCGGGTCGGGCTTCCAGGGCAAGCCGTGGACGCCGCCGCCCGCCGACAAGTAGCGCACGCGCCCCGTCACGGTCAGGGGATCTCGCGTTTCGGGTTGGGGCCCCGTCGGGGCATGACCCGACGGGGAAGGGGCTTTGCGAAAGCCCCTTCTAAGGAAAGTCGATCGCCAGCGACACCGCGCGCTCGCGCGTGACCCCGCGCTCGTCGACGGCGTACCACTGGCCGCGGCCGGCGGCGAGGTCGACCTCGAGAAAGCCGGGGCGATCGCGGCGGCACAGCGTGCCGGGGTTGAGCACGGTCAGCGGTCCGAAGCGGCGGATCATCGGCTCGTGGGTGTGGCCGCCGACCATCCAGCGGTAGGCGCCGTCGGCGAGCAGCTCCTCGAGCGCGAAGTTCGAGGACAGCGCGTAGCCCTCGTCGTCGGGGCGCAGCCGCTGCATGTCGTCGGCGCCGACGCCGTGGCACAGGAGCAGCGGGCCGGCGACGGTCGCGAGGTCGCGGGTGGCGGGCAGCGCGGCGAGCCAGGCTAGCGCCGCCGGGCCGGCGTCGAACCGCTCGAGCGGGTGGCCGTCGATGAGCCAGCGCTCGTGGTTGCCGCGCACCGCGATCACGCCGTGCTGCTGGAGCAGCGCGACGCAGGCGCCGACGTCGTCGGGGCCATCGACGATGTCGCCGACCGCGAGGATCGCGTCGGGCCGCGCCGCGGCGGCGTGGGCCAGCACGTGGCCGAGCCGGGTGGCCTCGCCGTGGATATCGCCGATCAGCACCAGCCGCGCGAGCACCGTGACACTGTGCCACGGGGGCGGGCCCACGGCGTGGTGGCGAGGTGCGGGCGGCGGGCGCTACCATCGTGGATCGTGGGGCGAACCTCGATGGTGTGCGCGCTCGCGGTCGCGGCCTCGGCTTGCTACGCCGAGGTCGGCGCCGGCTACTTCCCGGCGGTGCACACCCACACGGTGACCAGCACCACCGTCGACGCCGACACCAGCGGCCTGGGGTTGTCGATCAAGGTCGGCTTCTACCTCGACGTGCCGCTGCGGTGGATCCGCTCGGCGATCGGCGTGGGGCTGGTGCCGGCCGGCACCGGGCCGCGCGCGGTGCTGCCAGCCGACGGCGAGAACCTCGGCGATCACGCCGACGAGCTGCGGGTCGACGTCGGCGTGCCGTGGTTCTGGCGGCAGTTCCAGGTCCGCGGCACCTTCGCTACGTCGACGGTGACCTACACCAAGGTCAAGCGCGGCGCGGCGGACGAGTACATCGACATGGACGCCGACGGCGGCGGCTGGTTCCTCGGCGGCTCGCTGTCGTACATCCACAAGGGCTCGACGTTGATCGGCTCGCTGGGCCTCGAGCGGCGCCACATGGAGATGGCGCCGACCGGCGACCCCAACCTGCGCGAGGTCGACTACCGCGCGACTGGCGTGGGCGTGCGGTTCATGATCGCGTGGACGCCGAGCGGGCGCTTCATGCAGTACTACACGCCGTCGGACATCCGGCCGTCGGCGATCGGCGCCAACGCCGGCTGCTACTACCGCGAGTCGTGCGACGTCGACGGCCACTGCACGTCGCGCTACGTCTGCCCGTGAGCGTGCCGCGCAATCCGCGCGACGCGTCTTGCCTGCACCCCGCGCTGCCCGCAAGATCTCCGCCAGGTCGTCCAGCCCAGCCTGACGTGGACGCGCAGGGGCGCGAGTTGGGCACATTCAGCCACCGCAACGAGAGAGGGTTCCGCACATGAAGTCTGTGAGGGCCTCGCGCGGCAAGAAGGCGGTCGGGAAGCAGGGGCGCCGCGCGACATTAGATGTTTGCGCCGGCGGGCTATGCCGATTGGATTCGCGACGTGAAGGCGAGCGTCCACGAGGCACGGCAGCGGGCGGCTCGTGCGGTCAACGGCGAGCTTGTCGGCCTCTACTGGCGCATCGGTCGTGACATCCGCGCGCGGCAAGCGACGCAAGGGTGGGGCGCGAAGATCGTCGACCGCATCTCGGCGGACCTGAAGACGGAGTTCCCCGACACAGAGGGCTTCTCGCCGCGCAACCTCAAGTACATGCGGGCCTTCGCCGTCGCATGGCCCGACGCGGACTTCGTGCAAGGGGTGCTTGCACAACTGCCCGGTACACGCATCTCGCGCTCCTGGAGAAGCTCGCAACTGCCGAGGCACGGCGGTGGTACGCCCAGCAGGCCATCGTGCACGGCTGGTCGCGCAACATGCTGGTCCACCAGATCGAAGCCCAGGCGATGAAGCGAGCCGGCGCGGCGCTCACGAACTTCCAGACGCGCCTGCCCAAGCCGCACTCGGACCTTGCGCGCGAGAGCCTCAAGGATCCGTACCGTCTCGATTTTCTCGGGCTGGGCGAGGACGCGCAGGAGCGTGTCGTCGAGGCGGCGCTCGTGCGGCACATCACGACGTTCTTGCTGGAGCTCGGCGCCGGGTTCGCGTTCGTCGGGCGTCAACGCGTGCTCGATGTCAGCGGCGACGAGTTCTTCATCGACCTACTCTTCTACCACCTGCGGTTGCGCCGGTACGTGGTGGTCGAGCTCAAGGCGGGCAAGTTCAAGCCGGAGCATCTCGGGCAGCTAGGGTTCTACTGCACCGCCATCGACGCGCAGGTGAAAGACCCCGACGATGAGGCGACCATCGGCTTGCTCCTGTGCAAGACCAAGAACGAGCTGGTTGCCGAATACGCGCTGCGCACGACCGCCGTGCCGCTCGGCATCGCTGACTACCAGTTGGTCGAGTCCTTGCCGAAGGACCTCGATGCGAGCCTGCCGAGCATCGAGCGGATCGAGGCAGAACTCGCAACAAAGGCCACGCTGAAGCAGGCGACGACTCGCGCGACGAGGGCTTCCTCCAAGCCCAAGATCCGAGTGCGAACTCGTTGATCGAGCGCAGCTGATCCGGCATCGACCGCGCTGAGCTTGGCGTAGCGGGTTCACGCGAACGCGGGTCATGAGGGCGAATCGTCCTCGACGGCGACAATCGTCGTCGACGGGACGCGAACGAACCTCAAGCGCTTGTGGCGTCGCCGCGCGGGTCCGCACCCTGGAGGCGCCGGGGAAAGGTGGGGCCAGGGTGCGGCCCACGGCTCGTGGCTCCGGAGGTTCGACATGGCTCGCAGCGCGCTCGCGTTCGTCGTGGTCCCCGTGCTCGTCGGAGGTGGCGCGGTGGCGCAGCCGATCGCGGCGGAGCCCGCACCCGCCGCGGCCGTTGCGCCGCCCGTCGAGGATGACCCGGCGCCCGCGGCGCCGCCGCGCTGGTTCGAGCGGGTCACGATCGGCGCGCTGGTCGACGGCTACGTCGCGGCGCCGCTGACCGGTGAGGTCGACGCGCCCAGCCGGCTGCGGGTGTTCGACGCGGCCAACGCGACGTTCGCGCTGGCGTACGCCGAGCTGGCGCTGGCGCTGCCGGCCGAGCCGGCGGGGCTGCGCGTCGATCTGGGCTTCGGCCCGGTGGCCGACCTGGCCAGCCTCGAGACCACGACGACCGGCGCGCCGCCGATGACGGTGACTGGCACGTCCGAGATCACCAAGCACGTGCAGCAGGCGTACGCGAGCTGGAAGCTGCCGACCGCGACGGCGATCGTCGTCGACGCCGGCAAGTTCGTGACCAGCGCCGGCGCCGAGGTGATCGAGGCCAAGGACGACTGGCTGTACACGCGCTCGCTTTTGTTCGGCTACGCGATCCCGTTCACGCACACCGGCGTGCGCGCGACGGCCACCGTGACGGACACGTTCGCGGTGCAGGGCCTGGTGGCCAACGGCTGGGACGTCGGCCTCGACAACAACCGCGCCAAGACGTTCGGCGCGTCGGCGCTGTACGCCGATGCGGCGGCGGGGCGCAGCGCGGCGGCGACGGTGATCGTCGGCAAGGAGGCCGAGCGTGTGCGGGTGCTGGCCGACGCTGTCGTCGGCGTCACCGCCGGGCCGATCGCACTCAACCTCAACGTCGACGTCGGCAAGGAGGGCGACGCGGCGTGGTACGGCGCGTCGCTGATGGCGCGCTACGCGGTGTCGCCGCGCCTGCGCGTCAGCGGGCGCGTCGAGCACTTCCGCGACCCCGACGGCGCGCGCACCGCGATCGTCGACGGCGTCGCGGTCACCGAGGCGACGCTGGGCGCCGCGGTGCCGGTCGGCGGCAACGGTGAGCTCCGCCTCGAGGGGCGGGTCGATCACGCCGACGCCGACATCTACGACGCCGACACCGCGTCGACCCACGCCACCGTCACCGCCGCCGCGCTGGCCTGGTTCTGAGCGAGGCCGCGCCGCTCAGCGCCGGTTGAGTTCCATCAGCAGGCGCAGCACGTACCAGAACAAGGTCGCGATCGTCGAGAACAGCATCAGCGCCGCGGCGACGTGGGCCTGGGGCGGGAACGTCGACATCACCTGCGAGGTCTGGAACAGGATGTAGCCGGCCATCAGCAGGATGATCGCGCCCGAGAACAGCGCGCCGAGCTGGAAGCCGAACAGCATCGACACCAGGATCACGCCGAGCGCCGCGAAGCTGGCGATCATCAGCGCGCCCCGCAGGAACGAGAAGTCCTTCTTGGTGACGAACACCGTCAGCGTCAGGCCGACGAAGATCGTGCCGGTGATCAGCGCCGCGGTGAACACCAGGTGGTGGAAGTCGGCGGTCGAGCGGCTGGTGTAATAGGCGAGCCACAGCATCGGCTGCAGCATCAGCGCCTCGCCGATGACGCCGAGCGCGAGGCCGGCGTACTGCAGCGCCACCGAGGTCGGCGAGCGGGCGAGCCGCTCGGCGCCCCAGCCGATCGCCATGAACAGCAGCATGACGAGCAGCCACGAGCCGTTGCCCTGCAGCAGCGACAGCGAGATGCGCTCGCTGGCCTCGGTCTGGAGCAGGCCGGCGGTGAGCGCGACGAACGCCAGGAGCGCGACGCCGAGGTGCGCGTAGGTGCGGCGGAGGAACGAGACGCGCTGGCTCACCCCGAGGGTGGCGACCGCGCCGCGGATGACGCGAGCTTGTGCGAGGGCCATGGTGGAGAGGAGTATAGGGCAGGCGCGGCGAGACGCGACCGCCGCGCGGCGCCGTCCGGCGTGCGGAATCCGCACCGGCCGGCGGAAGCTGCACCGCGCGCCGTCCGTGGACGGGGCCAACTGGTTGATCCGCCGATGGTACGATCCGTGCTGTGAGCCGCGCGGTGGGCAGCGACGCGACCTCGACCTCGGCCGCGACCGAGCCGGGCGCGCGGCGCACCGGGCTGTACGCGCTGCTCGCGCTGATCGTCGGCGTCGCGGCCGCGCTGGTGGTGACCAGCGCGCTGGCGTACCGGCGGGCCCGCGAGGTCGAGGGCATGCTGGGCCGGGCCCAGGCCGAGGCGCTCCTGCGGTCGCTGGCGCCCAGCCTGCGGCGCGGCGTCGACGACGGCGCGCTGGCCCGGCTGCTCGACGAGCGGCGTGGCGACGGCCTGCGCTACGTCGGCGTGATCGGCCCCGGCGGCGAGATCGTCGCCGAGGCCGGCGCGTCGCTCGAGCCGGCGAGCCTGCGGCCACCGCCGCCGGGTGGGCCGGTGGCCGCGGGGCGGCGCCTGGGCGCGCGCTGGCGTGTCTATACGCCGCTGCCGCCGCGACCGCCGGGTGGGCCGCTCGGTCCCGACGGCGGTCCGCCCGGCGCGGGGCCGCCGGGTGGGCGCCCGCTGCCGGCGGTGATCGAGGTCGAGGTCAGCGTCGGGCCGGCGTTGCGCCGCGACGCGACCCGCACGCTCGCGGTCGGCCTGGCGTCGGCGCTGGTGCTCTTGGGCGTCGCGGTGGTGCTGGCCCGCTGGGTGCGGCACCGCGAGCGGCTCGAGGCGCGCGTCGCGCACGCGCGGCGGCTGGCGGCGCTCGGCGAGATGTCGGCGGTGCTGGCCCACGAGATCCGCAACCCGCTGGCGTCGCTCAAGGGCCACGCGCAGCTCCTGGTCGAGAGCCTGGCCGACGCGCCCGGCGCTGCGTCCACCGTCGCGCGCGATCGCGCCAAGGCCGAGCGGGTGGTCGACGAGGCGATCCGCCTGGAGCGCCTCACCAACGATCTGCTCGAGTTCGCGCGCACCGGCCGCATCGAGCGCGTGGCGTGCGATCCTCGGGCGGTGCTGACTGCCGCCGCCGCCCGCGCGCCCGAGCGCGTGACGATCATCGCAGACGGCGCGCCCGCGACCTGGTCGCTCGACGCCGGTCGCATGACCCAGGCGCTGGCCAACCTGATCGGCAACGCGCTCGAGGCCGCGCCCGACCAGCCGGTCACCGCCACGGTCGCCGTCGAGCGCGGCGCGCTGGTGTACCGGATCCGCGATCGCGGGCCGGGGCTGCCCGACGGCGTCGGCCGCTTGCTCGAGCCGTTCCACACCACGCGGGCCAAAGGCGTCGGCCTCGGGCTCACGGTGGCGCGGCGGCTGGTCGAGCTGCACGGCGGCGCGCTCGACGGGCGCAGCCACCCCGATGGCGGCGCCGAGTTCACGGTCACGATCCCGGGCGGTGGCTGATGGGGCGGGTGCTGGTCGTCGACGACGAGGACGGGCTGCGCGCGTTCCTGGCCGAGGCGTTGACGACCGCCGGCCACGACGTGACGACCGCGGCGTCGGGGGACGAGGCGCTGCGGCGGCTGGCCGGCCAGGCGTTCGAGCTGGTGATCACCGATCTGCGCATGCCCGGCACCGACGGCATGGCGGTGGTGCGGCGGGTGCGCGCCGAGCAGCCCGAGACCGAGGTGATCGTGCTGACCGCCCACGGCACCGTCGAGACCGCGGTCGAGGCGATGAAGCTGGGCGCGTTCGACTACCTGCAGAAGCCGCTGGGCAGCCCGGCCGAGCTGCGGCTGGTGGTGGCGCGCGCGCTCGAGCGGCGGCAGCTGGTGGCGGCGCGCGATCGGGCCAAGCTCGACGACGCGGCGCCGATCTTGACCTGGGGCGACCCGACGATGGCGGCGGTGGTCGACGCGATCCGCAAGGTGGCGCCGACCCACGCGACGGTGTTGCTCTCGGGGGAGAGCGGCACCGGCAAGGAGGTCGCGGCGCGCGCGGTGCACCAGGCCTCGGCGCGGGCGGCCGGGCCGTTCGTCGCGGTCAACTGCGCGGCGCTGTCGGAGGCGCTGCTCGAGAGCGAGCTGTTCGGCCACGAGAAGGGCGCGTTCACCGGCGCCACCGAGCGGCGGCGCGGGCGCATCGAGCTGGCCGACGGCGGCACGTTCTTCCTCGACGAGGTCGGCGAGCTGCGGCCCGAGCTGCAGGCCAAGCTGCTGCGCGCGATCCAGGAGCGGCAGATCGAGCGGGTCGGCTCGAGCCGGACCATCGACGTCGACGTGCGCTGGGTGGCGGCGACCAACCGCGACCTGCCGGCGATGATGCGCGCCGGGACGTTCCGCGAGGACCTGTACCACCGCCTCGCGGTGTTCCCGATCGCGCTGCCGCCGCTGCGCGCGCGGCGCCGCGACATCGGCCCGCTGGCCGACGCGCTCTTGGCGCGGGTGTGCCGCGAGCTCAAGCGGCCGGCGCTGGCGCTCGACCCCGCCGCGCGGGCGGCGCTGATCGCGGCCGACTGGCCGGGCAACGTGCGCGAGCTGGCCAACGTGCTCGAGCGCGCGGCGATCCTGTGCGACGGCGCGGCGCTGGGCGTCGGCGACCTGTGGCTCGACACCGCGGCGGCGCCGCCGGCGCCCGCGGCGGGCGCGGCGCCGGTCGGCGGCACGCTCGACGAGCTCGAGCGCCACGCGATCGAGCAGGCGCTGGCGGCCAGCGGCGGCAACCGGCGGCGCGCGGCGGCGCAGCTGGGCATCGGGCTGCGCACGCTCTACGACAAGCTCAAGCGCTACGGCCTGTCGGCGTAGCCGCGGCGTGCGCGCGAACGTCGCGATCGCGATCTGTGATCCGTGCGCGCGCGTGAACGCCCTGGCGGTCGCCGACCACGAGTGCGAGATCGGCAGCGGCGCGGCGCACCGACCGAGCGAATCTCGCACCGCCGCGGCGCGCGATGACGGCGGTCCGCGGGGTTCGCGGTGGCGTGGGGCTTGCTGTGGTGTGCGTCCATGCCGATCCCCACCCGCATCCCGATCCTCTTCGCGCTCACCGCCGGCCTCGCGGCGTGCACCGACGTCGACCCCGGCGGCGCCGACGCCAACGTCGATCCGCTGCCGCCCGAGGTGACAGCGGTGCTCGACCTGCCGGCGACGCCGTACCCGTACGCGGCGGTCGAGCTGCCGGCGCACTTCCAGACGCCGATGGTCGCCGGCATGGACAACACCCCGGCCGACAACCCGATCACCGACGCCGGCGCGACGCTGGGCCGGGTGCTGTTCTACGACGTCGCGCTGTCCGCGAACCGGACGATCTCGTGCGCGTCGTGCCACGCCCAGACCCACGCGTTCGCCGACCCGGCCAAGCTGTCGGTCGGGTTCGCCGGCGGCCACACCAGCCGCAACGCGATGGCGGTGACCGACGCGCGGTTCTACCGACCCGGGCGGTTCTTCTGGGACGAGCGCGCCGCGACGCTCGAGGATCAGGTGCTGATGCCGATCCAGAACGCCACCGAGATGGGGCTCACGCTCGACGAGCTGGTGACCCGCGTTGGCGCCGCCGCGTACTACCCGCCGCTGTTCGAGCGCGCGTTCGGCGACCGCACGATCAGCGCCGACCGCATCGCCAAGGCGCTGGCGCAGTTCAGCCGCACGCTGGTGTCGTATCGCTCGCGCTACGACGTCGCGGTCGCCGCCACCGGCGACGTGCGCATGCCGCTGCCCGGGTTCACGCCCGCGGAGGAGCTGGGCAAGCAGCTGTTCCTGGGCCGCGCCGGCTGTGGCGGCTGCCACCTGTTCAACGGCCCGCCGCAGCCCGGGCCGCTGCGCAACCAGGCCATCTTCTTCATCGACATCCCGACCAACAACGGCCTCGACGCCACCACCGACGTCGCCGACAACGGCGTCGGCGGCCAGACCGCGGTCGCCCGCGACCTGGGCCGCTTCAAGTCGCCGTCGTTGCGCAACGTCGCGCTGACCGCGCCGTACATGCATGACGGCCGCCTGGCGACGCTGGCCGATGTCGTCGAGCACTACCGCCACGGCGTCGTCGCGCACCCCAACCTCGACCCGCGGCTGCGGATCCCCGGCGGCGCGCCGCGCAACGTCGACCTCACCGACGCCGAGGCCGCCGCGCTGGTCGCGTTCATGGGCACGCTCACCGACGAGCCGCTGACCGTCGACCCGTGGTTCACCGATCCGTTCCGCGCGACGCGGTAGCGGCCCGCTGGCGTCGCGGCGCGGGCTGGCGTATCTCCTCTCGGGTGCGCACCTCGCTCGTGAGCCTCGCCCTGGTGATCGCGGCGTGCGGTGGCGGCCGACGCTCGGCGTCACCGACCCCGCCGCCGTCGCCCGACGCGGCTCCGACCTCGAACCCGGAGCCGACCGTGACCGCGACCGATGATCCGTACCTGTGGCTGGAGGACGTCACCGGCGACAAGCCGCTGGCGTGGGTGAAGGAGCACAACGCCAAGAGCCAGGCCGAGCTCGAGGCGGCGCCCGGCTTCGGCGCGCTGCGCGATCGCCTGCGCGCGATCTACGACTCGAAGGATCGCATCCCGTACGTCGGGGCCCGCGGGAAGTGGCTGTACAACCTGTGGCAGGACGAGGCCAACCCGCGCGGCCTGTGGCGGCGCACGACGCTGGCCGAGTTCGGCAAGGCCCGGCCGGCGTGGGAGACGGTGCTCGACCTCGACGCGCTGGCCAAGGCGGAGGGCGAGAACTGGGTGTGGAAGGGGCCGACCTGCCTGCCGCCCGACTACGCGCGCTGCCTGATCAGCCTGTCGCGCGGCGGCGCCGACGCGGTGGTGATCCGCGAGTTCGACACCACGACCAAGCAGTTCGTCGCCGGCGGCTTCACCGTGCCCGAGGCCAAGACCGACGTCGCGTGGGTCGATCGCGACACCATCACGATCGGCACCGACTTCGGCCCGGGGTCGATGACCGACAGCGGCTACCCGCGGGTCATCAAGGCGTGGAAGCGCGGCACGCCGCTGGCCGAGGCCAAGACGATCTTCGAGGGCCAGCAGAGCGACGTCGCGGTGTTCGCGTACCGCGAGTGGGATCACGGCAAGGTCCGCGACTGGATCGGCCGCACGCCGACGTTCTTCACGACGATCGCCTCGCTGCGCGCCGGCGACGCGCTGACCGCGATCGCCAAGCCCGACGACGCGTCGGTCGACGCCTGGGATGATCAGCTGCTGCTCACGTTGCGCAGCCCGTGGACGATCGGCGATCGCACCTGGCCGGCCGGCGCGCTCCTGGCGATCCCGCTGGCCGACTTCCTCGCCGGCAAGCGCGACTTCGCGATGCTGTACGAGCCGCGGCCCAACACGTCGCTCGACAGCGTCGCCACGACCAAGACCGCGATCATCGTCACCGAGCTCGAGGACGTGAAGAGCCGGATCTACGTGCACCGCCGCGGCGCGCAGGGCTGGAGCCGCACCGCCATGGCGGTGCCCGACGTCGGCGCGCTCGGCGTCAGCGCCTACGACGAGGACACCTCCGACGACTTCTGGTTCACCGAGACCGGCTTCACGACGCCGACGACCTTGTCGCTCGGGACCGTCGGCACGGCGGCGCGCACCAAGCTCAAGGCCAGCCCCGCCTACTTCGACGCCAAGGACGTCGTCGCGACCCAGCACTTCGCGACGTCGGCCGACGGCACCAAGGTGCCCTACTTCCAGGTGGCGCGGCGCGACCTGCCGCTCGACGGCTCGACGCCGACGGTGCTGACCGGCTACGGCGGCTTCGAGATCTCGCTGACGCCGGGCTACGACGCCACCGGCGGCGCAGCCTGGCTCGAGCGCGGCGGCGCGCTGGTCACCGCCAACATCCGCGGCGGCGGCGAGTACGGCCCGGCGTGGCACCAGGCCGCGCTCACCCACCATCGCCAGCGCGCCTACGACGACTTCGCGGCGGTCGCCGAGGATCTGATCGCGCGCAAGGTCACCTCGACGCCGCACCTCGGCATCGTCGGTGGCTCCAACGGCGGCCTCTTGATGGGCGTGATGCTGACCCAGCGCCCCGAGCTGTTCGGCGCGATCGTCTGCCAGGTGCCGCTGCTCGACATGCGCCGCTACCACAAGCTCCTGGCCGGGGCGTCGTGGATGGGCGAGTACGGCGACCCCGACGATCCGGCCGACTGGTCGGCGCTGGCGACGTTCTCGCCGTACCAGCAGGTCAAGGCCGGCGTGCGCTACCCGCGGACGCTGTTCACCACGTCGACGCGCGACGATCGCGTGCACCCCGGCCACGCCCGCAAGATGGTGGCGAAGCTCGACGCGCTCGGCGTCGACTTGCTCTACTACGAGAACATCGAAGGCGGGCACGGCGGCGCCGCCGACAACGCCCAGGCCGCGTACATGGAGGCGCTGGCGTACACGTTCTTCGCGCGCCAGCTCGGCCTGAAGTAGCGCCGGCTCACGGGCAGGTGCGGCCGCGGGTCGTGCCCTCGATCTGCCAGCCCAGGCAGGTGCCGCTCGAGTGGATCGTCAGGCGATCCACGCCCTGGAGCGTCAGGTCGATCTGCTGGCCGCCGCCGGTGGTGCTGGCCTTGACGGTGCCCGACACCCGCGCGCCGCCGACGCCGGGCAGCTCGATGCCGCTGTTGGTGAAGGCGCACGACGGGTGCTGCGGATCGGTGCAGTGGATGTACAGGTCCGAGCGCACCGTGAGCCCGAGGAAGCTCGCGGTCAGGTCGGCGTCCCAGGTGGCGAGGCCGTCGCTGCGGCGCAGCCACCCGTCGAAGGTCTGGGTGGTCTGGTCCTGCGTCAGGCCGAAGCCGGTGAAGGTGTAGAGCGTGTCGTTCTGGAACTCGTAGTCGAGCTGGTCCCAGCCGATCGGGTTGTCGACCGCGCCGGTGCCCTCGAGGCGGCTGCCGTCGGCGCGGGCGCAGCCGCCGGTGACCGTCGCGACCGAGCCGGCGATGGTGATCGTCGGGCACGGCTCGATTTCGAAGGTGTCGCCGAACTGATCGATCATGCCGGTGGCGCGGAACAGATCGGTGCCGCCGGCGGCGTCGATCAAGCGCAGCAGCTCGGTGTCGGTGCGATCGGCGAAGCGCAGCGTGGGCTCGACGTCGGTCGAGCCGCCATCGCCGCCGCACGCGGCGAGCGCGACGAGCCACGAACATCCCAGGAACGCGCAGGCGCGAGTCAGCGACATGAAGCCTCCCGCCCACCGAGGTTAGCAGGGGGCGTGCCGCAGCCGGGCGCTCGGCGCGACGCGGGGTTGGCCTGCGCCGGCGGGCGTCGGCGTGTCCGGGCGTTCACAGCCGGTGGCGCGGTCGCGACGGCGGGCAGCGGGCGGCGCGCACGGCCAGGGCCACTGTCGCAGCGCTGCGCGGCGGTCGGTGGCGGTCAACACGAGTCAGCGAAGCGGGCCGCGGGGCGGGGGCGGCGTGCGTTGAGAATGATCGCGATGCGGCGATCGAGCGCCTGGCTGGTGTCCGCGGCGGTGCACGCCGGGCTGGCGGTGGCGCTGATCGCGCTCGGGCGCGACGCGCGCCCGGCGTCCGATTCAGCCCCGGTGGCGGTGACGCTCACGGCGATCGCGCCGTCGCCCCCGCCGGTTGCGGCGAGCGCGCCAGCGCCGCAGCCGGACGAGCGCGCTGGCGGAGGTGACGGTCGGCCCGCGGTGCGCGCGACGCGGCCGCG
>JAEUJY010000087.1 GCA_016794525.1 Myxococcales bacterium
ATGGGTGGCGTCCACGCAAGACGCCCCCCCTCGTGCGGGGCGTCGACGTTCCGGAGCCTGAACGCGAGAGGCCCTCCCCCGGCATTCGCCGGGGCCCCCACCCGAAACGGCCCAGAGCGTTCAGCGAAGGGTCGCGTAGACGCCAGACGCCCCGCCTTGTGCGGGGCGTCGACGTTCCGGAGCCTGAACGCGAGAGGCCCTCCCCCCGGCATTCGCCGGGACCCAGGTGGAGGCAGGGGACTCACCGCCTCCCGTGTTCCACCAACGGTTGACGGGGAGGTCGGCCGCCCCGAAACGGCCCAGAGCGTTCAGCGACGGGTGGCTCCGCTCGTCACGAGCCTCCGCCAGCCGCACGCCTCACAGCGACGAGCAGACGAGCTCGCCGGAGGACGCGCGGGCCTTGGCCTTGACGTGCTGGCCGTCCTTGTACTTGCGCCACGTGCCCTCGGAGACGTCGCAGGTGCGGGTCTTCTTGCCGTCGGAGAAGTCGAGGGTGTAGGTCGCGCGGCGCTCGCCGGCGCGTCGGGCGCCGGGGCCGGTCAGCGTCGGCGCCGGCGGGGCCTCGGCCCACACCACGTCGGTGCCGGTGCCCTCCTTCTTGAGCGCGTCGACCTTGGTCCAGCGATCGATGCGGTAGTCACAGTAGTCGTCGTAGACCGGCTCCTGCCGGGTCTTCGGCGTGCACTGGTTGACCTCCTCGAACGTGCCGTCGCCCTTGTCGCGCTTGACCATCTTGCAGGTCTCGCCGTCGGGCACGCTCCGGGTCGAGCGCTCCTTCTGCGAGCAGCTCACCGCGCGGGCGCCGCTCGGCACCTCGTTCTTCCACTTGCTCTCGCCGACCTCGCGGTACTCCTCGATGTCGATCACCGTCGCCCAGCGGTGGCCCTTCACGTCGAGCTCGATGCTCTTCTTGCGGATGCAGCGCCACCAGATCGCCACCGACAGGAGCAGCACGAAGGCCAGGATGTACCAGCCCCACGGCCGGCCCTTGGCCTTGGGCGCCTCCTTCTCCTTCACGAACGGCACCGCCTTCATGCCGTCGAGCGGCGCGCCGCACTTGCCGCAGTTCTTGGCCTTGGCCGACTGCGCGGTGCCGCACGAGCTGCAGACGCGATCGGCGCCGGTGAACTGGTGGTTGGCCACCGCGACCTTGTCGGCGTCGCTCGGGAAGTACCGCTTGCTCGCGTCCTGCGGCGCGCCGCAGTTGGGGCAGTGGCGGTGCGTGACGCCGAGGTTCTTCTTGGTGTCGCAGTGGGGACAGTCCCACAGCATCTCGTAGCTGCCGAGGGACTCCTCGCGGGGCGTCGTCGGATTGCTCATCGCCCGCGATCATCCCACGATCCGCGCAGACGGTGTGTCCGTCGGCGCCGCGGTGTCAGCGGCGGCTGCGCGGCGCGCCGAACGTCGCCTTGCGGGTCTGGCGGGCGCCGTCGCGCAGGAACTCGATCACCGCCTCCTGGCCCGGCACCGCCTCGCCCAGCACCAGCATCAGGTCCTCGACGTTGCGCACCTCGGTCACGCCGATCTTGACGATGCGATCGCCCTTCTGCAGGCCGGCCTTGGCGGCCGGGCCGTCGGGCACCACGTCGGACAGCAGCACGCCGGGGATCTTGCCGTCGTCGCCGTACGCCGGGATCGTGCCCAGCGAGCCGCCGCGCATCGGCACGTCGCCGACCGCGGGCGGCGCGGCGACCTTCTTGTAGGTCAGCGTCGGCGCCAGGTCGAGCGCCAGCGCGGTGTCGGCGACCACCGCCGCGACCTGCGCGATGCCGGCCGCGTTGATGAGCGGGCTGTCGTCGGTGACGCGGTGGTAGTCCAGGTGGCCGCCGGTGAAGAAGTGCAGCACCGGCGCGCCCGCCGAGTAGAACGACATGTGATCGGACGGGCCGTAGCCCGAACCGGCCAGCTGGCAGGCGACGCGCTCGGCGGCGCACAGCGGCGGCACCAGCGTGCCCCACTCGGCCGCCGACTCGGCGCCCAGCACCTGGACGGTGTTCTCGCGGAGCCGGCCGACCATGTCCATGTTGAGCATCGCCACCGGCTGGCCGGCGTAGGGCGTGTGCTTGACGAAGTGCTGCGAGCCGAGGATGCCCATCTCCTCCCCGGAGAAGCCCAGCAGGTAGACGTCGCGGTGCAGCGTGGCCGCCTTGGGCGCCAGCCGCCGCGCCACCTCGAGCAGGCCGGCGATGCCCGACGCGTTGTCGTCGGCGCCGTTGTGCACCGCGAGGTCGGCGTCGAGCGCGCCGGTCTGCGGGCCGCCCATGCCGAGGTGGTCGAGGTGGGCGCCGACCACCAGCGGCGGCGCGCCGGCCGCGGCCTGGCCGCCGCGGATGACCGCGACGACGTTGTGGGTGGTGGCCTTGACGTCGTCGAGCTGCACCGTCAGCGCGACCTTGTGCGTGCCGGTGGTGAGCGGCGCGCCGACCGCGTTGGTGACGACCACGACCGGCAGCCCGGCGTCGGCGCCGTCCTGCGGCTTCAACCGCGGCAGCGGCGACTCGCTGGCGCCGGCCGCGGGCAGGTCGACGACGATCATCCCGATCGCGCCGTGCTGCCGGGCCTGCATCGCCTTGGAGTTGAGATCGCCCAGCCGCGCCGCCTCGGGCTTGGGCAGCGTGTCGGGCGCGAACCGCCGGACGACGACGAGCTTGCCCTTCACCGACTTGCCCTTGTAGTCGTCGATGGCCTTCTGGCCCTTGCTCGCCTTGCGGACGATGCCGTAGCCCACGTAGACGGTGTCGCCGCTGACCGCCTTGGACGCCGACACCGGCGACGGGGCGAACGCGTCGGCCGCGACCGCGGTGCCGTCGACGGTGAGCGCCGTGGCCGCGCCGCGCGCGACCGCGACCGTGACCTCGAACGGCTGCAGGAACTCGCCGCCCGCCAGGCCGCCGACCGCGCCGACGTCGCGCAGCTCGCCGACCAGCCACTTCTGGGCGTCGTCGAGGCCGACCGAGCCGACGCCGCGGCCCTCGCGGGCGTCGTCGGCCAGGTAGGTCACCGCGCGGGCGGCGTCGTCGGCCGGGGTCGCGGTGATCGGGCCGCGCGCGTCGTCGATCCAGTCGGCGACGAAGACGTTGGTGTCGCTGTTGTGGCTGCCCGGCGCCGGCGGCGGCGAGCCGCGGTTCGACGAGAACGCCAGGCGCTTGCCGTCGGGCGAGAACATCGGGAAGCCGTCGAAGCCCTCGGTGTAGGTGATGCGCTCGAGGTTGGCGCCGCTGGTGTCGATCGCCCAGATGTCGAAGTCGCGGCCGCGGGGGTCGGCGACGTTGGACGCGAACAGGATGCGCTGGCCCGACGGGTGGAAGAACGGCGCGAACGACGCGGCGTTGAGGTAGGTGACCTGGTGGGCGTCGCTGCCGTCGGCGTTGGCCACCCAGATCTCGAGCTTGGTCGGCCGCACCAGGTGCTCGGCCAGCAGCGCCTGGTAGTCGGCGAGGTCGGCGCCGGTCGGCCGCGACGCGCGCCAGACGATCTGCGAGCAGTCGGCCGAGAAGAACGCGCCGCCGTCGTAGCCCGGGGTGTTGGTCAGGCGCTTGACGTTGCCGCCGTCCTTGTCCATCCGGTACAGCTCGAGATCGCCGTCCTTGTCGGACGTGAAGATCACCGAGCCGTCCTTGCCGCAGATCGTCGCCTCGGCGTCGTACGCGCCGGGCGTGCCGTAGAGCTTCCGCGGCGCCTTGGGGTCACCACCGATCGTGTTGGCGTAGATGTCGTAGTCGTAGAGCGCCCAGACGTAGCCCTTGGAGTGATCGGGCGGGGGCGGGCACGCGTCGCCCAGCGCGTGGGTCGACGCGTACAGGTACTCCTGGTCGCCCGGGAAGTAGTACGAGCAGGTCGTGCGGCCGGTGCCGGTGGACACCAGCAGCGGATCGCTCGGCCCGCTGGCTCCCATCGTCATGATGCGATCGCAGGCGTAGCCGTCGCGGGTCGACTGGAACATCAGCTTGTCGCCGCCCCACGCCCAGTACGCCTCGGCGTTCTCGCCGCCGGCGGTGAGCTGGGTCAGCGCGCCGAAGTGGGCCTCGCGTGGATCGCGCAGATCCGCCGGCGCGGGCGGTGGCGGTGGCGTGACCTCGGGCGGCGGCTTGGGGGTCTGGGCCGTGGGGGTCGGGCAGCACGCGGCGAGGAGGATCGCCAGCGGGCCGCCGACGAGACAGACGGGACGACGCATGGCGCGGACTATACGTGACTGCGATGGAATAGGCGCCGGCGGTGGCGCGTTGGCGCGGCGAGGAGGTTCGTCCATGACCGTGATCCCGAAGTCGAAGTGGTTCGGCGGCAAGGCGCTGATCGCGCTGGGCCTGGTGTGCCTGTCGACCGCCCCGCCGCTGTCGACGTACATCGCCAGCCGCTCGTGGGAGCGGGTCAAGGTGCGGCCGGTCGAGCGCACGATCCGGGTCACGGGGTCGGCCAAGAAGCGCATCACCAGCGACCTGATCGAGTGGAGCGCGACGGTCTCGGCGACGGCCCCCGACAAGCTGGCGGCCTACCGCAAGCTGCACACCGACGTCGAGGCGACGGTGGCGTACCTGAAGACCCAGGGCGTGCCCGACGGCGAGATCTTCCCCGACTCGGCGACGATCGAGGAGCAGTTCACGACGGTCTACGAGGGCACCGGCGACGACCGCATCGCCAAGCAGGTGCTGACCGGGTACCACGCCCGGCAGTTCGTGTCGGTGCGGTCGCCCGACGTGCAGCGGGTCGAGCGGGTGTCGCGCGAGATCACCCAGCTGCTCGAGAACAACATCAGCGTCACCTCGAACGCGCCGGCGTACTTCTACACGAAGCTCGGCGACCTGAAGATCGAGATGCTGTCGGCGGCGTCGAAGGACGCGCGGACCCGCGCCGAGAACATGCTCAAGAGCGCCGGCGGTGCGTCGCTGGCGAGCCTGCGCGACGCCGACATGGGCGTCATCAACGTCAACCCGGCCAACTCCAGCGAGACGTCGTGGGAGGGCAACAACGACACGTCGTCGCTGGAGAAGGACGTCATCGCGATCGTCCACGTCACGTACGGCCTGCGCTGACCCGCCCGTGCCGGAGCCCGTGCCCGTGCCCGTGCCCGTGCCCGTGCCCGTGCCCGCTCTCGATCCGGATCCCGATCCCGATCCGGCCCCGGATCGCGATCCATCTCTGCAATCCTCCACAGGCAGCAGGTAGCTGATCGGGGTGCGCAGCGGGTAGCGGATCGGGGCCATCCGTCGCGAGTCCACGCCGCCGCTGGCGTCCGGGATCGTGACCGGCGATAGTGCTGCCGTGCTGTCGATCCACGACGCGAGCGCGCGCATCCAGGCCGCGGTCGGGCGCCTGCCCACCGAGGCGGTCGCGCTGCGGGCCGCCGACGGGCGCATCCTGGCCGAGCCGATCGTCGCGGGGCGGCCGCTCCCCGGCTTCGCCAACTCGGCGATGGACGGCTTCGCGGTGCGGGCGGCCGACCTGCCGGGGACGCTGCCGGTGGTCGGCGCGATCGCCGCCGGCGCGCGGGCCCCGGCCGAGCTGGCGCCCGGCACGGCGGTGCGGATCATGACCGGCGCGCCGGTGCCGGCGGGCGCCGACACGATCGTGATGTTCGAGGACGCGACCGCCGACGGCGATCGCGTGACGCTGCCGGCGGCGCGGCGCGGCGACCACGTCCGCGCGATCGGCGAGGACGTCGCGATCGGCGAGCTCGTCGTCGCGGCCGGCGTCGCGCTCGGCCCTGGCGAGTTGACGGTGGCGGCGGCGCTGGGCTGCGCGACCGTGCCGGTGGCGCGGCGGCCGCGGGTCGCGATCCTGTCGACCGGCGACGAGCTGGTCGCGATCGACGCGGCGCCGGCGCCGGGCCAGCTGGTCGACTCGAGCTCGTACGGCCTGGCGGCGGCGGTGCGGGCCGCGGGCGGCGAGCCGACCTACCTCGGCGTCGTCGCCGACGATCGCGCCGCGACGATCGCGGCGATCACCGCGGCGCTGACCGCCGACGTCGTGGTCACGACCGGCGGCGTCTCGGCCGGCGATCACGATCACGTCCGCGACGCGCTGGCGGCGGCCGGCGTGACGCTCGACTTCTGGAAGGTGGCGATGAAGCCGGGCAAGCCGTTCGCGTTCGGGCGCGCCGGCGCGACCGCGGTGTTCGCCTTGCCGGGCAACCCGGTGTCGTCGTTCACCGCGTTCGAGCTGTTCGTGCGGCCGGCGCTGCTGGCGATGCAGGGCGCGGCGCGCACCACCCGACCGCGGGCGCCGGTGGTGCTGCCCGACGGCTACCGCAAGCCGGCCGGCCGCGCGCACGTGGTCCGCGCCGCGCTGACCCGCGACGGCGCGCGCTTGATCGCGACGCCGCACGCCAAGCAAGGCTCGGCGATGCAGTCGTCGCTGGTCGGCTGCGACGCGCTGATCGAGATCGCCGCCGACGTCACCGCGATCGAGCCGGGGGCGACCGCGCCGGCCTGGCTCCTGGGAGCTGCCTGAATGAGCGACGAACCGCTGCGCTTCACCGTCACCGCCGCCGACGCCGATCGTCTCGATCGGGTGATCGCGCGGCGCTTCCCGGCCGCGAGCCGGCGCCGGGTGATGGCGTTGATCGACGATGGCGGCGTCAAGATCGGCGGCCGCCGCGGCAAGAAGGGCGAGCGGGTCGCGGCCGGCGCCGAGATCACCGTGCTGCGGCCGCCGGCCGACGACGCGGCGCTGGCGGCCACGCCCGATCCCGAGGCCGAGGCGCGGCTGGCGTGGCTGCACGTCGACGCCGCGCGGGTGGTGGTGGGCAAGCCCGCCGGCATGCCCAGCCAGCCGCTGGCCGCCGGCGAGCGCGGCACCGCGGCCGGTGGCATCGTCGCGCGCTACCCCGAGTGCGCGACCGCCTCGACCGACGCGCGCGACGGCGGGCTGGTGCATCGCCTCGACATCGGCACCTCGGGCGTCTTGATCGCCGCGCGCACGCGCGCGTCGTGGGACGCGCTGCGGGCCGCGTTCGGCAGCGGCACGGTGGCCAAGACCTACCTCGCGCTGTGCGAGACGCCGCCGGTGTCGCGCGAGTGCGACGCGCCGCTGACCCAGCGCGGGCCGCGGGTGGTGGTCGATCACGCCGAGGGGTTGCCGGCCCACACCCGCTGGGACGTCATCGCGCGGGCCGGCGAGCGCGCGCTGGTGCGGTGCCACGCGTCGACCGGGCGGATGCACCAGGTCCGCGCGCACCTCGCGGCGTGCGGCGCGCCGATCGTCGGCGACGTGCGCTACGGCGGCGGGCCGATGCCGGCGCTGATCGAGTTCTTCTTGCACGCCGAGTCGGTGCGGCTGCCGGACCTGACGGTGACCGCGCCGCTGCCCGACGATCGCCGCGCGGTGCTGGCTGCGCTCGGGCTGGCCGACGCGGTACCGTCGGCGCCATGAAGCTCGCGCTGCTCGCCGCCCTGGCCCTGGTCGTCGGCTGCGGCCCTGACGGCAAGCGCGTCACGGTCATCCACGTCGCGGACGAGACCACCGGGCCGGTGACGCCGACGGTGCCGGGCGCGGAGGAGCTGAC
>JAEUJY010000092.1 GCA_016794525.1 Myxococcales bacterium
GTCAGGCCCTTGCCGTCCTCGTTGGTGGCGTACGCCGAGACGACGTCCATCGGCCCGGCCAGCGTCTTGAACTTCGTGTCGAGCTTGCCGCCGTGCACGCACCCCTCGGGCAGCCCGTCGAAGGCCTGCTTCTGGGCGAACTGCGGGACGTCGGCGAGGCCGTCGTCGGGCTTGGGCGGGGTCTTGTCGTTGAGGTGCTTGACCTCGACCGGGCTCGACCGATCGACCAGCGTGCCGTCGCCGAGCTGGCCGAAGCGGTTGATGCCCCAGCACAGGACCTGGCCGGTCTTGCGCAGCGCGCAGCTGGTCTGCGCGCCGGCGCTGACCGCGACGGCGTCGGTGATGCCGACGACCTGCGTGGGCTTGCTGACGTCGCTGCCCATCTGGCCGTTGCCGACCTGGCCGCGCTGGTTGCCGCCCCAGCACCACACCGTGCCGTCGACCTTCACCGCGCAGAAGTGCGTGCGCGCGGTGATGCCGACGACGCCGGTCAGGCCCTCGACCGGCTTGGCCTTGAGGTCGTAGCCGCCCCAGCACAGCACGGTCTGGGCGTTGGTGATGGCGCAGGTGTCATCGCCGCCGGCCTTGGCGGCGAGCGCGGCCACGTCGACCGCGCCCTCGATCTTGGTCGGGTCGAGCTGCTTGCCCGAGTAGCCCCAGCAGCTGACGGTGCCGTCCTTGTGGGCGACGCAGCCGTGGTTCTGGCCCGAGGCGATCGCGGCGACGTCGGTCACCGGCACCGCGGTGATCGCGCCGTTGTCGACCTTGGTGTCCTTGCCGACGCCGAGCGCGTTGAAGACGTTGCCACCCCACCCCTTGACCGTGCCGTCGCCGAACAGCGCCAGGCCCTGCCCGCCGCCGAACGACAGCGTGACGGCGCCGGCCAGCCCCGGCACCTCGGCGACGTGGTCCTTCTCGCTGGGTTGCGGGTCCGGGAACATGCCGCGGTAGCCCCAGCACGTGACCTTGCCGCCGCCGTCGATCACGCAGCCGAGGTCGCCCGAGTCGCCGGGATCGCCGCCGACGAACAGCTTGGTCGCGCCGCTCACGCCGGGCACGTCGACGGCGCTGGCCGCCTGGCCCTCGACGCGACCGGTGCCGAGCTCGCCGGCGTCGGAGCGGCCCCAGCAGCGGACCGTGCCGCCGTCCATCAGCGCGCACGAGACGTGGGCGCCGGCGGCGATCGCGGTCCCCTTGACGGCGGGGCCGCCGCCCGTGCCGTCGCCCTTGCCGCCGCCCTTGCCCTCGCCCTTGCCGCTGCCGCCGCCCTTGCCGTCGCCGTTGCCGCCACCCTTGCCGTCACCGCCCTTGCCGGCGACCGGCGGCGTGCCGGGCTCTTCTTTCTTCTTGCCACAGGCGCCAGCGGTGACGAGCGCCACGATCAGGATCCACGGACGGAGCTTACGCATGCAGGGTCCCCCTTTGCTGGTCGATGGTGCGCCCGCCGCCGCTCGCGCACAACCGCCGGGCGCGCCTACTCGACGAACGCCAGCACGCGCGCGAGGCCGCCGTGGACGATCACGCCGTCGGCGACGGCCGCCAGCACCGGCTTGGGCCGGAACGCGATGCCGAGCCCGGCGGCGGCGAGCATCAGCCGGTCGTTGGCGCCGTCGCCGATCGCGATCACCTGCGCGGCGGTCAGGCCGTGCTCGGCGCGCAGCGCCTCGACGACCGCGGCCTTGCCCTCGGCGGTCACCACCGGGCCGACCACCTCGCCGGTGAGCGCGCCGTCGGCGACGCCCAGCGTGTTGGCGAAGGCGTGGGCGAAGCCGTGGTCGCGCACCAGCACGTCGGCCGCGAACGTGAAGCCGCCCGAGGCGATCGCGAACACCACGCCACGCGCGCGCAGCGCGGCGATCATCGCGGCGGCGCCCGGCGACAGCGGCAGGCGCGTCGCCAGCTCGGCCAGCGCCGTCACCGGTAGGCCGGCGAGCTGCCGCACCCGCGCGCGCAGCGACGCCTCGAACGCCAGCTCGCCGCGCATCGCGCGCTCGGTGATCGCCGCGACCGCGTCGCCGACGCCGTGCATGCGCGCCAGCTCGTCGATGACCTCGATCGACAGGATCGTCGAGTCCATGTCCATCACCACCAGCGCCGGCGGCGTGGTCGGCGCGACGCGCGCCACCAGATCGATCGGCGCCGCGCCGATGGCGGCGGCCGCCGCGGCCCGCAGCGCGACCGCCCCGGCGCGATCGACGGCGCGATCGGCGCCGTCGCGCGGGCAGGTGAACGAGGTGACGTGCTGGCCGGCGGCGGTGCGCACGTCGATGCGCGCGACCGGCGCGATCGCGTCGCTGATCGCGATCGCGATCGCGGGGTCGATCGGCGCGTCGGCCACGGCGTGCAGCAGGTACCTGGCCACGGCCCTATATATAGGAGCGGCTCGGGCGTGTAGGTGTGAGGAGGTGGCGAATCGACGTCGGAACTTCAACCACCGCCGGCTCGTAACAGCCCATAACTACTGGCGCATCGGCCTGGTCCGGCCATTGCTCTATCCGGGGGCATGAAGACGCTGCTCCTCGCCGCCCTGGTCCTCGCGCCGCTGACCGCTGGTTGCCTCACCGACACCACCGATCGCTTCCTCCGCCTCGGTGACGCCGACGGCGCGCTGGACGCGCCGCGCGACGAGCTGAGCTGGTCGTACGGCGGCGGCTCGGCGGCGGTCACCGCGCCGGGCGCGATCGCGTACCCGCACCGCGTCAGCGTGAAGGTCGACATCCAGCGCGCGGTCGACGAGCGCGCCTACCCCGAGGCGGTCGCGATGGGCGCCGTCGAGGTGGTGCCGGGCTCGGCGTGCCGGGTCACGCGGGCCGCGGTGTGCGACGGCGACGCGTGCCTGGCCGAGCTCGAGCTGACCCAGCCGGGCGTCTGCATGGTGCGGGTCCACGCCGCGACCTCGGACGGCGAGCAGCTCGCGCAGTGCTGGTACCGCGCGGCGTGGGAGGGCGACGCCGCCGATCAGGCCGCGGTCGACGCGCTGTTCGAGATGGCCGAGCAGCAGCGGGCGACGTGCGAGGACGGCCTGTGACGACCCGCGCCGCGCCGCGCGTCACGCCATCGCGGCGAGCAGCGCGCGGTACGGGCCGGCGCGCAGGCCGATCGCGTCGACCGCGGCCGCGGGGTCGGCGACCAGCTCGGCGTAGGTGACGTCGAAGCCGGCCGGGACGAACAGGCGGTCCCAGCCGAGCGCGCGGGGGCCGGCCGGCTTGTCGGCGATGCGGCCGTCGCAGCTGGCGCGGAACACCTGCACCGGCGCGGCGGCGCTGGTGCGCAGCGCGACGCACAGGATCAGCCGCACCGGCGTCTCGCGCAGCCAGCGGCAGAAGCGGCTCTCGTTCTCGGAGTCGAGATCGAGCCGCAGGCTGTTGCCCTCCATCGTCACCAGATCGGTCGCCTCGGCGAAGCACGGGAAGCCGTCGTCGACGGCCATCACCATGTCGCGGGCGCACTGCTCGGGCTCGGGGGTGCTGGTCGAGTACCCCGCCGGCAGGCCAGCCAGCTCGAACCGAAGTTCGGGCACCGCCCGCCGCACCTCGGTGGCGCGGAGCTCGGTGCCGTCGACGAAGCGCGCGGTCATGGCGGCATGCTCCCACGGCCGTCCCCGGGCTGCACGCCCCGGCGGTTGCGATCGCCGGCGCGCCGGACGATGATCGGCGCATGCAGCGCGTCGTCGTCGTGGCTCTGGCCTGTGCGCTCGGTGGGTGTGGCGGCGCGCAGGCGACGGCGCCCGAGCTGCCGCGGGGGTCGGCCAAGGAGGCCAAGAAGGAGATGCGGGGGCTGGTCGACGAGTGCTACCGCGTCCTCAAGGACGGCTCGCCGACCGAGGTCATGGGGCTGCTGGCGCCCGACCTGTTCTTCGTCGGCCCGGGGCCGGCCGACGTCGGCCTCGATCGCGCGGCGACGATGGAGCTGGCCGGCGCGCTGATCGACGGTCGCAAGAAGCACAAGCTCAAGTCGTTCGGCCTCGAGGTGTTCGGCGGGCCCGACGGCCACAGCGCGTACGCGATCGATCAGCTCGAGTACGACGGCGTCGCGTTCGCGGTGACCGCGGTGGCGGCCGAGGTCGACGGGCTGTGGTCGCTGACCGCGATCGAGGTGTCGCGCGCGATCTCGAGCAAGAAGCTCGACGCCGCGGTCGCGCCCGGCGAGCTGCCGCGCTGGCGGCCGAGCGGCGACCCCAAGGCCGCGCACACCGACGCGCCCAAGGACGTGGTCGCGGCGCTCGGCCTGGCCGGCGACAGCGTCGACGATCGCCTGGCTCAGTACGGCGACGATCCCGACGCGGCGTTCGTCGGCCCGTCGCCCGACGAGGTGATCCTCGGCCGCAAGGCGCTGGGCAAGAAGTGGAAGAAGCGCGCGCCGCGGTGGGCGGTCGACGCGAGCGTGGCCGGCGCGTCGCCCGACGGCGGGCTGGTGTGGGTGGTGGCCAACGCCAACCGCGTCGACGACGACGGCCGCAAGCGCGACCGCGACCGCGACGATCGCGACGACGATCGCGACCGCGAGGGGCCCGACGCCGCGCCGCCCGCGGCGCCGCGCCGGCTGTTCGCGATCTACCGCGACGACGGCGGCGAGGCCGGCTGGGGCCTGGCGGTGCTGCACGAGTCCGCGGTCGTCGCGCGGTGAGGCGCGGCGCCCGCCGGCGGGCCGTCAGCGGATCAGCGGGCGGGCCTCACCGACGTCGAGCAGCCACAGCCGCTCGTCGGGCAGGCCGTGGCGCTCCCAGAACGCGCGCAGCCGGGCCGGCGGCTCGCCGATCGGCTCGTCGGTGAGGCGGAACGTGCCCCAGTGCATGGCCAGGAAGTGGCGCGCGCCGAGCGCGAGGAAGCCGGCGCCGGCGTCGTCGGGGTCGCAGTGCTGCGGCGCCATGAACCAGCGCGGCTCGTAGGCGCCGATCGGCAGCATCGCCCAGTCGATCGGGCCGAGCCGCGCGCCGATCTCGGCGAAGTGATCGCCGCCGGCGGTATCGCCCGAGTGGTAGAGCACGCCGTCCGGCGAGCTGATCACGTAGCCGCCCCACAGCGACTGGTTGCGGGTCCACGGCGCGCGCATCGACCAGTGGCGCGCCGGCACCAGCGTGATCGTCACGTCGCCCAGCGTGTGCGCCTGCCACCAGTCGAGCTCGACCACCGTGCGCGGGCCGAGCCGCGCGATCCGCGGCCCGTTGCCGAGCGGCACGACGTAGGTCGGCCGATCACCGAGCGCGCGCAGGCTCGGCAGGTCCATGTGGTCCATGTGATCGTGGGTGACCAGCACCGCGTCGACCGGCGGCAGCGCGGCCAGCGCCACGCCGGGCGGCACCAGCCGGCGCACGACGCCCTGGATCGTCGGCGAGAAGATCGGATCGATCGCCAGCAGCTGCCCGCCGGTGCGCACCATCCACGACGCGTGACCGATCCAGCACGCGGTCGGTCCGCCGTCGGCCAGCGCCGCGGCGCCACCGTCGCGCACCGCCGGGCGGATCCGATCGAGCGCGGCGTGGTCGTCGCTGCGGCGCCGGCGGCGTCCCGGCAGGCGATCGATCACCCGCCAGCGGAAGATGTCGGCCGGACCGCGGGCCGGCCGGGTCGCGCGATCGCTGAAGCGGGCCATCCCCTCACCCTATGCGAGATCGCGGGTCACAGGTCGGCCGGCGCGGCCTGGCCGAGCAGCACCCGCGCCGCGGTGGGCAGCACGCGGTCGGCGACCATGCGGTGGGTCAGCAGCACCTCGAGGTCGGCGACCGCGCGGGCGATCGGCGACGTGCGCCCGATCGCGGCGCCGCCCACCAGGTGGAACGCCGCGCGCCCGAGCTCGGCGCAGGTGGCGGCGGTGTGGGCCGCGGTCGCGCGCAGCGCGCCGCGCAGATCGTCGTCGACGGTGCCGGCCTCGGCGGCGGCCTGGGCCCGGATCGCGATCGCGCGGGTCGCGGCGGCCGCGGCGTCGAGGCGCGCCCGCAGCGTGGCGTAGCTGGCCAGCGCCGGCGACGGCGGAGCCTGGCCGGCGCGCGCGGCGGCGAAGCGGGCGGCGACCAGGCCGAGGGCGCGCTCGGCGATGCCCAGGCCGACGCCGGCGATCCCCAGCGCCAGCAGGCCGAACAGCGGCACCCGCGCCAGCGGCTCGTCGACCCACGCCGCCTGATCGAACACCGACGTGACGGCGGTGGTCGGCAGCAGCGCGTCGACGACGAGGTCGTGGCTGCCGGTGCCGGCCAGGCCGATCGGATCCCAGGTGTCGACGATGCTCACGCCAGCGGCGTCCATCGGCAGCGCGCAGACGACGTGGCGCGGCGGCTCGCCGATCAGCGCGCCGACCAGCGCCCACGACGCGTGCTGGCAGCCCGACGCGTAGGGCCAGCGGCCGCGCAGGCGCAGGCCGTCGCCCTCCGGGGTGAGCCGGCCGCCGGGCGCGAACACGCCGGCGCAGATCGGCGCGGCGCCGGCGCCCCAGATCGCCTGGGCGGTGTCGGGCGGCAGGTAGCCGGCGAGCAGCGTCGACGTCGACGCCGTCATCACCACCCACGCGGTGGCGGCGTCGCCAGTCGCCAGCGCGGTCAGCACGTCGACGTAGTCGGCCGGCGGCAGCGCCAGGCCACCGAGCGCGCGCGGCACCAGCAGCCGCCAGTAGTCGCCGGCGGTCAGCGCCTCGATCACCGCCGGCGCGAGCGCGCGGGCGCGGACGTGATCGTCGGTGTGGGCGGCGAGCGTCGAGGCCAGCCCGCGGGCGGCCACCACCACGGGGTGATCCATGGTGACGCTGGTAGCACGACCCGGGCGCCGCATGCGGGCCCGCGTGCGGTTCGCGTACACTCGCCGCATGCGCCCTCGCGTCTCCGATCTGGCCGTCGCCGCGCTGGCGGTGGTCGCCGCCTGCGGCTCGGTGGCGACGACGCCCGACGCCACCGCGATCGACGCGGCGATCGACGCGGGGATCGACGCCGCCGCCATCTGCGATCCGGCGTGCGGCCTCCACGCCACCTGCGCCGGCACCACCTGCGGCTGCGATCCGGGCTACGCCGGCGACGGCCAGACCTGCGCCGACGTCGACGAGTGCCAGACCGGCAACGGCGGCTGCGCCGCCAACGCCAGCTGCGCCAACACCGACGGCGGGCGCACCTGCGCGTGCCCGCCGGGCTTCCTCGGCGACGGCGTCACCTGCCGCGCGATCTGGCAGCGGGTCGCGGGGTTCCCCGGCGTCACCTACGCGGGCTTCGAGGGCCTCGGCGCGGCGCTGGGAGCGAAGCTGTACCTGGCCACCGACGCCGGCATCAACACGTCGTTCTTCCGCTCGTTCGACACCGCGACCAACCAGCTGTCGACGCCGCTGTCGACCGACACCGGCGACTTCTGCCGGTGCGGCTACGGCCAGATCTTCGTCGGCAGCGGCGCGGCGATCTTCATGTTCGGCAACAGCGGCACGCGCTTCGATCCGGCCGGCGACAGCTGGACGCCGCTCGCGGGCTACACCAACCAGAACGGCCGCGGCGAGGCCGGCGGCGCGGTCGATCCGGCGACCGGCCGCATCTACGCGGTCGGCGGGCGCGACGCGTCGAACGGCTACGTCGGCTCGGCGATCGCGATCTCCACCAGCGGCGCCGTCACGAGCGAGCCGGGCGCCGCGCCGTACGGCTGGCGCAGCCCCAGCGTCTACGTCATGCCCGGGGCGCCGGTGCTGTACGCGGCGGGCGGCCTGCCCGACGACAACAACAGCCGCCACCTGGTGCGTCACCCGCTGGGCACCGCGACCTGGGAGCCGCTGGCCGACACGCCCGGCGATCTGGTCCCCGAGCGCGGCGTCGGCCACGCCTCGCCGACGTTGCTGTTCGTCGCCACCGACGCCGGCCTGTACCTGTTCGACACCGGCGCCGGCGCGTGGCGGCCCCAGCCGCTGGCGGTGCCGCCGGGCTTCCAGCGCGCGATCAGCGCCGCCGGCTCGGTGTGGGCGGTGGCCAGCTCGCCGGCCGCCGGGCTCGAGGTCTTCAAGCTGCTCGCGACCGAGTAGCGCCGGGGGCGCCGGTGGGCGCGTGTGACGGGTTTGCGACGCGCGCGCCGCGGCGCGGTCATCGTGACGTCACCTCCGAGCGATCGCGTCGTGTGATGTCACCGAGTCGGTACGTGGCGGCCGTCGCGGCGTCATCGAGCGGCGGCATGGTCACCACCGATGTTCGGTGGCTTTGAACAGGCGAAGGACGACAAGGCGCGCAAGCGCTGGTTCGCGTCGGCGGGCACCTCGCTCGTCGTCTACGGGATCGTCGGCGTCGGCCTGCTGGTGCTGGCGCGGCAGACCGTGGCCAAGGCCAAGGAGGAGCCGCCGGTCGACGTGTCGTTCCACGCGGCGCCCGACGTACCCGAGGTCAAGACCGAGGCGCCGCCGCCGCCGCCGCCGCCGACCAACCGCCCGCGGGTCAAGCGCCCGGGCAAGGCCGCGCCCACCTCGCCGCAGAAGATTCCGGACGCGCGCCCCGACGAGACCACGCCGACCGGCGCGATCGAGACCGGCGTCGGCGAGGAGTACGGCGACGGCGACGGCGAGGTCGGCGAGCCCACGCCGCCCCAACCGCCGCCGCCGCCCCCGCCGCCGCCGCCGCCGCCCCCACCGCCGCCCCCGCCGGTGATCGAGGAGGCCGAGGTGGTCGTCGCGCCGGTGCCGCTGCCCGGCAACCAGCTCCCGGCGTACCCGGCCGACGCCCGCAAGCAGGGCCGGCAGGGCGACGTCATCTTGAAGGTCCGGATCTCGGACACCGGTGAGGTGCTCGACGTCCAGCTGATCCGCGGCGACGAGCCGTTCGCGTCGGTCGCCATCGCCGCGGTGCGCACCTGGCGCTACCGGCCGGCGCTGGTCGACGGCCGCCCGGCCGCGTTCACCCGCCGCGTCCAGATCCCGTTCCGCATCCGCAGCTAGCCGCCCGCCGAACCCAGGAGTCCCTCATGAGCTTCAGCCTCGTCGACGTCTTCAAGCACATGCAGCCCTTCGCGATGGCCATCGTCGCGGTGCTGCTCCTGATGGCCATGGCCGCGCTGTCGATCTTCGTCGAGCGCATCTGGGTGGTGTTCAAGTCGCGCCGCCAGGCCAAGGCGTTCGGCGCCGCGGCCTCGGCCGCGCTCGAGCGCCGCGAGCTGGGCAGCCTGGTGCAGCTGTCGGAGAAGTACGAGGGCTGCCACCTGGCGACGATGCTCACCGCCGGCACCCGCGCCTACCTGGCGGCGGTGGCCAAGCCCGGCGAGCTGGGCCCGGTCGAGCTGACCCGCCGCGAGCTGGCCCGCCAGGCCGACGCGGTCTCGGCCGACGTGCGCCGCGGCATGAGCCTCCTGGCGTCGGTGGGCTCGGTGGCGCCGTTCGTCGGCCTGCTCGGCACGGTCGTCGGCATCATCTCGGCGTTCCAGGGCATCGCGGCCGAAGGCTCGGGCGGCCTGGGCGCGGTGTCGGCCGGCATCGCCGAGGCGCTGATCGTCACCGCGATCGGCCTGCTGGTGGCGATCCCGTCGGTGCTCGCGTTCAACCTGCTGTCGGCGCGCGCCGACACGCTGCTCCTGGCGATCGACCTGTCGCGCGGCGAGTTCCTCGACTACCTCGAGAACCAGAGCGGCGGCAGCGGCGAGCACGGCAGCGGGGCCAAGCGCGGCGAGGGCGCCGACGTGCGTCGGGCCGTGGGCGTCGAGGCGCGCGCCAGTGCGTAGGCCCGAGGGCGCGAAGCCCGACATCAACGTCACGCCGCTGGTCGACGTCGTCCTGGTGTTGCTGATCATCTTCATGGTGGTCATCCCGCAGATGGAGGCCGGCGCCACCGTGACCGTCCCCGGCGCGGCCAACCCCGACCCCAAGAGCGACGTCAACCACCCGCCGATCACGCTGTCGGTGACCGCCGCCGGCAACCTGTACCTGGAGAAGCGCCAGGTCACCCGCGACGAGCTGCTCGCGCTCTTGCGCGACGGCCACGCCCGCGCGCCCAAGAGCAAGCTCGTGCTCAAGGGCGACCGCGCCGTCAGCTACGCGACGATGCGCGCGCTGTTCCGCGACTGCCAGGGCCTCGGGTTCCCCGGCGTGTCGCTGCAGGTGGGCGACAAGGGCAAGGGAGAGAGCTGACATGGCGATGGACCTGGCCACCGGCGGGCGCGGCAGCAAGCACGCGGTCCGGCCGTCGATGAACGTCACGCCGCTGGTCGACGTGGTGCTGGTGCTGCTGATCATCTTCATGGTGATCGCGCCGATGATGGTGAAGCAGTTCTGGCTGCACGTGCCGAAGAAGGAGACCGCGGCGGCCACCGAGGAGGCGAGCAGCGACGGGCCGGTGCCGGTGGTGCTGACCGTCCGCGCCGACAAGACGGTGTGGATCAACAAGGACAAGGTCGAGCTCGAGGAGCTCGGCGAGAAGCTGAACCGCATCTTCGCGGCGCGCACCGATCGGCTGGTGTTCTTCGACGCCGACGACGCGGTCGCCTACGGCGACGCGATGCGCGTGCTCGACGCCGCCCGCGGTGGCGGCGCCGCCAACATCGCGGTGCTCACCGAGGCCGCGGTTCGCTGACACGTCGCTCGATCGTTGCGACCTCGCCACCGAGCCACGACCGCTTCGCAACTACACCACTCCATCATGCGCTCCGTCTCAACCATGTCGTCGCGTCGCGTCCGCCTCGCCGCTCTGCTGTTCGCCGCCGTCGCCGGCGGCGGCAGCGCGCGGGCGCAGGCGATCGACGCAGTGACGCCGACGCCGACGCCAGCCCCGGGTCCGACGCCGGCTCCGGCTCCGGCTACGCCTCCGGCTCCGACGCCAGTTCCAGTTCCGGCTCCGGCTCCGGTTCCGGCTCCGGCTCCGGCTCCGGTTCCGACTCCGACTCCGGCTCCGACGCCGGCTCCGGACACGGCTCCGGCTCCGGACACGGCTCCGGCTCCGGCTCCGGACACGGCTCCGCTCCCGGTTACTGACACCGCGCCGGCTCCCGATGCGCCGCCTGCCGACGTCGCGCCGACGGTGGCGACCGGCTTGCGCGGCACGATCGTCGACGCCGAGACCGGCACGCCGCTGCCGGGCGTGATCGTCGAGGTGATCGGCGGCGACGCCGCGGGCGCGACGGCGACCACCGACGACGACGGCCGCTACGCGTTGCCGCTGCCGCGCGGCACCTACACGCTGCGCATCCGCACCGAGCTGTACCAGATCCGTCGGGTGCGCAACGTGCGCGTCGGCGGCGGCGTCACCGATCTCGACGCCAAGCTGCGCCTCGACGACCTCGCGGTCGAGGAGGTGGTGGTCGAGGCCGAGCCCGATCGCAAGAGCGAGGCGGCGAACCTGGCCGAGCGCAAGCGCTCCGCCACGGTGCAGGACGCGGTCAGCGCGCAGGAGATCAGCCGCACGCCCGACTCGAGCGCCGGCGACGCGGTCAAGCGCGTCGTCTCGGCCACCGTCGTCGGCGGCCGCTACGTCTTCGTGCGCGGCCTCGGCGGCCGCTACTCGACGACGCTGCTCAACGGCGTCGTCCTGCCGTCGCCCGATCCCGACTCGACCGCGGTGCCGCTCGACCTGTTCCCGGCGGCGCTGGTCGCCAACCTCACCGTCGTCAAGAGCTACACCCCGGACCTGCCGGGCGCGTTCGCCGGTGGCGACCTGGTCATCCAGACCAACACCTACCCCGAGCACTTCGAGCTGAAGGCCAAGGTCGGGTTCGCCGGCGACTCGACGTCGACGTTCAAGGATCGCCTCGACTACCGCGGCGGTGGCACCGACTTCCTGGCGTTCGACGACGGCACCCGCGCGCTGCCCGGCGACGTGCCGACCGATCGTCCGCTGCGCGTCGGGCAGGGCGGCGTCGACGCGCCGACCGCCGAGCGCGTCGGCGAGTCGTTCCAGGACGTGTGGAACACCCGCGCCCAGTCGATCGCGCCCAACCTGAGCCTGGCGGCGCAGGTCGGCGACACCCTCAAGGACGCGTGCGGCCGCACCTACGGCTACCTCGGGACCGTCAACTACGGCTACAAGCAGGCCATCCAGCGCGGCAAGGTCGCGTCGGTGCGCCTGGCCGAGGGCCAGCTCGGCGTGCGCGAGCGCCTCGACAGCGACGTCGGCACCGCGACCGCGTCGCTGGGCGGGTTGCTCAACGCCGGCGTCGCGTTCGGCCCCAACCACAAGCTCGACCTGCTGACGCTGTACACCCGGACCGCCGACGACCGCACCCAGGAGGTGCAGGGGTTCTCGGAGTCCGACAACCAGGACATCCTCGGTCGGCGCTTCGCGTTCGTCACGCGCGCGATGAGCTTCACCCAGCTCACCGGCCGCCACACGCTGACCGACTACCGGCGGCTGCGGCTCGAGTGGGAGGGCAACCTCGCGTTCATCCAGCGCGACGAGCCCGACACCCGCGACATCCAGTTCGACCTGCTCGAGGACGGCCGCCGCCGGTTCCAGACCGGCCCCGGCTCGGGCGAGCACTTCTTCTCGCGGCTCGACGACACCACCGGCGGGCTCGGCGCCAGCGCGGCCCTGCCGCTGGCCGACGTCGAGCTGAAGGTCGGCGGCACCGGCCAGTGGTCGCAGCGCGACTTCGCCGCGCGCCGCTTCCGCTTCAACCTGGTCGGCGGCGATCCCGACGTCGTCTTCCTCGATCCCGAGGAGATGCTCAGCGCCGATCACGTCGGCCGCGAGTTCCGCGTCGAGGAGCGCACGCTGCAGGCCGACGTCTACGCGGCCGACAGCTCGCTGGTCGGCGGCTTCGTGATGGCCGACGTCAGCCGGTTCGAGCCGCTGCGGCTGGTCGGCGGCGTCCGCTACGAGCGCTCGGCGCTGGCGCTGACGCCGGGCAGCCCCTACGCGATCACCTCGCAGCCCGAGCCCGGCATCGACCGCGCCGACGCCCACTGGATGCCGGCCGCCAACGCGATCTACGCGCTGGCCGACGACATGAACCTGCGCGGCGGCTACAGCTTCACCGTCGCGCGACCGCAGCTGCGCGAGCTGGCGCCGTTCCTGTTCTTCGACTTCGTCCGCCGCCGCGCGGTGTCGGGCAACGTCGACCTGCGCGACACCCGCATCCACAACGCCGACCTGCGCTGGGAGTGGTTCCCGGCCGAGCGGTCGGTGCTCGCGGTCAGCGCGTTCGCCAAGCGGTTCCGCGACCCGATCGAGAGCGTCATCGTCAACACCTCGCAGGGTGACGTCAGCTTCGCCAACGCCGACGGCGCATCGCTGCAGGGCGTCGAGCTCGAGGCCCGCGGCGATCTCGGCTTCCTCGACCACGCGCTCGCGGCGTTCCGCGGCAGCGCCAACCTCACGTTGATCGACTCGCAGATCGAGCTCGGCCCCGAGGCCGCGGCCCAGACCAACCAGGCGCGGCCGCTGCAAGGCCAGTCGAGCTACGTCGTCAACCTCGACCTCGGCTGGGACGGCAAGGCCAGCGGCACCGACGTGTCGCTGCTCTACAACGTCTTCGGCCCGCGCATCGCCGAGGTCGGCATCGAGGGGCTGCCCGACGTCTACGAGCAGCCGTACCACCGGGTCGATCTCACCGCCAGCCAGCGGCTCCCCCGCGATCTCAAGCTCAAGGTCGCGGCTCAGAACCTGCTCAACCAGGCCGTCGTCGTCAAGCAAGGCGACATCACGGTCCAGGAGTACCAGCCGGGCGTCGCCGTGAGCGCGTCGCTCGAGTGGTCGCCGTAACCGAAAGGATCTCGTATGTCGAAGCAGCTCTGGTTCTCCGTCGCGGCCGCCCTCGGCCTCGCCGCCTGTGGCGGTGATGAC
>JAEUJY010000093.1 GCA_016794525.1 Myxococcales bacterium
CGCGGCGCGCGTCGTCGGGCTCGCGCGCGGCGCCGCCGGCGCGGTCGCGGTGGGCCGCGAAGCCGAGGCGTGGCGCGCCGCGCTGTGGGCCGCGCAGCTGACCGGCGCCGACGTGCAACGCGAGGCGGTGGCCGCGGCGAGCGATCCGACCGCGCCGCCCGACGTGCGCGCGGCGGCGGCGAGCTGGCTCGCAGGCCACGCCGGCGCCGCGCTGCGCGCGCTGGTCGGTGACGACGATCGCGCGGTGCGGACGCGCGCGGCCCGCGCAGCGGCCGAGGCCGGCGACGTCGACCTGGCGCGCGCGGCGGCGACCGCCGTCGATCTGTCGGCGACGGCGCCGTTGATCGGCGCTGGCTTCGGGACGCCGGCCGGCGCCGAGGCCCTGCTCGCGCCCAGCGACGCGCGCGGCGCGGCGATCGCGGTGGCGATCGCGACGCGCCACGAGGCCGCGCTGATCGCGGTGGCGCGGCGGCGCGGCGAGGACGCGGCGCGGCTGGCGGCGATCGCCGCGCTGGGCCGGCTGGGCGGCGCCGCGGCGCGGGCGGCGCTGGAGGCGATCGTCGCCGATGTCGGCGAGGCGCAGGTCGTGAAGAAGGCGGCGTGGCGGGCGCTGGCGCGGCTGCGGCGCGGGGAGGCGCGGGTGTGGGCGGAGGGCGTCGATCGCGGGCGGCGCGGGGAGAAGGGCGCGGGCGGGACGGAGGCGGATTCCGACTCCGACTCCGACTCCGACTCCGACTCCGACTCCGACTCCGACTCCGATTCCGAGGACGACGACGACGACGACGAGGACGACGACGAGGACGACGACGAGGACGACGACGAGGACGACGACGACGAGGACGACGACGACGACGACGACGAGGACGAGGACGACGACGATGAGTGACGCCAGCACCACGCTCGACGTGCCGGTCGCGTTCGCGGCCGCGACGGTCGCCGCCGACGGCGACGGCGTGCGCGTCCACCTGCCGACCGACGCCACCCGCCCCGGCGCCCACGCGTCGACGCGCGTCCACCGGCCGGCGCTGGTGCGCGACGCGCTGCTGGCGCTCGGCGACGTGCTGGCCAGCGACCTGCGGTACCGCGGCCGCGATCGCGCCGACTACCTCGCGTACCTGCTGGCCAAGGGCAAGGGTGTGTCCAAGCAGGTGTGGGACGCGCAGAAGGAGTACCTGCAGCTGCGCTACGCCGAGGCGGCGCGCACCGAGGAGCCGCTCGACCCGGTGCTGACCGTCGGCGCCGACGCGCTGCGGTTCGAGCTCCTGTCGCGCGACGAGTCGGCCTACGCGCAGCTGGCGATCGGCGCCGGCGCGCTGGCCGCGCCCGCGCTGGCCGCCGGCACGACGCTGATCGATCTGGGCCCCGCGGCGCTGCGCGCGATCGGCCGCATCCGCAGCTACCGCCCGACGACGCTCGACCTCGCGCCCGCCGCGGCCGCGCCCGCGACCTCGCGGCGGGTGCCGCTGCGCTGGCTGCGCGCGCTCGGCCAGATCCAGGCCGCCGCGCTGCTCCCCGCCGAGCGCTTCACGCTCGCGCCGATCGACCTCTACAACGTCCTGCAGACGCTGCGCATGCGCAAGGCCAAGCAGGCGCCGCGGGCGCTGCGCTACGAGCTGGTGCCGGGCCAGCCGCCGCGGATCGTCCTCGAGCCGTGGGATCTCGTCTTGACCGCGACCGGCGGCCCGTACGCCGGCACCCGCCCGATGGTCGTGCGCACCTGGGGCCGCGGCCGGCTGCAGGTGCTGGCCCGCCTGCTCCCGCACGCGCGCTCGATCGCGGTGCACCTGCTCGGCCCCGGCCTGCCGGCGTTCTACGTCGTCGACGCCGGCGACGCGACGCTGACGCTCGGCCTGTCGGGCTGGACCGACGCCGGCTGGGCGGGGGTCGCCACCTTCGATCAGCTCGCGGTCGGCGCCGACCTGCCCGACGCGGCGCTGGCCGCGCGCCTGGCCGCCGGCCTGCCGCTGGCCGAGCTCACGCCGTCCACCCGCGCCGCGCTCGGCGCCGAGGCCGCGAGCCTGCGCGCCGCGATCGATCTGGCCCGCGGCGTCGCGTTCGCGCGGCCGCTGCTCGCCACGCCGCCGCCGGCCGACGCGCTCCGCTACCGCGACGCCCGCGAGGCCGCCGCGCACCGCCTGCTCGCCGACGCCGCGCAGGTGACGCTGACCAAGGTCCACGATCTCGGCGCCGAGGGCGAGCGCATCGAGGGCCAGGTCGACGACGCCCGCGCCCACCGGCGCTTCGTCGCCGGCTTCACGATCGATCGCGAGGGCCGCACCGCGGGCGCCACCTGCACCTGCCCGGCCTTCCGCCGCGCCGGCATCAAGGAGGGCCCGTGCGAGCACATGATCGCGCTGCGCGTGCTGCACGCCCGCGACCAGGCGCGCCTCGCCGCGGCCCGCGCCACCGACGACGGTCGGCGCCTCATCCGCGCCGAGACCCGCACGCTGTTCCGCCGCACGCCGCGCGGCAGCGAGACCTTCCGCCTGTCGCTCGACGATCGCAGCGTCGTCGCGCGCTGGGGCGCCGCCGAGCCGCTGCGCATGACCCGCCAGCTCTACCCGACCGCCGACCTGGCGCGCGCCGACTACTTCGCGCGCCTCGACGAGCTCGCGCGCAAAGGATTCATCGATGCGACCGCGTGAGCCCCTGCCGCCGCGCGGCCCGCGCGCGTTGACACCGACGCGACGCGCCGCCTACCATCGCGGCTACGTTTTCCAGGAAGAGGAGTCGTCTTCGTTAGCCTGCGCTCCGGCGCAAGGGCGGCGTCGCGCCGTCCCGGCACACGCAGTAGCCACTCTCCACAAGGTAGGCTGTTCTTGGTTCGCTCGCCCAGAGGGGCCCCAATTGTTGGGTCCAGCTGGACCAACCGAGCGAACCCGGTTTGCACCCAACAATTGGGGCCCCTCTGGGCGGCGAACCTGTGAGCCTACCGTGTCCCATGAGGGATGTAGCGAGCGGCTCCTCTTCCTGGACCTTTTGTCGACGAGGGTCTTTCGCAAAGACCCTCCCCCGGCATGCGCCGGGGCCCAGGCGGTGTTGGGGGCGCTCCCCACCACGAACACCCCGAACGGTGGGCGGGGAGGTAGGCCGTTTCGCGGCCCAGATCGTTCATCGCAGGCCGGCGCGGGGGTGACGCCGTGACCGCCGCCGCCAAGCTGCCCGCGGTGCCGTGGGCCGACGTCGCGGCCAAGGGCGGCATCCGCCCGTGGGTCGACGCCGAGCTGGCGCGCCAGGGCCTGGCCGATCCGGGCGCGTCGGCGTCGATGTCCGACGCCGAGAAGAAGGCGTACAAGGCGCGGCGCGACGAGGAGCGCCGGGTGCGGCGCGAGCTGTTCCGCGTCGCGTGGGCCGCGTACAAGGCGGCGCACATCGTCCACCTCGGCCCCGGCGTGTGGTGGCACGACACCGCCGACGTCGATCGCTTCGACGCCGCCGACCCGGCGAAGAAGCAGCAGGACAACGCGCTGCCGGCGCTGCCCGACGTCGAGGCGCTGGCCCAGGCGCTGGGCCTGTCGATCGCGCGGCTGCGCTGGCTCAGCTACCACCGCGAGGTCGACACCGGCACCCACTACCACCGCTGGACCGTGCCCAAGCGCGACGGCGGGCTGCGCCCGATCAGCGCGCCCAAGCCCCAGCTCAAGGCCGCGCAGCGGTGGATCGCCCGCGAGGTGACGGAGCACCTGCCGGTCCACGGCGCGGCCCACGGCTTCTTGCCCGGCCGCTCGATCGCCACCAACGCCGGCGTCCACGCCGGCGCCAAGATCGTCGTCAAGCTCGACATCGAGGGCTTCTACCCGACGGTGACGTGGCGCCGGGTCAAGGGCCTGTTGCGCAAGGCCGGGCTCGGCGAGCAGGTCGCGACGATCATGGCGCTGGTCGCCACCGAGGCGCCGCGCGAGGAGCTGGTGGTGCGCGGCAAGCCGTGCTTCGTCGCCACCGGGCCGCGCGCGCTGCCCCAGGGCGCGCCGACCAGCCCGTCGATCACCAACGCGCTGTGCCTGCGCCTCGACTGCCGGCTGACCGGGCTCGCGCGCAAGCTGGGCGCGCGCTACACGCGCTACGCCGACGACCTCACCTTCTCGTGGCACGGCGACGCCGCCCGCGCCGCCGACGCCGGCAACGCGATCGGCAAGCTGCTGCGCGCGGTCACCGAGATCGTCGCGGCCGAGGGCTTCACGATCAAGCGCAGCAAGACGCGCGTCATGCGCGCCGGCGGGCGGCAGCAGGTCACCGGGCTGGTCGTCAACCAGGCCGACGGCCGCCCCGCGGCGCGGGTGCCGCGCGCCACCCAGCGCCAGCTGCGCGCCGCGCTCAAGAACCGCGAGCTCGGGCGCCCCGGCCACGGCGAGACCCTCGAGTCGCTGCGCGGCATGGCCGCGTTCATCATGATGACCGACCCCGAGCGCGGCCGCGCGTTCATGGCGCGGATCGATCGGCTGGCCCAGCGCGCCGGCGAGGCCCCGGCAGGAGGCGAGCGAGGATGAGCGACTGGCAGGTGCACCTGGAGTTCGAGGACGACGGCTCGAGCAAGTTCTGGCGCGCGCGCGTCGAGGGCGGGACGCTGTACGTCAACTACGGCAAGATCGGCACCAACGGCCAGACCCAGGTCAAGGACCTCGGCCCCGACGGCGCCAAGAAAGAGTTCGACAAGCTGGTGCGCGAGAAGCGCAAGAAGGGCTACGTCGACGCCGGCGCGAGCGGCGGCGGTGGGGACGCGGGCGAGGGCGACGACGAGGACGAGGAGGAGGAGGCCCCGCCGCCGAAGAAGAAGGCCGCCGCCGCGCCCGCCGCCGCGCCCGCCGCGAAGGCCGGCCTCGAGGCGCGGCTGACGCTGGCCAAGGGCAACCGCCAGGTCGCGACGCACCTGTCGCTGGCCGGCGCGACCGTGCGCATGGATTCGGTCGAGACCTACGCGTCGCCCGAGGAGGCGCGCAAGGCGTACTACCGGTTGCTCGCGACCCTCGCCGGCGAAGGCCACGAGGAGCAGTAAGCCGTGCCGACGCTGGCCGACGGCGCGTCGGTCGAGGTCGCGGGCTCGGGCAGCGCGCGCTACACGCTGTCGCGCCAGGGCGGCGTCTACGCGTGCACCTGCCCGGCGTGGCGCAACCAGGGCCGCGCGATCGACGGCCGCACCTGCAAGCATCTGCGCGCGTACCTCGGCGCCGAGGTCGAGGACGCGCGGGTCGGCGCCGCGCCCGCCGCGCCCGCCGGCGCGAGCGCGCCGCGCGGCCGCACGCCGGCGGTCACCAAGGGCACCGCGCCGCCGGTGCTGCTGGCCCACAGCTGGAGCCACGACGTCGCGCCCGACGGCTGGTGGATGAGCGAGAAGCTCGACGGCATCCGCGCGTACTGGGACGGCGGGCAGTTCTGGTCGCGGCTCGGCAACCGCTTCGCCGCGCCGGCGTGGTTCACCGCGGCGCTGCCCCGCCACCCGCTCGACGGCGAGCTGTGGATGGGGCGCAAGCTGTTCCAGCGCACCACCAGCGTCGTGCGCTCGGGCGACGCCGGCGAGGCGTGGAAGCAGCTGCTGTACGTCGTCTTCGACGCGCCGGCGTCGGCGGCGCCGTTCGAGGAGCGCATGGACGAGCTGCGCGCCGCGCTCGATCGCCACGCCCCGCCCTACGCGCGCTGGCACGAGCACGTGCGGTGCGCCGGCATCGATCACCTGCGCGCCGAGCTGGCCCGGGTCGAGGCGCTGGGTGGCGAGGGCCTGATGCTGCGCCGCCCCGGCTCGCGCTACGAGGTCGGGCGCTCGTCGAGCCTGCTCAAGGTGAAGACGTTCCACGACGCCGAGGCGCGGGTCGTCGGCCACGCGCCGGGCGCCGGCAAGCACAAGGGCCGGCTGGGCGCGCTCGAGGTCGAGCTGGCCGACGGCACGCGGTTCTCGGTCGGCACCGGGCTGTCCGACGACGAGCGCCGCGCGCCGCCGCCGATCGGCAGCGTGATCACGTTCCGGTATCAGGAGCTGTCGGAGGACGGCGTGCCGCGGTTCCCGAGCTACGTCGGCGTGCGGATCGACGCGGAGGTGGTGCCGGTGCGGAAGGCGGGGGGGACGGCCGGGGCGGAGCAGGCCGCGGCGAAGCAGGAGACGGGGCGGCCTGCCTCCCCATCAACCGCTCGTGGTTCGCATGGGTCCGCGTCCCCCGCCGCCGCCCTGGGCACGGGCACGGGCACGGCATCGGGGACGGGGACGGGGACGGGATCGGGATCGGGATCGGGATCGGGCACGGGGGCGGGCACGGGCACGGGCACGGGCACGGGCACGGGATCCGCGGTCCGGGTGTCGACGGAGGCGCCGTCGCTGAGGATCGAGCTCGTCCACCCGGCGGGGAAGTTCTGGACGATCGAGGTGCGCGGGGCGCAGCACCTGATCCGGTTCGGGGCGAACGGCACGCCGGGGCAGACCCGGCTGGCGGCGTTCGCCGACGCGGCGAAGGCCACGGCCGACGCCGAGAAGCGGGCGTCCGGCAAGCGCAAGGACGGCTACCGCTAGCAGGTTGCTGAGAAACGCCGGAGGCGGTTCGAAGTCAACCTGCTCCGTGCCCGTGCCCGTGCCCGTGCCCGTGCCCGATCCGGTCTCGATTCAGCGATCTTCCTCGGAGAAGAGCGGACGCCAGCCGGGCACGGGCACGGGCACAGGCACGGGGAGCCAGACTGCCCCCGCGGGCGCTTCAGGTCGAAGCGGCGACGACGCGCACGAAGCGGGCGCTGGTGCGGTCCAGCTCGGGGAGCTCGCGGGTCGAGGGATCGATCAGCTCGGCGCCGCGGAAGCCGGCGATGCCGAGCTCGCGCTCGGCGGCGCGAGCGTCCGAGAAATGGAAGTGGATGCGGCCGCGCACGAACACGCCCAGGGCGCCGGCGAACAGCCGCTCGACCGGCCCGGCGGCCTCGGCCAGGTGCAGGTCGGCCAGGTACAAGCCGTGGGGGAACCGCGCCAGCGCGCCGGCGAACCGCCGCCACATCTTGGCGACCGCGACCGGGTCGAAGTAGTTGAGCAGCCCCTCGGTGATGATCGCGGTGCCGCGCGCCGGGTCCAGGGTCTCGGCCAGCGCGGCGACCGACGCCGGGCCGGCGTCGGCGGTGGCGTCGATCTCGACCACGCGGTGGTGGGCGCCGCCGGCGCCGGCCTTGGCCAGCACCGCTCGCTTCTTGGCCGCCATGCCCGGCAGGTCGGCCTCGACGTAGGTCACCCGGTCGCCGAACTCGCGCGCGAACCGCCAGCCGCGCGGCGACAGCCCGCAGGCCACCTCGATCACCTGGCCGATCTCGCCGCGCTCGATCGCCGCGCGCAGCACCGCGTCGATCATGTGGTGGCGCGCGAGCAAGAAGCCGTCGAGGTTCGGCTGCCCCGCCGCGCGCATCAGCCGGTTCGCGGGCCCCAGCGCCCGGTACAAGAACTGGCCGGTCGGCGTCGCGAACGCGGGGTCCGACAGCCCGTGGGCCAGCCAGGCGTAGCCGGTGTAGTGAGCCGTCGGGCTGATCCGCGCGCTGTCGTGGGTCACGAACAAATCGTACGACGCCCTGGAAAACGGCGCGAAATCCTCCGAAATCTGGCGTCTTGACCGTCTAGTTTCGGATGGTTATGCGTTGTTACAGGACACGGGGCGGCTTGTGTGGTACCACTGAACATCAGACCAGTGCAGTAGTGAGTGTGTCGTGCGCATCGCCAGCATCCACCTCCCCTCCTTCTCGCTCCAGGCCGCCATCGCTGGCGCCCCCGATCGCGCCGCGCTGGCCACTCGGCCGGTCGCCGTGGTCGACGCGGCGTCGCCTGTGGTCACCGGTTGCTCTCGCGCCGCGTGGTCCCGCGGCGTCCGCCCCGGCATGGTCGCGGTGGTCGCGCGCCACCACGCCGACGACCTGGTGACCCTGGTCCGCGACCCGGCCGCCGAGGCCGAGCTCCTGCGGTCGATGGCCGACGAGCTGCTCGCCGTGGCGCCGGTGGTCGACCTCGGCGGCGAGCCGCGCGGCCAGCACCACGCCATGTACGTCGAGGTCCCGGTCGGCAAGCGCGGCGCGTCGTTCGGCGCGCGCCTGGTCGAGCTGTTCCGCGAGCGCGGCCTGCACGTGCGGGTCGGCATCGCCGACGATCGCTTCACCGCGGCGGTCGCGGCCGCCAGCGGCGAGGGCGACGGCGCCGTCACCTGCGTGCCCCGCGGCGGCTCGGCGGCCTTCCTGGCCCCGCAGCCGCTCGGCCTCCTGGCCCTGCCGCCCGAGGTCCAGCACATGCTCGAGTGCCTGGGCGTCAAGACCCTGGGCGCCTTCGCCGACCTGCCGCCGCCGTCGGTGGCGCGGTCGTGGGACGCCGACCTCCAGGCGCTGGCCCGCGGCGACAGCGGCGCGCGGCTGGTGGCGTACCAGCCCGAGCAGCGCTGGCACGAGCGGGTCCACGTCGACGGTCAGCTCGATCGCGCGGTCGAGACGCTGGCCACCCGGGTCGCGGCGCGCCTCGGCAGCCGCGGCGCTGGCGCCAGCCAGCTGGCCCTCAACCTGGGCGCGGCGGCGCCGGTGGCGCTCGAGGTCGACGCGCAGATGTCCGCGGCCGAGCTGGGCGACGCCCTCTCCCGCGCGATCGGCGACGCGACGCCGATGGTGCTCGAGGCTCGCCTCGACGCGCCGGCCGCGCCGCCGGCCACCGAGCCTGCGGTCGCGCCGCTGGTGCTCACCGCAGTCCCCAGCATCCTGGGCGATCGCCCCGAGCACCGCCGCACCCGCCGCGGCAAGCAGCGCCCGCGCATCGCCCCCGGCCAGGCGCGGCTGTTCTCGTGATCTAGAGAGGGTTTTTCGCAAAAACCCTCCCCCACAAGACGTGGGGCCCCCACCCGAAACGCGAGAGCGTTCAGCGGAGCGACGGGAGACCGCGGACGGGCCCCCACCCGAAACGCGAGAGCGTTCAGCGGAGCGACGGGAGACCGCGGACGGGCCCCCACCCGAAACGCGAGA
>JAEUJY010000036.1 GCA_016794525.1 Myxococcales bacterium
GAGCGTAGTCTCCTTCCGCCACCGGTACAGCGTTCCCTCGGGAACCCCGGTTTCTTGAGCCAGCGCCGAAACCGCCCTGGGGTTCGGCATCAGCATCTTCTGGACGAGCTTCGTTCTGAACGTCTCGCTATACGCGGTCACGATGGTCTCTCTGCCCCCGGCCTCGGTCCGCGGCGGCGGTCAGGCCGCCAGCGGGATGCGACAACTACCCTGGCACAGGGGGGGTGAAGCTGATCCCACGCGGGACGCAGGCTGTCGGATCTCGCGTGGGAGGTTGCCGGGCGGATCCCACATGGGACGGGTGGTGCTGATCCCACGTGGGACGCAGGCTGCAGGCTGTCGGATCCCGCGTGGGACGTTGGCGGCAGAGCGCACGTGGGATGCAGCCTGGTCGGGATCCCGGCCGATCCCACGTGGGACGCAGCCCGTCGGATCCCACGTGGGAGGTTGGCGGGCGGATCGCACGTGGGATGCAGCCTGGTCGGAATCCCGGGCGGATCCCACGTGGGACGCAGCCCGTCGGATCCCACGTGGGAGGTTGGCGGGCGGATCCCGATGGTGGCGCGTGGAGCCCACGTGGGAGGTCGGCCGTCGGATCCCACGTGGGACTGTCGGATCCCACGTGGGACGCAGGTTGTCGGATCCCACGCGGGACGCGGGGCCGCGGATCCCACGTGGGACGCGGGGCACTCGGATCCCGCGTGGGACGGTCGGATCCCACGTGGGACGCAGGCTGTCGGATCCCACGTGGGACGGTCGCGGTCCGATCCCACGTGGGACGCGGAGGAGCGGATCCCACGTGGGACGCGGGTCAGTCGGCCTTGGTGCGCGAGCGCGGGGGCAGCATGCCGCCGGCGGGGCGCGGGCGGACGACGGTGGGGCCGTCGTCGCGATCGGCCTCGGGCTCGGGCACCGCGGGGATGGTGCGGACAGGGCGCGTCGCGGGCGGCGGGCCCTTGAACAGGCCGCTGTGCTCGGAGCGCGGGCTGGGCGTCAGGTCGATCGTCGCCTCGACGTCCTCGGGCGCCACCTCGTGGGTGACCTCGGCGGCGGCGGCGGCAGCGGCGGCCGCGGGGGCTGTGCCGGTCGCCACCACGCGCGGCGGCGGTGGCGGCTGGGTGCGGTGGGTCGGCGCGTGGGCGAACGCCTCTTCCTCTTGCTCGAGCATCGCGTCGAGGCGCGACGACAGCGTCGAGGCCCACGTGCTCTTGGCCGGCAGCTCGATGACGCCCGACGGCGGCGGCGCGGCCAGCGGCAGCGGCGGCGCGTCGAGCGGGATGGCCGCCTCGACCACCAGTTCGGCCGCCGGCGCCTCGTCGACGATCGCCGCCGGCGCGACCGGGATCGCGATCGCCGCGGGCGGCGGCGGCGGCGGCGGCGAGCCGGTCATCGTCGGGGGGACCGCGGTGCTCATCACCGCGGCCGGCGTAGAGACCGGCGGCGCGGCGACCTCGGGGGCGCGCGGGGCCTCGGGCGCGAGCGGCGGCAGCGTGGGCGCGCCGGCGGGATCGATCGGCGCCAGCGGCGGCGCGGTGGGCGCGGTGGCGATGGCGTCGCGCTCAGCGGCGGCCAGCGCGCTCGGGCGCAGCGGCACGGTGGCGTCGATCGGCGGCGGCGCGGCGGGCGCGGCCACCGGCAGCGGGCTGGTCGCGGCGATCGGCATCGGCGACGCCATCGGCTCGGTGGCGGCGATCGCGGGCTCGGCGTGGGTCGCGGGGCGGCTGCGGTGCTCCCACTGCAGCGGCCGCGGCGTGTCGAGCGAGTCGAGCCGGGGCTCGTGCATCAACCGCTGGGTCGCGGTGGCGGCGCGGGCGGCGACGGTGGCGGCGGTCGCGGTCGCCGCGGCCTCGCGCTGCCACGGGTACTCGATGCGATCGTGGTGGGCGGCGCGGATCGCCTCGCGCAGCGAGTCGCTCATCCGCCGCAGGTCGGCCATCGACAGGCCCGACTCGTCGAGCTGGCCGAGGTGCAGCTTGCCGTAGACGATGCGCTGCACCAGCGACTCGATCGCGCGCTCGTCGGGGCGCTTGAGGGTGCGCGACGCGGCCTCGACGGCGTCGCAGATCGCCAGGATCGCGGTCTCGCGGCTCTGCGGCGGCACGCCGGGGTAGCGGAAGTCCTCGATCGTCAGGCGGCGCGGGTTGCCCTGCTCCTGGCACTTGGCCCAGAAGTACTCGAGCACGCCGTCGCCGTGGTGCATGTGCATGAAGTCGATGATCCGCTCGGGCACGCGCGCCCGCCGCGCCACGGCGATGCCCTCGGTGACGTGGGCGAAGATCGCGTCGCACGACACCTCGGGCGCCAGCTGATCGTGGGGGCTGGCCTCGCCCTGGCGCAGGTTCTCGATGAAGTAGCTGGGCTGCAGCGACTTGCCGAGGTCGTGGAAGTACGCGCCGACCCGCACCAGCCGGCCGTTGGCGCCGATGGCCTGGGCCGCGACCTCGGCGAGGTTGGCCATCGCCAGGCTGTGCTGCCACGTGCCGGGCGACTTGTCGCTGATCTGCTTGAGCAGCGGGTGCGACAGGTCCTCCATCGCGACCAGCCGGGCGTGGGTGATCTCGCCGCACGCGCGCTCGAACAGCGGCAGCAGCGGCAGCGCCAGCACGCCGGCGATCGCGCCGCCGAACGCCGCCGCGAGCCACGCCGAGCGCGCCGGCTCGGACAGCTCGTGGACCGGCACGACGCCGTCGGACAGGTAGAAGAACCCGAGGTAGGTCAGCGCGGCGCCGAGCATCGCCACCGCGCCGGCGACGAGCGCCGTCGACCACCGCGGCCGGGCCCGATCGGGCAGGACGATCGCCGCGGCCACCGCCTGCACCACCAGCACGGTCGCGATGCCGACGTCGAACGGCACCAGCAGCGCCATCGTCACCGCCGACAGCACGCCGGCGGCCAGGCCGACGGTGCGATCGAACACCAGCGTCGGCACCATCGCCCCCAGCGCGACCGGCACCGCCAGCACCGACACCGGGTAGGCCAGGAGCAGGCCCTTGGTCACGATCGCCCCCAGCCCGACGGTGCCGAGCAAGACCAGCTGCACCCGCAACAGCCGCCCGCGGTTGGAGCGGCGCATCTGGTGGGTGACGCCGACCGACAGCAGGAACAGCACCGCGGCGTAGGCGGCGAAGCGCGCGCCCGGCGACGGCTGCTCGCGCAGCATCGCGGTCACGACCGCGGCCTGGCGGCGATCGGCGATCTCGCCGCGGGCGATCACCACCGAGCCGCCGCGCCCGGCGACCTGCTGATCGTCCCAGCCGTCGAACGCCGGCACCCGGACCGTGACGTTGGCCGGCTGGCCGGCGGTGACCTTCGGCTCGACGAACCAGCTCTCGGCCAGCACCACCGGCGTGACCACCAGCGCGAACGCCAGCGACAGGATCACCGCGGTCAGCGGCGTGACCCGGGCGCGCCGACGGATCACCTCCGACAGACGCGCGCGGTGCGGCGAAGCGGCAGGGGTGGGCGGCATCGGGCTCACAGGCCGATCTCGAACTCGGCGCGCGTGCGCGGGCCGTCGATCGACGGGAACTTCATGCTGCGCAGCACGCCGGACAGGCAGCCGTGGAGCGCGCCCGACTGCTCGCCGTTGACCTTGACCCAGGTGACCTTGCCGCTGGGGCCGTCGATGATGATGCTGATCGCCGCCGAGCTCGAGCCGGTGCGGCTCAGGCAGCCACCCAGCTTGCCGCCGTAGCGGGCGTAGACGCCGTAGACGGTGTCCATGTCGAGGGTCTCGCTGCCGCCGTCACCCTCGTCGGACATGTCGAGCGCGAGGTTCTCGTCGCCGTTGCCGCCGCCGCCGCCGCCACCGCCGCTGCGGCGCGCGCCACCGCCACCGCCGCTCTTCTTCGGCGGAGCCTTGGGCGCCGACACCTTGACGTCGAGCGACGCCTCGGCCACCGACGCGACGCCGGCGACCTCCTTCTTCTTGGCCGAGGTCAGCGTCGTCACGATGAGGTACGCGGCGCCGACCGCCGCGGCCACGCCTACGCCGATCACGCCGTACAGCGCCACGCCGCGCTTGCGCTCCGAGGCCTGCTGCTTGACCTCGGCGTGGGCCCGGCGCGCGTCGTCGCGCGCCTGCTTGGCGGCGTCGACCAGCGGCCCGAGGAGCGGGTGCTCGTCGACCTTGGCGCGGCCGCCCTCGTCCTTGTCCATCAGCACGTGGCCGTGGTGGATCTGGCCGTGGAGGATCTGGTCGACGATCGCCTTCATGTTGAAGGGGCCGAAGTCGAAGCGGCCCTTGCTGACCAGCCACTTCTCGTGGGTGTCCTGCATCGCCGCCTCGAGCGCCGGCGGGATCGCGATCTGGGTCGCGGCCTCGGGCTCGTCGGCCTCCTCGTCGACGGTCATCAAGATGTCGACGACCAGCTCGCGCAGCGCCGCCGCCGACGCGAACCGGCGATCGGGGCGCTCGGCGCACGCTCGGGCGATCAGCTCGTCGATCTCGGGCGCGACGCCGGGCACCGCCTCGCTGGGGCGCGGGCCGCCGCGAGCCAGCGGCCGGCCGACCAGCGCGTCGTAGAGCAGGGCGCCCAGCCCGTAGCAGTCGCTGGCCGCGGTGGGCGGCTCGCCGCGGGCCAGCTCGGGGGCCAGGCAGCCCGCGGCCTCGACCAACCCGGCGGCGACCGCCGCGGCGTAGGCCGGGCCGAGCGCGAGGTCGGTCAGCGTGATCCGGCCGCCGCGGGCGATCGTGACCGAGTCGCTGGTGAGCGCGCCGTGGACCAGGCCGGAGGCCCGGAGCGCCTCGCCGATCTGGGCGATGACGTTGCCGGCGCCGCGCGGCGGCAGGCCGGCGCCGGAGCTGGCGTACTTGCGGGCCAGCACCTCGCGCAGCGTCGGCCCGTCCTCGGCCTCGGTGATGACGTAGAGCAGGCCGTCGTCGACCCCGGCGCCCAGCGTCGCTGCCAGGTTGCGCAGGTCGGTGGCCGCGGCGGCGCGCACCGCCTGCTGCTCGATCGCGCGCACGATCTCGGGACGGGCGGCCAGCGCGGCGTGGAGCACGTGCACCGTCGCCGCGGTCCCGTCGCGCTCGGCGCGGTAGACCTCGGCGCACGCGGTGGTGCGCAGCCGCGCGCCGAGCACGTAGCCGGCGACGGTGCGACCAGCGGCGCTGGCAGGGTTGCTGGCAGACGCGTCGGCCGACGCGGTCCCGGGCTGCATCCCGGCGAGGATACCGGAACCGTGGCCCGGGAGGTGGGGGCGCGGGGCCGGCGGGCGGGCTACGGGCAGCCGGCGGCGTCGGCGCGGGCCCGGGCGGCGGGGATCCCGGCCTGGCGCAGGTACTTGCAGCCGGCGCGATCGCCGGCCCCGAGCAGGGCGTCGCCGACCAGGTAGCGCGCGGTCTTGTTGCGCGGCGCCAGGCGCAGCGCGGCGTCGGCCTCGGCCAGCTGGCGCAGCCGGTTGCCGGCGCGGTGGGCGGCCAGCGCGGCCTCGACGTGGGCGGCCGCGCGATCGTCGCTCGGCGGCCGCGGGGCCCCGGCATCGATCGCCGCCGGCGTCGGCGCGTCCACCCCCGCGTCGACCGGCGCGGCGGCGTCGACGGCCGGGGCGGCGGCGGCCGCGTCGAGGGCGGCGGCGACCGCGGGCGGGCGGCGGCCGCGGCTCATCGCCACGCCGACCACGACGGCGGTCACCACCACCGCCGCGGCCAGCGCCCACGCCAGCGCCCGCGACCGCGGCGGCACGTCGTCCCCGGCGTCGTCGAGCGGATCGTCGTCGGCCCGGGCGATCGGCAGCGCCGGCACCGACTGGGTGGCGGCGTGCTGCGGCCGCGGCGCGCCGGCCAGCTCGGCCTCGATCGCCGCCAGCTCGGCGGCCAGCGCGTCGGCGGTGGGCGGCCGCGCGGCGGGATCCTTGGCCAGGCACCGCGCGATCAGGCCGTCGAGGCTGGGCGGCACCGCGGCGACGCGCGCGCGCGCCGACGGCACCGGGTCGCGCACGTGGGCGGCCAGCACCTCGAGCGGGTTGTCGCGCGGAAACGGCGCCTCGCCGGTGACCATCTCGTACAGCGTCGCGCCCAGCGCGTACAGGTCGCACCTTCCGTCGAGCGGCTGGCCCAGCGCCTGCTCCGGCGCCATGTAGTCGGGCGTCCCGAACACGATCCCGCCCTGCGTGAGCGCGGCCATCGACAGCGCCTGCTCGCCGGTGCCCTCCATGACCTTGGCCAGGCCGAAGTCGAGCACCTTGACGTGGTCCGGGTCGGCGCCCCGCCGGATCAGCATCAGGTTGTCGGGCTTGAGGTCGCGGTGGATCAGGCCGACCTTGTGGGCCGCGGCCAGCGCCGCGCACACCTGCCGCGCGATCCGCACCGCCCGCCGCGGCGCGATCACGCCGTCGCTGGTGAGCTCGGCGCCGACGGTGCGCCCGTCGAGCAGCTCGAGCACCATGTACAGCAGCCCGGCGTCGGTGACCGCGAAGTCGAGCACCTTGACCGCGTGGTCGCTGGCGATCTTGAGCGTGCCGCGGGCCTCGCGCACGAACCGCTTCACCGCGCTCGGATCCCGCGCCAGGTGCGGCCGCAGCACCTTGACCGCCACCGCCTGGTCCATGAAGCGGTGGTAGCCGCGGAACACCGCGCCCATGCCGCCCGAGCCGAGCAGCGCGTCGATGCGGTAGCGACCGTCGAGCTCGGTGCCGACCAGGGCCTCGGCGGCGCGCGCGATCTCGGTGGAGGACGCCGCCGTGGTCACGGCGTGGATCGCCCCATCGACGTGGCTACAACCGCAGGCCGTGCTTCATGCGGAAGCGCAGCCAGTCCCAGCCCAGGTACGCGGCGCCGGCCAGGCCGACCACGCCGACGATGGGGTTGATCACCACCAGCGCTACCGCCGACCCGACCCCCGCCACGGCCGCCAGCGTACCCTTGCGCTTGGCCACGGCGGTGTTGCGCTGGATGAGCGATCCCATGCTGGGAAGCTGCCTCATGGGAGTGCGGCTGTCAAACCGCGGTCCCGTGTCCAGGGAGACGCGGCCCGGGGGGCAACTCCGCGGATCAGCCTCGCCGCGGGGCTGGCCCGGGGGCTGCAACTCCGGCTGGTCCGTGGCCAGGACCGGTGGCCTCCGTCGCAAACTCCAGCCCACCCGGTCACCTGTGCTAAGAGGTCCCATGGTTCGCCGTAGCGATCGTCGACGTGGCTCGATCTACCTCGGACTGGCCGCCGGCCTGTTCGTCACCAGCGGCGCGCTGGTCGGTGGCTACTTCGTCTCCGAGCAGCCGGCGTCGGCCCCCCGCGCCCGCGCGGGCTCGGCGGCGCCGGCGGTGGCGGGCGACCACGCGGCGCTGGCCCAGGCGGTCGAGGCCAACCTCGCCGGCGCGGTCAAGCTGGTGGCGGTCGGCCGCGAGCGGACGCTGGCGTGGAAGGACCTCGGGGTCACGGTCGACGCCGACGAGCTGCCCTACGCCGCGCGTAAGGGCGGCGACGTCGCCGCGCTGGCCCAAGTCGGCGCGCTGCCGATCCGCCTCGATCGCGCCGCGGCCATCAAGGCGCTGTCGGGGCTCAAGGCCGAGGTCGACCGCGCGCCCCAGGACGCGTTCCTCGATCTCGAGGCGCGGACCATCCACGACGACGCCCCCGGCTTCGCGATCGACGTCTACGCGTCGCTCGATCGCATCGAGGCCGCGGCCAAGAGCGGCAGCCCGACGGTCGAGCTGGTTGGCGTGCCGGTGCCGGCCGCGACCACCAAGGCCACGCTCGGCATCGCCGACATCTCGCACGTGCTCGGCACGTTCAAGACGACGTTCGCGGTCAGCGACAAGGATCGCAACTTCAACCTCAAGCTGGCGGCGTCGAAGCTCAACGGCTACGTGCTGCAGCCCGGCGTCGAGTTCTCGTTCAACGGCGTGGTCGGCGACCGCACCGAGAAGGAGGGCTACAAGATCGCCCACGTCATCACCGCCGGCGAGATGGTCGACGGCCTGGCCGGCGGCACCTGCCAGATCTCGACGACGCTGTTCGGCGCGTCGTTCTTCGCGGGGCTCGAGGTGGTCAAGACCACGCCGCACTCGCGGCCGTCGACCTACGTGACGATGGGCCTCGACGCGACGGTGGTCTACCCGACGACCGACCTGATCATGAAGAACCCGTACGACTTCCCGGTGGTGATCCACTACCGCGTGGCGCGCGGCGAGGCGGTGGTCGAGATCCTCGGCAAGGAGCGGCCCTGGGACAAGATCGCCTTCGAGCGCAAGATCATCGAGGTGACGCCGTTCACCACCGAGGATCGTCCCGACGAGCGGCTGCCGGTCGGCTTCGAGAGCGAGGACCAGGGCGGCTTCGACGGCTACAAGGTGATCCGCTACCGCAAGTACTACAAGGGCGACGAGGAGGTGAAGATGGACAAGTGGACGCTCACCTACAAGCCGGTGACGCGGTACCTGCGCAAGGGCACCAACCCCGACACGACGCTGCCGGTGCCCGAGGTGAAGCCGGCGCACCTGCCGAAGCCGCCGAGCGAGGGCTCGGGGCGAATCGTCCAGTAGGGGCGGGGAGGCGGGGCGGGGACGGGGACGGGATCCGGAACGGGATCGGGATCCGGAACGGGATCCGGATCCGGAACGGGATCCGGATCCGGAACGGGATCCGGATCCGGCGGACCGGGCCGCGCTGGAGCGCCGGAGCCGAACGGCACCCCGCCCGGTCGAGGCCACCACCGGTGCGTCCCCGCGCACCGGGTGCAGCGATCTACTTGACGGGGTCGGCGACGTCGGCGACGTCGCCGGTGGCCTTGGCGGCCTTGGGGACGCCGCCGGGGTTGACGTCGATGGTGGAGCCCTTGAGGGCGACCATGTTGCCGTTGATCTTGAACGGCCCGGTGGAGCTGGCGTCGACGCCCGACGACTTGCCCATCAGATCGCAGTTGCCCTTGGCGGTGATGGCGATCTCGCCGGCGAGGATGGTCAGCTCGTCCTTGGCCTGGAACGCGCCGTCACCCTGCTTGGCGGTGATCTCGATCTTGTTGCCCTTGGCGTCGATCTTGATGGTCCCGATGCCGCCGCCGTCCTCGATCTGGATGAAGCCCTGATCGTCCTCGAAGGTGATCTTGTGGCCGGTCTTGGACTTGAACACGCGCCGGGCGTCCTTGCCGTCGCCGTTGTTGTCGGGCGCCTTGTCCTTGCCGTTCCACAGCGCGCCCAGGATGATCGGCCGGTGGATCTCGCCGTGCTCGAACATGATGAGCACCTCGTCATCGACCTCGGGCAACGAGAACCAGCCGCGGTCCTTGGCGCCGCCGATCGAGATCCAGCTCGACCACCACGTGTTGTCGGTGATCGGCAGGCTGGGGATCTTCACCTTCACCCGGCACAGCTTCTGATCGTCCTTGATGTCGGTGACGATCCCGATCACCGCCTCGTAGACGCGCGCGCCCTCTTCCTCGGCGATGCGCGTCTGTTGGTAGAGCAGGCTCGCGAAGTCGGTGATCATGGCTTGTATCGTAGTACGGACCGCTGCCGAAAAATGCCCCCCGGCGGCCCCGCCCCCGGCTACGGCGTGAGGCGGGGGACGATCGCCGGGGTGGGCGACTGTGCGGGAATCGTTGGCGTTGTCGGCGGCGGCGCGGCTGGGACCGGCAGCCGGCCCGTGCCCAGCGTCAGGCAGGACGGATCGCTCGACGGCTGGGGGCCGGCGAAGTCGGGCTTGGAGCCGTCGTTGGTGCCGACCACCAGGCCGACCAGCACGTCGGCGGCGCCCCAGGCCGGCGGGATCGCGAGCGTGAACTCCTCGCGCAGGTACTCGCCGGCGCGCCAGCGATCCGACGGCAGCAGCCCGTCGAGCGTGACCCGGGCGCCGACCCGGACCTGGGTCGGCGACATCGCGACGGTCTCGGCGGCGGCGCCGGCCACGCCGGGCGGCGCGGCCCACAGCGCCGCGCCCAGCCGGAACACGCGGGTGGGGCGATCGATCGCGTGCAGGTACACCGCCAGCACGGCCTTGCCGCCCGGGCCCGCCGGCGTCAGGTCGTAGCCGACCACCTCGACCTTGCCGCCGTCGAAGCTCCGGCCGGCCACCGGCACCTGCGGCGTGGGCGGGCCCGGCAGCAGCACCTTCTGCATGCGCATCGCGACCTGGCTCATCAGCGCGTCGCGCGCGAACACGACGCGTTCGAGCCAGCGATCGAGCCGCTCGCGCATCTGGGCCAGGTCCTCGGGGCGGCTGCTGGCCAGGTTCTTCTGCTCGAGCGGATCGCCGACCAGATCGTAGAGCTCGTAGAAGTTGCTCTTCATGTTGAAGATGAGCTTCTTGGTGGTCGTGACGGCGGCGCGCAGCGGCACCGGGTAGTTGGTCTCGGCGAAGACCGTGCGGTCGGGGTCCTCCTGGCCGTAGAAGATCTGCGGCACCAGGCTGCGGCCCTCGAAGCTCGCGTCGCCGGTGGGGATGCCGCACAGCGCGGCCAGCGTCGGCACGATGTCGAGGTTCGAGACCACCTGGCCCAGCCTGCGCGGCGGGTTCTCGGGGACGTAGATCAGCATCGGCACGTGGAGGATCTCGCGGGTCAGCGCGATCGCGTGGCCCGAGAAGCCGTGCTCGTTGAAGGCGTCGCCGTGGTCGCTGGTGACGACGATGATCGTGCGGTCGCCGCCCGGCATCCGGCGCAGCTCGTCGAGCAGCCGGCCGATGTGCTTGTCGGTGTAGTGCAGCTCGGCCTCGTACAGATCCTCGGGGCTGTCGCCCCAGTTGGTGTCGTCGGGGTGGGCCACGTACTGGGCGTGGGGATCGAGGTAGTGCAGCCACAGGAACCACTTGCCGGTCGGGCGTCGCGCGATCCACGCCAGCGCGCGATCGGTGACGCGGTCCGACGACACCCGGTTGGGGTCGTGGGTCTTGCCGATGTCGTTGTCGTACTCGTCGACGCCCTGGGTCATGCCCCAGTCGTTGAAGTACTCGTGCGACAGGATCGCGCCGGTCTGGTAGCCGCCCTGCTTCATGATCTCGGGCAGCGTCAGGTTCTCGGGCTTGAGCCGCGGCGGCATGCCCGGCTTGATGTTGCTCTCGTCGAGCGCGATGCCCGAGTGGAAGAACTTCGACGTCAGGATCGCCGGCACCGAGGCCATCGTGCCGGCCGACGGCGCCTGGGCGAAGGTGAAGTCGGTGGCGACCTCGGCCAGCTTGGCCAGGTTGGGCGTCGTGTCGCGGGTGCGGCCGCCGGGGCGGTGGCCGAACGTCGTGTAGTCGTAGCGGACGGTGTCGATCGTGATCAGGAGGACGTTGTACGGCTTCTGGAACGCCGGCGGCACCGGGCGCTCGGGGCCGGCCGGCACCGCCAGGTCGCGCATCGAGAAGTCGCGGCCGTTGCAGTTCTCGTCGACGCCGTTGTCGGGCAGGTCGCGCGCGCCGGGGTGGACGGCCTTGTTGCGCGGCTGGCAGTCGTTCTCGCCCAGCAGCGAGCCGAAGCCGTCGCCGTCGAGGTCGTTGGCCTTGCGCACCGCCCGCACCAGCGCCTCGAGGCTGGGCGACGACGACGACACGACCGCCTTGACCTGCGGCGACGCGCCGATCCGGGTCAGCGTCAGCGGCACGAACACCAGCGCGAACCCGGCCAGCGCCAGTCCGACCTTGGCCGGCCGCGCGGCGCGGATCCGGCGCGTGGCCCACTCGCGGTGCAGGCCGCAGCCGGCGACGAACGCCACCGCGGTGACGATGCGCCGCCACGGCCACACCGGGCGCAGGTGGCGGTGCAGCGAGCCGGCGATGATCAGCGCGACGACCGCCATCGCGATCACCGCGGCCGCGGCCAGCCACGCCGAGCCGAGCGGCGTGAAGCGCAGCGCCGGCCAGCGCGCGACGAGCCGCTCGACGCCGTGGGCGGCGGCGCGGGCCACGCCGACGGCGATCACCGCGAGCACGACCGCGGCCAGCGCGGTCACCAGCGCGGTCAGCGTCGGCTCCTTGTAGGTGCGGATGAAGCGCGCGCCGACGTGGGTGAGCGCGGCGACGTAGCCGACCGTGGCGAGCCCGCCGGTCAGCAGCCGGGCGACCGCGCCGGTCGACCACTGGCTGGGCGGGGCGCCGGGCGTGGGCCGGGCCAGCGCCGCGGCGCGGCCGCGGGTGATCCAGGTCCACAGCCGCGGGCCGGCGGCGGCGCCGCCGCACAGCGGCCCCAGCGCCAGCCAGGTCAGCCCGAACAGCGTCAGCGCCAGCGCGATCAGCCGCAGCGTCAGGATCGCGCCGAGCTCGCCGCGGAAGGTCTTCCAGGTGACGACCGCCTCGACCAGCGCGGCGACCAGCAACCCGGCGCCGGCCACCGCCATCCCGGTGCGGACGTCCTCGACCAGCCGCGAGCGGAGGCGCGGGCGGCTCATGGCGCGCGGCGCAGCCGATGCTTGACCAGGACCCACATCGCCTCGACGCCGTCGGTCCACCGCACCTTCTTACCCTCCTCGATGGCGCGCGCGGTGTACGCGATCGGGACCTCGACGATCTGGACCTTCTTGCGGCCGAGCTTGGCGGTGACCTCGGGGCAGAACTCGAACCCGGTGCAGGTCAGGCCCAGCTCGCGCAGCAGGTCGGTGCGGAACAGCTTGAAGCAGGTGGCCTCGTCGGTGATCGCCATGCCGTAGAGCAGGTTGGCGGTCACGGTCAGCATGCGGTTGGCCACGTAGTTGGCGGTGCGCATGCCGGTCGGGCGCGGGTTGGCGAGGAAGCGCGAGCCGTAGACCACGTCGGCGCCCTTGGCCACCTCGCCGAGCAGCGCCGGGTAGTCGCTGACCTCGTACTCGAGGTCGGCGTCCTGGATCAGGCAGTAGTCGCCGGTGGCGGCGGCCAGCGCGGTGCGGATCGCCGCGCCCTTGCCGCGGTTCTCGGGGTGGCGCACCACCCGGATGGCCGGGTTGGCCGCGGCCTTGGCGCTGGCCAGCTCGAAGGTGCGATCCTTCGAGCCGTCGTCGCAGACCACGATCTCCTTGTCGAACCCGAGCGACGCGGTGTCGACCGCCGCCACCCGGTCGAGGATCTCGCCGATCGTGGCTTCTTCCTGGTAGGCGGGGATGAGGATCGACAGCCGCATCGGTCCCGGGCGTTTACCACGGCGACACGACCGGTGGCCATGCCTGGCCGTGCTACAGCACGGCGTGCCCGACACGTCACGCGCCGCGCGCGCCTGGGCCTGGCTCGGCCGCCACCGGTTCGCGCTGGCGATGGTGGTGGCCTTCGTCTACGTGGTGCCGTACTTCCCGCGCATCCACTCGGCCAACGAGCTGCCCCGGGTCTACCTGACCCAGGCGATGGTCCACGACGGCACCTTCGCGATCGATCGCGGCGTCGCCCGCTGGGGCACGACCGCCGACGTCTCGCCCCACGCCGGCCACCACTACTCGAACAAGGCGCCGGGCTCGTCGATGCTGGCGGTCCCCGCGTACCTGGTCTTGACCGGCGTGACCCACGCGGTGGCCGGGCGCGAGCCGACGCTGGGCGAGATGACGTGGGCGTTCCGGCTGTGGACCGGGATCGTGCCGACGCTGCTGTTCCTGTGGCTGCTCGCCGGGTTCCTGCCGCGGTTCGCGCCGTCGCCGACCGCGCGCCGGCTGGCGCTGGTCGGCTACGGCCTGGGCTCGATGGCGTTCGTGTACTCGGTGCTGTTCATCGCCCACCAGCTGTCGGCGGTGGCGATCGGCACGGCGTGGATCCTGACCGTCCGGGTGCTCGACGACGGCAAGCGCGATCGCTGGATGCTCGCCGCGGGCTTCGCCGCCGGCTGCGCGCCGCTGATCGACTACCAGGCGCTGTTCGCGGCGCTGCCGATCGCGGCGTGGGCGACGGTGCGGCTGGTGCAGACCCGCCGCGGCTGGAGGCCGATCGCGTGGGCCGTCGCCGGCGCCGCGGTGCCGATCGCGATCCTGCTGCTGTACCACCGCGCGTGTTTCGGCTCGCCGTGGAAGACCGGCTACGACGCGTCGGAGACGTTCGCGTTCCACCACCAGAAGGGGTTCCTCGGCCTCGACCAGCTGCGGTGGTCGGCGTTCACCGGCTCGACGGTGGCCGGCGACAACGGCCTGGTCGTGTTCATGCCGGCGGTGCTGCTGGCGCTGCCGGGCTGGGCGATCCTGTGGTGGCGCGGGCAGCGCGGCCATGCGCTGGTGTCGGCGGCGATCGCGGTGATGTACCTGGCGTTCATCTCGGCGCTGAACTTCTGGCGCGGCGGCTGGCAGTTCGGCCCGCGCTACATCACGGTGATGCTGCCGTTCGTGGTGCCGGCGATCGCGGCGACGCTCGACTGGCTCGACGGGCGGCGCTGGTGGCGGGCGATCGGCTGGGGCGCGATCGCGGCCGGCGTGGCGATCTACGCGATCGGCGTGGCGACGTTTCCGCACTACCCCGAGAAGTTCAAGAACCCGCTCTACGAGGTGTCGCTCCGCCTGCTCGGCGACGGCCTGGCGTCGCCCAACCTGGGCGCCGCGCTCGGGCTCGGGCGCGTGGCCAGCGTGGTGCCGTGGTTCGCGCTGATCGCCGGGCTGTGGCTGGCCGCGGCGGTGGGCGACGCGTGGCGCACGCGCTGGCGCGACGCGGCGCTGGCGGCGGTGCTGGCGGCGCTGGTGATCGTCGGCTACCGCGCGTTCCCGGGCGGCGGCAAGGTCGCCGACGACGCGTACGTGAAGTTCGTCCGGCCGACGGTCGCCGTCGCGCCGCGGTGAGGGCTTGCGCCGCCGCGGGGTTTGACGTTACCTCCGCGGCGATGGACCGCACCCGCACCGCCCTGGTGATCGCGATCGCGCTGGCGCTGGCGCCGGCGTGCAAGAAGAAGGCGGCCGAGCGCGGCCCGGCGGGCGGCAGCGGCAGCGGCAGCGGCAGCGCGAGCGCCAGCGACGGCGGCATGACCGTCGACGAGGCGGTGGCCAAGGTGACCGCCGGCTGCGACGGCGGCGACCTCGAGGCGTGCCGCAACCTCGGCGTGCTCTACGCCGACGGCAAGGTCGTCCCGCAGGACCTGCCCAAGGCGATCGCGCTGTACCAGCGCGCGTGCGACGGCGGCAACGCGTCGGCCTGCAACAACCTCGGCCTGATGAACATGAAGGGCTTCGGCACGCCGGCCAACCCGGCCGCCGCGCGCTCGCAGTTCGAGCGCGGCTGCGACGGCGGCAGCATGCTCGCGTGCCGCAACCTCGGGCTCGCGCGCTCGCGCGGCGAGGGCGGCCCGCGCGACGACGGCGGCGCGCTGGCGGTGTTCGCCAAGGCGTGCGAGGGCGGCCTGCCGCTGGCGTGCACCAACGCCGGCACCACCGTCGCCTCGCCCGAGTCGACCGTGCGCGAGCCGACCAAGGCCCTCGGCTGGTACCAGCGCGGCTGCGAGGGCGGCGACCCCGGCGGCTGTCGGCAGCTGGGCGCCGCCTACCTCGACGGCGTCGGCACCGCTCCCGGCGCCGCGCCCGCCGCCGTCTGGCTGGACAAGGGCTGCGCGCTCTCCGACGGCGCCTCGTGCCGCGTGCTCGCCGAGCTGACCCGCGACGGCCGCGGCGTGCCGAAGGACGCCGCCAAGGCCGTCACGCTCTTCGCGCGCGCCTGCGAGCTCGGCGAGGCGGCCGCGTGCACGACGCCACCGGCGGGCACGGGGACGGGGACAGGGACGGGCGCGGGGACGGGGACGGGGACGGGGACGGGCGCGGGGACGGGGACGGGGACGGGGACGGGGACGGGGACGGGCGCGACGCCGGGGTGACGGCGGGATCCGGATCCCGATCCGGATCCCGATCCGGATCCCGATCCCGATCCGGATCCCGATCCCGCTCCCCGCTCCCCGCTTTCCGCTCGCCTACCGCTCGATCGCCAACAGCTCGACGCGCGCGAGCTCCAGATTGAGCGGGCCGACAATCTGCACCTCGTTGACGCCGCGGTTCAGCTCGAACGTGGTCCACGTGATCGCCGACTCCTCCGCACCCACGGCGACGTCGGCGACCGTCGCGCCGTTCCAGCGCACCCGGGCGCGGCCGGGCACGGCGCTGCGCGCGCGCAGCGTGACCCGCACGCCGCCCTGGCGGTTGAGCGGGATCAACAGCGTCGCGCTGGGCCACGCGAGCGACATCACGCCGGGGCGGCCGCGCGTCGGCACCAGGCCGTAGCGGAACGGCCGCGGCAGCGCGCCGACGTCGCGGCGATCCTCGCGCGGCGGCGGCACCGAGTTGAGCCCCGGGTAGGTCTCGCCGAGGAAGTGCACGCCGACGACGCGGTCGTAGGTGTCCTCGGGTACGCCGTGGCGCCACGCGAACAGCGCGCGCGCGGGCCACGACGCGAGCGACGAGGCGGTGGCGGCGTAGCGGGCCGACCGCTTGCGCAGCCCGGTCTTCAGGTGGATGCGGAACACGTTGGCGGCGCGATCGCCGCCGCCGATGCGCGCCAGCGTCGAGTCGTAGTGGATCGCCATGCCGACGTTGGCGACGGCCAGCGCCAGCGCCAGCGCGACCACCGGCGCGGTCAGCGCGGCGAGCAGCGCGCGCGGCCAGCGCGGCCGGTGGACGATCGTCGCCAGCGCGTGGCAGCCGGGCGCGATCAGCACGCCCAGGCCGATCGCGAACGCGGCGTAGCACGAGTCGAAGCGGCGCCCGCCGAACGAGCCGCCGCCCCACCAGTCCCAGGCCGCGCCGTTGACGATGGCCTGCAGCGCGATCCCGACGATCAGCAGGCCGGCGAGGCGCGCGCGACGCAGCGCGCCCAGCGCCAGGCCGAGCCCGGCGATCGCGTAGATCGGCGACCATGGGATGAGCCCGTTGCGCGACGAGAACAGCACCTCGCTCCACGCCGGCGCGTCCCAGCGCATGAAGCCGGCGCCCTGCGGCACGACGTAGAGGTGGCCGTACAGCGCGCGCCACACCAGCAGCTGCGGCAGCACGCACAGCCCCGCGATCGCCGCGCCCAGCGCCCAGCGCCCCACCATCCGCGGATCGGGGCGCGCCCGGCGCAGATCGTCGACGGCGGCGGCCACCAGCAAGAGGCCCCAGGTCGCGAGCTGCGGGCGCGCGAGCGTGGCCAGCCCGAGCAAGAGCCCGAGCCCGGCCCACGTGCGCGCGGTGCGCGGCCGATCGTACGAGGCGTCCCACGCGTCGATCAGCCACGCGGCGAAGAACGTCGCGTAGGGGTGCGCGTAGCCGGGCTGCCGGACCGCGTAGTAGACGACCGGCCCGCCGGCGGCGATCAGGAACGCGGCCAGCATGCCGCCGGCGCCCGGCGCGATCCGCCGCGCGATCACCCGCGCCGGGAACACCATCGCCAAGGTCGACAGCAAGACCGACATCCACATCACCGCGGTCAGCTCGCTGGGCGCGAACCCGTCGCGGCGCTGATCGCCGGCGATCGCGGCGGCGTGGCCGACGGCGAACGCCGGCAGGGACAGCACCGCCGGGCCGACGCCGAACACGTTGCCGGGCTTGCCGGTCGGCGTCGGGCCGAGCCGGTACCAGTTCATCGTCACCCGGTACTCGTCGGTGAGGTCGACGTCGTGATCGAGCGCCAGCGAGGGTAGGTAGGCGTAGTAGTACGGTGCGTCGGCGTAGGGGCGATCGGTGCGCCAGCCGCGGGCGTCGTGGCCGCGCTGGAACCACCACGTCGCCAGCGCCAGCACCACCGCGACGAAGCCGAACGTGGCCCACCGCCCGCGGGTCTCGCGATCGGCGAGCGCGCCGACGAGCGCGGCGCCGAACCCAGGTGGCCTGGTCACGGCGCGAGGCTAGCCGATGCGCGCCGGGCGGTGGAGTTATCGGTACGGCGCCGGGCCGATCGCGCCGTGGCGGGTGACCCGCGCCACCAGATCGATCCCGGCGGTCAGTCGGCGCAGGTCGAACAGCGGCCCGGCCCACAGCACCGCGACGCGGTCGCCGTCGACCTCGATCAGATCGGGCCGCGCGGCGGCCAGCGCCGGGGTCAGCGCGCGCACGTGGGCGGCGGCCCACGCCGGATCGCTGGCGCGGACGGTGTGATCGTCGGGGCCGTCGATCGTCGGGTCGGCGCGGCCGCGGGTCGGCGACAGCGGCGCGGCGACGCGGTCGGCGCGGATCGCCAGGTGGCGCGGCTCGTCGGGGGCGGCGGCGCCGGCGCGGGCCACGGTCACCAGGCGGCCGGCGTGGCGGGCGGTCGTGACCTCGATGGTGGCGGCGCCGCGGCCGGTGCGGGCGACGATGCCGCCGTCGGCGCTGAAGCCGTCGCCGAGCACGGTCGCGCCCAGCTGGCTGGCCAGCTGCCGCCACTCGGCGCTGGCCCGCGCGCCGCGGGCGGCGAGGAACGCCACCGCGTGGCGCGCGGCGTCGAGGTAGCCGCGGGCCGGCGGGCCGTCGGCGGTGAACGCCGCCCGCGCGTCGGCGAGCGCGAACCCCAGCGGCTGCGCCGACTCGGCGTGGAACGTCGCGGCGATCGCCTCGCGCTCGGTGGCGCCGAACCACCAGCGGGCCCAGGCCAGGTCGCTGGTGTCGAGGACGTAGCGATCGTCGAACGCCGCGTCGCCGAGCCGCGGCTCGGGGACGAACAGGCCGCGCAGGAAGCGGTAGCCCGGGCGGGCGCTGAGCGCGAGGCCCGCCGCGCCGGGGGCGTCGGCCGCGATCGCGGTCGCGGCCCGCGCGTCGTCGGTGCACGCGGTGGTGACCGCGACGCCGTCGATCGACACCTGCTCGTGGAGGCCGCGCCGCGCGTCGGCGCCGATCGGCGGGCCCGGCCGCCACCCGCGCGCGGCGGCGGCGGTGGCGATCGGCCCGCGCGTCGCCGGCCAGTCGGCGAACGCCAGCGGCGCGGCGGCCGGCGTGGCGGTCGCGGCGATCCGGGGCGCGCCGATCGCCAGCGACGCGCCGGTCAGCTCGACGATCGCGGCGGCGATCGCCAGGGCGTCGAGCACGACGCCGGGCCGCGCGACCCGGCGGCGATCGCTCGCCGACACGCAGGTGTGGACGTGGTCGACGCCGTCGCCGTCGGCGCGCAGCGCGACCTCGACGCTGACCGCGCCGGTGGTGGTGGCGACCGCGAACGCGGTCTCGCCGCGGGTGCCCCACGCCCCCTTCCACGCGCCGCCCAGCGCGGTCGCCAGGGCCTGCCACGCCTCGGCCAGCCGGGTCGGGCGCATCGCCAGCGCGACCACCACCTCGACCACCGCGCGCGGCGTGGCGCCGTGGCCACCGCGCACGCGCCACGTCCCGAACCGCAGCTGCGCGTCGCCGCCGTTGGCGATGACCCGCGCCAGCCGCGCCTCGGTGGTGGCGACCAGCGCGCGCGCGTACGGCGCGTCGTTGGAGCGCACGTCGAGCTCGGCCAGCGGCGTCAGCGCGACGTCGACGTACAGGCCCGACACCGCCAGCGGGCAGCTGGCCTCGATCCGATCGGCGTGCTGCGCGACGGTCACGTCGAGCTCGCCGGCGCGCACCACCGCGCGCAGGCCGCCGCCGTCTTCGCTGGGCCCGCGGACGATGGTGAACGGTTCGAGGTCGCGGCGCAGCGCGGCCGCTGGGGCGGTCACCCCGCCATACTACCAGGCGTCGATACTGTCCGGATGTTCACCTTCGGACGCGCTGTGTCATGGAGTCACAGGGCGTCCCGGACGGTGACATATCCCACCTAAGGTCGCTGATCCCCGAGGGCGGAGGAGGGGGCGGCACACCAAACCAACAACTTCTCCACAGGCAGCTCGAGTTGCCACCATTGGTCATCGGAACCGGGAGCTTAGCCATCCACAGGGGCTGTGAATAACCGCCGATCCCCGCCGACTTACCAACAGGCATCCGGAGCGCCGGACACCCGCGTCCGGTTTTCGGACAGGTCGCCGCCCCGGGGTGTCCGGAGGTCGGACGGCCTGCGGGTCGTTACTGGTCGGACCGTCGCCGGGTGCGTCCGGCGGCCGGACGCACCGGCCGGGCGGGGGCGTCCGGAGTGGCGGACATGGCCGCGATCGCCCCCGCCAGGGCGGCCACCACCGCCAGCGCCGGCGCCCCGACGTCGAGCCACGCGGTCACGTACGGTCGCGCCGGCGGCGTCCCGTCGAACATCGCCGCCGGCACGCCGGCGAGGATCACCAGCGCCAGCGCGGCGCCCCCGGCGCTGATCGCGATCGCGCCGAGCGTCCGGCGATCGCGGCGCGCCAGCGCCAGCGCCGGGGCCGCGGCGATCAGCGCGCAGGCCAGCGCCGCCGCGCGATCGCGCGACGACAGGCTGGGCACGCCGCGCCACGCCAGGTACGCCGCGATCGCGAGCGGCAGCCACGCGATCAGCCAGCGCGGCCGCGCGCGGCGCAGCGCCAGCGCCGCCGCCACCGCCAGCGTCACCAGCGCCGCGAGCCGCGCGAGCCACGCCGCCCGCGGCAGCGTCGCGTCGGGATCGGGCGCGGCCATCGCCGCGCCCAGCCGCCGCCCGACCGCGCCGGTGCGCGGCGCGACGCCGAGCACGTCGCGCAGGTGGCGCGCCACGTCGACCAGGTGGACCGCGCCGCGGGGCGGGGCGCCCGGCGGCGTCGGCGTCACGCAGCCGCGCACGATCCGCACGGCCGGCTCGACGTCGCCGTGGCCGCCGCCGGGGCGGTGGCCGTGATCGCTCAGCACCACCCAGGTCGCGTCGGGCCGCGCCGCCACCAGCGCGCCGAGCAGCCGATCGGCGTCGGCGATCGCGGCGCGGTAGGCGGCGCCGCCGCGGCCGCCGGCGTGGGCCGCGCGATCGATCGCCAGCACGTGCACCAGCACCAGCGCGCGCGGCGACGCCACCGCGGCGCGCGCGGCGGCCGGGAAGTCGGTGCGCCAGCGCGCCACCGCGGCGGGCGTGGCGTCGGCGCTGGCCCAGTCGGCCGCGGCGGGCGGGCGCACCTCGGCGAAGCCCACCGTGCGGGCGATGACCGTCCACGCCTCGACGACGGCCAGCGCGTCGGGGACCAGCGTCGGCAGCGCGCCCGGCGGCAGCGTGCGCGCGACGTTGGTCGGCCCCAGGCCGAGCTGCTGCGCGGTGAGCCCGGTCCACAGCGCCGCCTGCACCGGCAGCGACTTGGTCGGGAAGCCGACGTCGATCGCCAGCTCGACGCCGCGCGCGCACACCCGATCGAGCGCCGGCGTGTGGGCGTCGGCGGCGGCCAGGCCGTCGAGGATCACCACCCGCACCGGCGCGCGCGGCGGGCGCGGCGTCGCGGGCCCGGCGCGCAGCGGCCGTTGCGCCCGGCCCACGCCGTCGCCGGCGAGCCAGCGGCCGAACCCGCCGCGGGCCCACAGCGCCAGCGCGAGCGCCACCACCAGCGCCGCGCCGACGATCGCGCGGCGCTTCACGGCGCGCCGTGGAGCCGGCGCGCCGCGCGGAACGTGCCCAGGTAGTCGCGGGCCGCGCTCTGCCACGACGAGTCGCGCGCCATCGCCCGGCCGGCGATCGCGTCGAACCACGCGCGCGTGCGCTGGAAGCAGCTGATGCCGCGCTCGAGCGCCCACCACAGGCCGGGCCCGTCGACGACCTCGAAGCAGAAGCCGGTGCCGTCGGGGTGGACCGCGTCGATCACGGTGTCGGCCAGCCCGCCGACCGCCGCCACCACCGGCACCGCGCCATAGCGCATCGCGTACAGCTGGCCCAGCCCGCACGGCTCGAACCGGCTGGGCATCGCGAACAGATCGGCGCCGGCGTAGATGCGCCGCGACAGATCGGGATCGAAGCCGAGCCGCACCGCGACCGCGCGCGGGTACGCCGCCGCCAGCCCACGCAGCCGCCCCTCGAGCCCGCGATCGCCGCTGCCGAGCACCACCAGCCGCGCGCCGGCGGCGAGCGCCTGCGGCGCCACGTCGGCGAGCAGGTCGATGCCCTTCTGCGGGGTCAGCCGCGCGATCGCGGCCACCACCGGCGTGTCGTCGGCGATCGCCAGGCCCAGCTCGTCGGCCAGCGCCGCCCGGCACGTGGCCTTGCCGCGGCGATCGGCGGCGGTGAACCGCGCCGGCAGCGCCGGATCGGTCCGCGGATCCCAGGCCGCGTCGTCGATGCCGTTGGTGATGCCGACCAGCCGCGCGACGTCGTGGGCGAGGAACCCGTCGAGCCCCTCGCCGCGGGCCGGCGTGAGGATCTCGCGCGCGTAGGTCGGGCTGACGGTGATGACCACGTCGGCGTCGGCCAGCCCGGCCTTGAGCAGGCTGAGCTGGTCGTAGAACTCGCCGTGGTGCTGATCGAACAGCGCCCACGGCAGCCCGAGCGCCGGCGTCCAGTGCTTGTCGCACAGCCCGCGGTAGGCGAGGTTGTGGATCGTCGCGACCCGCGCCGCCGGCAGCCCGTCGAGCTTCGCGTAGACCAGCGCCAGCGCGCCCTGCCAGTCGTGGGCGTGGATGACGTCGGGGGGGCCGCCCAGGAGCGCCGGCGCCGCCGCCAGCGCCGCCCGCGCCAGCACCGCGAACCGCAGCGGGTTGTCGTCGTGCTCGCGGCCGTCGGCGTCGCCGTACAGGCCGTCGCGATCGTAGAGCGGGTCGCACTCGACGAACCAGGTGCCGGCCGCCGGCCGCACCGTCACCGCCAGCACCCGCTCGCCGATCGCGATCACGACGCCGTGGCCCGGGCCCAGCGCGACGCCGGCCGCGGCCAGCCGCTCGCGGGCGCAGCGGTACAGCGGCACCACCGTCGCCACCACCACGCCCGGCTCGGCGGCGACCAGCGCCGCCGGCAGCGCGGTGACGACGTCGGCCAGCCCGCCGGTCTGGGCCCACGGGGCGACCTCCGACGCGACCGCCAGGATGCGCAGCGACCGCCCGCTCATGGCTCGTCGGGGCGATGCGCGAAGCGCTGGAACCGCGGGCCCGCCGAGTCGTAGCTGTGGCGACCGTGCATCGCGATCGCGAAGGTGCCGGGCTTGAGCTGGTTGCGCAGCTCGGGATCGTTGTCGATCAGCTCCGACACGTCGTTGGCCAGCACCACCGGGCCGTGGGCCGGGACGACGGTGCCCTTGGGGAACACCGCGATGCCGCTGTCGGTGACGAACGGCAGCCGCGCGCGATCGGCCTCGGGGTCGTAGCCGATCACCGTGCCCGGCTCGATCTTGCAGTTCTTGTCGAGGATCACCCGGCGCAGCTGGCAGCCGGCGCCGATGTCGCAGCCCGACAGCACGACGCTCTCGGCCAGCTCGGTGCCGGCGTGGATGAAGCAGTCGTAGCCGAGCACCACCGAGCGCAGCCGGGCGCTGGCGACGATCGAGCCCTCGCACACCAGGCTGTCGTCGAGCTCGGCCGGCGGCTCGCCCTCGCCGGCGCGCACGAACCGCGCCGGCGGGTAGTCGCGCTGCGCCGAGCGGATCCGCCAGCGCCGGTTGTACAGGTCCATCGCCGGGACCCGGGCGCGCAGCTCCATGTTGGCGTCGAAGTAGCTGTCGATCGTGCCGACGTCGCGCCAGTACGGCTCGGCGTCGGCCGGATCGCCGGGCACCCGCGACGCGCCGAAGTCGTACGCGAAGACCCGGGCGCCGGCGGCGAGCAGGCGCGGGATGACGTCCTTGCCGAAGTCGTGGCGGCTCGACGGATCGGCGGCGTCCTCGACCAGCACCCGGGTCAGGACGTCGCCCTTGAAGACGTAGTTGCCCATCGACACCAGCGACCAGTCGGGGCGCCCCGGCATCGCCGGCGGGTTGGCGGGCTTCTCGACGAACGCGATGATCCGGCCGCGCTCGTCGACGTGCAGGCAGCCGAACTGGTGGGCCTCGGCGCGCGGCACCGCGAACACCGCGACCGTCAGGTCGGCGTGCTGCTCGCGGTGGAACTGATCCATCTGGTCGACCGCGAACTTGTAGACGTGGTCGCCGCCGAACACGCAGACGTGGGCCGGCCGCGCGTCGCGCACGAGGTTGAGGTTCTGGTAGACGGCGTCGGCGGTGCCGCGGTACCAGAACTCGCCGAGGCGCATCTGCGCCGGCACCACCTCGATGTACTCGCCGAAGCCCGACAGGCGCCAGTTGCGCGACAGGTGCTTGATCAGGCTCGACGCCATGTACTGCGTCAGCATGTAGATGCGGCGGTAGCCGCTGTTGACGAAGTTCGACAGGACGAAGTCGATGATCCGGTAGCGCCCGGCGAACGGCACCGCCGGCTTCGAGCGGTGGAGCGTCAGCGGTCCCAGCCGCGATCCCTTGCCCCCCGCCATGATCATGGCCAGCGTGTCCTTCATCCACGCCGATGGTACCGCGGACCGTGGGCGCAATGACAGCCGCCGGGGCGCAGGCTACAACCGCGGCATGCTGTCGCTCCGTCGCATCGGTGGTCGGATGGTGATCGCCGCCGCGGTCGCCGCGGTCGCGATCCTGGTGTTCCGCGATCAGGGCGGCGATCGCGGGCCGGTGCGGTGGACGATCGACCCCCGGCCGCTGGGCGCCGAGGTCCGCGCGATCGACGTGACGCTGGCGGTGGGCGATCGGGTGCTGGCGTGGCAGCACCGCGACGGCGGCACGACGCCGTTGACGCTGTCGACCCCGGCGCCCGGCGGCGCGGTGACGATCACCGTCGACGTGGTGCTGCCCGACGGGCCGCGGCGGATCGTCAAGACCGCCTCGCCCGGCGCCGGCGCGGTGGTCGAGGTGCGGCTGGGCGAGTAGCGCGCGGCCGGGGGCCTCCTCGATCTGGCGGGAGCTAGCGGAACAGCTGCGCCTTGTACCAGCGCAGCTCGGCGATCGACTCGCGGATGTCCTCGAGCGCGCGGTGGCGCTCGGTCTTGGGCGGCTGGGCCGCCATCGCGCCGGGGTACCAGCGGCGCCCCAGCTCCTTGACCGTCGACACGTCGATCATCCGGTAGTGCAGCCGGGCGTCGAACGCCGGCAGGTAGCGGCGGATGAACCGGCGGTCCTGGTGGATCGAGTTGCCGCACAGGACCGGGCGGTCCTTGGCCGGGAAGTGCGCGTCGACGAACGCCAGCGTCTGGGCCTCGGCGTCGGCCTCGGTGACGGTCGACGTCCGCGACCGCTCGGTCAGCCCCGAGGCGCCGTGGTGCTCGGTGTTCCACGCGTCCATCGCCGCCAGCACCTCGTCGGGCTGGTGCACGACCAGCTCGGGGCCGGCCGCGACCTCGACCAGCGCCTCGTCGGTGACGATCGTCGCGATCTCGAGGACGCGTTCGCGGGCCGGGTCGAGCCCGGTCATCTCCATGTCGAGCCACAAGAGCAGCGAGGCCATCGGGCTCGCGAAGCTAGCATCTTCACGCGGCCGGGCGCGCCATCAGCGCGGCGATCGCGGCGCGATCGTCGGCCGGCGGCAGGCCCCAGCCCGGCGCGTAGCCGAACGCGTCGCGGGCCGAGCGGCGGACCAGCCCGTCGAGGATGTCGACGTTGTCGAGCGGCACCAGCGCCGGGTGGACGTGGCCGCAGGCGTGGGCCAGCTGCAGCAGATCCTTGCGCAGCGCCACCAGGTAGTTGGCCAGCCGCGCCTTCTTGAGCGACGGATCGAGGCCGCGCATCAGCCAGCGGTTCTGGGTGGCGATGCCGGTGGGGCAGTGGCCGGTGTGGCAGCGCTGGGCCTGGATGCAGCCGATCGACAAGAGCGCCTCGCGCGCGACGTTGACCATGTCGCAGCCCATCGCCAACGCCAGCAGCGCGGTCTCGGGGAAGCCGAGCTTGCCCGAGCCGATGAAGACGACGTCCTCGTGGACGCCCTCCTCGGCGAGGGCCTTGTACACCGACGCGAAGCCGAGCTTCCACGGCAGCGAGACGTGGTCGGTGAAGACCAGCGGCGCGGCGCCGGTGCCGCCTTCGCCGCCGTCGATCGTGATGAAGTCGGGGGCGCGACCGCTCTGCCGCATCTGCCGGGCCAGCTCGTGCCAGAAGCCCATCTCGCCGACCGCGCTCTTGATGCCGACCGGCAGGCCGGTGGCCTCGGCCAGCCGCTCGATGAAGTCGAGCATCGACGACACGTCGGTGAACGCGGTGTGCGCGGCGGGGCTGTGGACGTCCTTGCCGATCGGCACGCCGCGGATGCGTGCGATCTCGGCGGTGACCTTGGCGCCGGGCAGGAGGCCGCCCATGCCCGGCTTGGCGCCCTGCGACAGCTTGAGCTCGATCGCGCGGACCTTGGCCGAGGCCACCGAGGCCAGGAACTTGTCCATGCTGAAGCCGCCGCGCTCGTCGCGGCAGCCGAAGTAGCCGGTGCCGATCTGCCAGATCAGCTCGCCGCCCGAGCGGTGGTAGTCGGAGATGCCGCCCTCGCCGGTGTTCTGCAGCGCGCCGGCCAGCGCGACGCCCTGGTTGAGCGCGGTGACCGCGGCGCCCGACAGCGAGCCGTAGCTCATCGCCGAGACGTTGACGATCGAGCCGGGGCGGAACGCCTTGGCCCGGCCGCGCTTGCCACCGAGGATCTTGGCGCACGGCGCGGTCGCGGCGGCGTCGACGTGGCCGGCGATCGGGAACGCGGCGTGGCGGATGACGATGTACGACGACGTCTGCTCGAGATCGTTGTCGGTGCCGAAGCCGAAGTAGTTGTTCTCCTGCTTCGACGACGCGTAGACCCAGCGCCGCTGATCGCGCGAGAACGGCCGCTCCTCGTCGTTGCCGGTGACGATGTACTGCCGCAGCTCGGGCCCCACCATCTCGAACAGGTAGCGGAAGTGGCCGACGATCGGGAAGTTGCGCAGGATCGCGCGCCGCTTCTGGGTCAGGTCGTAGATCGTGACCAGCACCAGCACCGCACCGATCGCGCACAGGGTCCACAGGGCTGGCGACATGGCCCGAGCCTACCGCGGTCGGCGCGGGCGGATGGTCGGTCGGGCGCGGGTCAGCCGGGGTCGACGCCGAGCCGCTTGAGCTTCTTCTGCAGGCCGAACCGCGACAGCCCGAGCAGCCGCGCCGCCGCGCTCTGGTTGCCGTGGACCCGGGCCAGCGCGGCGACGACGTAGGCCCGCTCGAGCGCGTCGACCGCCGGCTTGAGCGCGAGGTCGCCGTCGGTGGGCAGCCGCGGCGGGGCGGCGGCGCCGGCGCCGCCGCGCACGCCCTCGGGCAGATCGTCGACGGTGATCGGGTCGCTGCCCAGCGCGACCGCGCGGGCCAGCGCGTTCTCGAGCTCGCGGACGTTGCCCGGCCACGGGTAGCGCGCCAGCGCCCGGGCCGCGTCCTTGCCGAGGCGCGGCGCGCGCTCGCCGGCGATCCGGTGCAGGAGCTGGGCGATCAGCGCCGGCAGGTCGCCCAGCCGCTGGCGCAGCGGCGGCATGACCACGCCGATCACGTCGAGCCGGTAGCGCAGGTCGTCGCGGAACCGGCCGGTCGCGACCAGCTCGGCCAGCGGGACCCGGCTGGCGGTGACCAGCCGGACGTCGACCTTGCGGGTGCGCTCGTCGCCGACCCGGCGCACGACGCCGTCCTGGACCACCCGCAGGAGCTTGGCCTGCATCCCCGGGCTGGTGTCGGCGATCTCGTCGAGGAACAGCGTGCCGCCGTCGGCGATCTCGAACAGGCCCTTGCGATCGCGGTCGGCGCTGGTGAACGCGCCGCGGACGTGGCCGAACAGCTCGGACTCGAGCAGCGCCTCGGGCATCGCGCCGCAGTTGATCGCGACGAACGGCCGATCGCGGCGCGGCCCGGTGGCGTGGACCGCGCGCGCGCACAGCTCCTTGCCGGTGCCGCTCTCGCCGGTGATCGCCACCGGCAACGTCACCTGCGCCGCGCGCTCGATCAGCTCGAGCACCGCGACGATCGCCGGCGACTCGCCGACGATGGCCTCGAGCCCGGGCCGGCGCGGCCGGCTCGGCGCGGCGGCGCGCACGACGGCCAGCTCGGCGTCCTTGTCGGCGATCTCGGCGGCCAGCCGGGCGTTGAGCGCGGCGATCGCGGCGGCGTCCTGGCGCGCCGCCGCGACCAGCCGCACCGTCGCGATCGCGACCGCGGCCAGGCCGGCCAGCTCGGTCAGCGTCGCCGCCGCGGCGTCGTCGAAGGCGCTGGCCCGCACCCGGTGATCGACGTAGAGGCAGCCGATCACCTGGCCGCGCTCGAACAGCGGCACCGCCATCACCGAGCGCAGCCGCAGCGCCGCCACCGACGCGGCGCCGTCGAAGCGATCGTCGGCGCCGGCGTCGACGGTGATGACCGCCTCGCCGCTGGTGATCGCGCGCTGCGCGATCGACCGGCTGATCGCGGTCGGCGCCAGCGCGTCGGCGACGAAGCCGCGCGCCGCCGCGACCCGCAGCGCGTCGCCCTCGGCCAGCAGCACGAACGCGCGCTCGCCGCCGGTCAGCTCGAGCGCGGCGTCGATGACGTCGTCGATGACCCGCTCGAGGTCGGCGTCGGCGTGGAGCCGGCGCGCCAGGCCGAGCAGGCGGCGGGTGCGGGCGATCTCGGCGCCGCCGGCGGCGGGGGCGGCGGCGTCGACGGGGCGGGGCGGGGCGGGCAGGTCGAGGGCGTCGGGGTCGTGCACGAGGCCGGTCCTCCACGGATCGGGGGTGGC
>JAEUJY010000038.1 GCA_016794525.1 Myxococcales bacterium
GAGCGTAGTCTCCTTCCGCCACCGGTACAGCGTTCCCTCGGGAACCCCGGTTTCTTGAGCCAGCGCCGAAACCGCCCTGGGGTTCGGCATCAGCATCTTCTGGACGAGCTTCGTTCTGAACGTCTCGCTATACGCGGTCACAATGGTCTCTCTGCCCCCGGCCTCGGTCCGCGGCGGCGGTCAGGCCGCCAGCGGGATGCGACAACTACCCTGGCACAGGGGGAGATCGGATCGCGCGACCAGATCTCCCACGTGGGACCGTGGGACCGCGCGACCGCCCCCGCCGCGGCCAGATCTCCCACGTGGGACCGTGGGACCGCGCGACCGCCCCCGCCGCGGCCAGATCTCCCACGTGGGACCGCGCGCCGACCCTCGGGCCCCCGCCGCGACCATCTCCCACGTGGGACCGTGGGACCGCGCGACCGCCCCCGCCGCGGCCAGATCTCCCACGTGGGACCGCGCGCCGACCCTCGGGCCCCCGCCGCGGCCAGATCTCCCACGTGGGACCGCGCGCCGCCCCGCCGCTACTCGAGCCGCAGCGCGGCGTCGCTCGCCACCACCACCTCGTGGTTGGGCGTCGCGTCGTCCTTGACGATGAAGTAGATCCACCCGTCGCTGCGGAAGTGCGGGAACAGCGCCGCCTGGCCGGGGTTCATCGCGGTGATCCGGCGCGGCACGCCGGTGGTGATGTCGAGCAGGAAGATGTTGGCGGTGCCCTGGGTCAAGAGCGCCTGGAACGCCGGATCGGTGGCGCTGGCGTAGCCCATCCACGACCAGTCGGCCGCCTGCACCCAGTGGTGGTAGACGATCCACCGCTCGTCGTAGCTGAACGCCGGCTTGCCGCCCTGCACGCAGTAGCGGCCGATGATCGGGACCTGGACGTCGTAGGTCGAGCCGTTGAACGTGGCGTCGACCCGGCGCAGCGTGAAGCCCGACTGCGCGCTGTTGAACGACGTGCGGCTCAGCAGCAGCTTCGCCGACGGCGAGATGATCGTGTCGCCCTCGTACGGCGTCGCGATCGACACCTCGGCGCGCGCGCTGTACGCGGTGCCCGACCACACCATCGGCGTCAGGTCGCTGTGGCCGCTGGCGCCGAAGCTGGCGCCCGGCTCGCCGCCGCCGTTGTCGCTGACGAACTGCCCGGCCACGGCCCAGTAGTCGCCGCCGCGCACCGCGCCGAGGTGCTGGTACAGGCCGTTCACCGAGCCCGAGTTGTCGGGGAAGAAGCCGGGATCGTACGACGCCGACGCCGGGATCTCGCGGCCGGTGGTGAGATCGATGAAGGTCGAGCCACCGGGGCCGCCACCCGACGCGACGTAGCGGCCGTCGGCCGAGCTGCGGGTCCAGAAGCTCGAGCGGTGGTCGTACTGCTTGAGGATGCGCAGCGTCGAGGCCGGCGCCGCGGCGCCCCAGCCCGACGACCACGCGTACGCCGTCGACGCCGGGAACGTCGCCAGGCAGCCCAGCGTGGTGGGCGCGCCGGCGCAGCCGAACATCAACAGGCCGTCGTCGCTGTTGAGCGCGCGCCAGCCGGCGGTCTGCATCGCCGCGACGTGGGTCGCGACGGCGGGCTGGATGTCCTGGGTGCAGCCGTCGGGCGGCGGGATGTCGTTGACCACCGAGTCGAGCTCGGGCAGGCCGCGCGCGAACCACTCGGCGACGACGTCGAAGTCGTCCTGGGTCAGGAGCGGCTGCGGGCCGCGCGGCATCTGCACGCGGGTGATCCACGTCGGCTGCTCGGCCGAGCCGGCGCCGTAGCCCAGCTCGAGCACCGCGGTGAACCACGCCAGGCCGGCGCCGGTGGTGTAGATGCCGAGCCGCCGCGGATCGTAGGGCTCGGTGGCGCTGGTGCGGAAGCAGTCGAGGATCGCCCGCGCCTCGGTCGGCGAGCCCGGGGTCAGCGTCGTCAGGCACGCGTCGCCGGCGCGGGTCTCGGTCAGCCAGCGGGTCAGCGTGTCGCGGGTCAGCGCGTGGCACTGGTCGCACGCCTTGCTGGTGCCGATGCCGAGCCGGCCCGCCGCCGCCTGGGCCAGCGGCAGGTCCGCCAGCGTCACCGGGTTGCGGAACACCGGGAACGGTGGCGCGTCGGGGCCCGCGTCGATCGGCGGCGGCGCGTCGACGTCGGCGGCGTCGGGCGCGGCGTCGGGCGCGGCGTCGATCGGGGTCGCGGCGTCGTCGCCGCCGCAGGCGGCGAGCGCGAGCGCCGCCAGGGTCAGGTACGTCGAGGTCGACTTCATGCGGCCCGCAGCGTACCGCGTCGACGGGGCCGATCACGCACGATCGACATCGCCCGCCTCCCCCCGGTGGGGTGATGTCGGCCACGCGGCGGCGGGGGCCACCGGCGCGCGTAGTAGAGTGGTGGGCCCGTGGATCACGACGACACCGTCACCGCGTCCGGCGCGGGCGTGCACAGCGGCCACGACGACACCGTCGCCGCCGGCGATCCGTCGTTCGACGGCGGCCCGGCGCGCATCCGCCCGGCGTCGCTGCCGCCGTCGACCGCGCGCGCCGACTACCCGGGCCTGCTCGAGGTCGATCCCGCGCACTACGTGATCGATCGCGAGATCGCGCGCGGCGGCATGGGCCGGGTGCTGGTGGCGCGCGATCGCCGCCTCGGCCGCGAGGTCGCGGTCAAGGAGACGCTGGTGACCAGCGGCCGGGTCGCGCGCCGCTTCGAGCGCGAGGCCCGCATCACCGCGCGCCTGCAGCACCCCGCGATCGTCGGCATCCACGAGGCCGGCACCTGGCCGACCGGCGAGGCGTTTTACGCGATGCGGCTGGTGTCGGGGCGCTCGCTCGACCAGGCCATCGCCGCCGCGCCCACCTACCCGGCGCGGCTGGCGCTCCTGCCCAGCGTGCTGGCCGTCGCCGACGCGATGGCGTACGCGCACGGCCAGCGGGTCATCCACCGCGACCTCAAGCCGCGCAACGTCGTCGTCGGCGAGTTCGGCGAGACGGTCGTCATCGACTGGGGCCTGGCCAAGGAGCTGGGCCACGACGAGCCGCTCGACGCGACCTGGCCCGACGGCCTCGACGCCGCGCCGACCGGCGGCGGCGGCAACAGCTCGCAGGGCAGCACCGGCGGCGAGACCGTCGCCGGCGAGGTGCTCGGCACGCCGGCCTACATGCCGCCCGAGCAGGCCAACGGCCTCGCGGTCGACGCCCGCGCCGACGTCTACGCGATCGGCGCGATGCTGTACCACCTGCTCACCGGCCGCGCGCCGTACCAGGCCGACAGCACCGCCGAGCTCCTGAGCGCCGTGTTCGCCGGGCCGCCGCCGCCGCTGACGACGCTGGCGCCCGAGGCCGCGCGCGAGCTGGTCGCGATCGTCGAGCGCGCGATGGCGCGCGATCCCGCGGCGCGCTACGCGACCGCGCGCGAGCTGGCCGAGGATCTGCGGCGGTTCCAGACCGGCCAGCTGGTCGGCGCCCACCGCTACTCGTTGCGCCAGCTGGTGCGGCGCTGGCTGCGGCGCCACCGCACCGGGCTGGCCGCGCTCGCGACCGCCGCGGCGGTGGCGGTGGTCATCGGCGTGGTCGCGATCCGCCGGGTCGTCGCCGCCGAGCGCACCGCCCGCGCCGAGCGCGCCGCCGCGATCGCCCACCAGCAGGACGCCGAGGCGCTGATGCAGTTCATGCTCGGCGATCTGCGCGAGAAGCTGGCGTCGGTCGGCAAGCTCGATCTGCTCGAGGTCGTCGCCCGGCGGGCGATCGCCTACTACGACGCCCGTGGCGACGTCGGCCGCGACGAGGACCGCTTCCTCGCCGCGGTGGCCCGGCTCAGCGTCGGCACCGTGATCGAGTCGCGCGGCGATCTGCCGGCGGCGCTGGCCGAGTACCGCAAGGCGGCGGCGACGCTGGCCCAGCTCATCGCGGTCGCGCCGAAGGTCGATCGCTACCGCGAGCGCGCCCTCGCCGCCGAGCTCAAGATCGCCGACGCGCTGCTGTCGCAGGGCGACTCGGCCGCGGCGCTGGCCAGCTACCAGGATCTGAAGGCGCGCGCCGAGGCGTGGGTGGCCGACGCCCCGACGCTGCCGGCGGCGCTGAAGGCGCTGGCGCTGCACCGCGGCCGGATCGCCGGCGTGCTCGAGGATCGCGGCGAGCTCGAGGCGGCGCTGGCCGAATACCAGGCGTCGCTGGTGCTGGCCCAGCGGCGGGCCGAGCTCGATCCATCGCCCGACGCCGATAAGACGCTGCTGATCGCCTACGGCCACATCGGCGAGCTGCTGGCCGACGTGCGCCACGACGTGCCCGGCGCGCTGGCCGCGTACCGGACCGGCCTGGCGATCGGCGAGCGCAACCTGGCCCGCGATCCCAAGGACCCGCGCTGGCTCAACGACGTCGCGATCAGCCACGACGAGATCGGCAAGCTGCTGCTCGACGAGGGCGACCCGGCCGCGGCGCTGGTCGAGTTCCGCGCCGCGCGGGCGACGATCGCCCAGGCGATCGCGATCGATCCCACCAACACCAACCCGCTCGACACCAGCGCGACGATCACCGAGAAGATCGGCATGGCGCTCCTGGCGCAGGACGACCTGGTCGGCGCCGCCGCCGAGTTCACCGCGTCGGCCGCGGCCTGGGACGCGCTGGCCGCGCGCGATCCGTCGAACCTCGAGTGGCAGCGCGCGCGCACGCTGCTGGCCAACAAGCTCGGCGACGTCCGGCTCAAGAGCGGCGATCCGCGCGGCGCGCTCGCCGCCTACCAGGCCGCGCTGGCGATCCGCGCCGAGCTGGTCGAGCGCGACCCCACCAACGCCAGCCGCCGCCGCGACCTGTTCTACAGCCACTACAAGGTCGCCGGCGCCTACCTCGCGGTGCCCGACCGCCCGGCGATGATCGCCGCGCTGCGCGCCGGGATCGCCGTCGCCCAGGTCACCCACGACGCGCACCCCGACAACGAGACCTACGCCAACGACGTCGCCGAGACCCGCACGACGCTCGCCGAGGCGCTGCGCGAGGCGGGCGACGTCGCCGGCGCCCGCGCCGAGTTCACCGCCGCGCTCGCGATCGCGCAGCGGATGGCCGCGCGCCCGACGCCGCGGCCCGGCTGGGCCAAGATGATCGGCGAGGTCACCGCCGCGCTGGCCGCGCTGCCCTGAGCGTCACCCGGGCGGCGGCGGCAGCGCCACGACGTGCTGCGCCAGCGGCGGGGGCGGCGTGGCCGCAGCGCGCTCGGCCAGCAGCCGCCGCAGCGCCGCCTCGTCGCTGGCGCTCAGCGACGTGTGCAGGACCGTGCCGCCGAACCGCGCCAGCTCGGCGTGGAGCCGATCGGGGGTGGCCTGCCGCACCAGCAGGAACACCGCCGACGTGCCCGGGTGCATCTCGCGGGCGAGGTCGCGCATGAACCGATCCGAGATGCCGTAGTCGGTCAGCGCGCCGGTCGCCGCGCCAGCGGCGGCGCCGGCGGCCAGGCCGATCAGCGGGTTCAGCACCAACAGCCCGATCAGCGTGCCCCAGAACGCACCGCCGAGCGCGCCCTGCGCGGTGACGTTGATCGTCTGGTGCAGGCGGACCGCGCCGTCGTCGGCCTTGGTCACGACCACGGCGTCGTCGAGATCGACCAGGTGCCCGGCGGCCATGGCGCGCGTCGCGCGGAGCACGTCGTGGGCGCGGTCAGCGTCGGAGTACACGATGGCGATCAGCTGTGACATGGGGACCTCCTCGGTGGATGGCGTCACCGTGGGGTCGATCGCACAGGTCGTCCAGAGCGAAAAATCAAAAGCGTCGTGTCGATCCTATCGACACGACGCCCGATCGCACCGAGGCGGCTCGGTCAGCCGCGCCCGCGGCCGCCGCGGCGGCGCCGCTTGCCGCCGCTGCCACCGCCACCACCACCACCGCCGATCGCGCCGATCGACCGCATCGGCGCCGCGTGGCTCATCGCCGCGGCCTGCTTGGCCTCCTCGGCGGCGATGTCGGTCGACATCTTGCCGGCGACCCGGAACTGATCCGGCTTCCAGCCCTTCTGCGGCGACACCTCGAGCTTCTTCTGCAGCTTCTTCTCGAGGCCGTCGAGGTAGTCGCGCTCGCGGGTGCTGAGCAGCTCGGCCACCTTGGGCGAGGCCTCGATCTGCACCTTGTCGTTGTCGACCAACCCGCCCGAGCGGCGCACCTCGCGCAGCACCTCGTAGGCGACCGTCGTCGTCGACTTCACGACGCCGGCGCCCTCGCAGGTCGGGCACGGCTCGGTGAGCACCTGCCACAGCGACTCGCGGGTGCGCTTGCGCGTCATCTCGACCAGCCCGAGCTCGCTGATCTTGGTGACGTTGCAGCGGGCGCGGTCCTTCTTGAGCGCCGCCTGGAAGGTGTCCCACACCTTCTTGCGGTTGCCCTCTTTGTCCATGTCGATGAAGTCGATGACGATGATGCCGCCGATGTTGCGCAGCCGGAGCTGGCGGGCGACCTCCTCGCACGCCTCGAGGTTGTTGAGCGTGACCGTCTCCTCGAGGTTGTTGTTCGACCCGGTGAAGCTGCCGGTGTTGACGTCGATCGCGGTCAGCGCCTCGCCCTGATCGATCACCAGCGAGCCGCCCGAGCGCAGCGGCACCTTGCGCGCCACCGCCACCCGCAGCGCGGGCTCGATGTTGAAGTGATCGAAGATCGGCCGCCGGCCCTCGTAGCGCTTGATGCGCTCGGCGTAGCGCGGCAGGAACGTCTCGGTGAACCGCTTGATCCGCGTGTACTGCTCCTCGTCGTCGATGTGGACCTCGGTGGTGTTCTCCTTCACCAGGTCGCGCACCAAGCGCAGCGGCAGATCGAGCTCGGGGTAGATGAGGCCGGCGCCCTTGACCTGATCCTCGCGGCGGCCGATCTCGCCCCACACGCGGGTCAGGTACTCGACGTCGTCCTTGATCTCCTGCTCGTCGGTGTCCTCGGCGGCGGTGCGCACGATGAACCCGCCGTGCTTGGGCCGCGCCTTCTGGATGATGTCGCGCAGCCGCTTGCGCTCCTTGTCGGAGGCGATGCGGCGCGACACGCCGACCTGCCCCACGGCCGGCATGTACACGCTGTAGCGCCCGGGCAGCGACAGGTAGCCGGTGACCCGCGCGCCCTTCATCGCGATCGGGTCCTTCACGACCTGGCACATCACCTCGTGGCCGGGCTTGAGCAGATCTTCGATCTTGCGCGCCGCCAGGCTCTTCTTGGTGCGGGCGATCCGCGACGCCGCGGCCTCGGGGGCCTCGTCGCCGTCCTCGACGTCGGCGTCCTCGAACAGCTTCTTGCCGTCGTCGCCGCCGAGCACGTCACCGACGAACAGGAACGCCGCGCGCTCGACCTTGGGGCCGAGATCGACGAACGCCGCCTGCATGCCGGGCAACACGCGCGTGACCTTGCCCCGGTAGATGTTGCCGACCATGCCCCGGTCGCGTTTCCGCTCCACGAACAGCTCGGCGAGCGCGCCTTCTTCCACCACCGCGACCCGGCACTCCGGACCTTCGGCGTTGACCACCAGAATGTTTTGACCCATCGAACTCTCTGCGCAAAAACGTTCAACCCAGGTAGCCGCCCCTGACATGGATGTCTTGGGCAGGTCGCGGCGAAAAGGGCGTTAGGACCCCTGCGGTACCACGCAATGTCCATGAATACAAGGCATTGCGGAGCGGGTTGCCAACTTGGCGCGGAGTTTGCTCCCTCTTGTGGTCACTATCGGGACAACCTGACGGGGTGCCGCCCAGCAGGTTGCTCTAGCTAGCTTAGTCTGCGCCTGTCTTCTGCTGTAACCTTCGAATACCTATAGCTTTTCTTGTTGCGCCGGTGCCCTCGGGTCTATCCCCCGAGGGCATTCTGGTTTTCGGCCGGTTTCGGCCGACGTAGATAGGACATCGGCCGGGGGCGGGGGTTGCTTCTGTCGATAGGTACGCGCTGGGGTACGGTTCGGCCTGCGAAACGCGGCTACGGGGACAACTTCGTGGCCGGGTCGGGTATTCCTTGCGCCGTGAGCGAGCGCCGCGACCCGACCGATCGACCGCGGCGCAGCGCCGACACCGGCCAGCTGCCGCTGGCCGAGCGCGAGCGTATCGAGAAGAGCCGCGTGCGGTTCGTTTTGGCTCTCGGCCGCGGCCTGCATCGCTACGGCACCCCGGCGCACCGCCTCGAGGAGGCGCTGGCCGTCGTCTGCGGGCGGCTCGGGCTGCGCGCGCAGATCATGTCGACGCCGACCTCGCTGATGATCGGCTTCGGCGATCCCGCCGACCAGAAGACCGCGCTCTTGCGGGTCGACACCGGCGAGCTCGACCTCGGCAAGCTGGCGCAGCTCGACGCGCTGGCCGAGCGCGTGCTGGCCCGCGAGATCGACTCCGAGGCGGCGCTGGCCCAGATCCAGGCGATCGAGGCCTCGCCCCCGGCGTGGGGCCGCTTCGCCGAGACCGCCACCTACGCGCTCACCGCGGCGTCGATCGCGGTGTTCTTCGGCGGCGGCTGGCGCGACGTCGCGGCCGGCGCCGGCGTCGGCCTCGCGCTGGGCTTCCTGGCGCTGGCGATGCGCCGCCGCACCCACAGCCAGCGCGCGGTCGAGCTGGTCGGCGCGTTCGCCGCCGCGTTCGCGGCCAACGCGATCGCCCACGTCGTCCATGGCGTGACGCCGTCGATCGTCACGATCGCCGCGCTGATCGCGATGCTGCCGGGCATGACGCTCACCACCGCGATGACCGAGCTGGCCACCCGCAACCTGGTGTCGGGCACCGCGCGGATGATGTCGGCGGTGATCGTCCTGCTCGAGCTGGCGCTGGGCGTCGCGCTCGGCGAGCGGCTGGCCCGCGCGCTGTGGCACGTCGCCGCGGTGACGCCGGTGCCGCTGCCGGGCTGGAGCGAGTGGGTGGCGTTCGTCGTCGGCACCGTCGGCATGGTGATCGTGTGCCAGGCCGAGAAGCGCGCGCTGCCGTGGATCATGCTGACCTCGCTGATCGCCTACGCGGCGTCGAACTTCGGCGCCGACCTGCTCGGCCCCGAGCTCGGCGTGCTGATCGGCGCGCTGGCGCTGGGCATCGCCGCCAACCTCTACGCCCGCTTCCTCGACCGGCCGCAGCAGGTGGTGCTGGTGCCGGCGGTCATCCTGCTGGTGCCGGGCTCGATGGGCTTCCGCGGCATTTCGTCGCTGCTGGACCGCAACACGATGACCGGCATCGAGACCACCTTCGCCACGTTCGTCGTCGCGATGGCCATCGTCGCCGGCCTGCTGATCGCCAACGCGCTGGTGTCGCCGCGCCGGGTGCTCTAGGCCTCGCAGGAACGCCCCGACGGTCGATCTCGATCCTCGGCCGCTCATGCCCCCAGACGCCACTCGCCACGGGCGGATGCGAACGCGACTCCTGCTGCTGCTCGCGCTGCCGTTCGCGGTCTGCGTCGCGCTGAGCGCGGTGTTCGTGGCCGTCGATCGCTCGACCGACGCGGCCTACCGACGCGCCCTGGCGTGGAGCGATCACGCCGCCGCGGTGCTCACCCTCAAGGCCCAGGCCGAGCAGGTGGTCGCGGCGGTCGAGGACGGTAGCCCGGCGACCGAGCGCGCGATCGGCGAGCTGCAGGCCGCCCGCGCGCACTCGCTGGCGCTGGCGGCGGGGTTCTCCGACGAGGAGCTGGCCGAGGAGCAGGCCCTGGACGCCGCGCTGGGCGCGCTCGAGGTCGCGGCCCGGGACGCCGCCGCCCACCCCGCGCCTGGGTCCGACGCGGCGGTCGCGAACTTCTACCGCGACCGCGTGATGACGCTGCTCGATCAGCGGGTCGCCGAGGAGCACCGCGGCAGCGCCGCCGCGGCCCGGCACGGCCGTGCCGTGACCCGCCGCATGCTCGCGATCGGCGTCGCGATCGCGGCCGCGCTGCTGGCGATGGGCGTCGTCATGAGCCTGCGGCTGGTCCGCCACCTGACCCGCTCGCTGCGCTACCTCGAGGCCCAGGCGACGCGCCTGGCCGGCGGCGATCTCGAGGGCGCGATCGCGCTCGACTCGCACGACGAGCTGGGCCGCCTGGCCCAGGCGTTCGATCACATGGCCGCCGAGCTGCGCGGCTCGATGGTGCACCGCTCCGAGCTGCAGGCCCTGGTCGAGCGGCGCAGCGCCGAGCTGATCGCCACCGAGGACCAGCTGCGCCAGACCCAGAAGCTCGACGCCATCGGCCGTCTCGCCGGCGGCATCGCCCACGACTTCAACAACCTGCTCGCGGTCATCATCGCCAGCGGCGAGCTGGCCGCCGAGTCGCTCGACGACGCCCACCCGGCGCGGATCGAGCTCGCCGAGGTGCAGGCGGCGGCGCTGCGGGCCGCGGCGCTCACCCGCCAGCTGCTGGCGTTCAGCCGCCGCCAGCCGCGTCAGCCGCAGCCGCTGTCGCTCAACGACGTGATCACCAACCTGCAGCGCATGCTGCTGCGGATCATCGGCGAGGACGTCGCCTTGACCGCCGAGCTGGCGCCCGGCGCGTGCATGATCGACGGCGACGTCGGGCAGCTCGAACAGGTGCTCACCAACCTGGTCGTCAACGCGCGCGACGCGATGCCCGACGGTGGCCGGGTGACGATCCGGACCAGCGACGTCGAGCTGCGCGGCCCGGCCGCCGCGCGGGTCGGCGTAGCGCCCGGCGGCTACGTCGAGCTGGCGGTGATCGACACCGGCGCCGGCATCCCCGCCGACATCCAGGCGCGGCTGTTCGAGCCGTTCTTCACCACCAAGCCGACCGGCACCGGCCTGGGGCTGGCGACCGTGTTCGGCATCGTCACGCAGAACGACGGCGGCGTCGCCGTCGAGTCGACGCCGGGCCACGGCGCGACGTTCCGCGTCTACCTGCCGCGCAGCGCCCGCGCCCCGGTCGACGCGGCGGCACCGCCGCCGGTGCGCGTGCAGGGCAGCGCGACGGTGCTGGTCGTCGAGGACGAGGCCCAGGTGCGCGGCGCGGTGGTGCGCCGCCTCGGCGCCTGCGGCTACCGCGTGCGCGAGGCCGCGAGCGGCGCCGACGCGCTGGCGCTGCTCGCCGAGCGCCACGACGAGGTGCAGCTGGTGCTGACCGACCTGGTGATGCCGGGCATGACCGGCACGGCGCTGGCCGCCGAGCTCCGGCGGCGCTGGCCGGTGATCCGCGTCGCGTTCATGTCGGGCTACCCCGCGCACCCCGGCGGCGGCGACCCTGGCCGGCTGCCCGAGGGCGTGGTGATCCACAAGCCGTTCGACGCCGACACGCTGGCGACGGCGGTCGAGCGCGCGCTGGCGTGAGCCGCGCCAGCGATGTCGCGGTCGGCGGCGGCGCCCGACATCGCCGTCAGGCGGCTGTGGCGCAGACGCGACAGTCGGCGGGCCCCGATCGGCCCGCGCCGTGCGATCCTGGCGATCCTCGCCGGCACGACCGTTGCTGTACGGCCAGCCACCTCCCGATGCGCTACCTCGCCGCTCTGTCCCTGACCGCCGCCTGCGCCGCGCCCCCGATGGGGCTCGGCACCGGCGCCCGCACGCCCGCCGCCGTCGGCCACAACGTCATCGAGGGGCGCACCGGCATGGCCGCGGCCTCGGGGCGCCAGGCCTTCCAGGCCGACGTGTCGGCGCGCTTCCAGGTCGCCCGCGTGTTCGCCATGGAGAGCGGGATCGCGGTGACGCGCGTGCAACAAGCCGGCGCCGACGGCGACCAGGTGAACCTGACCGGCGGCTTCCCCTACCTGCGACCGCGGTTCCAGGTCGACCGCGTGTCGCTGGCGATCGCGCTGGCCGGCCTCGGCATGGGCGGCGGCGGCGGCGGCATCATCGGCGGCATCGCCGACGCGCAGCTCGGCTACGGCACCGCCGCGTGGTCGGTCTACGTCGGCGCCTACGCGCAGAGCTTCGAGATCGTCTCGGAGTCGCCGATCGACACCTCGGCGCGCCAGGTGCGGCTCGGCGGCGAGTACGCGTGGGCGATGGGCGCGTCGCGGTTCGGCGTCGCGGTCGAGCTGTACCGCCAGCGCGAGGCGCTGCGCAACGGCGACGATCAGGCCGACACCGACGGCTTCGCCGGCGGCGTGAAGCTGTCGATCACCTCGCCGGAGTTCCGGTGAGCGCGCGCGGCCTCGCGCTCGGCGCGCTGGCGCTCGGCGCGTGCGTCATCCCGCCCAGCCAGTCGGCGGTGGGCACGATCGTCACCGCCGACGGCGTCGGCACCCGGGCGTCGATCGGCGCCCACGCCAGCGCGCTCGACGATCGCGGCGCGACACCGATCGATCTCGGCGCCGGCTGGGCCGGCGAGTCGGTCGACGGGCGCGGCACCGCCCACGCGACCTACGTCGCGGTGGCGCGGCGGATCACCGGGCCGCTGTGGCTGGGAGGGCGCGCCGAGCTGTTCTGGAACGTCGACGGCGATCAGCCGCGGCGCGGGCTGATGGCCCGGGCCGCGCTGCGCCAGCAGCTCGCCGGCGTGCGCTGGGGATCGGGCGACGGCGGCGGCGCGCTCGGCGTGCTGGGCGCGCTGGCCACCGGCGCGTACCTCGACGTCGGCGGTCGCCAGCTCGCGAGCGGCGGCGCCGAGATCGTCGCCGCCGCCGGCGTGTCGCTGGACCTGCCGGCGATCGCGGGCGTGTCGAAGTAGGCGACGCGGCGCGCCAGCGCGACTCTGACATCGCGGTCGCGATCGCTGCCGGCCACGGGCGCCGACGACCAACCCAAGCGCGCGAGATCGCATCCGGGCACGCGCCTCGCATGGGGCCGCGGACCATGGCCTCTACCCGGACGATCCTCGGAGCGCTCTTCGCTGGTTCGTTGTTTGCCACCGCCGCCTGCGGCGACGATCCGGCGCCGCTCGTCGGCAGCTGGCGCGCGCACGCCAACGCGCTCGACGCCGGCGCGTTGCCGGAGGCCGATCGCCAGGTGCTGACCTTCCGCGCCGACGGCTCGGTGGTCGCGAACGGCTCCGCACCCGGCACGTACACCGTCGACGGTGATCGGCTCACGCTGGTGACCCCGCGGCAGGACGCGCCCGCCGACGCGTGGACCACGACGTACTACGCGAGCGACACCCACCTCGTGCTCGACGTGATGACCAGCGCCGACGCCGGCGACGGCGTGATCGGCACGTGGCAAGGCGCGCGCGTCGTGAACGGCGCGCCGATCGACACCACGGTGACGCTGCGCGCCGATCACTCCGGGCGCTACGAGAGCCACGATCGCGCGAGCGGCGGCGGCATCGCGATCGAGGCCACGTGGCAGCAACAGGGCGACGACCTCGCCGTGACCGCGACGATCAGCCCCGATCAGCTGCTGAGCTTCTACGCGACCCGGGTCGACGGCGTCCTCGGCAGCCCGTACGAACGCCTCGCGCCGTGACTCAGTCGATGCCGGCGTCGATCAGCGGGTGCGGGCGCGCCCGCTCGCAGGCCAGCCACACCGAGAGCTGCCGTCGCTCGTCGAGCGTCGGCCGCGGGCACGCGATCGACAGCGGCGCGCCCGGCGTGGCCGGGCAGCGATCCGGCGGCATGATCGTGTTGGTCGCGGCCGGCCCGGCGCCGCTGTACTCGTCGACGTGATCGACCACCTGCAGCACGCCGGTGAGCGTGTCGAAGTCGTGGTAGATCGGCGCGCCGTTGCGCTGCGAGCGCGGCAGATCGCTGGCGTGACACGCGGTGCAGAACCGGGCCATGAAGTCGCGCCCGAAGCTGTCCCACGTGAGCGTCAGCGGATCCGGCGACGGGCACGCCGCGCCGGTCGGCGACGGCTCGGCGCCGCCGCACGCGGTCGCCGCGAGCAGCCCTGCCAGCCACGGCCCCGCCAGCGCCCGGGCCAGCGCGACCACGGCTACTGCCCCCGCTGGGTGATGTAGTCGGCGCAGCCGGCGGTGACCTCGGCGGGCGTGGCGCTGGTCGCCGCCAGGTTGGCGCCCAGGTACGCCTCGCAGGCGGCGGCGGTGGTGCCGCACACCTGGGTCACGCCGCCGATCGGGTGCTCGAGGCAGCAGATCGTGATGGCCTGATCGTGGGGCAACGACTCGGCGGTGGCGTGCTCGTCGAAGCACAGCTGGAAGGTGGCGAACGCCTCGGCGCCGTGATCGTGATCGTCACAGGCGGCGAGCAGGGACAGCGCGATGATCGCGCCGATGGATGACGTACGCATGCGTGGATTCCTCGGACCGATTCGAGCAAACGGATGCACGGCGCGGCCCAGCGGGCCCCGCCACGCGCGACACGAGCCTCGACGCGGCCGCCGCTAGGAAGGCGCGTCGGGGCGCGGCGGCCACGGCGCCGGACGCGGCGCGGGCAGCGGCACGCGGACCGCCGGACGCTCGACCGGCACCGTCGGGATCACCGCCAGCGGCGGGGCCGCGATCGCGATCAGCGACGGCGTCACCATGCGGATCGTCCACCCGCCGCACGCGCGCACCGCGGTCGACCCGCCGGCGTCGCCGTGGTCGGGGCAGTGGCACTCGGCGTCGCGCGGGCAGCAGCACGCGCGCTCGGCCTGCGCGGTCGGCACCTGCGCCACCGGCAGCGCCACCACCAGCGCGAGCGCGACCAGCGCGGCCAGCGCGGACGGGATCGCGGCGAGGACGCGCGGGCGCGGCATCGAGCGGCAGTCTCGCGACCGATGCCGCCCCTGTCAACCGGACGTGCGCGACGCCACGCCGCAGCCGGCGTCAGGGCTGTGTAAGGCCGTCGGGCCAGCGGACTCGCGGCGCCGGCGTCGTGCGTCTCTACGGCATGCACCCGACCCGCATCGCCCTCCCCCTCCTGGCCCTGGCCGCCGTCGCGTGCCGGGCGCCCGAGACCCACGTCCACCTCGACCGCCCCGCCGAGGCCAAGCCCGAGCACGGCCAGTTCGCGGTCACCGGCACCGCCGAGGTCAAGGTCCGCCCCGACGTCGTCGACCTGCACCTGACGATCGCCGCCGAGGCGCCCAAGGCCAAGACCGCGGCCGCGCAGCTACGCGCCAAGCAGGCCGAGCTGCGCGGCGCGCTGGTCGCCGCCGGCATCGCCGCCGAGGACCTGTCGTTCTCCAGCCTCGGCATCGAGCCGGTCTACACCTACGACGAGCACGCGCCGCCGCGCCTGCGCGGCTACCGCGCGGCGATCGACCTCACCGCCACCTCCAAGCAGTTCGAGACCCTGCCCGACGTGCTCGAGGCCGCGGTCACCGCCGGCGCCACCAACGTCACCACCGAGCGCCGCGTGCTCGATCTGCCGGCGCACAAGCGCGAGGTGCGCGATCTGGCGCTGGCCGCGGCCAAGGCCAAGGCCGAGCAGACCGCCAGCGCGCTCGGCGTCAAGCTGGGCCGGATCACCGCGATCAGCGAGTCGAGCGACGACGGCTCCGGCTGGAACGGCCGCTGGAACCGCGAGACCGTCAACGTCGCGCAGATGGCGGTGGCCGCGCCGCCCAGCCTCGGCCCGATGGTCGGCGACGCCCAGACGCTGACGCTGACGATCTCGATCAGCTACGAGCTGTGAAGGAACAGCCGGCGGAAGTTGCCGGCCAGCACCGCGGCGATCTCGTCGGTGGTGTAGCCGGCGCCTTGCATGCCGGCGACCATCCGCCCGAGGTACGCGCGCACCGCGCCCGAGTACTGCGGCCCGTCGGTCGCGAACAGCGTGCGCCCGATCAGCCCGCGGGCGCGGATCGCCGCGAGCACCGCGGGGTACTGCGGCTCGGTGCCGGTGGCGGGGTGACCGTCGAGGTCGACCTGCAGCGGCCGGTTGAGCGCCGAGATCTCCAGCCACACGTTGGGGTGGGCGGCGGCCAGGTCGAGCGCGTGGGCCACCGCGCGAGCGTCGCCTTGCCCGACGTGCGACAGCACGAAGTCGACGCGGGCTGGACCGTGGGCGCCGTCGAACGCGGTCACCACCGCCTCGAGGCCGAGCGGATCGTAGTAGGCCGGATCGAGCTGCGCGCCGGGGAACGGCGAGAAGCCGGTGTGCAGCAACACCGGCACGCCGACCTCGGCGGCGACCTCGTAGACGCCCTGGTACGCGGGGTCGGTGAACGGCACCTGCTGGTGCGCGTGCGCCAGCTTGATGCCGATGAAGCGATCGGGGTGCTCGGTGAAGTAGCTGCGCAGCGCGGCCAGACGATCGCCCGCCAGGTCGCCGGCCCAGTCGTCGAAGTTGACGCTGGCGAAGCCCCACGCCCACGGCGCGCCGTCGGCGGTGGCGACGTTGCGGGCGTCGTACAGGTCGCCCTCGAGCGTCTCGTTGGCGTAGTAGCCGGTCGTGTGGTGGGTGTAGACCGCGAACAGCACGGCGTGATCGACGCCGGCCAGCGCGGTCTGCGCGGCGATGCCGACGTGCGGCGCGTAGGGATCGCTCAGGCGATCGAGCAGCGCCGGCGCGTACAGCGCGAACGCCGGCGGCAGGTTCTGGGTGATGAACGCCTTGCCGCCCGGCGCCATCGTCGCGTAGTCGCCGGGGTGCAGGTGCATGTCGATCACCGGCAGCGTGCGACCGCCGACGTCGATGGTGGCCGCCGCCGGCGTGGCCGACAGCGCGAGCGCGAGCGCGAGGAGGAGGCGACGACGGATCATGGGAGCTCCCGGGCCGGCTGCATCGGCGGTGGATCGGGCGCGAGCTGGTAGGGCGCGACGACGCCGACGCGGCGCGCGCGGTCGGCCTCGTCCCACTCGATCGCGAGCCCGCTGGGGTAGTACGAGCGGCCGCCATAGGCCTCGGGGGCGGGCCCCAGCGCGAGCACGACCGCCGCGCGCACGTCGCCCGGCAACACCGGGCCGGCGAGGTCGGCCCCGGCGGTGGCGCCCGCGCCGATCACCACCGCGTCCGGCGTCAACGTGGCCTCGGACGGCGAGGTCAGGAGCGCCTCGAGCCCGAGCGCGGGCCAGGTGGCGTGTCCGATGCGCACCAGCACCACCGGCTCGGTGGGCGGCGCGCCGACCGCGCGCAGCACGTCGGCCCAGGTCATGCCCAGCACCAGCGGGCCGACCCGCTCGCCCGGGATCAGCAGGCGCGCCGGATCGGCGTCGATCGGCGGCGCGGCGTCGACCGGCGGCGGCGCGTCGATCGCGGGCGTGGCCGCGCGGTCGCCGCACCCGACCAGCGCCAGCGCCAGCAGCGTGGCGCGCCTCATGGGTCGGTCAGCTCGAGCGTGACGCTCGTCGTCTCGCCGACCGCCAGCGTCAGCGGGCTCGACCACACGACGCGGTCCTCGGGGCCCGGCGACTGCGGCGAGGCCGGGGCCACGTCGAGCAGCGCCAGCACGTAGGCCGGCCCGGCGGCCAGGTTCTCGATCGCCAGCGTCGCCGGGAACGTCGGCGTCGCGGCCTGGGCGAACCCGGCCGGCGGCCCCATCGGCGGCATGCTGCGGAACGCGGCCAGCACCAGCGCGCCTTGCGCGGTGCCGGTGTAGCGCACCGTCGCGGTGATCCGCGCGGCGACCGCGGCGTCGACCGGCGGCGCGGCGTCGATCGGCGGCGGGGCGTCGATCGCGGCGGCGTCGATCGCGGGCGAGGCGTCGATCGCCGGCGTCTCGGACGAGGAGTCACACGCGCCCAGCGCGGCGAGCGCGAGCGGGATCCACAGCGGCTTCATGGCGGGCCTTTCAAGAAGTAGAACGTGGCACTTCCTACTTCCGTCCGGACCCGCGCCGCAACGCGACCGGCGCGCTGGCGCCCTTACTTGACCCGTCTGCCCGCCGCCGCGCCCGCGACGTCCGCCGCTACTTCAGCAGCTTCTTCAGCTCGACGACCTCGGCGTGGGCCGGCTCGGTCTTGGCCGCCGCCGCCAGCGCCGCCTTGGCGTCGGCCTTGGCGCCCAGCGCCAGGTACGCGCGGGCCCGGCCGATGTGCGCCAGCGCCGGCCGCCGCATCGGCGGATCGACCACCAGCGCGCTGTCGTAGCTGTACAGCGCGGCCTTGCCGTCGCCGAGCGCGAGGTACGCCTTGCCCAGCGTCGTCAGCAGGTCGGCGTCCGACGGGAACAGCGCCAGCGCCATCTCGCCGTAGGTCTTCACCTTGGGCCACGCCTGCTGCGCGGCGTAGGCGTCGACCAGCTCGCGCAGCGGCCCGACCTGCATCTGCTCGAGCATCACGAAGTGCTCGAGCTCGGCCAGCGCCGCCGCGTCCTGGCCCTGCTTCTTGTAGATCTCGGCCAGCGCCTGGTACGGGTAGCTGCGCTCGGGGTCGAGCCGCTTGGCCGCGCACAGCTGCGCGATCGCGGCGGCCAGATCGCCGCCCGACACCGCCAGCTCGGCCAGCCGCACCCGCAGGTCGTAGCTGTCGTGGCCGTCGGCGATCAGCTTGGTGATCTGCTGCTTGGCGCTGGCCTCGTCGCCCTGGCGCAGCGTCACCTCGGCCATCACGTAGCGCGCGATCGGCTCCTGCTTGTCGAGCTTGAGCGCGGCGGCGGCGGCGGCCTCGGCGGCGGCCGCGTCGCCCTGGTAGAAGTGGCCGAGCGCGAGCCGGGCCCGCACCGTCGCGTCCTTGGGCTTGGCGTCGGCCGCCATCTCGAGCGCGGTCACGTCGTCGAGGCCCGAGGTCGGCAGGCGGAACGTGCCGGCGTACGGCGCCAGCCGCACCTTCAGGTAGTCGCGGAAGTCGGCGTCGAACTGCGCGACGGTGCGGCCGGTGATCGCCTGGATCACCGCCGGCGTCTCCTGGCCCTTGCCGAACAGCTTGAGCGCGTCGACGATCTTGGGGAAGCCGTAGGTGCCGGCGATGTACTCGATCATCACCGACGACAGGTAGTACGCGACGATCACCTTCTGGCCGTCGGGCTGGACGAACTCGTAGTTGATCGTCGCGACCGACGGCAGCGTGCCCTCGAGCACCGCGCCGTAGACGTCGGCGTCGTTCTCGCGCCGCCACGACGGGTTGGCGATCAGCGTCTCGTACTCGGACAGGCCCTCGGTGAACCACCGCGGCACCCGCGAGTTCGACAGCTGGATCGCGAAGACGTGGCCCAGCTCGTGCCACAGCACCATGCCCCAGTTGATGTCGCCGTTGCTCGGCGACATCGCGGTGATCACCTGGCCGAAGCACACGCCGAGCGCGCCGAGGTTGGGCAGGCCGACGGTGCGCACGCTGTAGTGATCGGAGTCCTGGTACAGCTCGACGGTGACCGGCGTCTTGGGCGTGAAGCCGTAGCGCCTGACCATGTCGGCGAACGCCTTCTCCAGCGTCGGCTCGATGTAGCGCGCGAGGATCTTCTGCTCGCCCTTGTGGTAGCGGAACTTGAACGACTTCGACGCCGAGAACGTGTAGTCCTTCGGGATCGTGTCCTTGAACAGGTTGCGGGTGTTGAAGGTGCGGACGTTGTACTTGTCGCCGGCCCAGGCCTTGTCGAGCCACTCGAGGCCCTCCTTCTCCTGGCCCATCCGCAGGTAGCCCATGCCGACGTCGCTCATCGCGTCGTAGGCGTCGGGGCGCAGCGCCACCGCCTGCTTCGACAGCTCGATCGCCTCGACGTAGCGGTGCTCGCGCACCGCCGAGCGCGCGATCGTGCGGTACAGGTCGGCGTCGGCCGGGTTCTGCGCCAGCACCTTGGCCTTGAGCTGCTCGTAGCGCGGCAGATCGTCGCGCAGCCACGCGATCGTCGCCTCCAGCTCGAGCGCCGGCAGCGACTGCGGATCGACCGCGCGCACCTCGGCCAGCGTCTTGCCCGCGGCGTCCCACTGGTTCTGGTCGATCTCGATCGAGGCGCGCACCAGCAGCGACGGCACGTGCCGCGGGTTGACCGCCAGCGCCGCGTCGAGGTGGTGGCGCGCGGTGGCCAGGTCGTAGCGGCTCTCGACGATCGCCGCCGCGATGCCGGCGTGGGCGTCGGGCTGGTTGGGGTTGACCTTCAGCACCTCGTCGTAGGTCTGCTCGGCGACCTCGACCTCGTACTTGCTGCGGAACAGATCGGCCCACGCCAGCCCGGCCTCGATCGAGCTGGGCGCCAGGTTCACCGCCTCGCGGTACGCGTCGTTGGCCAGCTCGAACTCGCCGGTCCAGCGCGCGGCCTCGGCCAGCGCGAACAGGTCGGCCGGCTTGTCGAGGTCGAGGACCTTGGCGTTGTACTCGTCGATCGTGCGCTTCCACAGCGCCTCGGCGGGGGCGATCTTGCCGGTCGCCATCAGCAGCCGGGCCAGGGCCCGCCGGGCCGGGCGGTGGCCGGGGTCGGCGGCGACCAGCGCCTCGAGCAGCTTCTGCGCCTCGGCGGTGCGCCCGGTGGCGCGCAGCACGTCGGCCAGCGCGACCTTGCCGTTGCTTGCCACCACGGCGTCGGCGTCCTTGCTGGCGGCGGTCGCGGTGGCCTCGGCGCCCTTGAGGTCGCCGACCGCCAGCTGCGCGTCGACGAGCAGCAGCTTGGCCTTGCCGGCGTCGGCGCCCTTGGTGCGCGCCAGCTCCCCGATGGCGGCCTTGTAGTCGCCGCGGGTCAGGGCGTCGGCGCCGGCGGCCAGGTCGGCGGCCGCCGGGCCCGCGGTCAGGAACACCAGCCCGAGCCCGAGCAGCACGCTTCGCATACGTCGAATCTGAGCGACCGACCCCGGCAAGTCAACGCAGGGCTCGCCGACGCGCTACACTCCGGCCATGGCAGACCAGCGGGCCACCGCGGCACCGCGCGAGGCGACCGGCATCTACGCCGACTTCGACGCCTTCAAGAAGCAGGCGATCCGCGACTACTACGAGCGCGGCTGGACCTCGCGCCGTGGCAACTTCATCGCGCTGTTGATCGCCGCGGGCGGCGGCGCCAGCCTCGGGCTGGCCAAGGACTCCGTCGTCGACGGCACCGGCACCAAGAAGGTCGCGATCGGCGCCGGCCTGGCGCTCGCGCTGCGGGTCGGGCTGCGCTACGCGCTAGGCGGACCGCTGTCGCTGGTGCTCACCGCCGCGGCCGGCGCGTCGATGCTGGCCTACCTGGTGCGCAACCAGAGGGACATCCTCAAGAAGGTCGAGCGCTACCGCGGCGTGCTCGGCGAGACCGAGCAGAAGTACAAGGACACCCACGCGCAGTGGCGGGACGGCAAGTACGACGTCGCGCAGCGCAACCTCATGATCGACGGGCTGATGAAGCGCTTCGTCGCGGACATCGACGAGGCGTGATGCGCGCCGTGGCGCTGACCGTCGCGGCGCTCGTCGCCGCGAGCCCGGCCTGGGCCCAGCCCGCGCCGCGGCCCGCCGCCGCCAAGGTCGCGCCGCCCAAGGCCACCGCCGAGACCGACGACGTGATCGGGCTGCTCGACGTCCGCGTCGAGGGGCTGTCGGCCGACGCGACCGCGGTGTTCACCCGCAAGATCGAGGAGGGCCTCGAGATGTCGGGGCTCAAGGTCGCGTCGCGGGAGCGCCTGCGCAGCTACCTGGCCGGCACGCCGTGGAACTCGGCCTGCCTGCTCGGCGCCTGCCTCAGCGAGCTGGCCCGGGGCGCCGAGGTGGCGACCGTGATCGAGGTCGCGCTCGCCACCAGCGGCCCGAGCTATCACTACGTCATCACCTTGCTCGACACCCGCACCGGCCACGCCATCAACCAGGTCGCCGCCAAGTGCGACGTGTGCACCACCGACGAGGCGTTCGCCGAGGCGTCGCTGGCGGTGGTCGCGGTGGTCAACGGCGTCGGCGACGGGGCGCCGATCGTCCAGGCGCCGACCGTCGATCCGCAGCTGGCCCGCACGCGGGCGCGGGTCGTGCACGCGCGCAGCCGGGCCCGGGTGCTGGGCATCACGCTGATCGGCCTGGCCGCGGTGGCCGCCGGCGGCGCGTACTACTTCTTCGACGACGATCGCGACACGCTCGGGGGCGCCAGCGCAGGCGCCGCCGGCGCGCTGGGGGTCGCCGGCTTCACGTCGCTCGGCCTGTCGTTCTCGTTCTGACTCTGACTGCGTCCCTCGCGAGGCTCCGATGACCAAGCCTATCTTTCTGTGCGCGCTGTTGACGGTCGCGGCCAGCGTCGGCTGCGAGAACCCCGACCCGACCGATCCCGAGCCCGTGTCCCCGGTGTTCGAGGTGCCGCGGCCCGGGGTCGCGCCGTCGGACTTCTACGCGCTGCCGTTCCCGTCGGACATCCGCCGCGACGACGCCGGCCACCCGATCATGACCGACTACCCGACGCCGGTCGGGATCATCGGCACGTACACCGCGGCGCTGCCCAAGCTCGACGGCTTCGGCACCAACGCCGCCATCTTCCAGCGCTTCACCGGGCCGATCGACGTCGAGTCGCTGCCGGCCGACGCGGCCGCGTCGCTGACCGACGCCGCGTCGGTGTACCTGGTCGACGTCGATCCCGACTCGCCCGAGCACGGCCAGAAGCGCCCGGTGGTGTTCCGGTTCCAGCACGCCAAGGGCTTCACGATCGGGACCGACTGGCTGAGCGCGCTGCCCTACCCCGGCTTCCCGCTGCGCGAGCGCACCACCTACGCGCTGGTCGTGACCAACCGCCTGACCGCCGGCGGTGGCCGGATGGCGCCGCCCGCCGAGTTCGCCGCGATCGCCGCCGCCCAGCCGCCCGCCGACGCGGCGCTGGCCCGCGCCCACGATCGCTACGCGCCGCTGTGGGCCTGGCTCGACGAGCCGGGCGGCGACGAGCGCGCCGACGTCGCGTCGGCGGCGGTGTTCACGACGCAGTCGGTGACCGGCATCATGGGCCAGCTGCGCGAGAAGGTGCGCAGCCTGCCGGCGCCGGTCGCCGCCGACGTCGTGCGCCAGCCGGCCGAGATCGTGCCGTACGCGATCTACAACGGCACGTTCCCCGCGCCGAACTTCCAGACCGGCGACGTGCCGTACCACGGCGCCATGGGCGGCGGCGACATCGCGATCGGCGACGACGGCCTGCCGATCGTCCAGCGCATGGAGTCGCTGCGGTTCTCGATCACGGTGCCGACCGGCACCGCGCCGGCCAGCGGCTGGCCGGTGGTGATCTACGCCCACGGCACCGGCGGCAGCTACCAGTCGTTCATCGGCGACGGCACCGCGCAGCGGATGGCCGAGCAGGGCCTGGCCTGCATCTCGATCGATCAGGTGCTGCACGGGCCGCGCAACCCCGGCGGCGATCCCGAGATCGACTTCTTCAACTTCCAGAACCCCGACGCCGCCCGCAACAACGCCATCCAGGGCGCGGCCGACGACTTCTCGGTGGTGCGGCTGCTCGAGGGCCTGACGATCGCCGAGGCCGACCCCGCGCCGCACACGATCACCTTCGACACCAGCAAGCTGTCGTTCTTCGGCCACTCGCAGGGCGGGCTGACCGGCCCGCCGTTCATCGCCTACGAGCCGAAGGTGCGCGGCGCGGTGCTGTCGGGCGCCGGCGGGCTCCTGTACTTCGCGCTGCTCAACAAGACCGAGCCGGTCGACATCACCGCGCTGGTCCGCACGATCATCCTCGACGAGCCGCTCGACCAGTGGAACCCGGTGCTGGCGCTCCTGCAGATGTGGGTCGAGCGCTCGGACACGATCAACTACGGCCCGCTGCTGGTGCGCGAGCCGCCGGCCGGGCTGCCGCCGATGGACATCTACCAGAGCATGGGCTTCACCGATCACTTCACGCCGCTGCCGACGATCGAGGCGCTGGCGGTGGCGATCGGCGGCGATCAGGTCGCGCCGACGCTGGCGCCGATCGCCGGGCTGACGATGCGCGGCCGCAGCGTGGCGACCGCGCCGGTGGCGGCCAACCTCGACGGCCACACCGCGGTGATCCTGCAGTACCAGGCGACCGTCTCCGACGGCCACTTCGTCGTGTTCGATACCGCCGCCGGGCGCCGGCAATCGAGCGAGTTCCTCGGTACGTTCGCGCGCACCGGCCAGGCCACGCTGGTCACCCCCGAGTAGCGGAGCACACGATGGCGCGGAAGCGGATTGGCGAGATCCTGATCGAGGCCGGCCTCATCGACGAGGACGGCCTGCGCGCGGCGCTGGTCGAGCAGCGGCGACGCGGCGGCCCGCTCGGCCGCGCGCTGATCGATCTGAAGCTGGTGGCCGAAGAGACGCTGGTGGCCGCGCTGTCGCGGCAGCTGGCGGTGCCGGTGGTCGACCTCGACACGATCGAGATCCCGCAGGCGGTGATCGACCTCATCCCCGGCGAGCTGTGCGAGTCGTGGGGCGTCGTGCCGTTCGCGCAGCCGATGAAGTTCCTCGACCTGGCGATGAGCGACCCGTCGAACCTGCGCGTGCTCGACGAGCTGCGCGTGCGCACCAACCTCAACGTGCGCAGCCACCTGGCCGGCCCCAAGGCCATCGAGCGCGCGCTCGGCCGTTACTACGGGCGCGGCATGGGCCGCGTCGCCGGCGCCGGTCGCCGCCGCGAGACCCTCGACGTGCCGCGCGCCGCCGACGAGGAGATGGAGCTGGTCAACCCCTACGACCCCTCCGCCAGCCGCAGCGTCGCCGTCGCCGGCGCCAACCCGCCCTCGACCCAGAGCCGCGAGCGCTTCCCCGCCCCGCCGCCGCCCGCCCGCACCGGCGCCGCCTCCACCGCCCCGCCCCCCGCCGCCGTCCGCGGCCCCTCCTTCGCCGACGTCGCCGAGCTGCAGGAGCGCATCGCCTCCCTCGAAGCCCTCGTCCGCCGCGACGAGGACGTCCTCAAGAAGCTCATGGCCCTCCTCATCGAGAAGGGCGTCGCCACCCGCGACGAGATCCTCGCCCGCCTCCGGTAGGGACAGGATCTACCCCTCCAACCCGCCGCCACCACTCAGCTTTTTAAGCCCGCCGCGTCGCGGAAAGGGACACTTCCCTGTGGGCCAAGCAGTCGAAATTGCTTGGCTTTATCCGCTCAAAAACGTTGGGTGATTTCGGGCCTCTACGACCAGGGGAAGTGTCCCTTTCTGCGACGCACGAGCCCGATATTCTCAAGTGATATCAGAGCATTGGAGAGCTGGATCCTGTCCCCGTAATGGTAGGATCTGTCCCCATGATTCAACGTACTCTCTCGGCGCTGGTGCTGTGCACCGCCGTCACGGCTTGCTCGAAGGGCGGCGCGAAGAAGGACGAGGCTGCGGCGAAACAGCCGCCGGCCGCGCCGACCGCGCCGGCGCCGACCGCGCCCACGCCGACGCCCTCACCCACGCCGGCGCCGACCGCGGCCGCGGCCGCGGCGGGTGCGCTGGCGAAGCTGGATCTCGCCGCGCCCGAGCTCGACGTCGGCAAGCAGTTCGCTGGCCAGGCGCTCGCCGTCGAGCACGGCAGCCTGCCCGACGAGGTCTGGGACGTCTTGTGGGTGCGCGACGGCGGCGGCAAGCAGGTGCTCGCGGCCCACGTGTTCACCGACGCCGGCCGCGCGCGCGCCGTGAACCTGGTCGCGGCGGCGCCGGGCCTGATGCCCAGCCAGGGCGACGTCGGGATGTCGTTCGACGACCTCCGCCAGAAGGTCCCCGACCTCACGTGCGTGTATCCGGACGACGGCGAGAGCCCGATCACGGCCCACCGCACCCACACCGAGCCGTCGAAGGACTGGGTCGTCTGCTACAGCCCGCGCGAAGGCGGCGACCGCAATCCGTTCGCCTACGTCTTCATCGACGACGGCAAGTGGAAGGTCGACGGCGCCAGCACCGCGGCGCCCGCCGGTGCGGCGGTGGCGTACGTCGCGTGGGAAGACGACAAGCGCGGGCCGACGCTGCTCGGGCTGCCGGCCGCCGCGGCCAAGCCCGCGCCCTGACCCGCGACGCGCCGCGGTCACGGCCTACACCGCCGCCGCCGCTGGTCGACTCAGATCGCGTGAGCCTGCTGGCCGGTCTGCGCGAGCGTCGCCACCTCGGCGAGGTGGTGGTCGAGCGCGACGACGCCCGCGAGCGGGTGGCGATCCTCGAGGAGGTCACCGAGGCGATGCTCGGCTGCGTGCGCGCGCTGGTGCTGGACCTCGACGAGATCGGCGCCGCCGACGTCCGCGCCGGGCTGGCCGAGACCGTCGATCGCCTGCGCGGCCACGTCGCCCCGGCCGCGCTCGCCGAGCAGGCGACCCGCTGCCAGCACGACACGCTCACCTTCGCCGAGCGCGAGCGCGACTACCTCGGCCGCCGCGACGCCGAGCTGCGGCGCATCATCGGCGTCTTGACCGACGGCCTGGGCGCGGTCGGCGCCAGCAGCGCCGCCTACCACCAGCGCCTGCTCGCCAAGGGCAGCCGGCTCGAGGCCGCGTCGCGGCTCGACGATCTGGTCAAGGTGCGGGCCGCGATCGCCACCGAGGTGCAGGCGCTGCGTGCCGACGTGGCCGAGCGCCAGGTCGAGGAGCAGCGCGCCACCGCGGCGCTGCGCTCCGAGGTCGAGACGCTGCGCGCCAGCGTGGCGCAGGCCCGCACCGAGGCGCGCACCGATCCGCTCACCGGCGCCGCCAACCGCGCGGCGTTCGACGACGAGCTGGCGCGCCGCTGCCAGCTGGCCGCCGCCGGCGGCGACGGCTTCACGCTGATCATGGTCGACGTCGATCACTTCAAGCGGTTCAACGACGACCACGGCCACGCCGTCGGCGATCGCGTGCTGACCGGGCTGGTGGCGTTCCTGCGGGCCCGGGTCCGCCGCGACGACCTGATCGCGCGCTGGGGCGGCGAGGAGTTCGCCGTCGTGCTGCCCGGCGCGTCGGTGCGGGTGGCGCTCAAGAAGGTGCGCGCCATCCTGCGCGAGCTGGCCGGCACCGACTGGACGATCGACGGCGGCCGCACGATCCGCTTCACCGTCAGCGCCGGCGTCGCCGCGTGGAAGGCCGGCCAGGATCCGGCCGCGATCACCGCCCGCGCCGACCGCGCCCTGTACAAGGCCAAGCACGCCGGCCGCAACCGCGCCGAGCGCGGCTGACCGTCACGCGCTCGCTCAGCCGGTCCGCCCGTCGCGACGCACCGCGCCCCATTCGGCCTGGACCTCGTCGAGGCTCCTCTCACGATAGCCGGGAACGGGTGGCCCCCAACGCTCGACCAGGACGCCGGGCGAGCCGTAGAACGACGCGTCGAACGCGTCGATGCCGAGGCTGCGCAAGACCGCGGCGAGGTGCGCCGGGAGAAAGCGGTGACGCACGGACTTCGCGGCGAGCCACGCCGGATCCTCCCCGCGCAGCGGGGAACCCGACACGTCCATCCGCCACCGCCCCCCGTCGTTGGCGACGCTCAGCGCACGGAGCGTGTTGAGCGGCTGGCCTGGCACCTCCGGCCCATAGAGCTCGAACATGCGTGCGCCGTACCGCCGGACGGTTCCACCCACGACCACGTGCGGCGCGTTGACGACGCGCACCGCCCGGCAGCCAAGCGCGCGGGCCACGAACGCCAGTCCCGCTGCGTCGCCGCCCTGATGCCCGTTGGCGAACACCGCCGTCCATGCGGACCGGGTCGGGACCATCAGCACGCGGCGCGCCTCGACGACGGAGAGCGGCAGCAGCGCGGCGAGCTGCACCTCGAGCTCACCGACGATCGCGCGCGAGCGCACGCCCTTGCCGGCGGGTGCCAGCAACCGGTTCTGCCAGGCGCACCACCCGTCGCTGACCACCGCCAGCGGGGCTTCCACGAAGCCAAACTCGGTCGTGATCGGCGCCCAGCGATCGTCCAGGAGAAGCTCCATCTCGACCCGCTCCGATCCCCGCGGCCGCCCGCGCGGCTACTCGCCGATCGGATCGGGGCCGCGGTCGATGCCGGGATCGGACCAGGTGCGCACGCCGAGCAGGCGGGCGCACTCGTCGACGATGTCGGCGGCGGTGCACGGCTTGGGGATGAAGGCGGCGGCGCCGAGGTGGGCCGACAGCTCGGGGCCGCGCAGCGACGACGAGACCAGGATCAGCGGCGGCGGCTCGGGCAGGCGGTCGAGCGCGGTGACCAGCTCGCGGCCCTCGTGCTCGCGGTCGCTGGCGTCGAAGACGATCGCGTCGAGGCCGCCCTCGCGGGCGTGGCCGATGCCGACGGCGATCGACGCGGCGGCGATCACCGCGTGGCGCTCGGCCTCGAGCGCGCCGGCCCACGCACCGCGCGCGGTCGCGTCGGCAGTGATGATCAGCACGGTCGCCTGGTGACTCATCGCTCGGCAGCAGTAGCGCGGGACTCCCCCTCCGTCCACCCGACTTCGCGCGCGAGCTCGCGCGCCTCCTTCAGCACCTCGGGCGCGATCTTCATCAGCGTGCGCCCCGGGCTGGCGCCGTAGAGCAGGAGCTCGGCGGTGCCGCGGCGATCGCCGAGCTTGCGCATCTCCTCGACGGCGCCGCGGCGATGACGCTCGGCGAGGATGTGGTTGCCGAGCTTCTCGTAGGCGGTCGCGAGCAACGCGCGCGCGCGCGCGCTGCCGGCGGCCGAGCCGGCGCGCTGGGCCTGGGCCAGCGCCACCTCGGCGTGCTAGGCGCAGCGGCTCATGTCGCCGTCGGCGGCGGCCAGCTGCGCCAGCTTGAGCACCAGCTTCCACATGTTGAGCGGCGCGCGCGGCGATCGCGGGCCGTCGCCCAGCGTCATCAGGTCGATCGCCTCCTCGAGCTCGCGCGCCGCGGCCGGGCTCTTGCCGGTGCGGATCAACACCGACGCGAGGTCGAGGTAGCTGTCGGCGATCAGCGCGCTGTCGCCGGTGGCGATCGCCGCGCCGATCGCGCGCTGCAGGTACGGCACGCCGGCGGCGGGATCGCGCTCGGTGGCGACCAGCTGGCCGAGCGCGCGCACCAGCAGCGCCTGGAGCCGCGGCCCTTGATCGCCCCAGCTCTCGGCCTCGTGCAGGATGCCGCGGGCGAGCGCCAGCTCGCCGGTGGTGCGCAGCAGCTCGGCGAGGCGGATCGAGATCGCGACCAGCTCGGCCGGCTCGAGCTCGCCGCCGGAGATCGCCGCGCGCGCGCACACCAGCGCCTGCGTGTAGCAACGCGCGGCCCCGACGTCGTCGAGCTGGCGGCTGGCGGCGTCGCCGGCCTCGGCGTACAGCGCCGCGGCCTCGGCGCGCAGCCCCGCGGCGTCGGTGTGGTGCGCCGCCAGCGCCGGCGGCGCGTCGGCGCCCAGCGTCTGCCGCGCGTACTCGTGCAGGTCGCGCCGCACCGACGCCGGGATCGCGCCGTAGGTGACGTCGCGGACGAAGTTGCTGGCGAAGCTCACGGCGTCGCCGCTGGCGTGCAGCCAGCCGCGCTCGACCGCCAGCCCCAGCGCCGCGTCGAAGGCGTCGCCCAGGCCGGACGCCTCGGCCACCTGCGCCAGCGCGGCCTCGCGGCCGAACACCGCCACCGCCTGGCACACCCGCAGCGGATCGCGCGGCAGCGTCGCCAGCCGGGCGGCGATCAGGTCGGGCAGCGAGGTCGCGGCCTGCTCGATCGTGCCGCCCTCGGTGATGAACCGCACCAACTGCTCGACGTGGGCCGGCACGCCGGCGGTCAGCTCGGTCAGCTGCAGCGCGGTCAGCTCGCCGACCGCGCCGCCGCGGTTGAGCTGGGTGGCGAAGAAGCCCAGCGCCTCGCCGTCGAGCGCGTCGAGCTGGACCCGCAGGCAGTCGGCCGGCCAGGTCCGCGCCTCGGCCGGGGTCAGCGTCACGACGAGGCGCACGCCGCTGGAGTTGCGCTCGACGACCCGCCGCACCAGATCGACGCTGGCGCGATCGTAGCGATCGAGGTCCTCGAACACGACCGCGGTCGGCCCCCGGGTGGCCTCGGCGGCGAACGCCCGCACCACCGACGCGAACAGCTCGCGGCGCCGCACCGGCGGGTCGAGCTCGGCCAGCTCGCTGAGGTTGCCGAACAGCTCCGACAGCCCCGGCACGTCGCGCTCGCCGAGGCCGCGCGCCACCGCCGCGGCGCTCAGCTCGTCCTTGCCGCACACCGGCGGCAGCTCGAGCATCGTCGCGATCAGCGCGCGCAGCGGGTACAGCGGCGCCGGCAGCGGCGCGGGATCCGGATCGGCCTGGTAGATCGTCACGCCGGCGGCGTCGGCGACCCGCTCGTAGGCCTCGCGCAGGAGCGCGGTCTTGCCACTGCCGGCGTCGCCGATCACCAGCAGCGCCGGCGCGATCGCGCGCCCCGACAGGAAGTCCATCACGCGGTCGAGCTCGTCGTCGCGTCCGACCAGCGCCAGCGGCCAGGTCTGGCTGACCCGCACCTCCGACAGCCCGCCGCCGGTGGCCGCCATCTCGGCGGTGGTCGACATCGCCCGCCGCGGCTGTCCGCATTCCGGACAGAACCGGAACTCGGCGGCGGCCTGCGCGCCGCACGCCGAGCAGACGTAGCCGGTCGACGAGCGGGCCGGGGTCAACAGCGCGGCGATCGCCGCCCGCATCGCCGCGGCGTCGGTGAACCGGTCGCCCGGGCGCTTGGCCAGCGCGGTCATCACCAGCTCGTCGATGGCCGGCGCGACCGCCACCACCTTGCCCGGCGGCCGCGGCTCGAGCTTGAGCTGCCGGCTGAGGATGTCGATCGCCGAGCCGCCGACGAACGGCGTCTGCCCGGTGAGCATCTCGTACGCCACGATACCGACGGCGTAGAGGTCGGTGGCGACGCTCGGCGGCGCGCCGCCGATCAGCTCGGGCGCCATGTACTCCGGGGTGCCGCTGATGCTGCGGTCCTCGCCCTCGCGCGGCGCGTTGACCAGCCGCGCGATGCCGAAGTCGACCACCTTCACCGTGTCCTGGCCGGTGCGGCGCTGCTCGACGATGATGTTGTCGCTCTTCAGGTCGGCGTGGATCACGCCGGCGAGGTGCGCCTCCTCGACGCCGGCCAGGATCTGGTCGACGATCGCCAGCACCCGCGCCGGCGGCAGCGGGTGCTCCTTGGCGATCAGGTGGGTCAAGGTCGGCCCGCGCAGGTACTCCATCACCAGGTACAGCAGGCCGTCGCTGGTCTGCCCGTAGTCGATGATCGACACGGTGTTGGGGTGGTTGAGGCGGCTGGCGGCCAGCGCCTCGTCCTGGAACCGCTTCACCAGCCGGGCGTCGCGGGTCAGATCGTCGTTCAGGATCTTCACCGCCACGGTGCGACCCAGCGTGATCTGATCGGCCTTGTACACCGCGCCCGAGCCGCCGATGCCGATGCACCCGCGCAGCCGGTACTTGTCGTCCAGCACGCGGCCGACGAGGCGTTGCGCGTGGGCCTGTTCGTCGGTGGACATCGCGGGTAGGGGCCCAGCATACCCCACCGCTGCCCGACGATGACAGGCACCGCGGCAACCTCACCCCGCCGGCGCGACTGGTCGGACCGCGGGCCACGCCCGCCGGCTCAGACCCAGATAGCCTCGCTGGCGCTCGGCTACGCGCGCTCGAGGACGACCGCGATGCCCTGACCGACGCCGATGCACATCGACGCGAGGCCGTGGCGACCACCGCCGCGCGCCAGCTCGCGCGCCAGCGTCAGCACCAGCCGCGCCCCCGACGCGCCGAGCGGGTGGCCGAGCGCGATCGCGCCGCCGTTGACGTTGACCTTGGCCGGGTCGAGCCCGAGCTGCTCGACGCACGGCAGCGCCTGCGCCGCGAACGCCTCGTTGAGCTCGGCGACGTCGATCGCCGCCGCGGTCAGCCCGGCGCGCGCCAGCGCCTTCTGCGACGCCGGCACCGGCCCCAGGCCCATCAGGCTGGGCGCGACGCCCGCCGCCGCGGCGGTGACGTAGCGCGCCTGCGGGGTGAGCCCGAGCTCCTTCACCGCGGCCTCGCTGGCCAGCAGCACCGCCGCCGCACCATCGTTCAGGCCCGACGCGTTGCCCGCGGTCACCGTGCCGTCCTTGGCGAACGCCGGGCGCAGCTTGGTCAGGCTCTCGATCGTCGTGTCGGCGCGCGGGTGCTCGTCGACCGCGACTTCCAGCTTGTTGCCCTTCTTGTCGGTGCCGGTGGTGATCGCGACGATCTCCTCGGCGAGGCGGCCCGAGGCCTGCGCCGCCGCGGCCCGCTGTTGCGACGACAACGCGAACCGATCCTGGGCCTCGCGGGTCACGCCGCACTGCCGCGCCACGCGCTCGGCGGTCTCGCCCATCGCCAGCGTCTCGTGCAGCTCGGTCATCCGGGGGTTCACGAAGCGCCAGCCCAGCGTCGTGTCGTAGATGGTCTGGTTGCCGCGCGGGAACGCCTCGGTCGGCTTGGCCATGACCTGCGGCGCCCGCGACATCTGCTCGACGCCGCCGGCGATGATCAGGTCGGCCTCGCCGGTCGCGATCAGCCGCGCGCCATCGGCGATCGCCTGCATGCCCGAGCCGCACAGCCGGTTGACGGTGACGCCGGGGACGCCGATCGGCAGCCCCGCGAGCAGCGCCGCCATGCGGGCGACGTTGCGGTTGTCCTCGCCGGCCTGGTTGGCGCAGCCGGCGATCACGTCGTCGATGCGATCGGTCGGGATCTTGGTGCGCGCCACCAGCGCGGCGATCACCGCGGCGAGCAGATCGTCGGCGCGGACGCCGGCCAGGCCGCCGCCGTAGCGGCCGAACGGGGAGCGGACTCCATCGATGAGGTATGCGGTGCGCGTCATGGTGCGCGGACCATACCCCCGGCGCGGCCGAAAAGTTGGTCGGCGCGCGGCCGGCGCCTACCGTCGAGCCATGGCCCACTTCGACCCCGCCAGCCTGGCCGCCGCGCCGATCTCCGACGCCCCCGCGCAGGAGCTGGCGTGGTTCGCGATCCGCCAGCCAGCGGTGGTGCGGTTCCTCGAGCGCCGGCTGTGGAGCACCGACGGCGACGCGTTCGCGGTCGCGCTCGACGCGGTGTGCCGCCTGCACGCGGTGATCACGCTGCGCGACGGCCTCGAGCCGGTGCGGGTCGACGATCGGCTGCTGTGCGAGGGGCTGGAGATGGCCGCACCGCCCAGCCTCATCGGGTGGCTGCACGATCACTGCCGGGCCGCGCCGGTGGTGCTGACCGACGCCGAGGAGGCCACCGTGGCCCGGCTGGTGGCCGCGGTGGCGTGGGGCTTCACCGCGGGGCGTGCGGTCGGCGGCGGCGAGCGTACAATCGGGTGATGCGGCGCACCGCGCTCGGCCTGCTCTTCGTCGCCACCGCGTGCGGCGACAACCTGGCGCCGGCGGTGACGATCGAGTCGACCGGCGCGGCGTGGATCGCCACCCGCGGCGCGCCCGATCAGCCGTGGGTCCGCCACGACGGCGCCCGCGCCCGCTTCGACGCCGACCCCACCGGCCGCCCGTACGACGTCGTCGTGGTGTGCCGCGCCGACGCCGGCGAGGGCTGGGCGCTCACCGCGGGCTACGAGGACGGGCTCGCCTGGATCCGCCCGTGCGCGACGCCGGCGGTGCCGACGGTGGCGGTCGGCTTCGACCTGACGTCGCCCGCCGACGAGGTGCGCGTTCGCGATCGCGTCGGCCTGGCGCCGGCGACCGACGTGCTGGCGGTGCCGGCCGGCGTGTCGGACGTGATCGCGGTGACCGGCGGCGCCGGCGCGGTCGATCGCATCCAGATCCAGCGCGGCCTCGAGTTCACCGCCGATCGGCGGGTCGCGCTCGACGTCGCCGGCCGCGGCACCGACCTGGTGCCGGTCGAGGTCACGTTCGACGGCCGCCTGCCGACCACCGCGGTGGTGCGCATGCTCACCGCCGGCGGCACCGCGATCCCGCTGACGACGACCGTCGCGCGGGTGGTGCCGACCGCGCTGGTCTACCCGGGCGACATCCAGTCGGTCGAGGTGACGCTGGGCGACGCCTGGGCCCGCGCCGCGATCGACGAGCAGGCCGTCGATCTGCCGCACCCGGGCGCGTCGCCGCGCCTCGAGCTGAGCGGGGCGGCCCCGCCGACCTGGACCTGGCACCGCGTCGGCAGCTTCCGCGCCACGCTGGCGGTCATCCCCGACGGCGCCGCCGCGGCCCGGTGGACGCTGTACGCGTACCCGACCGCGCTCGACGCCCGCACCGTCGACGGCATCGTCACCCAGCCGCTGGTCGCGCCCGACGTCGCCGGCTGGGATCCGACGTGGTGGCCGAGCGCGCCGTACACCTGGCTGGCGCGGCTCACCCGCGACCGCGAGGACGGCGGCAGCGAGGGCTTCACCACGTCGCGCACGATCGCCGCGCCGTGATCGCCTGCGGCCCTTGACGGCGGCGGCGCGACTCACGAACATGCGCGCCTCATGCCGCCCGTCGTGGTCTCGTCCGAGGAAGTCGACCGCACCATCACCGCCTTCACGCGCCTGGATCAGCGCGGCGACAAGAAGGCGATGAACAAGCTGGCCGGACGCCTGCAGCGCGAGCAGCCGCACCTGCTGCAATACGCCGCGGCGATCCGCAACGACCACGGCGACAAGGCCGGCGAGGCGGCGGTGTTCTACGCGACGCTGGTGTGGGCGATGTTCGACCGCGAGCGCGAGGGCACGCTGCCGCGCCTGACCGAGGCCAACCTCGGCGCCGCCGAGGCCGCGGTCGCCGCCGCCCACGCCGCCGAGCCGGGGCTCGAGGCGCGCGACGTCCACGATCGCTTCGCCGCGTCGCAGGCCGCCGGCCAGCCGCACCTGTTCGCCAAGCTGCGCGAGCTCCTCGAGGAGGACGTCCGCGAGGCGGCGATGACCGCCGAGGTCGCGGCGACGATCTGGCGGCCGACGCAGGTCGCGATCGAGGCCTTCGACGCCGCGCTGTCGGGCCGCCGGCCCGGCGAGCGCCAGGGCACGATCGTCAACGCCGCCCCCACCCCGGGCCGCAACGACCAGTGCCCCTGCGGCTCGGGCAAGAAGTACAAGAAGTGCCACGGCGCCGCGGCGTGATCGCCGCCACAGCCGCGACACGGCGGTGAGTTCTCGCCGCGTGGGCGTCGATCGCTGAGCAGTCGGGGCGGCGCAAGCCACCGAGATCGCGGATCCGGCGCGCCGGTGCGCGGTATGCATGGGCGACCGGCATGCGCCCCGCGATCCTCCCGGTCACCCTGCTCGCCATCGGCATGGCCGCGCCCGCCGCGCGCGCCGACGACCCGGGCCCTGCGCCCACCGCGCTGGGCGCCCCCGCCGCGCCCGCCGGCGATCCCGGCCGGGTCACGAGCTATCGGCGGTACACGCTGACCACCGACGCGGTCGCGCTCGGCTTGATGGTCGCCGGCGGGCTGGCCGAGGGCGAGGGCGGCCGCGACACCGCGCTGTCCTCGAACCTGATGGGCGTCGGCGCGCTGGGCGCGCTGTTCGCCACGCCGATCATCCACGGCGTGCGCGGCCACGTCGGCCGCAGCCTCGGCAGCCTCGCGCTGCGTTCCGGCCTCGGCGCGATCGGCGGCAGCCTCGGGTTCGCCATGGCCGACTGTCGCGGCGACGACGAGCTGCTGTGTGGCCTCGACCTCGTCGGCCCTGGCGTCCTGCTCGGGTTCGCGGCCGCGAGCCTCATCGACGCCGCGACGCTGACCGACGAGCGCGATGGCCGCACCGGCTGGGCGCCCCAGCTCGCCGTCACCCACGACCGCGTCCAGGTCGGCGTCGCCGCGGCGTTCTGATCGGCGCGCGCTACTCGACGGCGACCGGGCAGCGGGCGTCGACGGTGGTGAAGCGACGTCGCGCGTAGGTCGACTCGACGGTCGGCTTGTTCGGGTTGGCGGCGGGGTCGTAGGTCCAGATCCACTGCGCGGTCGAGCCCGGGGCCAGCGACGCCAGCACCGCGCCCCACGGCGCGATGCCGACCGCGCCCAGCTCGACCGCCGGCGACCACGCGCTGTCGTCGAAGCCCGGCTGCTCCCAGCTGGCGGCCAGCGTGTTGGTGGCCGCGAAGCCGGCGCCGGTCACCACGGTCTGGGCCTGGCCGTCGACGGTGAAGCGCAGGTCGGCGACGATGCCGCGATCGTAGCCGGCCTGGTTCTGCAGGTTCACGCCCTCGATCGCCAGCACGTTGGTGTGGCCGGGGTGCGCGTAGATCATCACGTCGTAGCGCTGCGGGTTGCTCCACACCCGCGGCACGTCGTCGATCAGCACGCCGTTGAGCCAGACCTTGGTGTTGTCGTCGGTCGTGACCGCGAGGCTGGCCGGGATCAGATCGTTCAGGCCGACCGGGCAGCCGCTGGCGGCGTCGACCGCGATCGCCGCGTCGACATCGGCGGTGGACGCATCGACCACCGCCGCGGCATCGACGACCGCCGTCGCATCGACCACGGCCGTGGCATCGACCACGGCCGTGGCATCGACCACGACCGCCGCATCGCCCGCGGGCGCGTCCTCCGTCCCCGCGGCGTCGACGGCCGCGGCGTCATCCCCGGCACGACCGTCGGCGCCACCGTCTCCACCAGCGGCGTCGACGATCGGCTTCCCGCCCTCACCGCAGGCGGCCAGCGCGAGCACCAGGACCCAGCGAGTGCGCATGGGCCCCATGCTCGCACGCGCCGGGCGCCGCGGCGCGATCACGGCGTCGCGAACGCCTGCCCGAGCGTGCGCGCCGGCCCGCGCGGCTTGCCGATCGGGTTGATGATCTTGAGGTCGCTGCCGCCGGCGAACGCGTAGCTGCCGACGTTGTAGTAGCCGTACACCGTGATGCCGAACGGGTCGGTGCCGGCGACGGTGTGCTGGCCCTCGGTGACCGGGCAGGTGACCTGCTCGTAGTTGACGCCGTGGACCACGCCGATCGGCTCGACCTGGCAGCCGGCGAACTCGCCGAGCGCGCGGCCGTCGACGGTGAAGCTGCCGCTGACCGGCTTGGCCAGCACGAAGTAGTTGGTGCGGAACGTCGACGGCACCAGGAACACGTAGTCCTTGCGGTGCTGCTCGGCCGACGGGAAGATCACCAGCGACGGATCGCCGGTGAAGCCGTCGGGCACGCGGTGCTGCGACACCAGCACCTGGCCCAGAGTCACCGCGCCGGTCGCCGACAGCGTGAACCCGCGATCGGCGTAGAACGCCTTGTGCTCGCCGGCGTTGAGCGTGAACGCGTTGAAGGGAGCCGGCAGGTTGGTCGTGATCGAGACGCCGTCCTCGGACGCCAGCACCCGGTACATGTCGGGCTCGCGGTAGCTGGGGTTGGTCGAGCGCACCGGCGACCGGCTGACCGCGAACTCGCGGCCGAGCGCGGTGGTCGGCAGCAGCTGCTCCTCGAGGTGGTCGGTGCAGCAGCTCTCGCCGTCCCAGTTGGGCGGGTCGGGCGGCATCGCGCCGCCGGTGCCGATGCCGCGCTCGAGGCCGGTGAACACCGCGACCTTCTTGTCCGAGGTCACCAGCGAGCCCATGAAGTCGCCGTCGCGATCGAGGAAGTTGAAGCACTCCTGGATCGGCACCACCGGCTGATCGGACTCGAGGTTGACGACGTCGTACTTGTTGATCGTGAACGTCAGCGGCTGGCCGGCCGGCGTCGCGGCGATCGAGAAGCCGGAGTCGCCGGCCGACGCGGTGATCGGGTGGGTGGCGTTGACCGTCACGCTGGTGTTGTCCTCGACGCCGACGATCGTGATCGACGTGCGATCGGGGATGCTGCCGTCGAAGCCGAACGTGCCGGGCGGCGGGCCGCACGGGTTGGCGGTGGGCCAGCCCCAGACGTAGTAGTGGCGGCCCAGCGCCTGGATCGGGATCAGGATCGACGCGTCGTTGGAGTACTGCTGGACGATCGGGTTGAACTGGTAGGCGACGACCGGGCCGGTCGTGACCAGGTGGTACGCGTGAGGCGAGACGAACGTGCCCGAGCCGCTGTAGCGGGTGTACGCCGCGTTCTGGCCCATCGTGCCGTCGACCTCGCGCTGCGGCAGGTCGACCTGCTTGGCGCTGCGCGCCGGCGCGACGGTCTGCAGCACGACCTGCTCGTCCAGCGCGCCGACCCGGCCGCCGTTCTTGTAGACGGTGATCTGGACGTCGTAGTCGTTGTTGTTGGCGACGACGATCGAGTACTGCTGCATCGCCGCGTCGTTGGTGAAGCCCAGCGTCGTCGACGCCTCGTTGTCGAGGTCGGCGGCCCAGAAGTCACAGCCGACGTTCGACGGCTCGGTCAGCGCGCGCTGGCACGGCGTCACGCAGGTGCCGCTGCCGCACACCGTGCCGGCCGCGCACTGCTCGAGCAGCGTGCCGCCGGTGCCGTCGCTGTTGCACATCCAGACCTGGTCGAGCTCGCCGCAGTACACCTGATCGGGGATGCACACCGCGCAGCCGATCTCCTCGATGCACACCTGATCGTTCGTGCACGCGACCGGCACCTGGTAGACGCCGTCCGAGATGCACTGCTCCCAGCCGAACGCGGTGCAGCGGTTCTGGCAGGCCGGGTTGTCGTCGTCGTCGCCGCTGGCCGAGGGCCCGCAGGCCGCGACCAGCAGTCCGAGCGCGAGGCTAAGCAACCAAAGTCGTGGGCGCATGGGGCGGGACGATAGCCCCGGCCGGCGGTCGGCCCGCAAGCGGACATCGTCTGTCGCGCCGACGAGCGGCGGCGTGACGCAGGGGCCGCGCGGCCCCGGTCCGCCTGACGCCGCGGCGCGTCAGCGGGGCGCGCTCAGGGCCCGGGCGCTGGCTCGCACCGACGCGGCCAGCGCCGCCCGGTCGACGCCGCGCAGCGCGGCCCGGGCGAACATCTGCATGCCCGGCAGGTCGGCGTGGGCGTCGATCGCGCCGGCCACCGGCGCGCCGGCCACCGCCCGCGCCTGGTCGAGCCGCACGGTGCCGAGCAAGAAGCCGATCTCGGTGGCGGTGTCGGTGCCGGGGTCGTAGTCGAACGCGACGCCGAACACGCCGACGAAGCCGACGTCGAACGTGAACGGCACGAACCAGGCCTGGGGCCAGGCCACGACGACCGCGAGGATGTGCCCGTCGGTGGCGCGGCGGCCGAAGACCTGCAAGAGCTCGCTGGCCGGCTGCCCCGGCTGCGGGTTGGGATCGCGGCCGGCCATCACGCCGACCGGCGTCGTGACGTAGGTGGCGGCGCCGACGGTCACGGTCATCGTGCCGGCGCCGACCGCCAGCGGGTTGGGCGCGCCCAGCGTGCCGTAGGTCGTGCTGAACGCCGACTCGACGGTGCCGCGGACGTCGAGGCACGGGTACTCGCCGAGCGGCTCGGTCCAGGTGGGGCCGGCGTCGAGCTCGGCGGTGAGCAGCGCGCGGCGGCCGGTGATGAACGCGCGGACGTCGGCGAGCGCGGCGCGCCAGCCCGGATCGGTGGCGTCGGCGATCGGACCGATCAGCGCGACCATGCGATCGACCTCGGCCAGGAGCTCGGCCTCGTTCCACACCGTCGCCAGCAGCGTGCGCTCGCGGGTCAGGAAGCGCGCGCGGCCGGTGGCGGTGCCGTACAGGCGGTTGGCGAGGAAGCCGGCGGCGGCGACCGCGTTGGGGCCGGTGGCGGGATCGCCGAACGGGTGGTTGGGCTGGAACGTGCCGTCGACGCCCCACGGCAACAGCACGTGCTTGCCGGTGCCGAGGTCGTGGAAGACGAAGTAGTTGTTGCGGTTCGACGCGTAGCCGTCCCACTGCCCGGTGATCACCTCCATCGCCCAGTACGACTCGAACTGCTCGCGATCGAGCGTGGCCGCGACCGCGGCGTCCATCGCCGCGTCGTCGGTGAGCTGCAGCGCGTCGACCAGCGCGGTGAGGTCGCTGCGATCGCCGTTGCCCTTGGGATCGAAGGTGCCGGTCCAGCCCGGGCGGAAGTCCGAGAGCGTGCCCTCGTAGAGGTTGCCGTCGCCGTTGGCGAAGTTGCGCCGGGTGAACTCGTGGTCGACGCTCTCGACGTTGACGTAGACGCCGAGGTCGGCGCCGTTGACGCGGACCCGCGCGAAGTTGCAGCGCGACGCGACCAGCCCGGCCTTGCGGAACATCGCGTAGGCCAGGCACTGCCGGACGTACGCCGGATCCTGGTTGGCGTTGTTGAGCGTGAGCTTCTCGAGGCCGAGGTAGCGCTGCCCGGCGACGTACTCGTCGAAGTCGAGCTTGAGCGACGGCTTCTCGGTGTTGAGCGACCCGAGCAGGCCCTTCTTCTTGATGCCGACCTGATCGAGGCGCGTGCCGTCGATGGTGACGGTGGCCGCGAACTTGGTGAACGGGCTGGGGAACGGCTGCGCCAGGCAGTCGCCCTCGATCATCTCGGCGATCGAGCGGGTCTGGACCCGCAGCGCGTCCCAGTCGGCGGGCGCCATCGTGATCGCGACGTCGACGATGTGATCCGGCGCGAACAGCGCCGGCGTCAGATCGGGGCCGGCGTCGATGGCCGCGTCGACCGCAGCGTCGGCGCCGCCGTCGGGCGCGGCGGTGTCGTCGCCCCCGCCACCGCAGGCGGCGAGTGTGGCCAGAAGCGACAGGATCAGCGCGCGGCGGGGCATCCTCCCATTCGACAGCAACCCGCGTGCCCGCCGCAACCTCCGCTGATCGCGCATGGTTGGCCGATCGCGGCGGTGCGCTGTGGCGGACCGCGACGATCAGCGGGCGATCGGCAGCCGGCCGGCGGCGACCAGGCGGCCGTCGGGGCCGGCGGCCAGGACCACCGCCTCGAGCCCGGCGGCGCGCCAGCCCGGCTCGAGCGGCACCGCGGCGCGGTCGGTGAGCGGCACCAGCGCGCGCACGACCCGATCGTTGCGCAGCGTCTCGCCCTCGTTCTCGCCGGCCGCGACGCGGGTGACCAGCGCGTCCTCGACGATCGCCACCGCGCCGCGCGCGCCGGCCGGCACCGCCGCCGCGACCTCGACCGCGCCGTCGACGACCCGCGCCGTGCCGGCGATCGCGGGCAGCCGCGGCGCCTGGGCGATGGCCGCGGCGACCGCGGCGCGGCGCGAGCCGACCACCGCGCCGCCGCCGTTGATCACCAGCGCCGGGGTGTAGACCCGATCGCCGTCGCCGCGGGCGTACGCCTCCTGGCGCGCGCTCCACGCCGGCCGCGACCACGGATCGGCCCAGCCCAACCGGTTCCAGTAGTCGACGTGGAACGCCAGCGCGATCACGTCGCGGCGATCGCGGGTCAGCTCGGTCAGCAGGCGATCGGCCGGCGGGCACGAGCTGCAGCCTTGCGACGTGAACAGCTCGACCACGACCGCGCCGTCGACGGGCGCGGGCGCCATCGGCCCGGGTGTCGACGCGGACGCCGGTGGCGAGGCCGGCACCCGGCCGTCGGCCGTCGAACACGCCGTGACGATCACCGCAGCGAGCCAGCGCATGCCGAGCCTACGCGTCGCGACCGCGGCGGTTACGTGCGAAGCTGGCGCCGATGTGCCGCTCCGCGCTCGTGGTCGCGATCCTCGCGGTGGCGGTGGTGGAGACGCCGAGGCCGGCGCGCGCGGGCGACGATCCGCTCGGCGAGGGCGCGGCCGCGGCGGCGCGCCTGGCCGACGAGGCCCGCCAGCTGAGCGAGACCGCGCGCGACGTGCGCGACCTGCTCTACTACCTCTCGGATCCGCGCGGCTTCCAGTACGACTACTACCGGGCCAGCGAGCAGCTCACCAACGATCCGGTGCTGGGCCCGCTGGCCCACAACCTCGCCGAGCTGTATCGCCACCGCCAGTGGGAGGCCAAGGTGCAGGGCCAGGCGATGGTCGACAGCGCCACGCCGGCGTCGCTCGCCGTCGGCGCCGGGCTCACCTGGGACGCGCCGCTGTGCCGGCTGTTCGAGGCCCAGGGCAGCGTCCAGGGCTTCTACGACGACGGCAAGGCCCAGGCGGCGATGGCCTACGGCGTCGGCGGCTGCCTGCCGCTGCCGTTCGACACCTTCGAGCTCGGCTACCGCGGCCGCCGCGACGTGCGCAACTCGCTGCTGGCGCGGCCGATCGCGCTGGGCGAGCGCGCCAGCGGCGACACCGTCTACGCCAACCTGCGCTTCTACCGCTGGCTGTCACAGGATCACCAGATCGACGTCGCGCCGATGCGGTTCCAGTTCGACTGGGTCCACGGCGGCGCGACGACGTTCCAGTCGTGGGCGTCGTTCCAGCCGGTGTACTGGGCGCGGCGCGGACGCGGCCTGGGCGGGCGCGACCAGACCTACGACTTCATGAAGATCGCGTTCACGACGCTGGGGCTGACCGACGACGGCGTCGACGATCCGCTGGTCGCGGCGATCTCGCCGCTGGCGATCAGCGGCGTGCGGCTGGGCGACCACGTCGCGATCGGCCTCGACGTCGGCTTCGAGATCGGCGAGTTCCACCCGCCGGGGACGATCGAGGCGGTCCAGCGCGACGCGCTGCACCTCGACGCCACGGTGCAGGCGCGGCGCGGCCGCGCCACCCTCGAGGTCCACGCGATCAACGGCATGTACCCGACCTCGGCCAACCAGATCCTCGACGAAGATCGCCTGACCGCGCGGCTCGACGTCGACCGCCCGGCGGCGTGGCTGCGCGCCGACGGGTTCGTCTCGCACGCGCGCCTGCTGAGCCTGACCCGCTACTCGCAGCGGGTGTGGACCTACGGCGCCGGCGTCGACGGCACGCTGGCGATGACCGACCACCTGTTCCTGTACGCGCGGGCCGAGGGCGCGCGCAACGTCGTCGTCGACGAGGACGCCGCGGTGCCCGC
>JAEUJY010000076.1 GCA_016794525.1 Myxococcales bacterium
TCGGTGCCGAACCGCAGCGGGCTGGCGCGCTCGTCGGTGTCGTTGGGCTCGGCCTCCTCGTCGAGCTCGAGCAGGCGGCTGGTCACCGTGAGCTGGTAGGTCGCGTCGGGGTTGGCCGGGGCGCCGCTGACCAGCACGAACTGCACGGTCGGCTCGCCCGGCGTCACCCGCGGCGCGATGCTGCGCAGCGTGAGCGGCGCGCCGGGGGCGCCGGTCTGCCGCACCAGCCGGCGGCCGGCGGCGTCGGTGATCTCGATCGTGAGCGCGACCCGCTCGACCGCGGTGACGGCGACGTCGAGGCCGTCGCCGTCGGCGAGGCCGTCGATCGCCAGCTTCCACGCGTCGACGTCGCCCTTCCAGCCGACGTAGCCGGTGGCCGGCGTCGCCAGCGTGACCTCGTTGGCGGTGCCGACGTCGTCGTCGGGCTCGCGCTCGCCGCCGGGCGGCGGATCGGCGGCCTGGGTCGCCGTCAACTGGTAGGTCGGGCTGGGGCCGACCCGGCCGACGCCGGCGTCGACCTTGGCCTTCTTCTTCGGCGCGTGGACCACCTCGCGCACCACCAGGAAGTAGCGGCCGCGATCGAGCGACAGGTTCGGGAACCGCTCGGCGACGCCGGCGCCGCCGCGATCGGCGGTGGCGATCACCGCGAACGCCTCGTCGCGCAGCTCGAGCTTGCCGTCGACGCCGGCCATCCCCGACAGCCTGGCGTCGAGCAGCCGCGCGCCCTCGCTGGTGATCGCGTAGACGTCGACGTCGGCGGCGCCGTCGAGCGCGCCGCGGGCGCCGGCGGCCGGCAGCGGCATCGCGGTGGCGACCTCGTCGTTGGGCTCGAGCTCGGGCGCGCCGGGCGGCGTCACCGCGCCGCCGCGATCGACCACCTGCACCGGCGGCGCGCCGCCGTCGCCGCGGGCGATCGTCTTGCGGTCGCCGCCCTTGCACGCCGCCGCCAGCACCACCAGCGCGACCGCCGCGCGCCTCACGCCACCTTGCTCCGCGGCGCGATCGCCGCCAGCATCTCGGCCGACGACACGACCGCGCCGTCGACGCGGCACTCGCCCTTGAGCTTCATGATCTTGCCCTTGCGCAGCGGCACGACCTCGATGATCAGCTGATCGCCCGGCACCACCGGCTTGCGGAACTTGGCGGCGTCGATGCCCATGAACAGCATCACGTGGGTGTCCTTGTCGAACCCCTCGCTCTGGCTGCCGAGCAGGCCGCCGGCCTGCGCCATCGCCTCGATCTGCAGCACGCCCGGCATCACCGGCGCGCCGGGGAAGTGCCCCGGGAAGTACGGCTCGTTGTAGGTGACGTTCTTGAGCGCCACGATCTTGTCCGGGGTCAGCTCGAGGACGCGGTCGACCAGCAGGAACGGGAAGCGGTGGGGCAAGAGGTCGAGGATGGCCTCGATCTTCAGCGGCGCAGCGGTCATGACCGGGGCGTACCACGGCGGCGACGACGGCGGCGACGGGTGGCCGCGCGCGCGGCGATCATCCGCTGCATCGCCGGCCCCGGCGGCAGGCCGAGCGCGGTCAGCACCTCGTCGGCGGCGCGCAGGCCGGTCTCGGCCGCGCCCTCCATGTAGCCCTGGGCCTCGACCGACGTGTGCTCGCCGCAGAAGTGGTACGCGCCCTCGGCCTCGCCCTCGAGCCCGGCGTAGCTGGCCTGGCCGAGCTTGTAGCAGGCGTAGCTGCCGAGCGCGTACGGCGCCGACGGCCAGTGCTGGCGCACCGCCGAGCCCGCGGTGTACGCGGCCATGGTCCCGGGGAACACGCCGTTCATCCACGGCAGCACCTCGGCGGCGCGCTCCTCGGCCGACCCGCCGCCGATCGCGATGCCGCGGGTGCCGCCGACGAAGTTGGTGATGATGCCGTCGGCGCCGGCGTAGCCGCGCGACGTCTCCCAGGTGGCCTGCAGGTCGCCGATGTCGCTGACGCTGCCGCCCGACGCCATGCCGGGGTCGCGCCACGGCCGGCTGCCGAACCGCATCATCAGCTTGGCGTTGGTGCCGTAGCCGAGCGTGCGGATGATCGCCTGCTTGCCGTCGCTCAGCCCGGCCTCGGCCAGATCGAGCCGACGCAACAGCGTGAACGGCAGCGCGAAGACGACGCGATCGAAGGCCTGCTCGACGGTGCCGCCGTCGGTGTCGAACGTCAGCACCGGCCGGCCGCCGGCCTGCGTGGTCACCGCCACCAGCTCGTGGCCCAGCTCGATCTTGCCGGGCAGCCGCGCCGCCAGCGCGTCGGGCAGCGCCTGGTTGCCCTCGTGGATGTGGTAGCGCTCGTCGGAGTCGCCGTAGATCCGGAACGGATCCGGGGTGTCGAAGTCGATCAGCCACAGCAGGTTCCACACCGACTGCTCGGCGACCTCGAGGCCGTACTCGCCGACGTAGGCGCGCTCGAGGATGCGGCGGATCAGCGCGTTGGCCGGCAGCATGCCGTCGCCGGCCAGCCACGCCGGGATCGACAGGTTGTCGAGGCGGGTGAACTCGCCGGGGTCGGTCTCGAGCGCCGCGGCGGTCGCCATCCGCGTCGCCAGCGGCGTGAACTCGTTGACGATCGTCGCCTCGGCGATGACCTGGCCGTCGAAGTGGAACGTGTCGCCGCGCAGCCCGGCGTCGCCGGCGGCGAGGTCGTCGAGCGTCAGCCCGAACTCGTCGCACAGCGCCATCATGACGGTGTGGTTCGAGTCGATCAGCTCGCCGCCCAGCTCGATGACCTTGCCGTTGGGGTACGGGCCCCGGTCGGTGAACATCCGGCCGCCGGTGCGGGCCGACGCCTCGTAGACGGTGACGTCGACGCCGGCCTCGGCCAGCCGCAGCGCGCAGTGCAGGCCGGCGGTGCCGGCGCCGATCACCGCGACCCGGGCCGAGCCGTCGAGGTTGTCGCCGCACGCCGCCGCCAGCGGCGCCAGCGCGGCGGCGCCCAGCGCGGTGCGCAGCACGGTGCGGCGATCGGGGCCGCGGCGCGGCGCGGCGGCCAGCTCGGCCGGATCGACGCCGGCGGTGCGGGCCTGGTGGGCGATGCGGAGCGCGCGACGGAGGGACGCGAACAGCGGCGTACGGGCCATCGTCGCGAATCATATCTGACGGCGGGCCGGCGCGCGCCGTCCCCGCCGGCCAACGCGCCGGCCGGCCGCGGGCGATCGCGGCTACCGTGCGACCGCGTACAGCGTGGTCGCGACCACCTGCTCGGCCCAGCGGGCCTTGTAGTCCATCGCGGTGCCGAGGTCGTAGGTGTGGACGCCCTCGGCGACCAGCCGCTCGATCTGCGCCAGCTGGGCGACGTTGCCCAGGCCGTAGGGCCGGTAGCGCGCGACGTGGGAGAACTGCAGGCCGCGGTACTCGCCGGCGAAGACGCCGCCGAAGATGAACGCCACGTCGACGCCCTCGTGCTGCGCGATCATCAGCCGGGCCCGGCCCGTCGCCGCCAGCGGCGTGATCATGTGGCGGTAGAACGCCTGCATCGGCCCCTGGTCGACGCCGACCCCGGCCTCGCCCTTCCAGCTCTGGCGCTCGATCGCGACCACCCGATCGAGGCACGCCAGCGCGTTGTCGACGCTGATCTCGACCGGCGTGAAGGCGATGCCGGCGGCCTCGGCCTGGCGCTGATCGGCGCGCACCGCCTTGCGGAAGTTGCGGCTGCGCCGGCCCAGGAACCCGTCGACGCCGCCGTCGAGGCTGGCGACGTAGCGCTCGGTCGACGGGCCGACGCCCAGGCGCCAGCCCGGGCGCAGGCAGGCCCGCAGCGCGCGGTGGTGGGCGCCGCCGGTGACGATCCCGGCCAGGAGCGCCAGGTCCCAGTCGGGCTCGACCGCCAGCCCCGCCATCAGGCCCTCGACCACCGCCACCGGATCGGGCCCGATCAGCGGGCAGGCCAGACCCCAGGCCAGCTCGAGCGGCTCGAGGTAGCGCCCGCCGGGGCGCTGGGCCCGGGCCAGCGCCACCCAGCCGTCGTCGACGGTGCCCAGCCACGGCTCGCGATCGCCCATCAGCGCGTGGTGCGCCGCGACCACCCACGGCACCGACGAGCAGAACCGATCGATCCCCGGCGTCACCGCGACCGCCCGGTCGAACGCGGCGGCGCGATCGACCAGCTCGGCCAGCGTGATCGGGGCGAACGCGGTCATCGCTCGGCGAGGTTGCGCATGTGATCGGCGAGGTTGGCCAGCGCGGTGTCGAGGAACCCGATCAGCGCCGGGTCGGTGAGCTCGGCGGCCATCGCCTCGCGCATGCAGCTCATCCACTGGTCGCGCTCGGCGACGCCGATCGGGAACGGCAGGTGCCGCGCGCGCAGCCGCGGGTGGCCGAAGCGCTCGACGTACTCCTGCGGGCCACCCAGCCAGCCGGTCAGGTACCAGGTCAGCTTGTCGCGCGAGCGGTCGAGGTCGGGCGGGTGCAGCGCGCGCAGGTCGGCGCAGTCGGGCCGCTGATCCATGCGGTCGTAGAACCGATCGACGAGGCGCCGCACCGCCGCGGCCCCGCCGACGCGCTCGAACGGGGTGGGCTCGCTCACTTCTGGTATTGCGCCTTCCAGGTGGCGTACGGCATGCCGTAGACGTGCTCGCGCGCCGCCTCGTCGGTGAGCTCGACGCCGCGCTCGACGGCGGCGGCCCGGTACCACTTGGCGAGGCAGTTGCGGCAGAAGCCGGCCAGGTCCATGACGTCCTTGTTCTGGACGTCGGTGCGCTGGCGGAAGTGCTCGAGCAGGCGCCGGAACGCGGCGGCCTCGAACTCGGTCTGCAGGGCGGGGTCGATGGCGTCGGCCATCCCCGGTAGGTAGCAGATCACGGCGCGGCCGTCGCGAGCATCGGACGTACGCCCGGAGGCACCCGCAAGGTCGTGTCGCAGCAGGCACTTCAGACCGTTCGCTGTGCTAAGAACCCGCGGTGTCCGCGGTCACCGAGTTCGACGTCCACGGCGTGCCGATCCACCTGATCGGCACGGCCCACGTGTCGGCCCGGTCGGTCGACGAGGTGCGCGAGGTGATCCGCGCGGTCAAGCCCGAGGTGGTGTGCGTCGAGCTGTGCCAGGGGCGCTACGACGCGCTGACCTCGGACAACGCGTTCCGCAACCTCGACGTGTTCAAGGTCATCCGCGAGGGCAAGACGCTGTACCTGCTCGCCCACCTCGCGCTGGCCAGCTACCAGCGCAAGATGGGCCAGGAGCTGGGGGTCAAGCCCGGCGCCGAGCTGCTGGCGGCGATCGAGGAGGCCAAGGCGGTCGGCGCCCGGGTCGAGCTCATCGATCGCAGCATCCACACGACGCTCAAGCGCACCTGGGCCAACCTCGGCCTGTGGAAGCGCTCGATGCTGCTGGCGTCGCTGGTGATGGGGGCCGAGGAGGAGGAAGAGGAAGACGACGATCCCAAGGCCACGCAGGGCGAGGCCAAGGGGGAGGCCAAGCCCACCGGCGCCGCCGCGGTCGAGGCGATGAAGGAGCCCAAGGCGCTGTCCGAGATGCTGTCGGAGCTGTCGCGGACGCTGCCCGAGGTCAAGACCCCGCTCATCGACGAGCGCGACCAGTACCTGGTGGCCGGCATCGAGGACGCCGCGGCGAAGGCCAAGAGCGTCGTCGCGGTGGTCGGCGCCGCCCACGTCCCCGGCATGATGGCCCTCCGCGGCCAGCCGGTCGACAAGGCCAAGCTCGACGCCCTGCCCCGCCCCGGCCTCCTGTGGACCGCGGTGAAGTGGCTGATCCCGGCGTTACTGGTTTTCGGGCTGGTGTGGGGCGCGCTCCACCCCGACTCGATGAAGGTCAAGGACGTGCTGATGGCGCTGGTGCTGCCGACCTCGATCGGCGCCGGCGTGCTGACCTTGTTCGGCGGCGGCAAGCCGCTGTCGGTGCTGACCGCCGTGGTGGTGGCGCCGATCGCCGCGATCCACCCGCTGCTCGGCACCGCGATGGTGGTCGGCGTCGTCGAGGCCTGGCTGCGCAAGCCGACCGTCGTCGACTGCGAGCGCCTGCCCGACGACGTGACGACGCTCAAGGGCTTCTGGAAGAACCCGGTGTCGCGGACGCTGCTGGTGGCCATCCTGTCGGGCCTGGGGACGGCGATCGGGATGTGGGTCGGCGCGGCCTGGATCGCCACGCTTCTGTGACGCATCGGTCACCGCGGTCGAGTACGCTTCGCGCATGAAGCGTCGCGACGCACTGAAGACCATGGGGGCGCTGGCCGGCGCCACCGCCGGCACCCGCCTGCTCGGGGCCTGCGGCGACAACGGGCTGCCGCCGGGCATCGAGCACATCGTCGTCGTGATGATGGAGAACCGCTCGTACGACCACCTGCTCGGCGCGCGCGCGCTCGAGGGGCTGGGCGGCGACGGCCTGACGGCGACGATGACCAACGCCGGGCGCGACGGCACGATCTACGCGCCGTACGAGGCGACGCTGGGCAACCTGTGCGTGCCCGACCCGCCGCACGGCTGGGACGCCGCCCACGCCTCGTTCGCCGGCGGCGCCAACAGCGGCTTCGTCGCCGCGCACCAGGCCTCCCACGGCGACAACAGCTTCAAGCACCCGATGGAGTACCTGACCCGCGCCCACGTGCCGGTGAGCTGGGCGCTGGCCGACGAGTACACCACCTGCGATCGCTACTTCTGCTCGGTGATGGGCCCGACCTGGCCCAACCGCATGTACTGGCACTCGGGCTCGAGCAACGGCATCAAGTCCAACGACCTGCCGATGGGCGGCTTCACCTGGCCCAGCATCCACCACCGCCTCGACGACAAGGGCGTCCCCTGGCGCTACTACTACGTCACGATCCCGGTGCTGGCGATCGTCGACACGCTCGACAAGACCGGCCGGCTGTTCCTGGTCGAGCAGTTCATGCGCGACTGCGCCAAGGGCGACCTGGCGCCGGTCAGCTACCTCGACCCCGGCTTCAACCTCAACGACGACCACCCGCCGATCCACCCGATCCACGGCCAGGCGTTCCTGGCGTCGATCTACACCGCGCTGGCGAGCTCGCGGCTGTGGAGCAAGACGCTCCTGGTCGTCACCTACGACGAGAACGGCGGGTTCTTCGACCACGTGCCGCCGCCGACCACCGTCGACCCGTTCGCCGCCCAGGGCTTCGACCAGATGGGCTTCCGGGTGCCGACGATGGTGATCGGGCCGCACGTCAAGACCGGCGTCTCGAGCACGGTGCGCGATCACTGCTCGGTGCTGGCGCACCTCGAGCGGCAGTTCGGGCTGGAGCCGCTCAACGCCCGCACGATGGCGGCCAACGACCTGTCCGACTGTATCGACGCGAACCGCATCGCGACCGGCGACGCGCGCGCACCGATCACGCTGCCGGCGATCGAGATCGACGAGTCGCAGCTGGGCGCCGACTGCGCCATGATCGGCGAGCTGATCGACGACCACCCGATGCACCAGCTCGCGGATCGCTACCCCGACCGCTTCGCGAAGTGGGACCAGCGGAAGAACTTCCGCGACCACCTGTACTTCATCGGGGATTACCTCGAGCAGCACAACGCCGGCCGGATCCGCCGGGGCCGCTGAACCGGACTTGGCGACCGCGGGTCGCCATGCCAGACTCAGCGCCATGAAGACCGTCATCGCCACCGCCCTGTCCCTCGGCTTCCTCACCTCGGTCGCGCTGGCCTGCCCCCACATGGAGGAGCAGAAGCAGACCGAGAAGAAGGACGCCAAGGGCGACGCCAACAAGCAGGCGCAGGCCAAGCCCGCGCCCAAGACCCCGGCGCCCGCCCCGGCCCCGAAGCCGGCGACGCCGAAGACGTCCGAGAGCGCCCCGAAGACCTGATCCAGAGAGGGTCTTTCGCAAAGACCCTCCCCCACAAGACGTGGGGCCCCCACCCGAAACGCGAGATCGTGCTGCGCGGGTTGGGTGGATGACCTGGGGCCCCCACCCGAAACGCGAGGTCGTGCTGCGCGGGTTGGGTGGATGACGTGGGGCCCCAACCCGAAACGCGAGCTCCGTCCTCGCAGGTCCGGCTCGGGTTTGCGGCTGCTACTTCTTGCGGGGCTTGTGGTGCGACACGCCCAGCGACGGGCGGGCGCTGCCGCCGGCCTTGCGCTTGCCCGCCTTGGGGTTGGCCTTGGCGACGGCGCGGCCAGCGCGCTGGCGGCGCGCCTGCTCGAACCGCGTCGGCGTGGCGGGCGCGGGGAGCTCCTCGCGGCCGCGCGGCGGCGGCGCGGTCTCGCGGCTCCGCCCGCGCGTCCCCGGCTCGCGGTCGCGCTCCCGCTCGCGCCCCGCGCCGGCGGTCGCCACGCCCGGCACGCCGCTGGCGAGGCGCAGCTCGATGCGGCGGCGCGCGACCGACACGTCGACCAGCTCGACGGTGACCGCGTCGCCCATCGCCAGCGTGAAGCCCGAGCGGCGGGCCCGCAAGCGCAGCCGCGCCTCGTCGTAGCCGACGTCGTGGCCCAGCGACTCGAGCTTGATCAGGCCCTCGACGAACGGCGAATCGAGCTCGACGAACGCGCCGAAGCTGGTGACCGCCGACACCGCGCCGGTGAAGCGCTCGCCGATCTGATCGCGCACCAGGTAGGCGCGGTACATCGCGACCGCCTCGCGCTCGGCCTCCATCGCCCGGCGCTCGTGGCCGCTGGCGCCGGCGGCCAGCTCGGCGAGGCGCTCGATCGGCGGCGGCGGCTCGCGGTACGCGCCGCCGGCCGGCAGCCCGTCCTTGTGCAGGTAGTGCTTGAGCAGCCGGTGGACCAGCAGGTCGGGGTAGCGGCGGATCGGCGACGTGAAGTGGACGTAGTCGCCCGACGCCAGGCCGAAGTGGCCGATCGGTACGGTGTCCCACACCGCCTGCTTGAGCGAGCGCAGCACCAGGAACGACAGCGAGCGCGACGCGCTGGTGGCCGACACCTGATCGAGCACCTGCTTCATGCCCAGCGGCGTCAGCGCGGCGTCGACGTCGACCTCCATGCCGAGGCCGCCCAGGATCGCCGCCAGCTCCTCGACGCGGGCCCGGCTGGGCGGCGCATGGACCCGCCACACCGTCGGCGCGCCGCGCTTGCGGAACACCCGGCCCACCGACTCGTTGGCCGCGATCATGAACTCCTCGACCAGCTGGTAGGCGCCCTTGACGTCGGGGTCGCCCTTGGCGCGCACGACGTCGCGGACCAGCCGCGGATCGTCGGCGTCGAGGATGACCTTGGCCTCGGGCAGGTCGAGATCGAGCGTGCCGCGGGCCCGGCGCTGGGCGCGCAGCCGCTGGGCCAGCGCGTTGAGCCGCTCGAGCTCGCCCAGCCACGGCCGGTACGCCTCGCGGCGGCCGCGGAAGTCGCCGCGCAGCGCCGCCGCCACGCCGGGGTAGTCGAGGCGCGCCTGCGAGCGGATCACCGCGGCGGCGTGGCTCTCGGCGATCAGGTTGGCGTCGCGATCGTAGTCGAGCCGCACCACCATCGCGCAGCGATCGACGTCGGGGAGCAGCGAGCAGATGATGCTCGACAGCTGGTGCGGCAGCATCGGGATGACGCGATCCGGCAGGTACACCGAGACGCCGCGCAGCGTCGACTCGCGATCGAGCGGGTCGTCCCAGCGCACGTAGTGCGAGACGTCCGCGACCGCGACCCACACCCGGGTGCCGCCGTCGGGGCCGTCCTCGATGCACAGCGCGTCGTCGAAGTCGCGCGCGGTCTCGGGATCGATCGTGCAGAACCGGCGATCGCGCAGGTCGATGCGGTCGGCGTGATCGGCGGGGCCGACGCTCTGCGCGGTGGCCTCGGCCTGGGCCAGCGCGGCCGGCGGGAACTCCAGCGGCACCGCGGCGACCGCGAGGATCTTGGCGATCTCGGTGCGCGGATCGTCGGGATCGCCGAGCACCTTCAGCACCCGGGCCGCGAGCTCGTGGCTGCCCGGCTCGGGGTAGCGGGTGATCTCGACGACCACCGCCTGGCCCTCGTGCGCCGTCGAGCCGCCGTCGAGGGCGACCTGGCCGAAGTCGGCGGCGACGCGCGGATCGTCGGGCTCGAGGTAGACCCGGCGGCCGTTGACGCGCAGCACGCCGGTGAGCCGAGCCCGGCCGCGGGCCAGCACCTCGACGACCCGCCCCTCGACGCCCTTGACCCCGACCCAGGTCGCGACCCGGACCTGATCGCCGTCGAGCGAGCCGGCGCGGTACTTGGCCGGCACGAACACGTCGCGCCCGTCGGGCAGCCCGACGAAGCCGTAGCCCGCCGGGTGGACCGTGATCCGCCCGGTGGGCGCGTCGTCCGCCGCGGGCGGCGGCGCCGTGACGCGGGCGCGGGCCGGGCGCGCCGGCGCGACCTCGGGCGCGGCGACCGGGGCCCGGGTGCTGCGCCGGGTCCGGGTGGTGGTGGTCGGCGGCGGCGCCGCCGCGACCGCCGGCGCCGCGTCGGCGATCGCCGTCGCGGGCCCGTGGGGCACCACCGGCTCGCGCCACGGCAGCGCCGCCCGCGCCTTCTTGTCGGCGCCGCGGCCGTGGGGCGCCAGCGCGAACGCGCCGCCGGGCAGCTCGCGCACGACGCCCTCCTCGACCAGCGTCGCCAGCAGCGCGCGCATGTGGGCGTAGTCGGCCTTGCGCGCGCCGATCGCGTCGGCCAGCGCCATGAACTTGATGCCGCGGGTGACGGCCGAGCCGAGCCCGTCGAGGATGTCGTCGCGTTGGATGGTCATGAACGGTGGGCCTGGGCTGGCTTATCGGAGGGCGCGGACCAGGCCGTCGTCGCCGGCGAGGTACACGGTGCCGTCGCTGCCGACGATCGGCGCGCTGTCGAGATCGCCGCCGGCCGGCAGCGTCCATTGCAGCACGCCGGCCGCGTCGACCGCGTACAGCCGCTCGTCCTGCGCGCCGGCGAGCACGACGCCGCTGGCGGTGACGACCGGGCTGCCGTGGAACTTGTCGGCGGCCGCGACCCGCCACTTGATCTGGCCGCTGGGGGCCAGCGCGTAGAGGTGCTGATCGTAGCTGCCGGCGTAGATCGTCCCGTCGGGCGCGACCGCGACCGCGCCGCGCACGTCGCCGCCGAGCACCGCCTTCCACGCCAGCGTGCCGTCGGGGCGCAGCGCGTACAGGCCGTCGTCGTCGTTGCCGGCGTAGACGGTGCCGTCCTCGGCGATCACCGGCGTGGCGTCGAAGTCGCCGCCGGCGCGGAACTCCCAGCGCTTGGTGCCGTCGGGGGCCAGCGCGTACAGCGCGTCGTCCTGGCCGCCGACGTAGATCGTGCCGTCGTCGGCGATCGCCGGCGCGGTGGCGACGTGCTCGGCGGTGGCGAACCGCCAGCGCAGCGTGCCGTCGGGCCACACCGCGTGGACGCCGTCGCCGCCGACGTAGATCGTGCCGTCGTCGCCGATCGTCGGGCCGCCGTCGGCGTCGCAGCGCGAGCTCTCGGGGCCGAAGCCGCGCGGATCGCAGCGGCCGATCTGCAGCTTCCACTTCAGCGCGCCGGCGGCGGTGATCGCGTAGAGGTGATCGTCGTCGGAGCCGACGTAGATCGTGCCGTCGGTCGCGACCGCCGGCGTGCTCCACGACCGCTCGCCGAGCGCGAACGTCCAGGCCACCTTGCCGGCCGGATCGATCGCGGTGAGCGTGCCGGCGTGCGACGCGACGTAGAGCGTGCCGTCGGGGCCGAGCGTGGGCGAGCCGGTCACCGGACCGCCGACGTCGACGTGCCAGCGCTCGGTCGGCGCCTTGGTCGGCGCCGGGCCGGCGGTGCGCCCGAGGTGGCGGCGGCCGCCGCCGAACAGCGCGAACGGCGGCGGGCCGGTGACCACCCGCGGCGGCGCGACCCCGCCGTCGCCGCTGCCGGCGCCACCGGTCGGCGGGGGCGGCGTGCCCGGCTCGACGCAGCTGCCGGCGACGCACACGCGGGAGCCCTTGCAGTCGGTGTCCTTGCCGCACGGGCTGGGCTGCACGGCACGGCCCGCGCACGCCGCGAGCGACAGCGCGGCGACGACCCCAGGAGTCAGACGCATCACGACCGCGACGCTACCAGACCACGCGCCGCGCCACTCACGCCTTGGCGAGATCGTTCGAGAAGCGCTCGGACAGCTTCTCGAAGTAGCGGCGGGTCTCTTCGAGGATCGCCGGATCTTGATCGGGGTACATGCGGATGCCGTGGGCGCCGCACGGGTCGGTGGTCACCGGCCCCACCGGCAGGCCGCCGACGATGCCGGTGCGCTCGTGGTACAGGAGCGCCAGCACCTCGGCGTGGTTCTCGGGGACCAGGAAGGTGCGCCGGCCCAGCTCGGGACGGCCGTCCTTGAATCCTTCGATCAACTTCGCCATGGCGCCGTCCGCGGCGCGGACATCCTGAGAGTCTATCTCCACCGGGGGTGCTGTCAAAACATCTCGGGGGTCGATCGGGTATGGCGGCGGCGCGATCCGCTGGCGTCGTCCCGGGGCTTTTGCGATGGTGCCGCGGTGACCACCGTCGAGTTCTGGTTCGACTTCTCCTGCCCGTACGCCTACCTGGCGTCGCGGTCGATCGAGGCGGTGTGCGCGGCCGGCGGCGCCCGCCTCGAGCTGGCGCCGATGCTGCTCGGCGGCGTGTTCCGCGCGATCGGCGCCGGCGACGGGCCGATGGCGACGCTGTCGCCGGCCAAGGCGGCGAGCAACGGCCGCGACATGGCGCGGTGGGCCGAGCGCCGCGGGGTGCCGCTGACGATCCCGCCGGCACATCCGATGCGGACGGTGCGCGCCCTGCGCACGCTGCTGGCGCTGCCGGCGGCGACCTGGCCGGCCGCGATGCACGCGCTGTACGCGGCCTACTGGGTCGACGGCGCCGACGTCACCGCCGACGCCGTGATCGCCGCCGCGCTGGCCGGCGCGGGGATCGACGCGGCGACCGTCGCCGCCGCGCTGGCGGCCGCCGACACCGACGCGATCAAGGACGACCTGCGCGCCCGCACCGATCGCGCGGTGGCGCTGGGCGTGTTCGGCGCGCCGGCGATGGTGGTGCGCCGCCCCGCCGCCGCGCCCCTCCTGCTGTGGGGCCAGGACCGCCTGCACTGGCTGGCCGCGGTGCTGGCCGGCTGGGACCCCGACGCCGGCCCACCGCTGACCCGGGTGCCGGCCGATCCCGCCGCCGACGCGCCGCCGGTCGCGACGCCGCCGGCGCTCGACTTCTGGTTCGACTACTCGTCGCCGTTCGCCTACCTGGGCGCGACCCAGATCGAGCGGGTGGCGCGCGCCGCCGGCGCCACCGTGCGCTGGCGGCCGATGCTGCTCGGGGCGCTGTTCCGCGACCTCGGCACCGCCGACGTGCCGCTCTTGCAGATGGTCGCGCCCAAGCGCGCCTACGTGGGCCGCGAGCTCGAGCGCTGGGCCCGCTGGTGGGGCGTCGACTTTCGCTTCACGTCGCGGTTCCCGCTGCGCACGGTGCTGCCGCTGCGGGTGACGCTCTTGGCCGGCGATCACACCAGCGCGCTGGTGGCGCGCCTGTTCCGCGCGGCGTGGGTCGAGGACCAGGACGTCGGCGACCCGGCGGTCGTCCGCGCGCTGGCCGTCGAGGTCGGGCTGCCCGCCGACGTCGTCGAGCGCGCCGGCGAGCCGGCGACCAAGCAGGCGCTGATCGACGCCACCGCGGCGGCCCGCGCCGCCGGGGTGTTCGGCGCGCCGACCGCGGTGGTCCACGGCGCCGGCGGCCCGCTGGCGTTCTGGGGCCAGGATCGCCTCGACCTGGTGGCGGCCGCGCTGCGCGGCTGGGTCCCGAGGGCCGGATGATCGCCGCGGCGATCGCGACCGCGACGTGCGCGGTGGCCGTGGTGCTGCTGGTGATCGCCGAGCGGCGCGACGATCACCGCGGGCGGTTCCGGTGGAAGCCGCTGGCGTCGGCGGCGTTCGTCGCCCTGCCGCTGATCGCCGGCGCGTTCGCCGCCGATCGCGACCGCACGCTGGCGGCGTGGATCGTCGCCGGGCTGGCGCTGGGCGCGGTCGGCGACGTCGCGCTGATGTTCGAGAGCGAGCGGGCGTTCCTGGCGGGCCTGGTGGCGTTCCTGCTGGGCCACGTCGCCTACGTGATCGGGCTGGCCCACGTCCAGCCGCCCGGCGCCTGGCTCGACGGCGCGATGGTGGTGGCCGCGCCGGCGGCGCTGGCGATCGCGCTGATCGTGCTGCGCTGGCTGTGGCCGCGGCTCGGCCCGATGCGCGTGCCGGTGATCGCCTACGTGCTGGTGATCTCCACCATGCTGATCGGCGGCCTGGCGGTGAGCCTGACCGGCGGGATCGCCAGCGCCACGGCGCGTCACCTGCTGACCGCAGGTGCGGCGCTGTTCTTCGCGTCCGACCTGGCGGTGGCGCGCGAGAAGTTCATCGGCCGCGATCCGTGGAACCGGACCATCGGCCTGCCGGTGTACTACGCCGCCCAGGTGCTGTTCGCCTGGGCGATCGTCGTGCGGTGAGCCCCACCCGCGTCGCGGGTCGCGCGGCGCGGGGGCAGCTCGCTCGGGGGCAGCCCCTGGCTACTTGGCGCGCGAGCCGCGCGCCTTGCGGCGCTTGCGGTTGCGGCCGAGGCCACGCTTCTTCGACGCGGCCTTCTTGGCCTTGATGCGCCGATCCTTGAGCGAGCGGTCGCGCTTGTACTTGGGGCGGTTCTTCAGTTTGCTCTTGGAGCGTCCAGCGGCCACGGGCTACCTCGTTTCACGGTCGAAAGCTGGCGGCGTATGCGCCAGTACGGGGGGCTGGAGTCTAGTCAAGTCGGCGCCCGGGTCAAGCCCGTAACCCGCCGTCCTGCGCTGACGTATAGTCCGCGCCGCGAGGATGACGGCGGTCGAGCTCATGACGCGCTACTGCGATGGCGATGCCGAGGCCTTTCGCGGGCTTTACCGCGAGGTCGCGCCGCGCCTGCTGGGGTATCTCACGGCCATGGCGAAGAGCCGCGCGGTCGCCGAGGACGTCCTCCAGGCCACCTTCCTCAAGGTGCACCGGGCCCGCGCCGCCTACGTCCGGGGGGCCGACCCGGTGCCGTGGATCTACGCCATCGCGCACCGCACCTTCCTCGACGAGGTCCGGCGCAAGAAGCGCGCGGCGGCGCCCACCGACGACGGCACGCTGCCCGAGGCCGAGGCCGCGCTGACCGGCGAGCCGGCCGCGGTGGCCGCCGACCGCGAGGCGCCCGATCCCGAGGTCACCCGCGCGGCGCTGGCGGCCCTCGCCGAGCTGCCCGCGGCCCAGCGCCAGGCGGTCATGCTGACCAAGCTCGAGGGGCGATCGGTCGCCGAGGCGGCGGCGATCGCCGGCACCACCCCGGGGGCGATGAAGGTGCGGGCCCACCGGGGCTACGAGGCGCTGCGCCGCCTGCTGCGAGGTCGATCGTGAGCGCCGAGCCCGAGATCGACACCCGGGATCTCGCCGGGCCCCTGCCCCCGCTGCCGGCGGCCCTCGATGGCGAGCTGGCGCGGCTGACGCCGGTGGCGGCGCGGCGGCCGGTCCGCCAGGCCGCGTTCATGATCGCGGCGTCGATCGGCTGGGCGATGTGCATGGTCGGGCTCTTGACCTTGCGCCGCGACCTCGACGAGCTGCCCCGGCTGTGGCTGGCGTCGTACCTGGCGGCGTGGCTGCTGGGCTTCGCGGTGCCGCTGGTGCTGGTGGTGGTGCCGGCGCGCGGCCAGATGCTGCCGCGCTGGACCTCGGCGGCGGCGATCGCGGCGATCGCGACGATCGGCTTCATCGTCGCCGGCCTGACGCTGGCGCGCAGCGGCCCGTCGAGCCTGCACCTCGGCCTGTCGTCGTGGGCCGGCTGCCTGTCGACCGGGCTAGCGACCGCGGTGGTGCCGATGGCGCTGGTCGGGCTGGCGCTGCGCGGCGCGGCGCCGACCGCGACCCGGGTGACCGCGGCGGCCATCGGCGCCGCCGCCGGCGCGATCGGCGGCTTCATGCTCCACATGCACTGCCCGATCGCCGACGCGATGCACGTGGGCGTCATCCACGGCGGCGTCGCGGTGCTGTCGGCGCTCGTCGCCGCGCTGCTGCTGCCGCGCTGGCTGCGCGGGCCATGAGCGCGAGCGCGAGCGCGAGCAGCCCGCCGCTACCGCCGCCGCCGAGCGCGCAGCCGCCGCTCGCCGCGCGACACAGCGGGCCCTGCCCGGTCGACGCGCACGCCTGGCCCGCGGGGCATGCGTCGTCGACGCCGCACGCCACCGCGCACACCGCGAGGCCGCGATCGCAGATGCCGCTGGCGCAGGTGGCGTCGGCGGCGCACGCGCTGCCCAGCCGGCCCGGCGTCGGCCCGGCGTAGCCGCAGGTCTGCGCGACGCACGCGTCGAGCGGCGCCGGACAGTCGGCGGCGGTGGCGCACGCCGCCGAGCAGTAGCGCGTCGTCGGGTCGTCGGGGGCGACCACGCAGCGGCGCGACTCGCACGCGAGATCGTCGACGCAGCTCGCGCCGGGCCCCGGGCCCAGCGGGCAGTCGAGATCGGGCGCCGCGCAGCCGGCGTGGCAGGCGCCGTCGAGCGCGCACGGATCGCAGTCGGGATCGCGGTCGCAGCCGGCGCCGCACGCGCCGTCGGCCGCGCACGGCCCGTCCCACGCGGCGACCACCTCGGCGATCCACGCGCGCGCGCGATCGACGCGGGCCAGGCGGCTCGGCCCGGCGCACCCGGCGTCGCCGGCCACCACCAGCGCGGCGATCGCGCCGTCGGCGTCGAGCGCGGGCGCGCCGGAGTCGCCGGCGCAGGTGAACGCCGGCCCCGACGCCGCCGTGTAGAGCAGCGCGGCGTCGCGATCGGCGATCGCCAAGGTCGCCGCGGTGCGCACGCCGACCGACGCCGGATCGTCGGCGCGGCGGCGCCCGTAGCCGATCACCTGCACCGCGGCGAGGGCCGCGGCGTCGAGGGCGCGCGGCGCGCGCGGCGGCGCGGTCACGGCGGTGGCCAGCCGCACCAGCGCCAGATCGTCGACCGTCGCGCCGGGCTGCCACCCGCGGTGCCGGTGGGTCGCGACGATCGCGACGGTCTGGGTCCACGGCGCCGCCGCGCCGACGTGGACGACGCCGTCGGCGCCCACGCAGTGCGCCGCGGTCAAGACGACGCGCGGCGCGACGACCACGCCGCTGCACGGGCCGGCGCTGCTGTCGAGCATGACCGCGCTGGCGTCGGCGCTGGCGTCGCCGCCGACCACCGCGACCGGCCCGGCGGGCAGGCGCGCGAGCGCAGCGACGAGCACAACCGCGGTCCCGAGCATCCTCCTCACTATGCCTCACCGCGCGTGCGGAGCGCAGGCGTCGCGTTTACAGCGCTGCATTTTGGGTGCGCGCGATTACCTCCGTCGGTGCGAGGTGATCAAACCTGAGCAGTCTCCGAGGGAGGTTTACGTATTTTCGTGCTTGCGCATCCCCGAGGCCCGCGCGAACCTGCGCGATATGGCTGGGCCGGACGTCGACGTAACCAGGCGCCGCGCGAGGATGGCAGCGGGCACGCTGGCACCGTCGCTGGTGGCGGCCGCGGCCGTCGTCGACGACGAGGCCGACGACCTGCCCGAGGTCGTCGATCCCGCGCTGACCGGCGACGACGGCGCCGCGCTCGAGGCGCACCTGCTCGAGGTCGGCGTGCGCCGCTTCGGGATCTCGTCGTTCCGCCCCGGCCAGGCGCTGACGATCCGCAACGTGATGGCCGGCATCGACACGCTGGCGATCATGCCGACCGGCGCCGGCAAGTCGCTGTGCTACCAGCTGCCCGCGCTCGAGCTGCCCGGCGTGACGCTGGTGGTGTCGCCGCTGATCGCGCTGATGAAGGATCAGCACGACAAGCTGGTCGAGCTGGGCATCGACGTGGTCCGCCTCGACTCGACCGTGACGCCGCGCGACGAGGCCGCGGCGCTGGCGCGGCTCGCCGACGAGCGGCCGTGCATCGCCTACGTCACGCCGGAGCGGCTGTCGGATCCGCGGTTCCGCGAGCGGCTCACCGACGTCAAGGTGGCGCTGTTCGTCGTCGACGAGGCCCACTGCATCTCGCAGTGGGGGCACGACTTCCGCCCGGCCTACCTCGGCCTCGGCGACGCTGTGCGCGCGCTCGGCCGCCCGCCGGTGCTGGCGCTGACCGCGACCGCGCCGCCCAAGGTCAAGGACGACATCCTCGCGCAGCTCAAGATCGCCGACGCCGCCGTCGTCGACATCGGCCTGTCGCGCCCGAACCTCCGCTACTACGTCCTCAAGGCGGCCAGCGAGCGCAAGAAGCAGGCGATCCTGATGCGCCTGCTCGATCGCCACAGCGGGTGCGGCATCATCTACGCGGCGACGGTGCGCGCGGTCGACGCGCTCGCGGACTACCTGCAGGAGCAGGGCATCCCGGCCGGTCGCTACCACGGGCGGATGCGGGCCAAGGATCGCGATCGGGTGCAGACCGCGTTCATGGAGCGCAGCGAGCCGCGCATCATGGTCGCGACCAACGCGTTCGGGCTCGGCGTCGACAAGCCCGATATCCGCTTCGTCATCCACTACAACTTCCCGGGCTCGCTCGAGAGCTACTACCAGGAGGCGGGGCGCGCCGGCCGCGACGGCCAGCCCGCGCACTGCATCCTCCTGTACCAGCCCGAGGACAAGCGCATCCAGAGCTTCTTCCTCGGCGGACGCTACCCGACGCCGGAGCAGACCCAGGCGGTGGCCGCCGCGCTGGTCGCCGCGTACCGCGAGCTCGACGGGCCGCCGGTCCGGGATCCGGACGAGCTCGCCGTCACCGTGCCGCTCAAGGCGATCGCCGCGCTGGCCCAGGCGCCGGCCAAGAAGGCCCGGGTCGTGCTGTCGTTCCTCAAGGAGATCGGCTTCGCGGCCGAGGCGCCCGGCCAGCAGTTCGCGCCGCTGGCGACGCAGCCGCCCAGCCTGATCGAGCTGGCCCGCGCGACCCGCCGCTACGAGCAGAAGCGCGCGCAGGACCGCGCGCGGCTGCAGGCGATCCTCCGCTACACGCAGTCGCACCTGTGCCGGGCGCGGTTGCTGGTGACGTACTTCGGCTACACCGACGGACCCGACTGCGGCGCGTGCGACAACTGCCAGCGCGCGCACGTCCCGGCGGTCGCGCCGCCGCAACCGCCGCCGGCGCGGATCGCCGCGGTCGCCGCGGTGCTCGCGGCGCGGCGCGCCACCGTCGACGGCAGCGTCGCGGCGCCGACCGAGGCCGACGAGATGCTGGCGCGCCGCCGCGCGCAGCGGGGCCGCGCCCTGAAGATCGAGCGGGCCCGCGGCCGCCTCGATCAGGTCGGCAAGGGCGACCTGGTGCGCCACGCGACCTGGGGCGACGGCGAGGTCGTGCGCGTCGTCGGCGACAGCGCGCTGACGTTCTTCCCCAGCCACGGCGAGAAGCTGCTCAAGATGTCGTTCCTCGAGCGCGTCTGAGACCTTGGCGGGTCTTTCGCACCGCGGCGGTGCGGGTCAGAAGGCGAAGCTCGCGTGCACGGTGGCACCGCCGGCGGTCGGCGCGATCGCGACCGGCACCTCGCTGCGCGCGGCGCGCATCCCGAGCACGTACATCGCCGCGCCGGCCGCGACCCCGAGGCCGCCGACCGTGTAGGCGATGATCGCGTTGCGGTTGGCCGCGCGCCCGTCGGCGTCGAGCGGCTCCCACACCGCCGGCGCGCACGGCGCGGCGCACGCGGCGATGTCGTCGGCGCGGGCCTGGGCCTGGCGCCCGAAGTACACGCCGGCGCCCAGCGCGACGACGCCGACGCCCGCGGCGCCGAGCCCGGCCCACCGCAGCGTGCGCCCCGGATGCGACGCGCCGCTCGACGCGCGCGGCCCCAGATCGGGCGGTGGCGTGCCGTCGGGCGGTGGCGTGCCGTCGGGTGGTGGCGTGCCGTCGGGCGGTGGCGTGCCGTCGGGCGGCGTGCCGTCGGGCGGCGGCGTGCCGTCGGGCGGCGGCGTGCCGTCGGGTGGCTTCGTTCCCTGCGCGCCGACGCAGGCCTCGGCCTCGGCGATGAAGCCCTCGACCTTGGCGCGGTTCGGCGCGTCCGGCAGGTTGCGCAGGTAGCTGCGGTACGTGTTGAGCGCCCCCGCGCAGTCGTTCTGCTTGCGCTGCGCCTGGGCGATGTTGAACAGCAGCAGCGGCTCGCCGGTGAGGCGGTACGCCTCCTTGAACGCGGTGGTCGCCGCGGCGTACTCGCCGATGTCGTAGTCGCGCTTGCCTTGCGCGAACAGCTGCTCGGCCTGCGCCTGGGCGGCCGGGGTGCCGGGCGCCGGTTGGGCGCGGACCGCCGGCGCGGCGGCCAGCGCCAGGAGCGTGAGACCGAGGATCGAGCGCGTCATCACGGCGTGCCTCCGGGGCGCTTCTTCTTGTGGAACGGATCGAGCAACGCGTCGTCGTCGGTCGGCGTCGCCGCGCTGCCCCCGCCCGCCGCCGCGCTGCCCCCGCCCGCCGCGCTGCCGCGAGACGCGCCGGCGGTGCGCTCGGGCGCCAGCGCGATCGTCAGCGCGGCGGTCTCGCCGGCGACGACGGTGAGCGTGCGGCGCTCGGGCTTCATCCGGCGCGCGGTGACGACGACCTCGTGATCGCCGGGCGGCAGCGCGAGCGTCGCGGCGCCGTCCGCGACCGTCCGGCGCTCGCCATCGACGGTCAACTCGGGGGCGCGGGCGCCGGTGATCTGGATCGCCGCGGTGCCGGTGGCTGGCATGGCCGGCGGCGGCGGCGTCGGCGCGGGCGGCGTCGGCGCGGGCGTCGGTGCGGCGGCCTGCGGATCGGGGACCGCCGGCGTCGTCGGCGGCGGCGCGGCGGGCTTCGACGACGATCCGCCGGTCGCCACGAGCGCGACGGCGACCACCGCCGCGACCACCGCGGCCCCGGCCACCGCGAGCGGCCAGCGCCGCGGCGGCGGCGCCAGCGCGACGTCGTCGACCGCGGGCGCCGGGACCACGCGGGGACCGGCGCCGCCCGGCAGCGTCGCCGCCGGCGCGATCGGCACCGCCGCGACGATCACGCCGGTCGACGGCGCGGGGACCGGCGTCACCGTCGGCGCGCGCGACTCGCCCTTGACCCGGCGGCCGCGCGGGCGATCGCCCGTCGACGGCGCCAGGCCACGCCCGAACGCCGCCAGCCGCGCGCGCACGTCGGCCAGCCCCGGACGCTGGCTGCGATCCTTGGCCAGCATCGACAGCACCAGGCCGTCGATCTCGGCCGGCAGATCCTCGCCGCCCTCGACCGCCGACGGCGCCGGCGGATCCTCGGTGAGGTGCTTGGTGATCACCACCATCGCGCTGTCCGAGACGAACGGCAGGCGCCCGGTCAGCAGCTCGAACGCCATGCAGCCCAGCGCGTAGATGTCGGCGCGGGGGTCGACCTCCTCGCCCCGCGCCTGCTCGGGCGCGATGTAGCCGGGCGTGCCCATCAGCGCGCCGGTCTTGGTGCGCTTGATGCCGAGCGGCTCGCCGACCAGCTTGGCGATGCCGAAGTCGAGCAGCTTCACCCGCGGCGCCTCGCCGCGCACCTCGCACAGGAAGACGTTGTCGGGCTTGAGATCGCGGTGGACGATGCCGCGCTCGTGGGCGGCCGCCAGCGCCGCGACGACCTGATCGAGGATCGGCAACGCCTCGACCAGCGGCAGCCCGCCGTCGCGATCGAGCCGGCCGGCCAGCGACTCGCCGTGCAGCCACTCCATCGCGAAGTAGCGCCGGCCGTCGGGCAGCGCGCCGAAGCTGAAGACGTCGACGATGTTGGGGTGGCCGATCTGGTTGACGGCGCGGGCCTCGCCGAGGAAGCGCTCGACCGCCTCGGGGTTCATCGACAGCTCCGCGCGCAGCAGCTTGATCGCGGCCTTCTTGCCGATCACCGGGTGGATCGCGCCGTAGACCGTGCCCATGCCGCCCTCGCCGATCTTCCGCTCGACGCGGTACTCGCCGACCATCGTGCCTGGCATCAGCGGCTGCGCGAACGGGCCGCCGTCGACCTCGGTGTCGGCGGCGGTGTCCTGGTGGGCGGGATCCGGCGATTTCCGATTCACCATCCAGGGATGATCATACGGTATCGCCCGGGCGTTCGCCGCGCGATCGCGGCGCGCGGATCGTCGCGGGCTGGCAAACTCTGGCCACCGATACCAGCCTACACGCGGCGCACCGCGACGACGTGCCCGCGCGAGTTCGCGGGGCGATCGCGACGGCGGGGGGTGACGACGCCGACGCTTCAGGAGGTGGGGCTCGACCTCGACTCCGGCTCGCGCCGCGGCGGGCCCTCACGCGTAACCCTCCCGTGACTCATCCGGGCCCGCGGCCGCGGTACCCTGGGGCGGTGTCGTCGCGCCTGCTCGCCGTCGTCGTCGCCCTGCTCGCCGCGCTCGCGGTACCCGCCTGCTACCAGCCGCGGGCGGGGCGGTGCCAGGTCGCGTGCGTCGATGGCTGTCCCGCCGGGCTGACCTGCGGCGTCGACCAGTTCTGCCACGGCGCCGACGATCCCCCGACCTGCGGGCTCGCCGACGCGCCCGGGCCCGACGCCACCGACGACGCGCTGCGGGACGGCCCCGGGCCCGACGCGGCGCCGCTGCCGGCCGTCGACGATCTCAGCGCCGGCAACCGTCACGCCTGCGCGATCCGCCAGGGGCGGCTGACCTGCTGGGGCGACAACCGTCAGGGCCAGCTGGGCCTGCAGGTGTCGCCGAGCACCCGGCGCATCCCGCGCCCGACCTTCGTCGACGCGCGCACGTGGACCGCCGTGGCCGCCGGCCAGAACCACACCTGCGGCATCGAGGGCGGCCACGTCTACTGCTGGGGCTCGTCGCAGAGCGGCCAGTCCGGCCAGAGCATGGGCTCGTCGTTCGCGCGGACCGAGATCCTCGACGGCACCGGCGCGGCGCTGGCGGGCGCCACCGCGGTGTGCGCCGGGGACGGGCACTCGTGCGCGATCGCCGGCGGCACGCTGTACTGCTGGGGCTCGGACTTCTTCGGCCAGCTCGGCGACGGCCCCACCGGCGACGGCCAGATCCGCAGCCGCGCCGCGCCGGTGGCGACGACGCCCCCGCGCCAGTGGAGCGACGTCGCGTGCGGCCCGTCGCAGACCTGCGGCGTCAGCGACGGCCAGGTCTACTGCTGGGGCGGCCACGGCAGCGGCGAGCTCGGGCGCACGGTCACCGGCAACGACTACGACGAGCCGACCGACACCGCGGTCCTGGCCGGCGTCGCGCAGGTCGCCGTCGGCGACACCTACGGCTGCGCGCGCAGCACCGCCGGCGGCGTCGCGTGCTGGGGCTACTTCAACGATCTCTCCCACGCCGCGCCGGTCGACGTCCGACCGCCCGGCATGGGCGCGGCGACGCTGCTGTCGGCCGCGCGCGACGGCGCGTGCCTGAGCGACGGCACCGTGACCCGTTGCTTCGGCGATGGCAGCGACGGCGAGCTCGGCGACGGCGCGTTCGCCTACCGGCGCGGCTTCGGCGGCCCGGTGGCCGCGCTCGGGCCGATCACCCAGCTGACGACCGGCACCCGCTTCCACTGCGCGGTCACCGCCGACAACCGCATCGCCTGCTGGGGCAAGAACAGCGACGGCCAGCTCGGCCGCGGCGTCCACGCGACCGGCTACCTGCCGCGCCTGGTGACCCACCCGACCGGCTGGCGCAAGGTGGTCGCGGGCGACGGCGCGACCTGCGCGCTCGACACCAACCGCGAGGTCTACTGCTGGGGGCGCGGCGACGTCGTGCCCGGGCTCGATCAGCCTGGCACCGACGTGCCGCAGCGGATCGGCGCCGAGCTGTGGGACGACGTCGCGGTCGGCAGCGGCCACGCCTGCGCGGTGCGCACCACCGGCGGCAACGCGGTGGCGTGCTGGGGCACCGGCAGCTACGGCCGCGTCGGCGATGGCACCGAGGAGCCGTCGCCCCACGGCCCGGTCACGCTGACGTTGCCGGGCACGCCGCTGGTCACGCAGGTCGCGACCGGCGCGCACACCTCGGCGGCGGTCAGCCCGACCGCGATGTACGGCTGGGGCGACGACGCCGACAGCCGGCTGGGGCTGCCGCTGAGCGGCCACTACCTGCAGCCGACCGTGATCATCAGCGGCGACTGGCGCCAGGTGGCGCTGGGCTACGACTTCGGGTGCGGCATCGGCGTCACCGGGCAGGTGTGGTGCTGGGGCGCCGACGGCCGTGGCCAGCAGGGCAACGCCGCCAGCGGCGCCGCCGAGATGCCCGCGACGGTCGTCGGGCTGACCGCGTCGCGCCTGGCGATCGGCGCCACCGGCCAGCACGCCTGCGCGGTGGTCGGCACCGCCGCCACCGGCGCGATCCGCTGCTGGGGGCGCAGCGACAGCGGCCAGGCGGGCACCAGCGCGGCCAACGCCGAGTCGCCGACGATGGTCGGCGCCGCCACCACCTGGGACCACGTCGCGGTCGGCGTCGACGTGAGCTGCGCGCTGGCCAGCGGCCAGCTCGCGTGCTGGGGCGCCGACGACGTCGACCGCCAGCAGTTCGGGCTCGACTCGCCCGACGGCACCACGCGCTTCACGCCGCTCAACCTGCAGGTCGGGACCGTCTACCGCGACGTCGCGGTCGGCGTCGGCCACGCCTGCGGCGTCCGCGGCGACGGCACGCTGTACTGCTGGGGCGAGAGCCGCTTCGGCGAGAGCGGCCTGGCCGGCGCGCGCTACCACGCCACCGCCGGCGACACGTTGCCGCCCTCGTGACCCTCGGGCGGCCCTGCCGCGCGGCCGGTTGTGGCACCCTGGAGGCATGACGTTCCAGGCGCGCGGGCTCGTGACCGCGCTGCTCATCGCGACGGCCGCGGCGACGGGCTGCTACCAGCCACGCGCCAGCGACTGCCAGCTCGCGTGCGTCGAGGGCACGCGGTGCCCGACCGGCTTCACCTGCCGCGCCGACGGCTACTGCCACGACCCCGCGGACACCACGTCGTGCGCGATCGACGCGGCGCCGCCCGACGTCGCCGTCGACGAGCCCGACGCCGCCGCCGCGACCACGACCAGCCTGGCCGCCGGCGCCCGCCACGCCTGCGCGGTGACCGAAGGGCGCCTGACGTGCTGGGGCGACAACGCCCGCGGCCAGCTCGGGCCCGGGCGCGCCGCCTACGAGCCGGCGCCGCGCGAGGTCGCGATCAGCAGCGGCGGCGCGGTGACGACCGACTGGACCCAGGTCGCCGCGGGCCGCGAGTTCACCTGCGGCCGCCGCGCCGGTGCGGTCTACTGCTGGGGCGCCGACGAGTCTGGTCAGGTCGGCCAGGTCGCGACGCCGGTCGTGGCCATCCCGGCGCGGATCACGCTGCCCGCCGCCGCCACCGATCTGTGCGCGGGCGGTCACCACGCCTGCGCCGTCGTCGGCGGCACCGTCCAGTGCTGGGGCGACGACAGCGCCGGCCAGCTCGGCGACGGATCGGCGGCGATCGCCGCGCACATGCCGCGCGCGATCGCCAGCGGGCGCACCGACTGGACCGACGTCGCGTGCGGCGAGGCCCACACCTGCGCGCGCGCCGGCGGCGATCTGTACTGCTGGGGCGACCTCGGCAACCAGCGGCTCGGCCGCCCGGCCACCGCGACCGATCACGACCAGCCGACCGCGACGCCGGCGCTGCTCGGCGCGGGGCGGTACGCGCTGGGCACCAGCCACACCTGCGCCGAGACCGCGAGCGGCCTCACCTGCTGGGGCACCTACGACGGCTCCAACGGCCTGCCGCCGACGGCGGTGCGGCTGCCGGGGCTGGTCGCGCCGGCGCTCCTCAGCGCCGGTGGCCGCGACACCTGCGCCGGCGACGGCACGACGATCTACTGCTGGGGCGGCGGCAGCGACGGCGACGCGGGCGACGGGACGTTCGACGAGCGCGCCAGCGCGACCAGCGCGGTGGCCGGGCTACCGCCGATCGTCGCGCTGGCCAGCGGCGGCCAGTTCACGTGCGCCGCGCTCGCGGCCGGCGGGCTGCGCTGCTGGGGCAACAACAGCCACGGCCAGCTCGGCACCGGCGTCGCCGCGACCGGCTTCGGACCGACCCGCGTCGGCACCGCCACCGACTGGATGGCGGTGGCCGCCGGCGACGAGACCACCTGCGGGGTGACCGCCGCCGGCGTGCTGCGTTGCTGGGGCGCGAACCTGCGCGGCGAGACCGGCGACACCGCGCCGGGGCCGATCGTCGACGAGCCGCGCCCGGTGGCCGTGCCCGGCGTGCCGGCGTTGACGTGGGTCGACGTGGTCGCCGGCCAGCGCTTCGCCTGCGGCCGCAACGACGGCGGCGCCACCTACTGCTGGGGCGACGCGATCCACGGCCAGCTCGGCAGCGTGAACGACGGCGCGATCCACGCCCCGGCGCAGGTCAGCATCGGCGGGGCCAGCGAGCTGGCCCGCGCGGCCCACGGCGCGTGCGCGGTGGTCACCGGCCCGGCGCGGATGTGCTGGGGCGACAACACCGACTTCGCGCTGGGCCTCGCGACCGCGCAGGACGACGCGCCGATCGAGATGGTCACCGGGCTGTGGGAGAAGATCGCGCTGGGGGCCGGCTTCGGGTGCGCCGTCGGCAGCCTCGGCGACGGCGTCTGCTGGGGCAGCGACCGCGACGGGCAGCGCGGCGACGGCGTCGGCGTCACCAGCCCGGGCGCCGCCGAGACGCCGATCAACCTCGGCACCCCGGTGCAGCCGGTGACCGCGCTGGCCGCGGCGTTCCGCGGCACCCACGCCTGCGCGATCCGCGCCGGCGGGCTGTGGTGCTGGGGCGACGGCAACGGCTACGCGCTCGGCACCGGCGACGACGTCGATCGCTTCGCGCCGAGCCCGGTGACGACGCCGGCGACGCCGCAGTGGACCGCGGTCAGCGCCGGCGCGCGGGCCACCTGCGGCGTCCACGCCGGCGCGCTGTACTGCTGGGGCACCAACGACGCGCGCCAGCTCGGCGTGGCCTCGGTCGATCCGATCAGCCGGCCGCGGCAGATCGACGCCGGGCCGGGCTGGACCGCGGTCAGCGCCGGCACCACCCACGCGTGCGGCATCAAGAGCGGCGCGCTGTACTGCTGGGGCCAGTCGCGGTTCGGCGCGATCGGCGTGCGCGGCGCGCACAACCACGCCAGCCCGGTCGCGCCCCTGCCCTAGCCCCGCGCCGCTACGCCGAGGCCGCGGCCGCGCGCTGCCGCGCGACCTCGTACAGCGCGACGCCGGCCGCCACCGACGCGTTGAGCGAGCCGACGCCGGCCGCGTGCATCGGGATGACCGCGTGCAGATCGCAGGTGCGCGCCACCAGCGGCCGCACGCCCTCGCCCTCGGCGCCGATCACCAGCGCCAGCGGGCCGCGCAGATCGAGCGCGCCGATCGGCTGCGCGGTCGGGCTCGCGGCCACCGCGCACGCCCACAGCCCGGCCTGCTTGAGCTCCTCGAGCGCGCGCACCAGGTTGGGCACGCGGGCGATCGGCAACAGCTCGGTGGCGCCGGCCGAGGCCTTGGTGACGGTGCCGGTGACCTCGCTGGCGCGGTGCTCGGGGATGACCACGCCGGTCGCGCCGAACAGGTACGCCGAGCGCACGATCGCGCCGAGGTTGTGCGGATCCTGGATGCCGTCGAGCAGCACCACCAGCGGCGGCGCGCCCGGCCGCACCAGCGCGTCGAGGTCGGCGTAGGCGAACGCGCCGGTCACCGCGACCACGCCCTGGTGGCGCGATCCGGCGGGCGCGATCCGATCGAGCTCGCGCAGCGGCTTGAGCTCGACCGTCACGCCGGCGGCGCGCGCGGTGTCGACCAGGCCGGCCACCGGATCCTTGCCGCGGGCCTCGGCCCGCTCGCGCGCCGCGTACAGCACGGTGATCGCGCGCGGCCGCGCCGCCACCAGCTCGCGCACCGGCCCGACGCCGAACACCAGCCGGTCGCTCATCGCGCGCCCTCGAGCTCGGCGACGATCGCCGCCGCCGCCGCCGCCGGATCGGCCGCGTCGCGGATCGGCCGCCCGACGACGATCAGATCCGCGCCGTCGCGCCGCGCCGACGCCGGCGTCGCGACCCGCTGCTGGTCGCCGCGATCGGCGCCGGCCGGGCGGATGCCGGGCGTGACGATCAGGAACCCGGCCGGCGCCAGCGCGCGGATCGCCCGCGCCTCCTGCGCCGACGCCACGACGCCGTGGCAGCCGGCCGCCGCGGCCAGCCGCGCGCGCCGCTCGACCAGCGCCGCCGTCGGCCCGATCGCGCCGATGTCGTCGAGGTCGCCGTCGGCCATCGACGTCAGCACCGTCACCGCCAGCACCCGGGCCGGCGTGCCCGCGGTCGCCGCCACCGCCGCCGCCAGCATCGCGCGCCCGCCGCCGGCGTGCACCGTCACCAGCTCGGCCCCGAGCCGCGCCGCCTGGGTCATCGCCCGGCCGACCGTCTCGGGGATGTCGTGCAGCTTGAGGTCGAGCATCACGCGGTGGCCCGCCGCGCGCGCCGCCGCCACCACCGCCGGCCCCTCGGCGATGAACAGCTCGAGGCCGACCTTCACCCACGACGCCGCGGGGCCGACCCGCGCGGCCAGCGCCTGCGCGCCGGCGGTGTCGGCCACGTCGAGCGCGACGATCAGTCGGTTGCCGGGATCGAAGCTCATGGCCGCGGTGTAGCCCTCGGCCGCGCGCCCGGTCAACCGCAGGCGCGGCGCAAACCTCGCGGGCGCGCCGCCGGCGGGCTCACCGCAGCGCGCGCACCGTGACGCTGCCGCCGTCCACCTCGATCGTGTAGATGATCCCGTCGTCGCTGCGGCGGTGATCGGCGTCGAAGCCGACCGCGCCGGTGACGCCGTCGACCCGGCCGGTGGCCAGGCGGCGCGCCAGGTCGTCGCGGCTGCGGGCGCCGTCGGCGACCAGCGCGGCGATCGCGCGGACCCCGTCGAAGGCGTAGGCGTCGACCGCGGTCGGCGCCTTGCCGATCGCGGCGAGGTACTGCCGCTCGAACTCGAGGCCGCGATCGTCGACCGCGCCCGGGAAGTAGCCCGGCGCGAACAGCGCCCCGGCGCTGTAGCGCCCGGCCTCGCGCACGAACGGCTCGCCGGCGCCCTCGAGCGTCGACAGGAGCACGATCGGCCGACCGCCGGTGACCTTCTTGGTCCCGGCGGGCCGCGCGATCATCCCGGCCGCCGCCAGCGCCGGCGCGACCAGCTCGACCTTGTCCGCGGTCTCGGGCACGAACACCGCCTGCCAGCCGCTGCCCAGCTGCTTGACGATGCCGGCGAACGACTTGGTGTCGGGCTTGTACGTCACCTCGGTCGCCAGCTCGTCGCCGAGCGCCGCCACCTCGGCGGCGAACGCGCGCGCCACCGCGCTGCCGTAGCCGCTGTCGGGGCGCAGGATCGCGAACTTGCGCACGCCGGCGGCGTGGGCGCGGCGGGCCAGCGCCCGGGCCCGGGCCTCGGCCGAGTGCATCAGGTGGAACACCCAGCGGCCGCCGCCCTTGCGCTCCTCGGGGCGCGGCGACAGCGACAGCAGCGGCAGGCCGGCGTCGCCGGCGCGGGCGCTGGCCGCGTCCACCGACGCCGCGTCGGCCGGGCCGATGATCGCGAGGCTGTCGCCGCCGGCGAGCGAGGTCACGGCGTCGGCCGCCGCCCCGCCCTCGGCGTCGACGATCGCGATCGACGGCGCGCCGGCGCCGACCGAGGCCGCGCCGACGTGGAGGCCGGCGACGATCTGCGCGCCGACCCGGGCCTGCTTGCCCGACTGCGCGACGATCGCGCCCAGCCGCCCCACCGCCACCGGGCCGGCGTCGGCCGGGGCCACGTCGCCGCCGACGTCGGGCAGGTCGAGGCCGCGGCGGGCCTCGGCGCCGAGCTTGCGGGCCCGGGCCGCGGCGTCGCCGTCGCCGGCCGCGGCGCGGATCGCCGCGAAGCGATCGGCCACCAGCGCCACCGCCACCCGGCCCTCCCCGGCCGCCGCCCACGCCGCCTCGATCGCCGCGTCGTCGGCCGCCGCCACCACCTCGCCGCCGCGCGCGATCAGGTAGCCGCGCTCGGCCTCGCTCGCGGTCTTCCAGAACCGATCCATCCACGGCAGCGCCGCCAGCGGCGTCGCCGAGTTCAGGTGCGCGTGGACCTGCGCCGCCAGCCACTCGCCGCGCTCGCGATTGTTCTCGATCGCGCGCTCGCTGGAGGCCAGCAGCGGTAGCGCGGTGTCGGCGTCGCCGAGGTAGCTCGACGCCAGGCCCAGGTACAGCTCGCCGCGCGTGCGCAACCCCGCCTCGACGTCGGGCAGCGCCAGCAGCTTCTTCAGGCTGGTGGCCGCGGTCGCGGCGTCGCCGGCCTGCTGCGCCGCCACGCCGGCGTACAGCAGCGCGAACGGCTCGACCGGATCGCCGGCGTATTGATCGGCGATCGCCGTGAACTCCTGGGCGTGGCCGCCGTCGCGCAGGAACTCCTCGCGCAGCGCCAGGAACCGCTGCCGCGCCTCGGCGTCGCCGGTGGTCGGGACTTGCGGCACCAGCGTGCGCCGGGTCGACTTCGGGCAGGCGGCGACGAGCAGGATCACCGCCAGCGCCAGCGCGCGCGCGATCCACCAGGCAGGGCGTGACATGCCGCGACGATAGCCGCCGCCGGGGAGCGCAGCAAACCGCAGGGTCATCCCGCCACAACGCGCGAACACCAGCGGTCGTTCCCGGTGGGCAAGCGCGCACACTTGTGGTTAGGTCCGCCGGTGACTCGCACCGACCGCCTGCCCGCGCTGATCGACGCCGCCCACCACTGCCTCGATGAGGGCGACCTCGACGGCGCCCGCGCCAAGCACGCCCTGGCCGCGCGCATCGATCGCCGCCACCCCGACGTGATGTGCCTCGACGCACAGCTCACCGCGCTCGAGGGCGACCTCGAGGCCGGCTACGCCATCGCGCAAGAGGTGGTGGGCGCGCACCCCGAGAACGTCCACGCGCTGCTGTGCGCCGCCGACATCGGCATCGGCCTCGACCCCGAGGTCGCGGTCGAGCACGCGCGCAAGGCCGCCGATCTGGTCGAGGACGAGGGCGACCTGGTCGCCGCGGTGCTGCTGCTCGCCGACGGCCTGTGCATGCTCGATCGCGCCGACGAGGCCCGCGAGGTGCTGGGCGAGCTGTCGAGCTCGGCGATCGACGAGCCCGGCGTGATCCTCGACGTGGCCCAGGCGCTGCTGGCCGCCGAGGATCCGACCTCGGCCGAGCTGTGGGTGCGCCGGCTGACCTCGACCGATGACGACTACACCACCGACGCCTGGCATATCCTGGGCGCGTGCCGCGAGGCCAAGGGCGACAAGGCCGGCATGGTCGCCGCGTGGAAAGAGGTGCTCGCGCGCGATCGCGCCGAGCCGTGGCAGCCGGTGATCGCCGACGACGATCTCGAGCGCATCGCCAGCGAGGCGCTGGGCGAGCTCCCCGAGGACGTGCGCGCCAAGCTCGCCAACGTGCCGATCTTGATCGACGACCTGCCCTCCGATCACCTGATCGAGGACGGCATGGATCCGCGCCTGCTCGGCGTCTTCGAGGGCACGCCGATGCCGGAGCAGCCGTCGGTCGGCGGCGTGCCGTCGGTGACCACCATCCACCTGTTCCGCAAGAACCTCGAGCGCGCCGGCGGCGGCGATCCCGACGCCATCGCCGAGGAGGTGCGCGTCACCGTCCTCCACGAGACCGCCCACTACTTCGGTCTCGACGAAGAGGACCTCGAGAAGATCGGCCTCGACTGAGCGCCGGCCGGCGCGGCGCCCTATCCGCAGCCCGCCATCAGCCGCGGGCGCGGCGCGCTCAGGGCGCGCAGAGGATCGGGTTGCCCGGATCCGGGAAGCAGGCGCCGAAGCCGAGGAGGCAGCACGGCGCGTCGCTGCCACACATCGTCGAGCTCGTGCAGGTGCTGCCGAGCGTGCCGCCGTCGCCACCGCCCATGCTGGCGTCCGGCAGCCCGATCGGGGCGTCGACCGGGCGCGCATCGATCGGCGTCGACGGCGCGTCGATGCGCGCGTCGGCGTTGGGGTTGTTCGGCGCGTCGATGCGCGCCGCGTCGATCGGATCGTCGTCGCTGCCCGTGCCCTCGGCACCCGCAGCACACGCGACCAGCGTCGCCAGCGCGGCGGCAGTGATCATCGACAGGGCGAACTGGAGGCTAGAACGACGCGCTTTCATGTACGACTCCTGGGCCGGGGCTCCCCCGATCCGGCCCGCGCATCGTAACCAAGCCGCCATCGCACACAAGCACATTCCAGCAGACATCACCTGTCGCGTGCACGACCGCACTGGTTGGACCGAATGTCGTGATACCGTCCGCTCGTGCGCTTCGCTCCTTGGTTCGCGCTGCTGTGGGTTGTCGGATGTCAGTTCGAGCGCCCAACAGACGTGAACTTCCCGATCGACGCGGGCATCGATTCTCCCGATGCGGCGCCGCCGGAGTGCATGGCCGGCAGCCGCAGCTGCGACGCCGACAAGTACACCGAGTGCGACGCCACCGGCCACTTCGTCACGTACGAGGTTCCGAACGCCGGGCCGGATGGCAGCCCCACCACGCTGACGATGCACGACTACGTGTGCCCACTCGGGTGCCACGCCACAGAGCCGCGTTGCCTCGATGTCCTCCCTTCCAACGGCGTCGAGCGCGCGATGGACGCCGGGCAAGTTTCAGCGGCCGGCCTGGATCTCGTGATCGACGATCCGACGGGCGACGCGCAGTTGCTCGATGACCAAGTCGCCGGATCAACCTCGGTGACCATCGCACTGGCGAGCGGCGCGACGATCAGCGTCCCGGCCCGGATCTGGTCGCAGGCGGGCGGTCCTGATCTGCGCGTCCTCGAGGTCCGCTCGTTCACGATCCGGCCGGGATCCCGCCTGAAGCTTCGGGGCGTGAAGCCGATCGCGATCGCCGCGCACTTCGACATCTACATCGGCGGTGCGCTCGACTATTCGGGCACCAACAACTTCGCGTCCATGGTCCAGGCTGGGTGTGATGTGCCGTTGACTGGCCAGGCCGGCGCCGGCGCTGGCAACGCGAGCAGCGGCGGCGCCTCGAGCACGGGGCAGCCGGGGGGCGGCGCGCTCACGGGGAGTCCAGACCTCGCGCCGTTGACCGGGGGATGCACGGCCGGCCTTGGCATCGGTGGCGGCGGCCTCCAGCTCGTCTCACGGACGCGGATCGTGATCGCCGGAACTGGCTCGATCACCGTCGCTGGCAGGCGGGGCCAGGCGCTCACCTCCGGCACCAGCTTCTACATGGCGGGGGGCGGCGCCGGAGGAAACGTGGTGCTCGAAGCACCTGGGGTCGCGTTCATGGCAGGTTCCGTCGTCGTCGGCCGTGGCGGTAGCGGTGCCGCCGGCAACGCGACCACGCGAGCGAGCGCCGATGGGCTCGCGGGCGACGCGGATGTATCCGCCACGTCCGTGCCAGGTGCGACGTGTCCGGATTGCGCTGCGCGCGGTGGCGCCGGGGGCACCGAGACTAGCCCGGCGGGTGGCGCTGGCACCGGGAGCAGCACCGCGCTAGCCGGTGGCGGCGGTGCCGTCGGGCGCGCGGTGATCCGCACCCGGACGATCGCCTTCCCACCCGCCGCCTCGATGAGGATCGTGTCCCTGCCGCGACAACTGTCGACCCGTTGACGAAACGCACGCAACCTCCCCGCCGACCGGTCGATAGCCGTCGCAACCAGGTGGCACCGTGACGAACACGACCGAACGTTCCCTCCAACCAGCGCGCCCCCGATGAGCGATCGGGGACGCGACAAGGACACGGAGCGGAGCCGCGATCCATACATCGCGGGCGGCTCGTTCCAAGCGAGCAGCGACCCGCTCGCGCACGGGCACTCGGCGGTGACGCTGTTGTCGGGCGGCGGCTTCGGGTTGCCGCGGATCTCGGTGATGGCGCGCGAGGCGCTCGCGACGGGCGAATACGGCCCCGCGCGCCACGCGGCGATGACCTGGTACACGAACAAGCCGTACCTTGAGGAGCTCGCGCGCTCGCTCGATCCCGAGGACGACATGGTCGCGCGTGCGCAGGCGCTCCTCGACGAGATGGCGCCGCTCGAGCCTCGACTCCCCAACCTCGTGGAGCTGGCCTTCGGCCTCGAGCAGTCCGCCAAGGCCCGCGCGCATTGGCTGGCCCGGCTCGGCCGCGCGGAGTCGCACGCGGCCACGCCCGCCGCGGCCCCCGCGATCCCGGAGGTACGGTCGCCGTTGCGCCCCGAGAACATCAAACCCGAGCTCGGCTGGTCCGAGATCGCCGCCGGGGCGCTCGGTGGCGTCGGCGTCGGGTGGGCCGCGCTCAGCCACGAGTCCGCCGATCCGCTCCAGCGCGGCGTGGCGGACGTGATCGATCACGCCCTCGACTCGCCCGAGTACAGCGCCGGCTTCCTGGTCGGTGGCATCGGCGGCGCCAGCGCAGCGCTCAGCGACTCGCAGCAGAGCGTGGTCGATCTCGCCAAGCTGGTCTACGACCTGCTGGCGGCGCGCTTCCGCGGCGGCGACCTCGGCATGCTCAAGGCGCTGCGCGACAAGGTCATGGGCCTGATCGGCGCCGGAAAGCAGATCCCCGGCGCGCTGAAGGCACTGGCCGATCGGTGGAACGACGGCTCCGACCCCTACGCGCAGGGCGCGTTCCAGGGCACGGTCGTCGGCTACATCGCCACCCAGGTCGCCATCATCATCGTCTCGTCGATGACGGTCCCGGTCGTCGGCCCCTACGCCGACGTCGTCGCGGCGCTCAAGCTCGTCACCAGCCCCGTCGAAGGCATCGTCGAAGTCGCGGCCGCCGCCCGCGCGGCGCGCGGCGTCGGGGCGATGACCCGCGCCGAGCATGCGGTCGATGATGTCGCCGCCGGCGAGCGCACGGCCGCGCGCGCCGCACCCGCCGCTGGTGGCGCGGAACACGCCGGCGCAGCCGGCGCACCTCGACTCGGTTCGACCTTCGACGACGTCCTTTCCCAGCCGGGCGGCGTCGGGCCACCCATGGATGACGTCGCCCCCCATTCGACCGTACTCGAGCCGTTCGTCGGTGACTCACTCGAGAGCGCTCGCCAGCTTGCACGCGAACACCCGGACGCCCAGGTCGTCGCCGCCGAAGCTCGTTTCATGCCATCCGCCGAGGATATCGGCCGGTTCCGCGCAGAGGGCGGCGAGTTCCTCGCAGAGCGATTCGCCGAGTCGTTGCCGCCGAGCTCAGTCGAGAAGATCTACGTGCGCTATCCGATCCCGCATGACAAGGGACTCGAGAACATCAGCGCGACGTTCCTGCAGCGTCTCGAGAAAGAGCTCGCCGCTGGCGTGCCGCGCCGTGAGGCGGTGGTGCGAGCGACGCAGGGGCTGTCCGACGAAGTGGAGAGCATCACGAACCTCGGGCCACACGCTCTCGAGAAGCTGGTGCCGGGAGGTACCATGGAGGTCATCTACTGGGAGTCCGAAGTCTTCGCGGAAGTCAGACAGCTCGTGGGTCGACGCTACGTCGAGCCGCATACTGGACAACGCTTCACCATCGAGCTCGAAGCTCCGCCCACGTCGATCCGGCGCGACACGCTCCCGAACTCAGGCTTCGGGATTCCCCGCGAGGTCGAGGTCGTCACCCGACTCACGCTCCGCAAGGTAGGGCTCTCATGAGGATCTCCGCAGCGCCAGACCTGGACCTCGACTTCGCGACGATCGATCATCCCGCGATCGACTTGCGCGCGTCGCAAGGCCAGCTGACCGCGTTGATCGCGGTCGCCGATGCACAACTCGCCGCCGCGGCGACACCCGACGTGGCGGCGGGCTGGGCGGTCGCCGCCGTGTTGCTTCGTGTCGCCACCGGCACGACCGTGCGCTCACAGGCACCGGCGCTCCGGATCCTCGGGAGCTGGATGCGGGGAGATCCGGCCCGCCAATCGATGTTCTGGTTCGTTGCCTCTGAGACTACATCGACCGCCCTGCCTGACCTCGCCGCTGCCCTGCTCGATGCGGATCCCGCGTCGGTGGCGGCCGTCTGGCTGGGCGGCCAGCTCACGACGGGCGATGTCCAGGAGGGCATCCTGCGGTCGCTCGTCGGCAGCCCTGACCCTGGGGTCCGCCAGCACTGCTTCGAACTCCTCGGACAGCACCGTCGGTTGGTTCCGCCGGGGAGCATTCCGCGCCCGCGACTGCCGGGCGACGCGCTGGCCGGCATGCTGCGCGCCGGCGCGACCGATCCGGTGAGCAAGATCCGCGAGCGCGCGATCGCGGCGGCGTTCGGGATGGGCGTGGTCGCACAGATCCGCCCCGAAGTTGTCGCCTGCACCGAGGATCCTGTGATGGACACGCGGCAATACGCGCTCGTCGCACTCGGGACGCTCGACGATACCGACTCCCTCGAGCTGCTCCGTCGCAAGCTCACGACCGGCGCCGATCCCGAGATCGCATCGGCGATCTCGGCCCTCGCGCGGCGCCCCGACGGTGTCGATCACGTGCTCGCGCTCGCGGGAGATTCGCGGCCGTGGGTCCAGGACGAGTTGGTCGCGGCCGTGGCGCGGGTTTCGGCACCACTCGATGAGGACCGCCTCGCCGCGCTCGCCGCCAGGCTCACGCATCCGGGCCTCGCCGAGGCGATCGAAGCGCATCGCCGCCGCGTCGCGCCAGGGGGCCGCGAGTACGGCCCCGACGGCGTCGCCGTCGTTGTCCGCGCGTCGGCCTCCGCGAACGCTCGCTGAACTGGCGCGGCAACGCCGCCGCGACCTCATCTTTGCGGGTGAATTCCGGGCGCGAAGGCGGCGCTCCGGGCGTGGCTGCGCGCCACGCGCGCGCGCGGCGATGGCTCGCCGAGCTCGACGCCGTCGGCATCACCCCGGAGGGGTGAAAAACCGCCGCGATCGGTCCGACGCATCGTGGCCGGCCGGCCTCGAACCGCGCGGTGGCGTCGTGTACCGTGTTCGGACGGGGGCCCCTCTGCGCGGGTGAGCGCGGCGGACGCGTCACCCGAGGAGGCCACGCGATGTCCAAGACGATCCAGGTGTCGACGACCCCGTTCAAGAACGGCAGCTACTGCGATCCCGAGTCCACCGACTGCGCGGTGGAAGCGACGCTGACGTTCCAGAGCGCCGACGCGGGGGCCGTCGTGTGCTTCACGTCGATCGACGGCCACGACCAGCCGGTGTTCGATCGCCAGGAGCCCGATGGCCGCTTCACCGCGCCGACGACCGGCGAGGCCTTCAACCTGATGTCGTCGATCGAGCCCGGCACGATCATCACGATCACGCCGCAAGGCGCGATCTCGAAGGGCACCAACGGCAAGGTCAACGTCGGCACGGGCAGCAACGACTCCATCCAGACTGCACACTGACCTTCAGCGTTTGGGCGGCGTGAGCGCGGCGAGTTCGTCGCCCAACGCGCGGGTCTCGGCGTCGTCAGGATCGAGCTCACGCGCGCGCGCGACCGCGGCCCGCGCGCGGTCGAACGCGGCGGCGCCCCCCCCCTGGCGCGCCTCCCACCCGGCGACCAGGAGTTCGACCCGAGCTTGGTTGCGCACCAGATCGGGGTTGTCGGGCAGCCGCGCGATGGCCTCGCCGAGGGCGGCCCGGGCGCGCTGGGCCATCGGCCGCGGATCCGCGCCCGCCTTGGCCGCGTACGTCGCGCGCAAGCGGAAGGCCTCGGCCAGGTTGTTCTGACCGTGGCCCTGCTCCGGCGCGGCGGCGATGCTCTCGCGGGCCGCGGCCTCGGCCCGGTCGAGCATCAGCGTGGGGTCCTCCCCGCGCGCGATCGCTGCGTCGGCGCGCTGCGCCTCGACGATACTCACCCCGTTGAACAAGATCGGGTTGTCGGGGCTGAGCGTGAGACCGTGCTGGTATTGGCCGATCGCCCGGACCCGATCTGGGTCAGGGTCGGCGCCTCGCGCGGCCGCTAGATCGGCGCGCAGCGCGTACGCGTCGCCCTCGTAGAAGTCCGGCACCCACGACTGCGGCCGCAACGCACGCCCGCGCTCGAGCGCTTCGATCGCGCTGCCCAGGTCCTCGGTCGACGCCACCGTGGCGGCCGCGTGCCGGGCGCGCTCGAGGTAGTTGATCCCGAGGTTCAGCCAGGCCTCACCGTAGTCGGGGTTGCGCGTCAGCACCTCGCGGTACGCGGCGATCGCAGCCTGGCGGTGGGCGCTCGCGTCGCCGCCGACCTCATCGATCGCGTCGGCTAGCAGCTTGTGCGAGAGGCCGAGCTGGATATACGTCCAGTCGTCGCGGGTGCCGGCCGGGATCGCCTCGACCAGCGCGATCGCCTCGGCCAACTCGGCCGACGGGTCCTGGCTGCGCTGACTCTTCGCCTCGGCCGCCTGGCGCAGGCAACCTGCCAACGCGACGGTCGCGTCGACCCGCTCTGGCGCGAGCGTCCGTGCGCGCCGCGCGTCGGCGATCGCCTCGGCCAGCAGCGGCGCCCCGTCCTCGCCGCGCCGCGACTGGTATTCGGCCATCGCCCGCGCGAGATTGACCCGCAGCACGAGCGCGTCGACGTTGCCTGGCTCGAGGATCAAGACGCGATCGGTCGCGGCCCGGCCGCGCTGGTACGGCTCCTCGACGCGGCCACGCCCGTAGATCTCGAGGCCGAGCGCGCGGTACTCGATGTCGGCCAGGGCGAGGAATAGCTCGGGGTCGCTCTCGCCGATGGCCGCCGCCACCCCCAGCGCGTCGCGCGCCATGCGCAGCTGCGCGTCGATCTCGTCGGGCGTCGCGGCGGCCGGGGCCGGCAGCGCCCGCGCCGCCAGCACCTGACCTCGCAGCTGCGCGACCTCGTAGAACCACGACCGCGTCACCCCCCGAGCGGTGATCTGGTCCAGCTCGCGCAGCGCGTCGTCGTACCGGGCGTCATAGTACGCCAGCAGCGCGGCGACGTAGCCCTCCGACGCCACCTCGGCGCCCCGGCTGGCCAGCAGGTGCTGGCGCGCCGGGTCGCGGTAGCGTCGCTCGATCTCCGGGCGCCGTCGCTCGCGCACGGCCGGCGGCGCCAACCCGAGGTCGCGCAGCGCGCGCTGGTAGAGCTTGCCCTCGGTGATCGCCAGCGCGTACGCGGCCCGCGGCTCGCGGAAGCCGCGCGCCCACGCGGTCTGCAGCTCGGTGAGGGCGCGCTCGTCGTCGCCCAGCGCCAGGTAGCCGCGGCCGAGCGCGTAGCGGCCCGGCCCCTCGGCGATCGCGCCGCCGGCGCGGATCTCGGCGGTCAGATCGTCCATCAGCCCGCGGATCTGCGCGCGATCCGGCGCCAGATCGTGCGGCGGCGCCAGCGCGGCGTAGCGGGCCAGCGCCTCGATGCGCTCGACCCGCTCGGTGAACTTGCGCGCCAGCGCCGCGCGGCGGTCGGCGGCGGCCCGCTCGCGCCAGCCGTAGCCGACCGCGACCGCGACGATCGCGACCATCGCCACCGCCACCGCCAGCGCCCGCCAGTGCCGGCGCACGGTCTTGCGCACCCGGTAGCCGACGCCGGCCGAGGCCCGGGCCTGGACCGGCGCGCCGTCGAGGA
>JAEUJY010000103.1 GCA_016794525.1 Myxococcales bacterium
GCCGTCGGTGAGCGGATGCCCGCACGCCGCCTCCAGCGCCCGCCGCGTCGCCGTGAACTTGCCCAGCACGGCCGCCGGCACCAGCAGCCGCAGCTCGTGCAGCCGCGCGGCGGGGTCCGGCGGGTCATCCGGCCCGTCGCCGCGCCGCCGCCCGCTCACCATGTCCTCGATCTCCCGCACGGTGTGGTCGGCCGCCGCGGCCAGCCACGCGGCCTCGGTGTCGAGGGTCGCGACCCGGGTCAGCTCGCGCGCGGCGCTGTACGCGACGTCGCCGGCGCTCATGGCCGCGCGCAGCTTTGGCAGCGCCATCAGCGCGTCGGCAACCCGCAAGCGCTCGCGCGCGACCGCCGGCGCGTAGCCCAGCACGCGCTCGACGTACTCGAAGAACGACCCATAGCCCAGCTCGCGGTGGACGCCGACCGCCCGCGCGCGCCGCAGCCACGTGGCCTCCTCGACGTCGAGCGCCGCCCGCCGCCGCGCCAGGCCGCGCAGCGTCCGGTCGATCTCGCGCCAGTCGTCGCCGGGCGGCCCTGCCGTCCGAGGCACCGCCACCACCGGCACCGCCACCCCGCTCACGTCCGATCCGCCCTCACCACCGTCCACCATGCCTCGCACCTCAGCAAGCCGTGCGCCAGCCGCAACCCCGCGATACCTGGCGCCGCGTGTCCGAATCCCGGACATAATGGCCGGATTCGTCCGGAATCCGGCCGTTCCCCGGACAGCCGCGCGTGTCCGGCGGCGGACACCCGCCGCCCCGCAGCCCGACGCTCACGCGAACGCAGGCGGCTCAAGCGACCAGCATGGGGGGATGCGTCGACCGCGTGGTGGTGATGCCCCCACGCGTCGAGGCGTCATGGGACCGCGTCGCGGCGGCCGCTTCGTCGAGGGGCGGCGCGCGTTCGAGCCACCTCGCTTCGACGCGCTCGCCGCGCGCGGGTGCGACGCGCTGGCGTCAGCTCAGTACGGCTCGACCACCAGCGCGCCGGCGTCGACCTTGAGCACGGCCGGCGTGCGCGCGACGCGGCCGGCGCCGTCGATCGTGGCCGGCGCGCAGGCGCCGTCGTCGAGGCTGGCGCCGGCCAGCGCCCGGGCGAACGCCGCGCGCGGGTCGGCCGCGGTGGCGGCGCGACCGCGGGCCTGCGCGACCAGCCGCCACGCGTCGTGGGCGGCGGCGGCGGCCGGCGACGGATCGCGGCGGGTGCGGGCGCGGTAGGCGTCGACGAACTCGGTGGCGGCGGCGTCGCCGAGCGCCAGCGGGCACGGCTCAAGCAAGAGCGCGCCCTCGATCGCCGGCCCGCCGCGGGTGATCAGGCTGGGGTGGTTCCACGCGGCGCTGCCGAGCAGCTGCACGACCTGCGGCAGCCGGCCGCCGTGCTTGCGGGCCAGCGCCTCGAGGTCGGGAAAGTCCTCGCTGTGGACCTCGACGCCGAGGTACGGCAAGAAGCTCGCGACCAGCGCCGCGCGATCGTAGCGATCGGGCAGGTACAGCAGCGCGAACGGCACGTCGGGCGAGAAGGTCTGCCAGCCGCGCCGGCCGTTGCGCCGCAGGTGCGCGGCGAGGCGAGGGTTGGTCGCGGGGTCGAGGCCGAGGAACGCCTTGACGTCGGCCTCGAGCGTGCGCTTGTCGACGGCGTAGGTGCCGCGCGCCGCGACGGTCAGCCCGAGCGCGGCCGCGGTGTTCGCGAACGCCTCGGCGGCGGCCAGCCCGACGTCGTCGCCCGGCGCCAGCACGCCGACGGTGCCGACGCCGAGCTCGAGCGCGAACCGCGCGGCGGCCCGGGCCTCGCCCTCGGGCGAGTCGAGGAGGTGGAACACCGACGGCGGGCCCGGCGCCTGGCCTGGCGCGCCGTCGACCGGCGCCAGCACGGCGATCGGGATGCGCTGCGCCTGGGCCCGCGCGATCGCCGCCGACGACTCGAGCGCGCCGACCGGGCCGAGGATCGCGACCGCGCCGGCGGCGACGGCCTCGTCGACCGCGGCCGCCGCGCGCGCGGGATCGCCGGCGGTGTCGATCACGACCCGGCGCGCGCCGTCGGCCGGCGCCAGCTCGATCGCCGCCAGCAGCTCGTCGCCGATCGCCGCGTACGGCCCCGAGCGCGGCACCAGCACCGCGATCGTGTCGCGGGCGACCGTCGGCCCGGGCGACGCGTCGACCACTGGCGCGGCGTCGACGCCGGCGTCGACGTCGTCATCGGCCGTGACGTGGCGGGTGCCGAGGCCGTCGTCGCGCGCGGCTGGCGGCGCGCCGCAGGCCGTGGCCAACGCCGCGGCGATCACCGCCGCGCGCATCACCCGTCCAGGAGGTCGCGCATGCGGTCGAGCAGGCCCTTCTTCTCGCTGGGCCGGGTCGCGATCTCGCTGCCGAACGTGCGGGCCAGCTCCTCGAACAGCTCGCGCTGACGGGCCGACAGCTGCGTCGGCGTGGTCACGACGACCTTGGCCAGGTGGTCGCCGCGCGGCGCGTTCTTGCTGGCGGCCCGCGGCACGCCGCGCCCGCGCAGCCGGAACACCGTGCCGGTCGGCGTGCCCTCGGGCACCCGCATCTTGACCGGGCCGTCGACGGTGGCGACCTCGATCACCGCACCCAGCGCGGCCTGCGGCATCGTGATCGCGACCTCGGAGTGGATGTCCGAGCCGTCGCGGCGGAACACGCCGTGGGCCTTGACCCGCACGATCACGTGCAGGTCGCCGGGCGGCCCGCCGCCCTTGCCGGGCTCGCCGTCGCCGGCCATCACCCGCACCCCGCCCTCCTTGGTGCCGGCCGGGATCGCGACGGTGAACTCGCGGGTCGGCGACGCGGCGTTGCCGGGATCGGTCGGCACCGCGATCGTCTTGGTGCAGCCGAAGACCGCCTCCTCGAAACTGATCTCGAGCGTGTAGCGCAGGTCGCGCCCGCGCTGCTTGCCGCGGCGCTTGCGCAGGTTGGTGATGACGTCCTCGACGGCGTCGACCACCGAGCCGAAGCCGCCGCCGCCCTCGCCGTCGTGGCCGAAGCGGTCGTAGCGGGCCCGCTCGCGGGCGTCGGACAGCACCGCGTAGGCCTCGTTGATGTCCTTGAACTGCTCGGCGCCGGCCGGGTTGAGGTCGGGGTGGAAGCGCCGCGCGAGGTCGCGGTAGGCGCGCTTGATCTCGGCCTCGTCGGCCTGCTTGCCGACGCCGAGGACGTCGTAGTAGTCCCGTCGCTTCTTCACGCGCCCCCCTCGCTCGGCGCGCCGGCCTCGACCGCGGCGTACAGCATCTCGCCGATCCGCTGCGCCGACGACTCCAGCCGCACGATGATGTCCTCGACCTCGGCCAGCTCGCCCTCGGTCAGGATCCGGCGCGCCTCGTCGATGTCGGCGGCGATGCTGGCGCGATCGTCGTCGGCGAGCATCGCGCCGAACTCGGCCAGCGCCCGCTCCGACGAGTACAAGAGCGTCTCGCCGCGGTTGCGGGCGTCGGCCAGCGCCTTGCGGGTGAGATCGTCGTCGGCGCGATCGACCGCCTCCTGCACCAGCCGCTCGATGTCGGCGTTGGACAGGCCGCTGGTCGGGGTCACCGCGACCCGCTGCTCGCGGTTGGTGCCGAGGTCGCGGGCGCTGACCGTCAGCACGCCGTCGGCGTCGAGGTCGAACGCCACCTCGATCTTGGGCACGCCGCGCGGCGCCGGCGGGATGCCGGTCAGCTCGAACTGCGCCAGCGACTTGTTGTCGGCGGCCATCTCGCGCTCGCCCTGGAACGCGTGGACGTTGACGAACGGCTGGTTGTCGACCGCGGTCGAGAACACCTCGGTGGCGCGGCACGGGATCGTCGTGTTGCGCGGGATCAGCCGGGTGAAGACGCCGCCGGCGGTCTCGACGCCCAGCGACAGCGGCGTCACGTCGAGCAGCAGCACCTCCTCGACCTCGCCGGTCAGCACGCCGGCCTGGATCGCCGCGCCGACCGCGACCACCTCGTCGGGGTTGACCGTGCGCGACGGCTCGCGGCCGAAGAACTCGCCGACCAGCCGCTGGATGCGCGGCATCCGGGTCTGGCCGCCGACCAGGATCACCGCGTCGAGCTCGCCGGGCGCGAAGCCGGCGTCGCTCAGCGCCCGCTGGCACGGCTCGAGGGTCCGCTGCACGAACGGCTCGACGAGGTGCTCGAGCTCGGCGCGCGTCATCTGCACCTCGAGGTGGCGCGGGCCGGCGGCGGTGGCGGCGAGGAACGGCAGGTTGATGTCGGTCGTGAACGTGCTCGACAGCTCGACCTTGGCCTTCTCGGCGGCCTCCTTGAGCCGCTGCAGCGCCAGGCGATCGCCGCGCAGGTCGTGGCCGCCGTTGTCGGCGGCGAACTTGTCGAGCAGCCAGTCGACGACGGCGTTGTCGAAGTCCTCGCCGCCGAGGAAGGTGTCGCCGGCGGTGGCGCACACCCGGAAGACGCCGTCGGCCAGCTCGAGCAGCGACACGTCGAAGGTGCCGCCGCCGAGGTCGTAGACGGCGATCCGCTGCGCGGTCGGCAGGTCCTTGCCGTAGGCCAGCGCCGCCGCGGTCGGCTCGTTGATGATGCGCAGCACGTTGAGGCCGGCGATCCGGCTGGCGTCCTTGGTCGCCTGGCGCTGGGCGTCGTCGAAGTACGCCGGCACGGTGATCACCGCCTCGGTGACCGGCTCGCCCAGCCACGCCTCGGCGGTCTCGCGCATCCGGCCCAGCACCATCGCCGACACCTCGGGCGGCGCGTAGGTGCGGCCGCGGGCCATGACGTGGGCGTCGCCGTTGTCGGCGGCGACGATCTCGTAGGCGCAGGTGGCCAGCTGGCGCGCGACCTCGGGATCGTCGAACTTGCGGCCCATCAGCCGCTTGACCGCGTAGATCGTGTTCTCGGCGTTGGTGACCGCCTGCCGGCGCGCCGCCTGCCCGACCAGCCGCTCGCCGGACGCGGCGAAGCCCACCACCGACGGGGTGGTGCGCGAGCCCTCGGCGTTGGCGATCACGACCGGCGTGTCGCCGTCGATGACGGCCACGCACGAGTTGGTCGTGCCGAGGTCGATGCCGACGACGCGCGACATCCCGCGATCACGCGCCTTCGGTCGAGGCCGCCGGGGCCGCCTCGGGCTTGGCCCGCGCGACCACCACCAGCGCGGGCCGCAGCAGGCGGTCGGCCAGCTTGTAGCCCTTCTGCAGCACCTCGACCACCGAGCCGGCCGGCGCGTCGCTCTCCTTCTGCCCGATCGCCTCGTGCTGGTTGGGATCGAACGGCTTGCCCTCGGCCTCGATCGCGCTGACCTCGCACTTCTCGAGCGCGTGGGTGAACTGGCGGAGCACCAGGCGCACGCCCTCGAGGATCGACGCGGTGTCGGCGCCCTCGGTGTGGGCCAGCGCGCGCTCGAGGTTGTCGACGACCGGCAGCATCTCCTTGAGCACGCGGGTCCGCGACTCGGCCTTGGCGTCGTCGAGGTCGCGCTTGGCGCGGCGCCGGTAGTTCTCGAGATCGGCGGTGGCGCGCAGGAACTTGTCCCAGTTCTCCTTGGCCTTGGCCTTGGCCTCGGTGAGCTCGGCCGCGAGCGCGGCGGCGGGATCGGTGCTGGCCGGCGGCGGCGCGTCGACCTCGACCACCAGGCCGGGGTCGGGCATGTCGTTGTCGGGAGCGGGGACGTCTTCGTTCATGGCCGGGTCACCATAACCAGGTTTCATCCTACCGCCAGGGCCGGGGGCTGGTCCGGCCGCCGACGCGGTTTTTCCGGCCGGCGCGAGGCGCCCTCACCGGCGCCGCGGCGCGCCCCGCACCGTCAGCTGTCGCTGTCGATCAGGATCCGGCTGAGCACGTCGGCGGTGAAGTCGACGACGCTCATGACCTTGCCGTAGTTCATCCGCATCGGGCCGATGACGGCGATCGCGCCGAGCGGCTGCTCCTCGGGCCCGTACGACACCGCCACCACCGACGAGTCGACCAGCGCCGCGTGGGCGGTCTCGGCGCCCAGGAACACCTGGATGCCCTCGGCGGTGCGGGTGCGGTCGAGCAGCGACAGCAGCACCTCCTTGTCCTCGAGGGCGCGCAACAGGTGGCGCATGCGATCGAGGTGGTCGGGGTCGGCGCTCTTGGGATCGACGAGGTTGGCCTGCCCCGACACCACGAGGTCCGCGGGCCGGGGCGGCTCGACGGCGAACAGCGTGCGGCCCAGCCGCAGCGCGGCGGCGACCTCGTCGTCGTAGGCGTGCTTGGCGTCGGCCAGCTCGCGCTCGACCCGGGCCCGGGCCTCGTCGAGGGTCAGCCCGGCCAGCAGCGTCGACAGGTAGTTGTGGATGCGATCGAGCCGGGCCACGTCGATCGGCTCGGCGGCGGTGACGACGCGGTTCTCGACGCGGCCGTCGGTGCCGACCAGCACCGCGAGGAGCTTGCCCGCCCGGATCGGCACGAACTCGATGTGGCTCATCCGCGCCACCTGCGGATCGGGCGCGGCGATGATCACCGCGTGCTGGGTCAGCTCCGACAAGAGCCGCGACGCGTTCTGGACGACGTCGTCGGGCGACGCGCCGGTGACCCGCGCCCGGATGTCGTCCTTCTCCTTGGGCGACAGGCCGCGGACCTTGAGCAGCGACTGGATGAAGAAGCGCAGGCCCTGCTCGGTCGGCACCCGGCCGGCCGAGGTGTGGCGCTGCTCGAGCATGCCCAGCTCCTCGAGGTCGGCCATGACGTTGCGCACCGTCGCCGGCGACAGCCCGATCTCGTGGCGCCGCGTCACCGTGCGCGAGCCCACGGCGTCGCCGCTGTGGAGGTACTCGGCGACCACGGCCTGGAGGATCTTGCGTGCGCGGCGGGACAGCTCGGGCGTGGTCATGGCGGTGCCCAGGCACAGCATACACTGCCGGCGGTCGTTCTGCCGTCAGGGGCGGAGGCGCGGGTCACCCGCTGAGCCGCGCCGCCAGCTGGTTGGACAAGAGGAAGCCGCGCAGCGTCGGCCGCAGCCGCGCGCCGTCGTCCTCGACCAGGCCGTGGGCCAGCGCCCAGGCCGCGGCGTCGGCGGGCACCGCGGCGCGGGCGACGCCGTCGGAGGTGCGCATGCCCAGCCACAGCAGATCGCGGGCCAGCTCGGCGGCGTCGAAGGTGGTGTGCTCGGCGAGCCGGCGCGCCGGGTCGCGGTAGGCGTCGAGCTTGCGGTGGTTGTGCCAGCGGGCGCCGCCGCCGGCGGGATCGCGCCAGAACGACGCCGCGCCGACGCCGAGCCCGAGGTACTCGCCGCCGGTCCAGTAGCGGCCGTTGTGCACCGCGCGGCGGCCCGGCCGCGCATACGACGACACCTCGTAGTGCTCGAAGCCGGCGGCGGTGAGCGCGTGGTGGGTGGCCTCGAACAGCGCGGCGAGCTGCTCGTCGGCGAGCACCGGCAGCCGCCCGGCGCGGTGGCGCTTGCCGAACGCGGTGCGCTCCTCGATCGTCAGCTCGTAGACCGAGACGTGATCGACGCCGCTGGCGGCGGCGGCGTGGATCGACGCCGGGGCCTCGCCGTCGGGGGGCGGCGCGACGCCGGGCGCGCCGAGGATGACGTCGGCCGACAGCGACGCGAAGCCGGCGGCGATCGCGGCGGCGATCGCGGCCGGGCCGTCGCCGACGCGGTGATCGCGGCCGAGCGCGGCCAGCTCGGCGGCGTCCCACGACTGCACGCCGATCGACAGCCGGGTCACGCCCGCGGCGCGCCACGCCGCCATCGTCGCCGGCGTGCAGTCGATCGGGTTGGCCTCGACGGTGACCTCGGCCGGCGTGCCGGGGAAGGTGGCGCGGATCGCGGCGAGCAGCTCGGCGATGCACGCCGGGTCCCACCACGACGGCGTGCCGCCGCCCAGGTAGATCGTCGCCAGCGTCCGGCCGGCGAAGCGCGGCGCCTGGGCCGCGAGCTCGGCCTGCACGTCGTCGAGGTACGCGCGGTGCGGCGGCTGATCGGCGACCACTACCACCGGGAAGTCGCAGTACGGGCACAGCCGTCGACACCACGGGAAGTGCACGTACACGCCGACGTCCGCGGGCTGGTCCATACTGCCCCCATGATCTACCTCGACAACGCCGCGTCGACCCGGGTCGACGACGCGGTGATCGCGCGGATGGCCGAGGTGATGCGCGCCGACTACGGCAACCCGTCGGCGGCCCACCCGTTCGGCGCGGCGGCCCGGCGGCGCATCGCCACCGCGCGCGGCCAGGTGCTGGCGGCGCTGGGCGATCCCGACGGCGCCGCCGGCGAGCTGGTGTGGACCTCGGGCGGCACCGAGGGCAACGCGCTGGCGGTGCTGGGCGCGGCGCGCGCCGCCGGCCCGGGCGCGGTGGTGGTGAGCGCGCTCGAGCACCCGGCGGTGGCGGCCAGCGTGGCGCTGCTCGGCGACGGCTGGCCGGTGCGGGTGGCGCCGGTCACCCCCGACGGCGTCGTCGACGTCGCCGCCACCGCGGCGCTGATCGATCCCGCGACCCGGGTGCTGGCGGTGATGCTGGTGTCTAACGAGCTGGGCACGGTGCAGCCGATCGCCGCGCTGGCGGCGGCGGCGCGGGCCCGCGCGCCAGGCTGCCACGTCCACTGCGACGCCACCCAGGCGCTGGGCAAGGTGGCGATCGACGTCGGCGCGCTCGACGTCGACAGCCTCGGCGTCGCCGGCCACAAGCTGCACGGCCCCAAGGGCAGCGGCGCGCTGTGGCTGCGCCACGGCCGGGCGCTGGCGCCGCTGTGGGGCGGGGGCGGGCAGCAGGGCGGCCGCCGGCCGGGCACCCAGGACGCGCCCGGCGCGGCGGGGCTAGGCCTCGCGACCGAGCGCGCGATCGCCGCGATGCCCGCGGCGACCGAACGGTGGCAGGGCTTCGCCGCCACGCTGCACGCGGCGGCGGCGGCCAGCGGCGTGCCGTGGCGGAGCCTCGCGCCCGGGCCGCGGGCGCCCCACGTCGTCAGCCTGGCGTTCGCGAAGGTCAGCGCCGACGCGCTGCGCGAGGTGATGGCGTCGCGCGGCGTGATCGTCTCGTCGGGCTCGGCCTGCGCGACGCCGGGCGCCAAGCCGTCGGGCTCGCTGGCGGCGATCGGCCTGCCCGCGACCTGGGGCATGGTGCGGCTGTCGTTCGGCCTCGACACCCAGGCCGACGAGGTGGCGACGGCGGCGGCGATCCTGCGCGACGTGGTCCGCGATCTGGCCGGCGCGTAGCCGCGCGCGGCGCCGCTACTTCTGCTCGAACACCAGCGCGAACTCGCTGACGATGCCTTCCTTCGACGCGGGGAACGGCCAGCGCTTGATCGCGGCGGTCAGGCACTGGCCCAGCGGGTGGTCGGCCTTGTCCGAAAGCCGGACGTCGGTGACCGGGCCGGCGGCGCTGACGGTGATCGTCGCCTTGATCTTCGAGACCTTCAGGAACGGGTCGGCCTTCATCGCGCGCTCGTAGCAGCGGCGGGTGCCGGTCTCCATGCGCGCCGACATCGTGAAGACGTCGTCGGGCGACAGCTCGCGCAGCGAGGGGTTCGTCGGCACGCCCGCGTCGACCACGACGCGCGCCGCGGTGCCGGTGCCGGGGCCGCCGCCGTTACTGCCCGGGCGACGCCCGGTGCCGGTGCCCGGGACCTTGCCGGTGCCGGGGCCGACGTCCTGCGTGCCGCCGCCGGGGCGCAGCGGGTCGGTGGGGCGGTAGCCGAGCTTCGAGAAGTCGTCGCTGCCGCCGGCGGTGTCGTTGCCGCCCGCGTCCTCGCCGCCGCTCGACAGCACGATCGCCGCGACGACGATCGCGGCGATCGCGGCGACGCCGATGCCGACGTAGACCGCGGCGCCGCGACGGCGCGCGGCCGGGGGCGGCACCATCGCCGGGTCGGACATGCCGAGCCCGGCGGCGGCGGTCTGCGACGCGGCGAAGATCGCCTCGTTGGTGCCGGTGGCGCGACCGACCGCGGGCATCGCGGCGGTGCCGCGGCCGATCGCCGGCACGCCGGCGGTGGCGCGACCGATCACGGGCACGGCGGCGGTCTGCGCGCGGGGCTTGGCGGCCGGGCGCGGCGCGGCGGCCGCGGCCGGCGGGCCCATGAGATCGGCCAGCCGCACCACCCGCGAGACCTCGCCGATGTCGAGATCGTCGTCGGGCGGCGGCGTGGTGCCGGCCGGCCCGTCGTCGTCGACGAGGTCGGTCTCGGGCGCGAGGTCGGGCTCGCCGTGATCGAAGCGCGCGGCGGCGGCCCGCGGCGGTGACGCGACCACGGGCGGCGGCGCGAACATCGGCGGCGGCGCGGCGACCGGCGGCGGCGCGGCGACCGGCGGCGGCGGCGCGAACATCGG
>JAEUJY010000136.1 GCA_016794525.1 Myxococcales bacterium
AGCGCGGCGGCCCGCCGCTCAGCCTCTGGGAGCGGCCCGGGCCGCTGACGTGAGGCAAGCGGCGCGGCCGGGCGGCGCCAGCGACCACGCCTGCCCGTGGCCAGCGGGCGGCCGGTGAGATGTGATGAATGCGCAGCTCCCGATACGCGAGACGGCCGTCGCCAGGTGCCGCCCCGCGATCGTGACCGCCGGTTCGCAGCCCCACCGTGAAACCGCACAGCGCCGGGCCGCCAGCGCCACAGTCCGCCCATCCCCGAAAACGACCGACGGCGCCACCAGGGCGCCGTCGCGGTTCGACGATCGGAGGATGCGACTACCGGTGGCGCGGCGCCGGCGCCGGCGCAGGCGCCGGGGCAGGCGACCGGTCGCGACCCTGGTTCAGGACCGGCGGGGCCGACGGCTCACGCGGCGGCACCGACGGGCGCGACGGCTGCGGGCGCGGGGCGGGCGCCGGGCCCGGCTGGATCACGCGCGGCGGCTGCGGACGCGGCTCGGGCGCCGGCCCCGGCTGGATCACGCGCGGCGGCTGCGGACGCGGCTCCGGCGCGGGCCCCGGCTGGATCACGCGCGGCGGCTGCGTGCGGACCGGCGGCGGGATCGGCCGCGGCTCCGTCTGGATGACCGGCGGCGCCGACGGCTCACGCGGCGGCACCGACGGGCGCGGCGGCTGCGGCTGGATCACCGGCGGACGCGGGTTCGGCTGGAGGACCGGCGGCGCCGACGGCTCGCGCGGCGGGGTGACGATCACCGGCGGCTGCGGCTGGATCACCGGCGGACGCGGCTGGACGATCGGCGGACGCGACGGCTGCACGACGGGCGGCTGGACGATCGGCGGCTGGTTGTAGCCAGGCTGGACGATCGGCGGCTGGCCGGTCATCGGCGGGCGGACGACCACCGGCGGGCGACCCTCGCCACGGTGATCCTGCACGTGCGAGCGCGGCGGCATCCGGTCGGGCGTCGTCCAGTAGCCCGGGTAGTAGACGTACTGGCTGTTCGAGTAGTCGTAGTAGGGCTGCACGTAATAGTAGCCCTGCTGCTCCTGGACCCAGCGGCCCGAGACCCAGACCCACTCGAAGCTGTTCCAGTGCCAGTAGCCGTCGATCCAGACGTAGCCGTAGCCCGGCGAAGGCGTCATGGTCTCGTACAGCGCCGGCGGCGGCATGCTGTTGGCGTAGGCGACCGAGGGCTCGCCGACGTAGATGCCGCCCGAGGCGTACATGCTCCCCGCGCTGGAGTACCCGTAACCCGCGTTCACGGGCTGTGCGTCGCGAACGACACAGGCCTGGGCCGCGAAAGCGAGGCCGGCGATACCAAACCACTGTGCAAGGCGGCGCATCTTCATACATTCCTCCAGGACAAGGCTTCGACGGGCGAGCCGGCGAAGGATTCAAAGTCTAGTTGACGCTGCTCCCGACAACAAGTACTCAGAAAGCCCCATGAAAACGGTCTTCTCTGGGATCCAGCCGTCGGGTGATATGCATGTCGGCAACTACATCGGGGCGATTCGTAACTGGATCACTTTGCAAGACCAGTACCGATCCTTCTTCTGCGTGGTCGACTACCACGCCATCACCCAGGACTACGCGGTCAAGGAGATGGGGCGGCGGGTCTTCGACATGGCCGTGGACATCCTGGCGCTCGGGGTCGACCCCGACAAGGCCACGCTGTTCGTCCAGTCGATGGTGCCCGAGCACACCGAGCTGTGCTGGGTGCTCAACGCGGTGACCGGCCACGGCGACCTGGAGCGGATGACCCAGTTCAAGGACAAGTCCGAGCACCAGCCCGAGAACATCAACGCCGCGCTGTTCGAGTACCCGGTGCTGCAGGCCGCCGACATCCTCCTCTACAAGGCCGAGCTGGTGCCGGTGGGCCAGGATCAGGTGCAGCACATCGAGCTGGCGCGGCGGATCGCGCGGTCGTTCAACCACCGCTGGGGCAAGGTCTTCCCCGAGTGCGAGCCCAAGCTCACGCCGGTGGCCAAGGTGCTGGGCCTCGACGGCCAGCAGAAGATGTCCAAGTCGCTCAACAACCACCTGCCGCTGGCGGCGATGGAGGACAAGCCGCTGCGCAAGCTGCTGGGCCGCGCCGTCACCGACGTCAAGCGCGTCGAGCGCACCGACCCGGGCGACCCCGACGTGTGCAACGTCTTCGCGTGGCACGGCATGTTCTCGACGGAGGAGGACCGCGCGTGGGTGCGCGAGGGCTGCACCACCGCGGGCATCGGCTGCGTCGACTGCAAGGGCCGGCTCGCCGAGCGGATGGTCGCGCACTTCGCGCCGTACCGCGAGCGCCGCGCCGAGCTGCTGGCCCACCCCGAGCGGGTCAAGGACACGCTGCACGCCGGCGCCGAGAAGGCGCGCGCGGTCGCGAAGAAGACGATGGACGAGGTCCGGCACAAGCTAGGCTTGTGGCGATGAACGGAGCCGCGTGGCCCTCGCCCTGACCTCGCGCCGCGGCGCGCTGGCCGCTGGCGCCAGCGCGCTGGCGGCGATCGCGCTGGCGGCGACGATGCTGGGGCGCGGCTGCGGCGTGACCCGGCCCGGCCCCGACGCCGCGGTGCGCGCGATGATCCAGGCGGCGCGCGCCGGCGATCGCAAGGCGGTGTGGCGGCTGCTGTCGCCCGACACCCAGCGCGCCCTCGAGGATCGCGCGCAGAAGGCGACCGACCTGGTCGGCGCCAGCACCCGCTACAGCGCGCTCGATCTGATCAGCGTCGGCGCCTCCGACGACGTGCCGCCGCCGACCGACATCAAGATCGTCTCGGAGAGCGGCGATCGCGCGGTGGTCGAGCTGGGCGGCCCCACCGGCCGCGCGCAGCTCGAGCTGGTGCGCGTCGACGGGCGCTGGCGGATCGATCTGCCGGCGTACCGCGGCGCTGACTGAGCGTCTCGCGCCCAGGAGTTCAGAACGTCGGCGGGGCGGCGAGGCGGGCCGGCGCGCACTCGAAGGCGAACCCGATCGACAGCGCGTCGTTGCGGCCATCGTCGTCGAGGTCCAGGTCGGGCGGCAGGAGCTCGCGGCCGAACTTCACGACCTCGGCGGCGCTGACGACGCCGTCGTTGTCGTCGTCGAAGACGTCGCGGGCCAGCCGGGTGAACTCGTGGTCGGGGTGCGCCGCCATGTGCGCCAGCGTCTCGGCCGCGACCTGGTCGAGCACGCCCTGGTAGCCGGCGGCGTCGAGCGCGCCGCCGATCATGCCGTGGCACGGCCCGTCGACGGTGAGCTCGAGCTGCGCGTCGGTCAGCGGCATCGCGACCGGCGGCTGGCCGGGGAACAGCGGCACGTGGATCGCGGCGTCGCCCCAGTGGGCGCGGAGCGTGCCCGCGGTGATCGCGCCGGCCAGCTCGCCGTCGAGCTCGGTGGGCGCCACGACGTCGCGGCCGTCGTACGTCGGCGGCGCGCCGCGGCTGGTCCACAGCTGCCACGCCACGCTGGCGTCTCGATCCAACCGGTCGGCGCGGATCACGTGGCCGACGATCTGATCGCCGCTGGCCAGCTGCGCGGCGTTGGCGTCGTCGATCGGCAGGCCGATGGCGCCGAGCGCGCCGATCAGGCTGCCACCCAGGTTCTCGACGACGCCGTCGCGATCGAGATCGAACCCGATCGCGCGCCACTCCGACTGGGTGGCAGGGAAGCGCCAGCCGTGCTGGATGAACGCGTGGTACTCGCCGGTGGTGACGGCGGGGGGGCCGGCGGGCTCGCCCGGCTGGTCGGCGCACGCGAGGAGGGCGAGGAGGGGGGAGGTGCGGAGTGCCGTGCGGAGGATGCGTGCGCCGACCATGCCGGTCGGTCCAGCAAACCACGTGCCGATAGAGTTCCGCGGGCTTGCGCCGCGCCAGGTGTCGAACTCAGCCGCGAGACCTGACAGCGGCGTCAGAGATCGGCCGACTCACGGGTACGGCTGCGCGTCGGGCTGCGGCCACGGCTGCGCGTCGGGGAGCCCGGGACCGGGGCCGGCGTCGGGGAGCCCGGGGCCAGGGCCGGCGTCGGGGAAGACCGGGCCAGGGCCGGCGTCGAGCCCGCAGCCTGGCGGCGCGTCCTCGGGCGGCCACGGCTGCGCGTCGGGCACGTACGGCGGCGCGTCGTCGTGCGGCCACGGCGTCACGGCGTCGAGCTCGCGGGCGTCGTCGGGGACCCACGGCTGCGCGTCGGGCACGCCGGGGTCGTCGTCGTGCGCGGGATCGTCGAGGTAGATCGTGCAGGCGGGCGCGGCGAGGAGGAGGAGCGTGAGGAGGGCGAGGCGCTTCATGCGGTGTCAGTGACGCGAGCGCGGGCGATCGATCGGTCGAATCGATCCGGCGATCGATCGATCGGTCGGTCGATCGATCAGCCGCCGCCGGGCGCGTCGACCGGCTCGAACGGCGCGTCGCCGACGGCGTCGTCGATCGCGGGGGCGTCGTCCACGGCGTCGTCGATCGCGCGCGCGTCGGGCACGCCGCCGTCGGGCGGCGGCGTCAGCTCGACGTCGAGCTCGCAGCCGGCGGTGGCCAGCGCGACGGCCAGCGCCAGCCAGCGGATCACGGCGCCTCGAGCAGGCGCGCCACGTCGGCGGCGCGCGCGCTGCGCGGGTGCCGCGCGAGGAACGCGCGCGCCGCGGCCTCCTGCGGTGCGCGCTTGCCCAGCCGGCCCAGGAGCGCGATCAGCCGCAGCTCGGCGGCCTCGGCGAGCGCGCCGTCGGGCCAGCGATCGATGACCGCGCGCCAGGCGGCGATCGCCGTGACCGGATCGGCGGCCTCGCGCGCGACCGCGGCGCGGTAGGCCGCGACCTCGGCGGTGAGCGGATCGACGGCGGGCTGCGCTGGAGCGGTGGGCGGCTCGTCGACGGCGGGCGATGGCGTGTCGACGGCGGGTGGCGGTGTGTCGACGGCGGGCGGCTCGTCGACGGCAGGCGACGGCGCGGCGGGCCGCGGGCGCGGCGCGACCGCGCGGGGCGGCGCCGCGGCGACGATGGTCTCGGCGTCGGGGACGCCGGCGTCGATCGGGGTCGGATCGATCGGATCGATCGCAGCGGGAGGCGCGGGAGGCGCGGTCGGTGCGCTCGGCGCGCTCGCCGGCGCGGGCGCGGCCGTCAGGTCGATCACCTCGCACAGCGGATCGACGTGCGCGACCCGCGCGAAGCCGGCGAACACCCGCACCTGGGTCGCGTCGCCGCGCACCGACACCTGGGCGCTGCCCTCGACGTGGGCCTCGCAGCGCGGCCCGGCGATCGCCATCGCGCCGAGCGTCTCGACGGTGCCGCGGCTGATCCGCAGCGCGCCGTCGACGACACGCACCTCGGCGGGGCCGACCACCGACGCGTGGCCCTCGCCGACCGCGAGCCCGACCCGCTGGCCGTCGGCGACCGCGACCGGCCGCGCGGACGGCGGCGCGCCGTCGCGTGCGACGACCACGATCGCGGCGGCGGCGGTGCCGGCCAGCGCCAGGCCCGCGAGCACCAGCGGCGCGCGCCGACGGCGCGGGCGCGGCGCGGCGAGCGCGTCGACGACCCGCTGGCGCACCCGACCGCGGGCGCCGACCGGCACGTCGACGTCCTTGAGCGCGTCCCACGGCGGCGGCGCGGTCACGGCGCGCCTCCGTGCCGGCGCTGCCACAGCGCGCCGAACTGCGCGCGCGCCAGGTGGCGGCGCGAGCGCACGGTGTTGACCGGCACGCCGAGGATCGTCGCGACCTCGGCGGGCGCCAGCTCCTCGAGCTCGGCCAGCACCAGCACCTCGCGCAGCTTCGGGCTCATCCGCCGCAGCACCTCGGCCACCTGATCCTGCGCCTGGTGCGTCGCGTACTGCTCGTCGGGTGGCGCCGTGCGGCCCAGCGTCGCGACGCCCTCGACGACCCACTGCTTGACCCGGCGCAGCCGCCAGAACCGGTGGTGCTCCGACACCACGCGCACGGTGATCGCGCGCAGCCAGGCCAGCGGATGCGTCACCTCCGGCGTGTGGGCCAGGAGCGCGTGGACCCGCAGGAACACCTTCTGCGCCACGTCCTCGGCGTCGGCGACGGTGACGCCGGCGCGCCGGACCAGCCGGTAGACGTCGTCGAAGTGTCGGTCGTACAGCGCCGCCCACACGGCGTCGCGCTCGCCCGCCACCGGCGGGGAGGCCGGCCGGACCGCGGGCTCGGCGGAGGCGAGGGACATGGCGGTGATCAGTGGCGCGAGCGGCGCCGATCGATCACTCATCTCGATCACTCATCGTGCACCGAGCGCGATGTCGATGCCCAACCCCGCGGCGACGCTGGCGATCGGCGACTCGCCAGCCGCCATGCCGGCCACCCAGTAGCGGTCGGTCACCGGGTACAGCGCCGCCTCGACCTCGGCCCGCAGCGACACGCCGAGCCCGAGCGCGACGCCGCCGCTGGCGCGCGCCACCAGCGTCGGGTGCAGGCGCAGCGCGCCGACGCCCATCGCGTCGACCCGGCTCACGACCAGGCCGCCGCCGCCGGCCGCCTCGACCCACGCGCGGCCGGCGCTGCGCCACCCCAGCGTCCCGGCCACCGTCCACGGCTGGCGCTCGACGCCGACCCCGGTGGTGGTCGGCTGGGTGGCGGCGTCGCCCCAGTCGAACGTGAGCCGCACGCGGGCGCCGCGCCACGGCGAGCGCCAGGCGGCGTCGACGCGGGTCGCGGCGGTGCGCTCGGCGGCGGTGGTGACGACGTACGCGCGGGCGGCGCCGACGAACCACCGCGGCGCGTCGACCAGGCGCACCGTCGGCGGCACCGCGCTCGGCGGGCGAGCGTCGGGCGGCGACGCCGTGGGCGGCGCGACCGCGATCGGCGGCGCCACCGTCAGCTCGAGCAGCCACGCGTCGGTCAGCGCGGCCACCGCGCCGGCCAGCGCCGCGCAGTCGCGGCCGGGCACCAGCCGGTGCTCGACGCGCTCGCCCGACGCCAGCGTCACCGCGGCGCCGTCGACGCCGCCGCTGACCTCGACCGCGACGTCGGCGGCGTCGCCGTCGATCACCGCCGCCCGCGCGCTCAGCGCCGCGGCGATCGCGGCCGCGTCGGGGCACGCGCCCTCGACGCGCAGCCGCACGGTCGGCGGACCGGCAGACGGTCCGACGGGCGGCCCGGGCTGCGCCGCGGCCAGCCGCGCCGTCGCGAGCACTGCGGCGCATCCGACGATCACGCGCACCGGACGACGCTAGCACGAGCGATCGCGCGCCGAGCGATCGGCCCGCGCGCCGTGGCCGCGATCACGCGCCGCGCTTGCGACGGCGCGGCTTGCGCCCGCTGGCGGCGGGCCGCGGCGCGACACGCAGGCCGAGCGTGTCGACGCCGAGCGTGCCGGCGGCCACCTGCTCGCCGCGGCGGGTCAGCCCGACCGTCGGGTACTCGCCGCGCGACGCCTCGATCAGCGCGGCCCCCTCGAGGGTGCGCAGCAGATCCATGATGTCCTTCTGCGACCAGCCCTTCAGGCAACCGCGCTCGGGCAACTCGTCGAACCGCGGATCGTCGTCGGCGCCGGTGGCCAGCGCCGCGACCCGGGTGCGGCCGAAGCGCCCGCGCAGCGCGCCGACCAGCCCCAGCAGGTCGACCACCGCGGTGGCGGTCTCGGTGTCGACGCCGGCGTCGCCGCGGGCCGCCGCATCGCAGACGTCGCACGCGCCGCAGGTGCGCGCGGGATCCTGCCAGTCCTCGTCGCCGAAGTACGCCAGCATGACCTGGCGGCGGCAGCGCGGGCTCCACGCGTAGTCGACCATCGCCCGCAGCTTGCTGCGCTCGACCTCGGACCGCCGGGCCAGCGCCTCGACGTCGAGCGGCGGGTAGGCGCCGGGATCGGGGCGGGTCGCGACCCAGCCGTCGCCGTCGGCGGCCAGCAGGCCGTGGCGCTCGAGGATGCGCAGCGCCGCGCCCACCGTCGACGCGTGCGGCTCGCCGGGCAGGCGCTTGCCCAGGCGATCCTCGGCGTCGCCGCGGCCCAGCTCGGGCTCGTCGCGCAGCAGCTTCCACAGCGCGCGCAGCACCTCGGCCGACGGGTACGACGCGTCGATCAAGAACTCCTGCAGCCGCACGTCGCCGGCGCCGAACAACAGCACGCAGCGCGTGGGCCGGCCGTCGCGCCCGCCGCGCCCGCACTCCTGGTAGTAGGCCTCGGGGCTGCGCGGGATGTCGGCGTGGACGACGACGCGGATGTCGGCCTTGTCGATGCCCATGCCGAACGCGTTGGTCGCGACCACCGCGTCGAGCGTGCCGGCCATGAAGCGATCCTGGGCGTCGTCGCGGGTGCGCTCGTCGAGGCCGGCGTGGTAGACGCGGACCCGCATGCCGGCGCGGGCCAGCGCCTCGCCGTACTTCTCGGCGTTCTTGCGGGTGGCGGCGTAGACCAGCGCGACCCCGCCGTCGCGGGTGCGCGCCAGCTGGATCATCCGCTGGGTCTTGTCGTCGATGCCGCGCACGCGCTCGACGAGGTAGGTCAGGTTGGGCCGATCGAAGCCGCGCACGTGGACCCGCGGCGCGGTCATGTGCAGCTGCACCGCGATGTCGGCGCGCACTTCGGGCGTCGCGGTGGCGGTGAACGCGGCGACCCGCGGCGGCGCCAGCGCGCGCACCGCGTCGCCCAGCCGGCGGTAGTCGGGGCGGAAGTCGTGGCCCCACTCGCTGATGCAGTGGGCCTCGTCGATCGCCAAGAGCGCCAGCCGATCGCCGCACACGCGCAGCGCGTCGACGAACCGCGGGCTCTTGAAGCGCTCGGGCGCGACGAAGACGATCGACCACGCGCCGGTGCGCAGGCCGTCGAGGATGTCGCGCTGCTGCTCGGCCGACGCCGCGCTGGTCAGCGCCACCGCGGCCACGCCGCGCGCCACCAGCGCGTCGACCTGATCCTTCATCAGCGCGATCAGCGGCGACACCACCAGCGTCACGCCGCCGGCGGCGCCCAGCACCACCGCCGGCAGCTGGTAGCACAGCGACTTGCCGGCGCCGGTCGGCATCACCGCCACCACCGGCCGCCCGGCGAGCACGTCGGCGATCACCTCGGCCTGGCCGGGGCGCAGCGTCGTGAAGCCGAACACCTGCGCCAGCGCGCGCTCGAGCGCGCCGGGAGGCGCGAGCGTGGCGGTGGGGAGCGCGGCGTCCAAGGCGGCGCAGGCTACCCCCGATCGGGCGCGGCGGCTACGGCGACGCGATCCCGCGCCGGCTCATCCACGCCGCCAGCGCCCGGCGCGCGGTCGCGGCGCTGGGGCCGAGGCGGTCGTACGCCGCCAGCGCCTCGCCGGCCAGCCGCGCGGCGGCGCGCCGATCGCGGTTGCCCAGCGCCAGCCGGGCCCGGGCCGCGGCGAGCGCCGCCGCGACCTCGCCGGTCTCGTCGTCGGCGCCCAGCCGCGCGGCGCGCTCGAGCAGCGGCGCCGCCTGGTGCGGCGCGGTCTCGGCCAGCGCGGTGCCCAGGCACGCCAGCGCCGGCAGGCTGTCGGGGTGATCGGGGCCGCTGGCGGCGTCGACGATCGCCAGCGCCTCGCGGCAGCGCGCCGCCGCGCCCGCGGCGTCGTCGTCGAGCAGCGCCAGCTCGCCGAGGTTGATCAGCGGCCACGCGACGTCGGGGTGCTGCGGCCCCGAGCGGGCCCGCCAGATCGTCAGCGCCTGCTCGTAGAGCTGGCGGGCCTCGCCGAGCCGGCCGCGCGCCATCGCGATCAGCCCGGCGTCGTTGCGCGCCCACGCCACCTGCGCGTGATCGGCGCCGAGCGCCGCCTCGAGCGTCGCGATCACCTGCACCTGGCACGCGGCCGCGTCGTCGAGCTTGCCGGCCAGCGAGTCGAGGTAGCACAGGTTGGCGCGGGTCACGGCCACCGACGGGTGCTCCGGCCCGAGCTGCGCCTCGGCGATCGCCAGCGCGCGCGCGTAGTACGCCCGGGCCTCGGCGTGGCGGCCGCGGCCGTCCTCGGCGTTGCCCAGCCGGTTCAGCACCTGCGCGACGCGCACGTGGCGCGGATCCCAGGCGCGCTCGGTGAGCGCCAGCGCACGCTCGAGCAGCGCGATCGCCGCGGCGGGGTCGCCGGCGGTGAGCTCGGCGGTGCCGAGCTGGCTGACCAGCGTCGCCTCGAGCCGCGGATCGTGGGTGCGCGCGACGGCGGCGGTGGCGCCGGGCGCCATCGCCAGCGCGCGGCTGCCCTGCCCCGCCTCGGTGGTGGCCCAGATCAGCTCGATCAGCGCGTCGGCGGCGACGTCGTCGGCGTGGGCGCCGGCGGCCATCGCGCTGGCCTCCTCGAGCGCCGCCACCGCCGCGGCGTGCTCGCCGACCTGCGCGTGCAGCCGCCCGAGCACCGCCAGCGCCTCGGCGTGGAGCGGCGGATACGCCAGCGCCTGGGCGCGGCCGACCAGCGGCTTGGCCAGCGCCAGCGCCGCCGGGTAGTGGCCGGTCTGCTCGACGGCCAGCACGTGGGCCAGCCCGTCGTCGACGCCCTCGATCCCGGCGCGCACCGCGGGGTCGTCGGGCAGCGGCACCGCGGCGGTCAGCTGCTCGCCGTCGGCGCACGCGGTCAGCCCCGGCAGGTCCGAGGCGATCTCGACCGCGCGGCTGACCTGATCGGGCGGCAGCGTGGCCAGCTCGCCGACCAGCTGGTTGACCCGCTCGAGCCGCCGGTCGAGGCAGCGCATCCGCGCGTCGAGCATCGCCTCCGACTGATCGCCGTGGACGCGGGTCGCGGCGCAGGCCTCGGTGCGCTGCACGACCCAGTCGGCCGACCAGCGATCGACGAAGCCGCGCACGCGCGCCGCCGCCGCCGCCGCGCCCGGCGCGCCGGTGGCCACCAGCGCCTCGGTCAGCGCCGCGGCCCGCGCGTCGTCCCACACGCCGGCCAGCAGCCGGGCCTCGTCCTGGCACGGCCGCGGCGGCGCGGCGTGGCCACGGGTCCAGCCGATCACCGCCAGCGCGCCGACGCCGGCCAGCGCCACGCCGAGGCCGAGCCCCAGCGCGATCCGCCGCCGCGCCAGCCCGCGGTCGCGGCCCAGCTCGGCGAGCAACGCGTCCATCGACGGCCAGCGCGCGTCGGGGGTCGGCGCCAGGCCGCGCCGGAGCAGCGCCACCAGCCAGCCCGGCGCGTCGGCGGTGGCCGGCGGCGACCGCAGCACGCGCTCGCTGGGCGCCACGCCACCCGCGAACGGCCGCTCGCCCATGACGCCCTCCCACAGCGCGACGCAGAACGAGAACTGGTCGGCGCGGGCGTCGACGGTCGCGCCGGCGTGCTGCTCGGGCGCCATGTACGCCGGCGTGCCGACCCGCAGGCCGCTCAGCGTGAAGCCGTCGCCACCGTCGGCGTCGAGCGAGTCGCCGCTGGGCGTGTGCTCGCGCGGGCCGTGGCTCATGCTCGCGACGCCGAAGTCGGCGACCTGGATCCGTCCGTCGCCGCCGAGCAGCACGTTGTCGGGCTTGAAGTCGCGGTGGACCAGCCCCGCGGCGTGGGCCGCCGCCAGCCCGCGGCCCGCCGCGAGGAACGCCGCCACCACCTCGCGCCACGGCCGCCGCGCCGCGCGCAGCCACGCCTTCAGCGTCTGCCCCTCGACCAGCTCGAGCGTCAGGTAGACGTCCTCGCCGAGCTCGCCGACCTCGAGCACCGCCACCACGTTGGGGTGGCGCAGCCGCGCCATCGCCTGCGCCTCGCGCAGCAGCCGCTCGCGCGGCATCACGCCGGCGACCGCGGTGCGGCGATCGGGCCGCACCACCTTCATCGCCACCTTGCGATCGAGCAGCGTGTCGTAGGCGGCGTAGACCGTCCCCATCCCGCCCTCGCCCAGCTTCTCGAGGATCAAGAAGCGGTCGACGCGCGTGGCCGGGATCAGCGACGGCGGGTCGGGTCGGTGGCGGGCCGCAGGCTCGACCGCGGTCACGCTGGTGGCGTCGGGATCCTCGGCGGCGCCGGCGGCGGCCACCGCGGCCACCGCGGCGTGGCGCTCCGCGGCCGCGACCGCGCCGGTCAGGGTCGCGGTGGGCGGCTCAGGCTCCCCCCGATCCGTGGGTCGCACCATCCACCCCGATCATATCGAACCGCCGCGGCGGCGGATCGCGATTGTTGCGTAGCTGCGACCGTCCAGCCGTGGGAGTCAGCGGGCCGGGCGCTTGCCGGTCAGGCCCCACGCCCGCAGCCGCGCCAGGAGCGCGCCGCGCGACATGCCCAGCCGGCGCGCCGCCTCGCTCTGGTTGCCGCCGGTGGCCACCAGCACCGCCTCGATGCGCTGGCGCTCGATCTCCTCGAGCTCGTCGCCGAGCGTGCCGATCTTGGGGATCGGGCCGGTGTGCGGGCCGGAGTCGCCGGTCGCCTCGCGCTCGAGCGGCAGGTGCTGGACCTCGATCGGCCCCGCGCCGCACACCACCAGCGCGCGCTCGATGGCGTTGCGCAGCTCGCGGATGTTGCCCGGCCAGGGGTGGCGCTGCAGCGTCGCCAGCGCCTCGGGCGACAGCGCCGCCGGCGGCCGGCCTTGCCGCCGGGCGGCGGCGTCGAGGAAGCGCCGGGCCAGCGGCTCGATCTCGTCCTTGCGATCGCGCAGCGGCGGGATCCGGATCGTCATCCCGGCCAGCCGGTAGTACAGGTCGTGGCGGAACCGGCCGGCCGCGATCTCGGCCTCGAGGTTCTTGTGGGTCGCGGCGACGAAGCGCACGTCGACGATCCGCTCGCTGCGCCCGCCCACCGGCATCACCTCGCGGCGATCGAGCACGCGCAGCAGCTTGACCTGCGCCGGCGGCGGCAGCTCGGCGATCTCGTCGAGGAACACCGTGCCGCCGTCGGCCGACTCGATCAGCCCGGGCTTGGACGCGCCGGCGCCGGTGAACGCGCCCTTCTCGTGGCCGAACAGCTCGCTCTCGATCAGCGTCTCGGGCAGCGCGCTGCAGTTGAGGCGCAAGAGCGTGCGCGCCGCGCGCGGCGAGCGGCGGTGCAACAGCTCGGCGCACACCTCCTTGCCGACGCCGGTCTCGCCGACGAGCAGCACGCTCATGTCCGAGGCCGCGACCTGCTCGAGCGACGCCAGCACCGCCTGCATCGCCGCCGAGGTCGGCGCGTACCAGCCCTCGGGCGCGTCGAGCGCGGCGCGGCCGGTCGCGACGCCGCGGCGATCGTAGCCAGGCGGCACCGCGGCGCGCCGGCTCATCACCGGCACCAGCCGCACCGGCACCGAGCCGATCTCGAAGGCGTCGCCGATGCCGAGCGCGGTGACCTCGTTGGCCGCCAGCACCCGCCCGCGCGCCACCGTGCCGTTGCGCGAGCCGAGATCTTCGAGGGTGATCGCCGGGCCCAGCCGCAGCCGCGCGTGCTCGCGCGACACCGACGCGTGGTCGAGCTGGATGCCGGCGCCGCGGGAGCGCCCGAGGATGACCTCGCCGTCGGCGGGCAGCGCCACGGTGAAGGTGCGGTCGGGCAACGTAATCTCCAACGCCAGCGGGCGCGGCCCCATCTGGCCGGTCTCGTCGGTGTCGTCGCTCATCGGCCCTTGACCTTCGGCGCCCCCTCCCGTGGAGTCAAGGCCCGCCGCCGCCAACGCCCCGCGTCACGGCCGGCCGGCGGTCAGCGCCGGGCCAGGGCGGCCTCGGCCGCGGCCTGCTCGGCGATGGTCTTCTGCAGCGCGGCGATCGCGTCCCAGCGCTCCCGGCCGTCCCACTCGAAGGCCGAGAACTCCTCGACCGGGATCGCGGCGGTGGTGTGGCTGCGGGGATCGCTCCACCACTGCTCGGGCTCGTCGTCGGTCTCGCGGCGCATCGCCCGGAAGCCCTTCACGACGTACGGCCCTGGCAGGCCGCGGTCGCGCAGCACCTTGCCGAACAGCGCGACCTCGACGGTGCGGCGGCCGACCGCCAGCTCCTGCCAGTGCGCCGTGATCCAGCCGATCGGCGTGACGCCGTCGGCGCCGTAGATCTCGGCGAACCACAGGTACAGGCCCGGCTCGTGGACGTCGACCGCCAGCGCCAGGCCGAGCCCGCCGTCGCGCGGCCCCGAGGTCACGTCGACCAGATCGAGCAGCGGCCGCGGCGCGTAGTCGAAGTCGCGGCTGATCAGCCGCTCGACGCCGCCGGCCTCGATCGCGACCGACAGGTGGACCCGGCCGGCCTGGGTCAGCTCGTCCTTCTCCGACGGCACGAAGCGGTTGGTGTAGACGTGGTCGCCGGCGACCGCGTCGCCGCCCTGGCCGTCGTCGCGGTACGCGAGCTGCCCGCCGGTGCGGCCAGGGCTGCGGCCGCCGGTCTTGAGCACGACCGCCGAGCGGATCGTCACCGGCAGCCGCTGATCGGGGTGGGCCGCCGGCCACACCTCGATCCACGTGGTCAGCGGCTCGCCGAAGCCGACGTGCTGGCGATCGGCGCCGAACCGGTACGCCGTCTCCTGGCCCGGGCGATCGTCGAGCCCGAGGTCGCTGACGATCGGCTCGTCCCAGTCCTGCCCCATCAGGTGCGCGGTGTCCTCGGTCCACAGGTGCGACGACGGCGGGTACACCGAGTCGCGCATGAACTGATCGAGCGACGCCCGCAGCGCGTCGGCCGACAGCATGCCGGGGTCGAGCGCGGCCGCCGGCAGCTCGCGCGGGGCCGGGGCCACCAGCCGCGGCGCGGCCGCCCGGGCCGGGGCCGTCGACGGGCCGGCCGCCGCCACCGCCCCCCGGCGCGGCCGCAGCGCCACCAGCGCGAGCACCACCGCCGCCACCACCGCGATCGCGATCCACCGTCGGCGCGTCATCGTCGCCTCCTACCAGACCTTGACGTTGGGGCAGTTGGCGGCGGCGTAGTCGGCGCAGCAGTCGCCGCCCGACACGCACGCCGCGTCGCACTGGCACGCGCGCCCCGGCTGGTACAGGCCGCAGCGCCCGGCGCACGAGTTGGCCGCGCTGGTGTCGCCGGTCGAGTTCGACGACGTCGCGTTGGTGTCGGGCGCGACGGTGACCGCGGCGTTGGACGCGTCCTTCAGCGTCGCCGGATCGGTGGCGGTGTTGGTGAACGCCTGGCCGCAGCTCGCGGTGTCGGAGCACACCGCCTGGCTGGTGGTGTCGCCGAAGTGCAGGTTCTTGTCGCCGGTGGGCGTCGTCGGCAGCGCCTGCTCGGTGTAGGTGATGGCCTTGCCGACGACGCCGGCGTGGTCGCGGTTCTCGCCGTCGCACGGCGTGCCGGTGCCGGCGGCGCGCTTGGCGTAGCGGGTCGTGATCCGCTGCGTCCCGGTGCCGCCGGTCGAGCAGATGTTGTTGAAGGCGCCGGTCGACGACGCGCCGCCCGCCGAGTCGAACGACACCAGGCCGTCGCCCTTGGCGCCGCTGAGCCCGCTGTTGACGTACTTGTTGCCGCACTGCTTGACGAACAAGAACGAGACGCAGGTGTCCTTGTAGCCCGCGTAGTGGAACATCGTCCCCGACGTCTTGGTCATCGCGTTCTGGATGTAGCCGAAGCTGCCGCGCGCCACGGCCGGCGTCAGGTCCCAGTCGACCGCCTCCTGCTGGCCGATCAGCTTGGCGATCGACTTGAGGCTGCCGGTGGTCACCGCCTCGGCGATCTTGGTGCCGCCGGCGGCCGAGCCCGCGGCGCTGACGCGCGGGATGTTGAACATCGTCACCGTCGAGTCCTGGATCGCCTTGAGCACGCGCATGCAGCCCGCCGAGTGGCAGACCACGACGCAGGTGTTGCCGGTCGACGTCGCGCACTTCTGCTCGAGCTGGGTGCGGAGCGTCGCGGTCGCCGGCCCGTTCATCGACGCGCCGCCGTCGTAGGCGATCGTCACCGCGGTCCACGGCTGGCCGGTCAGGTTCACCCGTTCCGACGTGCTCCAGTTCGCGTTGCCGCGCCCCTGCGCGTAGATCACGTAGTTCGTCGCATGCGCGGTGCCTTGCGCCCCGACCACCACCCCCGCGAACAACACGATCGCGATCAGCTGCTTCACCTGGTCCTCCTCGGTTGGGAGGACACACTGCAGCGGTGATGCCAGCGGTGCAGCGCCGGTGATTCGGCATACATCCGCTGCGTGGCGGGCTCGGTGATCAGCCGCACGCTGATCAGCCGTGATCAGTTGATCAGCGTTTGATCAGCCGGCGGTCAGCGCGGTCAGGGCGGCGCGGCGGTGCCGGGGGCCGGCGGCGCGGCGGTGCCGGGGGCCGGCGGCGCGGCGGTGCCGGGGGCAGGCGCGGCGGTGCCGCTGCTCGCCGGCTTCATGCCGTCGACGCCGTCGCAGTTCTGGTCGATCCCGTCGCCGGGCTTGTCCTCGGCCCACGGCCGGACGTTCGGATCGTCGTCGTTGCAGTCGAGGGTGCGCGGCCCCTTGGTGCAGAACCGATCGCCGTCCTTGTCGGTGCCCGGCTCACACTTGGGCGGCCCGCCGTAGCACGCCATCAGCGTCATCAGCAGCGCGCCGCCACCGGCGACGGTCGCCAGCCGCCGCGCCACCCGCGCCACCCGGCCGACCGGGCGATCGCAGTGAGGACAGGTGGTGCGCGTCGCCGGGACCAGGCCGTCGCACGCACCGCACGTACGCAGGTTCGCCATCCCGCCATCGTAACCCAACCTCACCCCGGCGCGGCGCCGCGGTCGGCGATCAGAAGATGTGGTCGAAGTCGGCCATCAGCTTGGTCAGGTCGCCGTCGGCGACCGAGCCGGTGACCGTCAGCTCGAGGCCGGTGGCGGCGATCGTGACGCTGTTGATCAGCGCGGCCACCGCGGTCTTGGCGGCCTTCTGTTTCAGCTCGCCGAGGCCGGCGGCGCCCATCGCGGCGGCCTTCTGGGCGTCGGCGTCCGAGCCCATGACCACGTGGACGGTGCCGGTGAACTTGCCGCCGGCCAGCTCGACGCCGCCGTAGCCACCGTTGATCTGCATGCCGTCCTCCTTCTCCTTCATCGCCACCGCGGCCCACAGCGGCGCGTCGGTGTTGACCTTGGCCACCAGCTTGCCGAGGTCGCCCTTGGCGGCCTTGCCGGCGAGCGCCTTCTCGAGCTTGCCGGGCTTGTTCGGGTCCTCGGTGAACGCCAGCACGTCCGGCGCCAGCCACGCGAAGTACAGCTTCTCCTTCTCGCCGGCCACCGTGTAGGTCGTGACCTTGCCCTTCTTCTTGCCGGTGACCTTGACCGCCTTGCCGGTCTGGCTGCCGGCGATCGACTCGAGGCAGCTCAACGTCTTCTTCTCGTCGATGCCGTCGAGGCCCAGCACCACCAGCGGGTCATCGCCGTCCTTCATGATCACCGTGAAGTCGGCGATCGCGGCCGGGACGTCGATGTTGCACGCGGTCTTGATCAACGTGAACGCCTCCTGCGCGTCGTCCTCCTCGGTGAGCATCATCTGCAGCGCCGAGGCGAACAGCTTGGTCGACCGCACCGAGGTGAACGACCCGCCGGCGATCACGTTGGCCTTGGGGTTGATCGAGCCCTTGACGGCCGCCCACGACTTCGACCCGGCGTGGGCGGAGGCGGCGGACAGGGCGAGGGCGGAGGCGACGACGGCGACGGCGACGGGTTTGATCATGGCGCGCATCATGCCAACGGCCCGGGCGGTGCGCACGCGATTCCGCACCTGGGACACCCGCTCCTGTCGCATGCGCGCAGCGCTTGCGCCGGGCCGCGCTTCTGGCGTTCTATCGGGCCGACGCCGGTCGTCCGCCGTGCCGTCCGCCCTGGGAGTCCAATGTCCGATCCAGTCATCGAACACAAACCGTTCGTCCCCGCCGACCAGACGATCCGCGAGCTCACCTTCCCCGCGGTGATCATGGGCGCGGTGCTCGGCATCGTGTTCGCCGCGTCGTCGACGTACCTCGGCCTCAAGATCGGCCTGACGGTGTCGGCGTCGATCCCGGTCGCGGTGCTGTCGATCACCCTGTTCCGCTGGCTCAAGCTGCGCGGCACGATCCTCGAGAACAACATCGCGCAGACCACCGGCTCCGCCGGCGAGTCGCTGGCCGCCGGCGTCGCGTTCACGCTGCCGTCGCTGCTGATCATGGGCTTCGACCTCGAGCTGACCCGCATCCTGCTGGTCGCGCTGCTCGGCGGCTTGATCGGCGTGCTGATGATGATCCCGCTGCGCCACGGCCTGATCGTGCAGGAGCACGGCAAGCTGGCCTACCCCGAGGGCACCGCCTGCGCCGACGTCTTGATCGTCGGCGAGAAGGGCGGCACCGAGGCCAAGACGGTCTTCCTCGGCTTCTTCGTCGGCCTCGGCTACGCGTTCTTCAACCTGATCGGCAAGGTGTGGGCCGACGTCGCGCTGTTCAAGGCCGAGTTCGGCGGCCAGCTCAAGAAGGCGGTCGTGGCGTTCGAGGTGTCGCCGCCCATGCTCGGCGTCGGCTACATCATCGGCCCGCGGGTCGCGGCGACGATGCTCGCCGGCGGCCTGCTGGCGTTCATGGTGCTCATCCCGCTGATCGCGATGTTCAGCCCCGAGGCCGCGACCATGTCGCCCGGCGACATCCGCGGCAACTACGTCCTGTACATCGGCGCCGGCGCGGTCGCGACCGGCGGCTTCATCTCGCTCGGCCGCTCGCTGCCGACGATCGTCAGCGCGTTCCGCCGCGGCCTGTCCAACATGAAGGCCAGCGGCGGCACCGCCAAGGCGACGGTGCTGCGGACCGAGGAGGACCTGCCGATGAAGCTGGTGCTCGGCGGCTCGGTGGCCATCGCGATCGCGATCTTCGCGGCGCCGGTCCTGAACATCGACTTCATCACCGCGATCCTGGTGGTCATCTTCGGCTTCTTCTTCGTGACCGTGTCGAGCCGCATCACCGGCGAGATCGGCAGCTCGTCGAACCCGATCTCGGGCATGACCATCGCCACGCTGCTGCTCACCTGCGGCCTGTTCGTGCTGATCGGCCGCACCGGCGTCGGCTACAAGGCCATGGCGCTGTCGACGGCGGCGCTGGTGTGCGTCGCCGCGTCGAACGGCGGCACGATCTCGCAGGACCTCAAGACCGGCTACCTGGTCGGCGCCACCCCGCGCCTGCAGCAGATCTCGATCGCGGTCGGCGTCGTCACCAGCGCGCTGGCGATCGGCATCACGCTGCTCTTGATCCTCGGCGCCGGCGAGAGCGTCAAGCCGGTCAAGTACGACGGCGTCAAGCTGACGCCGACCAGCGAGACCGCCAAGGGGCCCGACGGCAACACCTACAAGATCGCGTTCCAGCGCGACACCGGGTCGATCAAGCGCGGCAAGTACCTGGTCGACGACGCCGGCGCGCCGATGTTCTTCATCGAGTCGGCGGTCGAGGCGAACTATCCCTACAAGCTGAAGAAGCACACCGGCCAGCTCCCGGCCGACGTCGTGGCCGCGACCGCGGGCGAGGACCAGGTCCTCAAGCGGGGCGACAAGATCGTCGGCAAGATCGTCGGCGAGGAGCTCGGCATCGATCGCCAGCCGTACCGCGCGATCGAGCTCGGTGAGGAGGTCGGCGGGCTCAAGGCCGGCCGCTACCTGATCGACGGCACCAACGCGGTGACCTACTTCTTCGACAAGGGGCCGACCAAGATGGACGCGCCCAAGGCCCAGCTGTTCGCGCTGATCATCGACGGCACGCTCGGCGGCGACCTGCCGTGGGGCCTGGTG
>JAEUJY010000137.1 GCA_016794525.1 Myxococcales bacterium
AGCGCGGCGGCCCGCCGCTCAGCCTCTGGGAGCGGCCCGGGCCGCTGACGTGAGGCAAGCGGCGCGGCCGGGCGGCGCCAGCGACCACGCCTGCCCGTGGCCAGCGGGCGGCCGGTGAGATGTGATGAATGCGCAGCTCCCAAGACGCGGAACGCCTGGTCCGTGGGTCGGTGCTCGGCCGAGAACGTGCGAGCTCTGAGCGGCGGGTGGCGCGCGGCCACCTGACACGTGTGTCGACACGGACGGTGGCGCAGCGGTCGGCGACCGACGTGGCGCGCGCCGGGCGCGGCCTGGCGTTGTCACGCGTCGTGCAGAGGCCGGGCGCCATGCACCACCGTCGCATCTCGATGTCCATGATCGCCTTGCTGTTCGCCGCGTCGCTCGGGGCCTGCGTCGATGACGACGCCGCGCTCGGCGAGGCGACCGAGCCCCTGACGCTCTCCGACGCGACCAACTCGGGCTTCTTCGCGCCGGTGACGCCGGCGGTGTTCCGCGGCGCCGACTGGCGGGTCCAGGTCACCGGCGTCAACGCCAGCGGCTACGTCGCCTGGGACATCCAGCGCGAGGCCGGCCTCTGGGGGACGCCGAACCCGACGGTGGTGGCGCTGCCGCTGCGCGCGCGGTACGTCGCCGCCGCGCAGGACGCGTGGGGCCGCACGGTGATCGTCGCCGTGACCGGCTCGCTGCTCATGCGGACCCAGCAGACGACGCCGTACGCGCGGACGTTCAACAACTGGGTCTACGTCGACACCGCGGTGATGGAGCGCGAGCCGGCGCTGGCGGTCAACCAGGACGGCCGCCTCGAGCTGGCCTACGTGTCGAGCACCGGCCGGGTCAAGACGATGGCGCAGACCGCGCCCGGCGGGGCGTGGGGCAGCGCCGTCGACACCGGCTTCGCCACCACCGGCACGCCGGAGCTGGTGCGCGACCGTCAGGCGCGGCTCGAGCTGTTCGTCCCGCGGCCGGCGGTGCCGTGCGGCTTCGTCAACACCCGGCAGCGCGCGGCCAACGGCGCCCAGGGCTGGTTCCCGGCGACCACCGTCGCCAGCGCCTGCTTCACCACGCTCGCCGTCGGCTACGCCGACGACGCGACCGAGGTGTTCGGGCGTACCGCCGCCGGCGCGATCCGCCACCACACCCGGGACGGCAGCGATCTGTTGTTCCGCACCGGGCCGCAGTCGTTCGGCGGCAACACCGCGCCGCCGACGCTGGTGGCCAAGGACGACGGCCGGCTGATCGCCTTCACCGGCTTCACGTCGTGCCCCAACGGCAGCCGGCCCGGCACCTACGGCTGCGGCGACTACTACGCGTCGCAGCGCGAGGCCGGCGGCGGCTGGTGGGCGTGGCAGCCGTACGCCACCGCGATCGCGGCGTCGGCGGTCGCCGGCGTCGACTCGATCATCAACAACACCTACGTCTTCGCGGCGATCGGCTCGACGCAGTACCAGCGGTTCCTGTTCCGCTACTGATCGGGCGACGACGCGGCGGGCCGCGCGGCGCGGCGGCGGATCGCGCGGGTGTCGAGGGCGTGGAGCTTCGTCGCGAGTCGCGAACGACTCATCGGTTCACGGCTGGGTGGCGGCGGTGGGCTGGTACTGCGTGATCTCGGACGTCTCGCCGGTGACGAGCCGGTACCAGGGCCCGAGCGTGTCGAGCTGGAACAGCTGGCCCTGCTCGTCGAGCACCACGACCAGCGTCTCGCCGGGCTTGCGCACGACGGTCAGCGGCTCGCCCGCGATCTCCCAGGCGATGCCGGCGTAGTAGAGCTGGCGCTCGGCGGCGGACGCGGGCCCGACCTCGCCGTCGGCGAAGTAGCGGGCGGTGCCGCGCATCGCGGCGCTGGCCATGAACGGCGCCAGCGCCGCGCCCCGCACGGCGCGGCCGTGCGCGATCACCGCGTGATCGCCGACCGCGACGCGGGCCATGACCGGGATGCCCGCGTCGCTGCCCATGCCGCCCAGCTGCCAGGTGCTCCACAGCCCGGCGCCGAAGGCCACCACGGTGCCCAGGTCGCCGGGGGCGAGCGCGCCGTCGCGCAGCCGGCCCAGCATCGCGGCGACGCGGGCCTCGGTCTCCGGCGCGGGCACGCTGGCGCCCCACGGCCCGGCGGCGGCCTCAGCGGTGGTGCCGTCGGCCGGGCCCGCCGCGCTGGCCGCGGGGGCGGGGGCCGTCGCCGGAGGCGGCGTCGTCGGCGCGGTCGCGGGCGCGCCGCCGCCACACCCAGCCATGATCGCGATCGCAGCGAGCAACCTGGTTCGCACGCACCGATGGTGCCACAGCGCGCCGCGCGACGGTCAGCGAGCGCGGCCGTCGAACGACCAGCGCCCGGCGCCGCGCGTCGCGATGAACAGCAGCACGAAGCAGTACAGCGCCGCCAGCTCGCCGTGGTTGACGGCCGGCAGCCACTTCCAGCCGGCGAACTCGCCCTTGTGGTGGTACTGGAAGTAGGCCACCGCCATCGTGCCCGAGCCGAGCAGCGCGGCGAGCCGGGTGCCCAGGCCGATCGCGATCAGCGCGCCAGCGACCAGCTCGATCACGCCGCCGATCCACAGCTGGCTCCCGATCGCCGGCGTGGGCTTGGTGGTCAGCCAGCCGAACATCTTCTGCAGGCCGTGGCAGGCGAACATCGCGCCGGCGACGATCCGCAGGGCGGCGTAGGCCGGATCCTCGAGCTTGGCGAGCATGCGCATCGCGGCAGTGGAGCACGTCGCGGCGCGCGCGCACGCCGGCCGTCGTCGCGCGCCGTGTAGACTGCGGCCGTGGCCGAGCCCATCGATCGCGTGACGCTGTTCGTGCCCGGCATCGCACCGGGCACGCCCCTCGAGCTCGGCGATCAGATCGCGCACGAGTGGGTCGCCAACGACGGCCGCTTCGCCGACGCGTTCCGCTTCGGGACGGTCGGGCCCGACGCGCTGGCGCGGCTGGCGGCGGCGCCGGGCGCGGTCGTCGCGTACGCCCAGGTCGACCTGCGGGAGGGGCGGGCGGCGCTGATCGCCGCGGTCGAGCGCCTGCGCGACGCCGGCGCCATCGCGGTGCGGATCGAGCAGTCGATGCTCGGCTGGGAGGTCGAGCGCTGGCTCGCGCTGGTCTCGTCGAGCTCGCCGTGGGACTGGCACCGCGCCGCGGTCGTCGTGCTGACCGGCGACGGCGCCCTGCAGTCGTGCGGCATGCACGCGTTCTCGCTGCCCGACGTGCGGGTCGAGCTGGACGACGCGCCCGCCGCGCTGCAGCGCTTCGCCGAGGCCTTGAACGCGTACCAGCTGGCCGAGGACCCGGTGCTGCGAACGGGGCAGACCTTCCGCCCCGACGAGGAGACGCCGCGGCGCGTGGTCGAGCGCTGGCCCGACGCCGAGTACCCGCCCGGTCACCCCTGCCACAACCCGTACGGCGTGTGGCGCCTCGGTCCGGCGGGCGGCGTCGGGCGCGGCGTCAGCGAGCTGGTGCCGGTGTTCGTCCCGGCGCTCGCCGCGGTGCTCACCGCGCTCGAGGCCCAGCACGGCCAGCCGCTGACCGAGGCGCAGGTGCTCGAGGCCCGCGACCGCGGCGCCTGCATCATGATGAGCCCGCGCGACGCGCAGCGGCTGGAGCGCAGCCGCGGCTACGTCGATCTCGAGCCCGAGCTGGCGTGGGAACAGTGGCAGCTGGTGCGCGCCCGCCCCGGGTGACCGCGCGCCTCAGCCGCCGCCGTCGCGCGGCGCCACCGACAGCCGATCGACGTAGCGGTCGGTGGCCGCGGCGTGCCAGTCGTAGTTGCCGCGGATCCACGCCGCGCACAGCGCCGCGCCCACCGGATCGATCGCCCGCGCCCGCGGCGCGAACGCCACGACGTCGGCGACCACGTCGTCGCACGCCCGGCACGCGGCGTGGAACGCGTCGGGCTCGCGCTCGCCGCAGCCCGGCAACAAGACCGGGATCAGGTTCGAGCGCTCGCCGAGTTCGCGCTCCTTGGGCCACGAGTACAGGTCGTTGACCCACGACACCGACAGGTTGGCGGCGCGGGCCAGCGGGCGTAGCGCCGGCGCCAGCGCGCGGCCGTGGGCGGCCAGCCCGAGCTCGACGCAGGCGTACACCGCGCTGAACGCCACCCGCGCGTCGGCGTAGGCGGCGAGCGACGCGTAGCCCCGCGTGCGGTGCCCGGTCTCGGCGATGACGCCGTCGAGGTAGACGTCGAGCTCGGCGAGGTAGCGGTCGAGCCGTCCGCCGGCGGCGCGCAGCCGCGCGGTCAGGTCGGCCAGCGCCGCGGCCACCGGCGCCAGCGGCGCGCCGGCGGGCGGCGCCACCCCGGTCTGCGCCGCGGTCCGCACCGCGGCCAGCGCCTCGGCCGCCAGCGCCGCGTCGCGGGTCGCCGGCGCGCCGGTGGCGTCGAGCCAGTCGTCGAGGACGAACAGCGCGGCGATGAAGTCGGCGGCCAGCCGCACCGTCGGCGCGCCGAGGTCGTAGTACACGCGGCCGGCCAGCTCCTCGAACCGCGCCCGGGCGAACACCGCGGCGTTGCGATCGTCGAGCAGGCCGAGCCCGCGCAGCCACGCGCGGCTGGCGGCGCCGATCGCCGCGGTGTCGGGGTGGCGCGCCGGCGCGAACGGCATCCACAGCTCGTCGACGACCGTGCCGGTCGGGCCGAGCGCGACCCGGACCGGCACGCGCTGGGGGAGGGGCTCACGGAACGGGACCGAGCGGGGGAGGGCGATCATGGCGTCACCCGTCACGTGACGCTCGCCCCGCGGCGGTTCACGGAAATCGGTTCGGCGCCGTGGTAGCA
>JAEUJY010000174.1 GCA_016794525.1 Myxococcales bacterium
CGCCGGCCCCGCCGCCGCCACGACCCGCGCCGCCGAGCGCGACCGCGCCACCCCCGATCGCTGCCGCGCCGCCGCCGGCCGCCGCGCCGCCGGCCGCGCCGGCGTTCGTCCCGCGCCCCGCGCCGCGGCCCGCGGTCGCGCGCTCGACCGACGTGCCCGGCATGACCGAGGCCGAGACCCGCGCGCTCTACGCCAAGTTCGTCAAGGCGCGCGAGGTGGTCGGCGACAAGTCCGAGGGCTTCTCGTACGACAAGCTGGTGCGCACGCTGCAGAGCCAGGCGCCCAAGATCCTCGAGCAGCACAAGGCGCAGAAGGTCGAGTTCAACGTCGTCATCCGCGACAACAAGGTGATCCTCAAGGCCAAGCCGAAGTGACGGTCGCGCCGCTCACTCGTCGTGGCAGCCGGCCCCCAGCCAACCCGCGTCGAGGTCGAGGCGGGCGCCGTCGAGGAGCGCCGCGGTCGGGAAGGGGCTGTCGAGCGGCCGCTCGGTCTCGACCCGCACCGCCACCGGCGCGCGCGTCGTCGGGACGCGGACGCGGAACCGCCCGGCCCGATCGCTGATCGCGCGGACGCCGGCGATCGCCACCGTCGCGCCGGCGACCGGCGCGGCGGCGCGGCAGCCGTGGATGCGGACGCGCCCGCGGACCGTGCGGAGCCGCGCCCGCTCGGGCGCGGCGCGGTCGCCCAGGCCCAGGAGCCAGCGGTCGCCGAACGCGATCACCACCCGCGTGCCCGCGCCAGGCCGCCACGCCGGCCACGGGAGGTCGCCGTCGCCGTCGCCGATGATCACGCGCCCGCCCTCGGCGCCGGTCGCGCGGTCGAGGGCCACGAGCGCCCGTGGGCCGTCGGGGGCGCGCTCGTCGACGTACACCCGCGCGGCGTCGGCGGCGACGACCGCGCCGACGTGCGGGTGGCGCCACGCGGTCGCGCCGCTCGGGAGCTCGAGCGCGGCGACCCCGGCGGCGTCCATCACGAACGCGGTGTCGCCGTCGAGGTAGGCCCACGCGTGATCGAGCCGGCGCGCCTCGGTCCCGTCGGCGAGCAGGATGCGCGTCGTCGCGCCGCCGACGTTGATCGCGACCCGGCCGCCGCTGGCGTTGCCCAGGTAGTCGGCGGCGCGCCACCGCTCGTGGCCGGTGGCGACGTCGAACGCGACCACGCCCTCGCCGAGCAGCTGCACGTACAGCGTCCCGTCGTCGATCGCCACGCCGTGGAGGTCCCCGAACGGCAGCGGCGCGGTCCAGGCGATCGCGCCGTCGCCGGCGCGGCGCAGCGTCAGCGTCCCCCGGCTCCGCTCGACGACCCACGGGCCGGCGGTCGCGGTCCGGGTCATCGGCGCGCACGCGACGCGCCAGCGTGGTCGCAGCGTGATCGGATCGAGCGCGATCAGCGCGTCGCGGGTCCGGACCAGGGCGACGCCGTCGCCGGCCAGCAGCGCGTCGTGGGCCAGCGTCAGCCGGGCGCGCGCGCCGCGGCCCGTCGGCGCGCCGCCGTCGGCGCGCCTGGCGCGGATGGTGGCGCCGTCGCCGATCAGCAGCGTGTCGCCGATGATCGCGAGCTGGGCGCGGTGGGGCGCCGTCGTCCGGGGCAGCGCCTGGCGCCACCGCACGCCGAACGTCGGCGCCGCCGGCGCGGCCGCGGTCGGTCCTGCGCCGGCGGCCGGCTGGGCCAGGCCGGAGCCGACCTCGAGCGCCAGCGCGGCGATCAGCGCGATCCACGGCGCGCGGCGGGGCGGCGTCACGGGCGAGGAGCGCGCGACCGCGGCCGGCTATTCCGCGATCGGGACGACCAGCGCGGTCCAGCCGTCGTAGCTGCCGCCCAGCGGGATCAGCACGTCGAGGATCTGGCGGGTGAAGCGATCCGGGTGGTCGCCGTCGAGCGGATCGCTGCGGTGGAACTCCAGCGACCAGCACTCGCGGTCGTCGTCGTCGTCGCGATCGCCCTCGACCTCGTCGCAGCGGAAGCCGGCCGCGGTCAGCGCGGCGGCGGCGGCCTGGGCCGCGGCCTCGCTGGCGAAGTAGGCGAGGTGATCGATCGGGCGCGGGCGGGCCAGCGCGTCGCCCTCGGCCGCGTAGCGCGCGACCAGCCGCTGGTTCTCGATGGCCTGGCGCACGTGCGGCTCGGGCTGCATCGCCGCGTGGCCGCTCCACGCGGGATCGTCGTCGAGCGACCAGCGCGCGGTGCGCGCCAGCTCGATGCGCCCGGGCAGCGCCAGCAGATCGCCGCGGTGCTCGGGCGGCGCGTAGCACACGAGCGTCCAGGCGTCGCCGTCGACGCGCCGGCCGACGTAGATCGCGTCGGCCTGGGTCTCGAGCAGCTCGACCAGCACGTCCTCGATCGCCTCGAGCCGGGCCGCGTCCTCGGGCGCCGGCCGCCCGGCGGCGTCGCGCGCGCCGATCGCCAGCGCGATCTGCACCCGCAGCGGGTGGCTCGCGACCGGCGCGTGGGCCAGCGCCGCGAGATCGACGACGTACCGCGCGGGCTGTCCCTCGACCTCCCGCTCGTACGCGCCGAAGTGCTGCGGCCAGCGCTCCATGCCTCGACGGTACGCGCGTCGACGCCCGTCGACAACCGCGATCAGCGTGCGGCGCGTGGCCACGCGGCAGACAGCCGCACCATCACCGTCGCGCCGCCCAGCTCGTCGCCCTGGCGGTGGCGCACGCCCAGCTCGATCGCGCTCCACGCCATCGCGCGGTAGCGCACCCCCCACGCGAACGCCCACCGCGGTGCAGTTTCTGCGGCGGAGGGCCCGAGCTCTGGCAGCCACTGCAGGTCGGCGAGGATCGTCGTGCGCGGGTAGATCTCCGGCGTCCACTCGAGCCCGGCCAGCGGCCGCACGCTCGCGCGCGGGCCGCGGGTGATGGTCGCGCCGTCGGCGCCGCGGTGGGCGCTGGCCCACGTCGACGCGCCCGCGTGCAACCGCACCGGGCCCAGCCGCTGCGACAGCACCACGAACGCCTCGCTGGCGCGGGCGCGCTCGCGGTAGCCGAGCGGCACCCGCACGCCAGCGGCCACCGCGCCGTCGCGCCACGGCGACAGCGCGAGCTTCCAGCCGGCGGTCGGCTGGCGCACCGGCTCGACCGCGCGCGCCGGGCCGGCGCACGGATCGCACGCGGTCAGCTCGCCGTCGCCGCGCAGGTCGACCTCGACCAGCCGCGCGTAGCCCAGCGTGATCCGCGCGCCCGAGCCGCCGCGGTGATCGCCGTCGAGCGCCGCGGTCAACGACGTGCGCGGCTGGGTCCACGCGGTCGGGATCGTCAGCACCGTCGGCCCGCGTCCCAGCGGGCCGTCGTCGGCGGCCGCGCGCGACGCCAGGGCGGCCACGATCAGCAGCGGGACGGTGCGGCGCATGGGCGGTGGGCTCGGGGGGGCGCGGCTAGCGGCGGCGCCGGCGATCGACCACGCGCTCGATCGAGCGGTTGATGAGGGTGAGCTGACCGAAGATCTGGGCGTCGAGGAGGTTGGCGTCGCCGATGTCCGGAACCCGGACACCCGACTGCAGCTGGGCCCAGCTGGCCAGGTCGTAACGCACGCCCCACGACAGGATCGGCCGCAGCCGGGTGCGGTTGGGTGCGCTGCAGGTGAAGCAGAACTCCGGCACCCACGCGTAGTCGATCAGGATGTCGGCGTCCTCGACGGCGCGCACCGCGACGCCGCCGCCGACCCGGAACTGGCGGCCCAGGCCCTGGTCGTGCAGCAGCACCGCGCCCTCGTCGCCGGTCTCGACCGAGGCGTCCCAGAACGAGCCGTTGAGGTGCACGGTCGTGCGGGTGCCGACGTGGCCCGACGCGGCGAGGTGCAGCTCGGCGATCCGCGCGCGGTGGTTGTCGGCCTCGTACTCGAACGACTTGCGGAACCCCAGCGCCAGCGCCGGCTGGTGGCGGAACAGCCGATCCTCGGCCAGGCCCATGCGGAACGTCGCCGTGTAGAACGGCGCCATCCGCCGCGGCGTCAGCCCCGAGGCCTCGCGGCCGCGGACCAGATCGGTGACCGCGACGCCGAACTCGGCGACGTCGCCGAGGCCGAACCGCATGTCGCTCGACAGCCCGCCCGAGGTGTCGACGCCGCTGCGCGAGTAGATGACGCCGGCCGGTAGCATCGCCCCCGACGGCGCGAGCAAGAGCTCGGGCAGATCGATCGGCGGCGGCGGCTCCTCGCTGGCCGGCACCTCGGTGACGCTCTCGATCGGTGGCGGGGTGCCGAGCGGCGGTGGCGCGTCGACCGGCGGCGGCGCGTCGGTCGGCGGGGTGGCGTCGGCGGGCGGCGGCGCGTCGGTCGGCGTGGCGCCGTCGGTGGGCGGCGGCGTGCCGTCGGTCGGCGGCGGCGGGGTGCCGGTGGGCGGCGGCGTCGGCAGCGGGATCGGCACCGGCATCGGCTGCGCGGTGGCGACCCCGGCCGTCAGCGCGACCGCGCCGGCGATGAGGAGCTTGGGGACGTTCATGGACACGGCGTTCCTCCTTGGGTGCGTCACTCGCGGGACTCGCAGAACCCGCCGGTCAGGCGGCAGGCGATCGCGCCCCAGGGCACGAACACCTCCCCGCCCAGGCGGATGTCCCATTGCACGAACGACTCGAGGCCGTCGGCGGGCTGGCCGCGCGCGACCTCGAGCTGGTAGCCGATGCTGGCGTCGAGCACGACCGCGGGCAGCGCCGCCCAGCGCACGCCGACCCGGCCGAGCAGGCCGTAGTCGACCTGGGGCGCGGCGTCGACCGCGGGGTCGAAGCGGAACTGCGGCGCCAGCCCGACCTCGGCGATCGCGCGGGCGCTGTCGGACGCCGCGAGGTCGAGGCCGAACGTCGGCAGCACCATGACCCGCTTGGCGGTGCCGGCGGCGTCGAGGCCGGGGCGGACGATCTTCGCCGACGAGACCCGCGCGCCGGTGTGCAGCGTCACGCCGGTCAGCGGGCCGCGCAGGCGCAGCCGCGTGACCAGGTACAGATCGGTGACCGACTCGTCGACGGGTTGGTCGGCGATCGTCTCGCGGCGCGGCACGCCGAGCCGGAACGCGATCGCCACCGCCGGCACCCACGGCCGCTCGCGGAACGGCGCCTGCAACTGCACGCCGACCGCGGGGATCGGCGCCTCGATGTCGCCGATGCCGACCGCCGAGGTGTGGCGGTACTCGATCTGCGCGACGTCGCCGAACCCGATCGCGGCGACGCCGGCGGCGGTGAGGATGCCGGGCTCCTGCAGCAGGCTGGCGTCGCCCGACAGGCTGAGCTGGTACGCGCCGACGACGTCGGCCACCGGCATCGCGAACAGCCGCGGCGAGCGGAACGGGCCTGCGAAGATCTCGGCGGCGGTGGCGCGGCGCTGCCGGATCGGCTCGGGCGCCTGATCGTCGGCGCGGGCGCTGCGGATCGCGCCCGGTCCACCGAGCGACACCGCGAGAGAGAGGTACAGCGCCGTGCGCATGCGTGCCTCCGCTCATTGCAAACCGAATGCCGGATGTTCGGATGGTCCGGCCATTGGCTATGGCAACCGCTTGAGATCGTTATGCAGATCCGGGCTCGACCGGCCCGATCGCGAGCCTCCACCTACAGGTCGCCTGTGAACGGTTCGACGCGCCAGGCGTCGAGACTTCGCCAGCTTCGCACTGCGTCGCGGCGGTGGCGGTGCGTCGGCCGCGCGCCAGCGTCGCGCGTCAGCCATTGCGGCGCATCGCCGCGGGCACCATGATCGCAGGAGATGATCCTCGCCTGCGCCGGCTGCGACAGTCGCTACGACGTCAGCGGATACGCGGTCGGGCAGGCGTTCCGCTGCCGCTGCGGGACGGTCACCGAGCTGGCCGCCAGCGCGCCCCAGGCCGGCATGCTCGCGTGTCCGCGCTGCGCGGCGCCGGTGGACGCGACCCACGCGCAGTGCGAGTACTGCAAGGCGGCGCTGCTGCTCAAGGCGTGCCCGCGGTGTCTGTCGCGGGTGTTCCACGGGCACAAGCACTGCCCCGAGTGCGGCTCGCAGATCGATCACGCCGCCCACGGCGACGCGCGCGCCGACGCGCCGTGCCCGCGCTGCGATCAGCCGCTCCACGCGCGGCTGCTCGGCGACGTGGTGATCGACGAGTGCCGTGGCTGCGCCGGGGTGTTCCTCGACAAGCTGGCGATCGAGCGGGTCGTCACCGATCGTCGGCAGGCGCGCGCCGAGGCGCTCTTGGGCGCGCTGCGGCGCGCCGACGTGCGCCCGGTGCAGCCCGGCCAGCGGATGTACGTGAAGTGTCCGAGCTGCCAGGTCGTGATGAACCGCCGGCAGTTCGCGACCGGCGCGCGGGTCGTCGTCGACGTGTGCCGCAGCCACGGCACGTTCTTCGACGCCGGCGAGCTGCCGCGGATCATCGAGTTCGTCATGCAGGGCGGGCTCGAGGCCGCCGAGCGCGCCGAGCTGCAGCGGATGCGCGATCAGGCGCGGCGCGAGCTGCAGTCGGCGCAGTACGCCGCGATCACCGAGAGCCGCAGCTCGACCTACGCCAACGAGCACAGCGGTCGATCGGGCGCGATCGTCATCGAGCTGCTCGCGTCGCTCTTGCGCTGATCGCCGGCGCCGACGCGCGGACCCCGTCATGAGCTAGCTTGAACGCGCGCTGCTTCATCCGGCCATCCAGCATCGCCGACTCTTCGTGCACCTGTCCGCTGGTCAGGCCGAGCTCGGCGCCGTCTTGCAGCAGCACCACCTTGGCGTTGTCCGGGTTCACCGTGATGTGCAGGTCGTCGCCCAGCCGCTCCAGGGCGAGCGCCAGCTCGGGCAGCGCCTGTGCGCCGGCCCCGCGGATCGCGCGGGGCTTGCCCGCGGCGGTGTTACCGCGCATCGCGTACAGCGTCGGCGGGTGCGCGCGCAGCACGGTGGCGAGGCGCTGCAGCCCCGCCGTCGTGTCGCGCAGGTACCGCTCGTGCAGCGCCGTCCACGGCGCCAGCCAGGTCTCGATCGATCCTACTCCGACGTCCCGTCGCCGCCCGCGCCGCCGGGCGGCGGCTGCTTGCCGAACGTCGCCTCGAGTTCTTCTTCCCAGCCCGTCGGCAACAGCGGTTCGCGCCACTCCTCCAGCGTGATCAAGTGCGGGATAAAGGCGGCGATGGTGCGTACCTGGTCCCGCAGCGTGACGTATCGCTCCTCGATGATCCGCCACTCAGCCTCGTCGATCTCGTCTCCGGGCCATCGCTCAGGCTGCCACAGCGCTTGCACCTTCTCGCGGCTGAACGGCTCCTTCCCCGTCGCCACCGCCTCCGCCCGGCACTCCGCGAGATAGGCATCGCGCCGCGCATGATGGTCGTCGAAGAACTTGCGCCGGTACGCCGTCGCCGCCTCGCCCGTCAGGACTCCGGGGCCTTCGATCAGAGGCTTCTTTGGATCGCTCATGGTGCCTGACTCGCACGCGCCGCTGAGAACAGCGCCTGCTCCCAAGTGTAGCCGACAAACTCGCGCAGGCGTTGCCGGACGCGCTCCCCGAATCCCGACTCCAGCGCACTGACAATCCGCTCGATCAGCGCCTCGTCGATCACTTCGACCTGTGTACGAACCACCTCCGCGTCTTCGACTCTCTCCAAGTGTTGCATCGGTGGAGGCACGACTCCTTCCGACGATCCGACGATCCGCGACAACAGCACTCGGCGCCCATCCGGCTGTGTCCCGAACAGCAAGTACTCGCTGTTTGGCGTCTTGGCCATCAACTCGGAGACCGCGCGGCGCTCGCTTCGCGCCAGCTTGAACCCGTCGCCGACAACCTGGAACGCGGGCACCGGGCCATCGACCACGCGCCGCCGCATCAGCACGCCGACGAGCGACATCTCGAGCGGCGCGTCCACGTCGATCACGACCAGGCGACGGTGCGTCCGGCGCGCCGCTTTGACCATCTCCTCCACGTTCGCCACCGTCAGCAAGCGCTGGTCGACGAGGATCGAGGCGGGCGTCCCGTCCTCGTGCCGGAGGTCGAACGCGCGCTTCTTCATCTTTCCGCCCAGCGTCGCCGACTCTTCGTGCACCTGTCCGCTGGTCAGGCCGAGCTCGGCGCCGTCTTGCAGCAGCACCACCTTGGCGTTGTCCGGGTTCACGGTGATGTGCAGATCGTCGCCCAGCCGCTCCAGGGCGAGCGCCAGCTCGGGCAGCGCCTGGGCGCCCGCGCCGCGGATTGCGCGGGTCTTGCCCGCCGCGGTGTTGCCGCGCATCGCGTACAGCGTCGGCGGGTGCGCGCGCAGCTCGGTGGCGAGGCGCTGCAGCCCCGCTGTCGCGTCGCGCAGGTACCGCTCGTGCAGCGCCGTCCGCGGCGCCAGCCAGGTCTCGGGTCGATCCAGCTGCGCCCACCGCCCCCCTGGGCGCAGCGGCACGACCACGAACGCCTCGCTGGTGTGCCAGTGCCGCGGCCCCTTGGCCAGCAGCCGCCGCCGCAGCTCGTACACCCGCGCCGCGCGCGCGGCCGCGTCGACGGCCGCCACGGGTCGCGTGCCGTCGTGCAGCCACGCCGCCAGCTCGGCCTCGCTCTGATCGCGCGCCTGGTGCAGCTCCTGCCGCAGCGCCGTAGCGTCAGCCGCGTGCGGCGCCAGGCGGTCGAGCAAGTGCGCCGTCTGCCCGCGCGCCGTCGCCGTCCGCAGGAGGTTGGTCATCCCCTGCAGCGCCGCGGTGTCCAGCGGCGCAGTCGCCGACGCACCGGTGCGCGTGACCAGCTCGTCGACCAGCGCCACGTCGTCGCCGGCGGCCTCCACCAGCGTGCGCAGCATCGGCACGTCGGGGACCGCCGTCATCAAGCGCACGCCGCGTGGCACGTCGGCCAGCAGTCGACGCAGGATCGGCCCCGCCTCCAGATCGGTTCGCGCCGCGCCGAGCACCAGCTGCGCGACCGCGGGGTGATCGCGCAGCAGCAGGTCGAGCGCCGGACGGCCGACGTGGTCGGTGGCGCGCACCAGGCCGTGCAGCGTTGTCTCGTCGAGCGCGCCGACGTGAAGCGCGAGCATCAGCATCCCGTCGGCGCTGACCCGGGCGCCGTAGCGTGCCAGCCCGGCCCGCACCGCAGCCTGGATCGCCGGCGGCGCGGCGAGGTAGCGCGCGGCCCAGTCGATCAACCCGGCGCGCGTGCCACCGAGGCCGTGCTCGAACACCACCGCGATCTCGACCGGCGGTATCACCGCCAGCAGCCCCGCGACCTCGGGCGCACCCACCATCGTCGCCAGCTCGCCGCGCTTGCCCAGCGCCTCCACGCGCGCCCGCGGCACCGCGCCGATCAGCTCCAGCAGCTCGGACGCGCGGTCGGGCAACCGGCGCAGCTGCGCGAGCACCGCCGTGGCCTCGCGCATCGGCACCCGCGCCGCGGCGAGCTGCTCGATGCCCGCGCTGGCGATCCCGCGCAACGGGAGGCGCGCGAGGTCGAGCAGATCCGTCAGGTACATCGCGCGCAAGTTGGTGATGCGCTGGCCGGCCCAGGCCTTGGTGATCTCGACGACGCGTCGCCCGATCGCGGTGGCCGCCGCCTCCGCGGTCGCCGCGTTCTTCAGCCCGGTCGCCAGGCGCTGCCGCAGCACCGACACCGCCTGCGTCGCCTCGCCGATCCACTGGCTCGGCCGGATCTTCGCCGCCAGCAACTGCTTGACGACGTCCGAGGCCCGCTTGATCACGGTGCCGTGGAGGTTGCGGAACAGCGCCGACAGCACCGCGCTGCCGCCGATCTCGAACGCCATGCCCCAGGCGGCGGCGCTGCCGATCCCGTCGAAGTACCGCTCCCACGACGCCAGCGAGCCCCCCTCGCGCACCACGCGGATCACGTCGAGCGCCGCCGCGGTGCTGACGTGGGTGAGCACGCCTCCGATCGCGCCGGTGAGCGCCTTTTGCACGCCCCACGCCAGCGCGCTGCGCAGCGCGCCGGCCTCGACTCCGCCCAGCACCGCGCGGCCGATCGCCTGGCCGACGAACGCGCCGGCGCGAAAGCCGATCGCGCCGAGCGCGCCCATCAACGCTGCGCTGAGTACGCCCTCGAACGTGATGGGCCGGCCCTCCCACAGCGCGCCGGCCACGTACAAGATCTCCGACAGGACGATGTTGGTCGCCAGCGCCCAGCCGCCGCCCGCCAGCGCGACCACGCCGGGACCGAACATCAGCGCCGCCGCGGCGCCGAGCGTGACCAGGCCGAGCGTCTCGATCACGTCTGTGATCTGCGAGAACAACAGCCAGAACAGCTCCTCGCCGAATGCCTCCTCCGAGCGCCAGCGCCGGGTGCCTGCGATCTCGACCCACGGGCTTGACGTGAAGGGATCGTCGGGTTCGTTGAGCGCACGCCGGAGCCCGGCCGGCGCCAGGTCGGTGAGCTTCCCGATGCGGACCGTGCGCTGCACCATCGCGCAGTCGATCTCGGCGCGCACCAGGCCGTCGCGCTCGACCTTGCGCAGCGCGTAGACCCGGATCGACAGCTGCCACTCGCGGTCGATGAAGTCGGCCTCGGCGAGCGGCGGCTCGAGGCGCGGCATCGCCCGCGCCAGCACCTCCTTGGTCACGGCCGCCTCGTCGAGCTGGAACGCCTCGTCGCGCAGCGCGCGGTCGGACAGCTCGCCCAGCACCTCCTCGAGCGCGGTCGACAGCGCCTTGCACAGCGCCTTGCCGCGCGCCGGCAGCAACTGCTTTACGGTCTCGTCGCGCAGGTACCCGCCGTCGGCGTCGCCCACCACCGACCGCGCCGGGTCGCGATCGTGCGCGACCACCGGCGTGTCGCCGTGCTTGCCGATGAAGACGGTCTGCGCGTCGACGTCGTAGCGGTGCCGCCGGAAGCTCTCGAGCTGGCCCTCGTGCGCGGCCAGCAGGTCGCGATACGCGGGGTGGTCGCGGAACCGGGTGTCCTTCACCAGGTTGATGAGCACCGCCCGCCGTCCCAGGTTGATCATCCGCGCCCAGGCCGCGAAGACGGTCCCCAGCCCCTGGCGCTCCTCGAGCACGGCGAAGAAGCGCTCGCGGCGCCCGCGATCGATCGGCGCCAGGCTGTGGTCGAGCAGCTGCGTCAGCTCGGTCTCCCACTGGATCAACCGCACCACGCCCTCGTGGCTCGGGCGCTGCGCGACCATCACGATCAGCTGATCGGCGAGCGCGCGGAACTGCTCGTCGTCGGCGGCGCCGCGCAGGATCTCCTGAGCCGCGGCGTCCGCGAGCCACGCGTCGCGCACCCGCCGGATCTGGTCGCGCGTGCGATCGGGCAACACGTAGACCACCACCATCACCAGCTCGCCGGCCTGCCACCGACGCACCGCGCCGGCCGCCGCCTCCGGCACCGCCAGGCCGAGCTGCGCCTGCGCCGCCGGCCACCGCGGCGAGTCGGCCCGGAGCTGGTGCCAGATGTGCAGGTGCTGCTCGACCCCGGGCAGCTTGGCGGTCCACTGCGCGACCAGCGGGCCGTCGAGCCGCGTCACGCCGCGCCGATCGAGCTCGAGCAAGCCGCCGTAGCCCTTGCAGCGATCGCGCCCGAACACCTCGCGGGCCAGCGCCGCGATCATGGTCCACGAGAACGCGGGCCACTGCGACGCCGGCAGATCGCCGAAGAAGTAGGTCATCCAGCGCTGCCGGATCTCGACCGTGTCGGTGGGATCGTCGGCGTAGAACCCGAGCAGCGCCGGGGCCGCGGCGGCGACGCGCCAGCGCACCACCTCGCGCGGTGGGTACAGCCGGATGAGCGCGGCACGGTAGGCGGCGGCCCCGCGCTCGGCGAGCCCGTCGACGTCGACTCCGAGGGCCGACAGCTCCGCGCGCAGCGCCGGAAACCGGCTGCCGCGCGCGATCGTGCGCAGGGCGACCAGCGTCGCCGCGCCGAGCACGCCGTCGGTGACCAGCGCCTGTCCGAGGATCGCGACGTCGGCACCGGCGCGATGCACCGCGAGTTGCGCAGCCTGGACGCGGTTGGCGAAGCCGATCGGGTGCAGCGTCGGATCGAGCCCGCGGATCGGCCGGACGTCGCCGGCCGCCAGCGTGAGCCACCACGCGCGGTTGCGCTCGGGGGCGGACGCGGCCACGCCGCGCGCCAGCGCCACGTCGTCGATCGCGAAGCCGAGCGGGGGTGCGCTGGCTGGCGCTGGCGCGGGCGCGGCCGGCGGCGGCGGCGCGGCGGCGACCGCCTCGCACAGGCTCATGCTGTCGGGGTCGGGCGCCGCCTCGGCAGCGCCCGCAGCTCCGCCGTCGGCGATGCGGCGAGCGTGCGCGACCGCCGCGACCAGATCGAGGGTGCCTGGCCCCGGCGGGTCGCCGACGGCGCGCGCGTTGGACCTGGTCAAGATCGCGCGCACCTCGGCGATCGACAGCGCGCGGCCCGCGGCCTCGTACAGCAACGCCACCGTCCCGGTGACGTGCGGCGTGGCCATGCTGGTCCCGGACTTGCGCGTCAGCAGCGGCGCCACGCCGGTGGCCGGCATCGAGCGCGCGGCGACGATGCCGACCCCAGGCGCCAGCACGTCGGGCTTGGTCCGGCCGTCGCGGGTCGGGCCCGCGCTCGAGAACGCCGCCTCCAGGCCGGTGCGCGCGTCGAGCGCACCGACCACGATCGCGTGCCGCCCGTTGGCGATGGTGCCGGTGGTGGTGGCCGCGCTCGCGGCGCGGCCGCGCAGCCGCGACTGCGAACCGTGCCCGGCCTCGTCGCGCTCGATCCACGCGTGCCAGCGGCTGCCCTCGGTCGTCACCCGCAGCGGCTCGATCTCGACCTGCCACCGCGCCGCCTCGCCGCGCGGCTCCAGCACCAGCGCGACGTGGTTGTCGCCGTTGTTGGGATCGGCGGTGCGGTGCCCGAAGCGACCGATCACCGCGCCGTCGTGCACCACCGGGCCATGGCTGTCGGGCGTCGCGTGCGCGATCACGCGCCCGCGGCGATCGCGCAGCCGCACGGTGATCCGGTCCCGGCCCGGGTACCAGAGGTCGAACTCGTTGGTCGTCTGATCGCCGTCGCTGACGATCCACTCGAGCGCGGCCGGCGCGCCCGACGCCAGCGCGCCGGTCGCGTGCACCGGGGCCCGCCGGTAGTTGCCGGCGCTCTGCACGATGGCGCGGCCCGGCCGCCCGGTGACGAACGCGTCGAGCGCGCGCTCCACCAGCGTGGTGCCGTCGTGTGGGCCGGCGTGGCTCCCGAGGCTCAGGTTGATCACGCACGGGCGATCGGCCGCCTGGCGATCGATGAAGTCGATCGCCTCGAGCAGGCTGACCGAGTTGCCGATGCTGCGCGGCCCGGTGGCGGCCGACGCCAGGTGCACGAACACCAGCGCCGCGCCCGGCGCGACGCCGCCGCGACCCTCGCGCGGCACGCCGGCCGCGATGTCGATCACGTGGGTGCCGTGGCTGCCGTTGTCATCGACGTCGGCGTCGGCCGGGTCGTAGTCGAGGGCCGCGAACGGATCGCGCGCCGCCAGCGCCACGTCGATCCGCGCGCGCGTCAGCGCACGACCGTACCCGTATGGCGCCAGCCCGCCGCCGCGGCGCGGCCGCTGATCCCAGATCACCTCCAGCCGCGTCCGACCGTCGTCGCGACGCAAGTTGGGGTGCGTGACATCGACGCCCCAGTCCACCACGCCGATCACGACGCCGCGCCCCCGCGGCCCCGAACGCGCAGCCCACCACGGGTTGCGCGGGCGATCGACGCCGGCCGTCACCCGCGCCTGCGCCGTCGCGACGGGCTCCGGCCGCAGCTCGCGCGCCGCCTTGAGGCTCACCACCGCCGCGTGCTCGCGCAACGCGACGATGTCCCCGCGCGCCACGCGCGCCGTGACGACGTCGCCGAACCGTGCCACCGCGCGCATCAGCGACGGCGCGGGCGCGCCGGGCCGCAACCGCACCAGCACCGCGACCTGCTGGTCGCGGTGTCCGCCGTCGACGACCTCCCACAGCCCCGGATCCATGCGCAGCAGCCGCCCGGCGGCGCGCTACTTGCCGGTCGGCGCGCGCGCCGTGGCGAGCAGCGCCTCGACCGTCGGCACCGGCGTCTTGGGATCGGTCGGCGCCGGCGTCGGCGGGGTCTCCTGACGCGCGACGATGGCAGCCAGCAACACGCCCTGGTAGCCGGGCATCAGGCCGGCGATCAGGCCGAGCTGCGTCGAGCGCTCCTCGCCCAGATCGCTGGTGATGGACTTGCCGACCAGGAACGACATGACGTTCATGTTCATGGGCGGCTCACTTTCCACGGTCGCTGAGGGCCAGGGCCATGACCATCATCATCATCATGTTGTCGCCGCCACCGGCGCTGCTGCCACCGGTGCTGCCGTTGCCCCCCATGCCGCCCATCATCATCAGCGGCAGGAGCATGGTCATCGTGTCGTTGGAGTCGATGAGGAACTTGGTCTTCGCCAGCTCGGCGGGCGGCAGCGCCGCCAGCTCGGCCGGCGTCTTCGACTTCTTCATCAGCATCGGCAGGAGGGCCATCATCTGGCCGCTCTGCGAGGCGCTGTTGTTGACCTTCTTCAGCTCCTTGCCGACGCGGTCCTCGAGGTCCTTCTGACCAGCGGCCAGCTTGCGGACGTCGGCCGCCACGCGCGCTAGCGCTGCCTGCATCTGCGTCTGGTTCACCGGGCTGTTGTCGCGCCGCGGCTGCGAGTAGGCGCGCCCGCGCACGCGACGACGCTTCCGCCGCCGTTCGGACAGGTCGTCTTCGCCGAGCGCGTCGTCGATGTCCTCGTCGTCCATCTCGTCCAGATCTTCGTCGATGTCGTCAGCAAGGCTCATTCGGTGTTCCCTTCCTTCGGTTGGATCCGGGCCCGGCGTCGCACCGCCGGCGCCACCAGCTCGTCGAACAGCTCCGGGTCGGGGCTGCGCCAGCCCGGCCCACCGCGCCCGTGGCAACTCGCGCAGTCGTCGAGTTCGCCCCAGCAGTCGCCGCACGCGCCGAGTGCCGCCGCCAGCTCGGCCAGCAGCTCGTGTGCGTTGCCCAGCGCCTCGCGCAGGTCGCGCAGCTGCGTCCGCACGCGGTCGACGCGCGCGCGGCGGATCGCGACCGCATCGTCGCGCTGTCCGCGCTGCGCCGCCATGAGCTGCATCATCATCGCCATCATCGGGTTGCCGGCGGCGAGCTGGCCGACGTTGGCCTCGAGCAGCTGGCGCGCGGCCTCGGGGTCGCGCTGCATGAGCGTCAGGAGCTGGGCGGGGTCGTCGGTCATTCGGCCTCCAGGCGATCGAGATCGGCGAGGTCGCGCTCGGCCAGCGCCTCGTCCCACCCATCGGCCGCGTCGTCGTCGTCGTCGTCGTCGTCGTCGGCCGCGTCGGACAGGAGCGCGAGCAACGCCTCGGGACGCGCGGACGGCGCGCGCGTCCCGTGCTGCGCCGCAGCCTGGGTCGAGAGGGCGCCGAGCATGTTGGCGAACGCCGCTACCGGCACCTGCGTGCCGGCCACGGGCACGGCGCCGGCCCCTGCGGGCCCCAGCGCCATCGCGCCGAGCGCCTGGATGACCTCAGGCCGCAACAGCGCCGCCAGCAGCTGCACGGCGGCGGTGTTGGATGCGCCGCCAGCGGCGCCGGAGGAAGACGCCGTGCCGAGCCGCGCACCGGCGCCACCCATGGCCGCGCCAGCGACCGCGCCGACCGGCCCACCCATCATGAAGCCCGTCAGCGCGCCCTGCATCGCTCCCGGCGCCGTCGCCTGCAGCTCGCGCCCGACGACCTTGGTCCACTGGCCGACGCTCTCGAGCAGCTGCGCGAGGTCGGCGAACTCCGGGTAGTCGTCGAGCAGAGCGTCGACGTCGTCGTACGCCTCTGACAGTGCACCTTCCGCAACGGAGCGCCTCGCCACACAACGACGCTACCAGCGCAATCGGGAGCGGCGAAGTCGACGTGCCTGAAATCGATGCCTCTATCGAGATCACCGTATTGGGGTGATATCCAAAGATCCACTCGTGGGCGGCAGTCGATGGCGACGCACCGAGACTTCGGATAGCCTGGGTCCCGCAGGAGGGCTGCGCGTGGAGATGACTGGACGCCGACGCGAGACCGTGGCGACGCTTCGACGCCGACGGGGACACCACTACATGCAGGCAGCGATGCTGGCCGACGCCTTCGCGGAAGACGCGAAGCTGGCTGCCAGCACCGACGAGCTCAAGCTGAGCGTGGACGTGTCGCCCGGCACCTTCCGCCGCGACGGTGACAGCGCCGGCTGGGATGTCGTCGCCGGCAAGACCGTGCAGGTCGAGATCAAGGTCACGAAGCGATCCGGCGGTGGGCGCTACCCCGACGACAGGATCCAGCTTACCGCGAACTCCAAGGACTACCAGGGACGCGGCCCGCACAAGGTAGCGCTGCCGGCGCGCTCGACCGACCTGACATTGAAGGTGCGCGTCGTGCTGGCCGACGGCAAGACGCACACGCTCGGTCGGCGCATGCTGTGGGTCGCGCCGGCGACCCGCGCGCGGTCGGGGGGCGGCACGTCCACCACCACGACCACCTCGAGCCCGCCCACGTCGACGACGCTCCAGAAGCAGAAGCAGGCGCTCGACGCGGTGATCAAGGCCAGCGGAAGCTCGTTCAGCGAGCTCGCCGCGGCGTACGCCAAGCTCGAGCTGGTCGAGCACCGCCTCGCTATCGAGACCAACGGCTCGGGCCTGTACCAGGGCACCAAGTGCTCGCCCAAGGACCCGGACGCGGTCGACACCGACTGCACGCAGATCGTCCTCAAGGTGCTCGCACGCGCGTTCAAGCAGGGCGGCAACGAGGCGACGTGGAAGCAGGTGCGCACCCAGGCCACCGCCAACATGAAGGCCCGCGGTGACACCAAGCTCTCCGGCCTGGACTACCAGGCAGCGTTGCAGGCGATCGACGGCTGGAAGGGCATCTACTGGGCACCAGACCCTGCCTATCAGGTGCCCGCGGCCGAGCTGACGGGGGCGAACTCGTCGGAGGCCAGCGTCACCAACGGCATCGCCAAGAAGCGCTCGACCTACTTCAAGGACTACCACCTCGATGGCGTCACCACGGGCTACCCAGGGGTCACCATCGCCCAGCGCGTGATCGACTACGCGCCCGAGGCCCCGACCAGCGGCTACGGTGACGCCAGCACGACCACCGCGGACCGGTCGACGCTGAAGAAGCTGAAGAAGCTCACCTTCGGCGTCCTGTCGGCACATGGCGGCTTCCACATGACGTTGATCACCGAGGGCAAGGTGATCGAGGTCCACTGGGACAAGGTGTCGACGGACCCCAACGTGATCGAGCAGACCGACCTCGAGACGTGGGCGATCGGGCCCAAAAGCGGCTATCACTACTACGCCAGTGGTGTCATCGTCTCTCCCAAGGCCGACTTCGATGCCGCGTTCCCGTAGCGGTGCCGCGCTGGCGGTCGCGGTCGCGGCATGCAGTGGCGCCTCGACGGCGCGCCCCGTCCGGAACCGCGGCGGCGAGCGCCAGGCGCCGCCGGCCGAACTGGCGCGCGTCGCGTGTGGCGATGCGCGGATCACGTGGCTCGGCGACACGACCGCGCCCCTCGATGATCCGATGCGCGGATTGCGCGCGGTGACCGTGCAGGTCGGGTCGCCCCATGTCGAATGGCGACGCTACGATGGCACCACGCCGTACGACTGGCCCGTCGTCGTGTTCGCCCCCGACTGCCGGCACGCGGCGATCCTGACGTCGCGGTTCGGTCCCTACCAGGTGGTGGCCACGGACGACCTGCTCGCGTTCGCGCGCGCGCAGGCGGTCCCGACGGGGTACATCGCCGACGGGCAGCCGTGCGATCCCGTGTTCGCGTACCGCGATCTGCAGTGGACCTCCGTCTCGACGGTGCGCTACCGGTCGGGTCCCAGCACCGGGGCACCGCTGACCGAGCGGGACCGCGAGCTGGCCGAGCTCCCGACCACGCCTCCGGCAGCCTGCCCGTGAGGTAAGGTGCGCCGCGATGGCCGTCGGCCTCGGTCGGCGCAGCGGCGCCATCGCGATCGGCGCCGCGTGTCCATGGCGCTGCACGCCGGCCAGCACCTGCGGCCGCGCGCGCTGGTCACGGCATCGGTCGACCTGCCGGGCTCAGTCGTCGTCGAGCGCGTCGTCGAGCGCCTTGGCCAGCCGCTCGGCGTCGGAGGCCGACAGCTGCGGCGGGTTGAACGCGCGATCGGCCTGATCGACCAGCGCCATGACCCGCGCCTCCTCGACCGACATCGACGACTTGTCGTTCTTCAACCAGTCGTCGATCTCTTCGGTCAGGCGCTTCTTGCGCGCGTCGGCGCCGCGCGGGCCCTCGCCGGGCAGGTTGCGGCGGTACGACACCGTGCCGTAGGCGTTGGCGAGGTCGATCCGCATGTCGGCCATGCTCTGGTACCGGCGGGCCGGATCCTTGGCCATCGACTTCAGGATCACCCGCTCGGCGCCCTCGGTGATCTCGCGGTGCGGGGCGAACTCGCGGGGCGACGGCACCGGCGCGTGGATGTGCTTCTGCAGCACCTCGTTGCCGGCCTCGGCCTCGAACGGCGGCCGGCCGCACAGCATGTCGAACAGCATCACGCCGACCGCGTAGATGTCGGTGCGCAGGTCGACGTCGTCGCCGCGCGCCGCCTCGGGCGACATGTACTCGGGCGTGCCGAACACCGCGCCCTGGATCGTGTCGACCCCCAGCTCGTCGGGCGCCAGGATCTTGGCGATGCCGAAGTCGAGGATCTTGACGAAGTCGTAGCTGCGCTCGCGCTCGGTGACGTAGCCCGAGGCGCTGGTGCCGGTGGCCATCCGCACGATGTCGCGGCGGCCCGGGCGCTCGAGCAGCATGATGTTGTCGGGCTTGAGGTCGCGGTGGATGACCCCGACGTTGTGGGCCGCCTCGAGCGCGTACGACATCTGGTTGACGATGTTGAGCGCGCGGTGCAGCTCGACCGCGCCCTCGCGCTCGATCAGGTCCTCGAGGCTCTTGCCCTCGAGGTACTCCATGACGAAGTACACCAGCCCGTCCGGCAGCACGCCGAAGTCGGTGACGTCGACGATGTTGGGGTGGTTGATCGACGACGCCGCCCGGGCCTCGCGCAGGAAGCGGTTGACCGCGTCCTGGTAGCGGGCGAACTGCGGGTGGAGGATCTTCACCGCCACCGGCTTCTTGATGTAGACGTGCTCGCCGCTGTAGACGGTGCCCATCCCGCCGCGGCCGAGGATCTTGTCGAGCCGGTAGTTGCCGACCGCGCTGCCGAGGCGGGCGAGGTCCTGCTCCTCGACCAGCATGGCCGAGTCGTGCAGGCAGAACCGCTCACCGGTCGGGAAGCGGGTGTGGCAACGCGGACAGACGCGCACTCGGTGGTCCTCCTCGGCTCAGGGAGACGGGACGCGTCGGGTCAGAGGCGGTAGCGGGCGAAGAACAGCATGAAGCGGTCGTCGTAGAACTTCGGCGCCTCGAGCGGGCCGTCGCCGTCGGGATCCGGCGGCTTCAGGTTGCCGAACGAGAACTCGGCGCCGGCGTCGAGCCGGTTGTTGGGCGACAGCTGGATCGCGCCGGTCGCGGGGATGACGGCGTTGTCCTTCTTGAAGTTGAAGCCCGGGATCACCAGCGACGCGTGCAAGATGATCGCGACGATCGGCTGCGGCTGGATCACGATGCCGACGTTGGGCGTGAAGTCCGGCTTGGCGTCGAAGTTGATCGAGAACGCGGTCTCGAGCGCGGTCACCGCGACCTGCTCCTTGGGCGCGTACCGGAACGGGAAGCCGATCGGGATGTTCGCCTTGGTCGAGCCCGGGGCGTGGGACAGCCCGAAGCCGGCCCGGAAGTCGACCAGGTCGTAGACGATCGAGCCCTCGAACGCGGCGTACGCCGAGAACAGATCGAAGTTCTTGATGCCCTTGAAGCCGGCGCGCAGCTCGACGTTGTCCTGCATGCCGTAACGCAGGTCCGCCGACGCGCCGACGCTCTCGAACGCCGTCTCGTTGCTGACGTCGAAGCCGAAGCCGCCCTTCACCTCGGTGATGCCCTTCGTCATCGTCAGCGGGCGCTGGATCTCGCCCTGCGGGTAGGTCTTGAGGGTGTAGAGCCCGCCGGCCGTGACCGGCGGCTGATCCTCGTCCTCCTCTTCCTCCTCGTCCTCGGCCTCCTCGTCATCCCCGCCGTCGCCGTCGTCGCCGCCATCGTCGGCGTCCTCGTCGTCGTCGTCATCGTCGGCGTAGGCCGGCGCGACGTGCAGCGGCCCGATGATCGGAAACAACCCCGCCGCGAGTCCAGAGACCGCGACCAGAACGAGGCGCAAGCTGCGGGTGCGATCGAGCATTTTCCCTTCCTCGCTCGCGAGGTTAGCGCCCCGCGCCGGACCTCCGCAAGGCGCCGCACGGGCTTTCACCAGCGCCGGTCATCCCCGTCGACGAATGGCGTCACGCGCGCCCCGAAAACGCCAACGGCGCCGGTTGCCGCGGCGCCGTGACGAGGGTCGCATCGCTGCGACGCAAGCTAATCTACGTGCGTGACCTCCGAGCCCGAGGGCCCGGGGTGATCACTTCTTCTTGCCCTTCTTCGCGGGCGCCTTCTTGGCCGGCGCCTTCTTGGCCGGCGCCTTCTTGGCCGGCGCCTTCTTCGCCGGAGCGGCCTTCTTGGCGGGCGCCTTCTTCGCCGGAGCGGCCTTCTTGGCGCTCTTGCGCTTCGAGCCGCCGACCTGGCGCTCCTTGCGCGCGATGTCGCCGTCGCCGTCGACGAAGTACAGGTACTTCGAATAGTCCATCTCGACGCCGGCCTTGACCAGCACGCTGGCCTTGCCCTTCGGCTGGCCCGGCTTCTTGCGCGGCACCTGCCAGATGTCCCCGTTCTTCACGTAGTACATCATGTCGTTGTTGCGGGTGATGCCAGCCTTGTGAACCTTCTCTGCAGCAGCCATTGTCAGTCCCTCCCGATAGGGTGGTGGTCTTGTGATCCCTCGCCCGGATCGGGTCTCGAGGGATTGCGCGGGACGCTACGCGAGGGGTCTGACAACGATCTCCGACGAGGGCTCGTCGGGCCCCGCCGTGATCTCCGTCGAGGCCGCCCGACCGGGGCGATTCCTCGACGGTAACAGTCGGTTTTCTCGACGAGAATTCGCCCGGGGCTGAACGGGCGCGCAGTCACCGTCGAGGAATCGGATCGTCACCGTCGAGACGTGCGCGCGACGCGGCCGATCGCCCGTCGACAGACCAGCACCTGGCTCTCGCTGCCGGGCCCCAGCGGCCCCCCGACGAAGTCGCCGTAGCGCTCGATCATGCGCAGCCCGCCGTGGGCGATCAGCGCCTCGAGCTCGGCGGGGAAGTACTTCCGCTGGCTGAGCAGCACGACGTCCTCGGGGCCGCCGGCGACGGGCTGGTAGTAGAGCCGGATGATCGCGATCTGGCTGACCGGGTCGTAGTCGTGGTTGGTCGTGTACCAGGTCGGCACGCCGGTCACCGGGTGGGTGAAGCGCGTGCGCGACCAGCGCTTGGTGGGGTCGCGGGAGAGCCAGCCGGGGTCGGGCAGCTGCACGTCGAAGGCGAACGCGCCGTCGGGGGCGAGGTGGGCGCGCACCCGGGCCAGGCAGGCGTCGACCTCGACGCGGGTGTACAGGTGCTCGAGGACGTTGAAGCCGGCGATCACCAGCGGGAAGCGGCGGCCCAGCGCGAGGTCGCGCAGGTCGCCGCGCACCGGGGTCACCCGCGCCGCCAGCGAGCGCGGCTGGCGGTCCAGGCGCGCGGCCAGGCCGGCCAGCATGCTCGGCTCGGCGTCGACCGCGGTCACGTGGAAGCCGGCCCGGGCCAGCGGCACGGTGATGCGCCCGGTGCCGCAGCCCAGCTCGAGCACGCGGCCGCCGGGGCCGACCAGGCGGTCGGCCAGCCCGACGTAGAACGCCACGTCGTCGCGCCGCCGCCGGTACTCGTAGTCGTACAGGGTCGCGTCGCGGTAGTGCTCCTGCGCGCCCAGCGCGACCGCCAGGCCGCGGTCGGGCATCCGCCGCGCGCCGCGGGGGCTCACGGCACCGGAGCGGCCACGGGCGCGTCGTCGTCGCGGCGGCGCCGGCCACCGCGGCGGCGCCGGCGGCGCTTGCGGCCGGGGTCGTCGTCGTCGCTGGTCGCGCTCGCGTCGTCGTCGTCGCCGTCGGCCGGCGCGGCCAGGGCCAGCGCGGCCCCGCCCCGGGCGGCGGCCAGCAGCCCGTCGAGCTGCACCGCGTCCTCGAGCGACTCGCGCCCGCCGCCGCCGGCGTCGAGCGGCAGGTTCTTGGCGCGGGCGGTGGCCACCCGGCGCAGGCCGTACAGCGCGTAGCGCACCCGCTCGGCGTCGCGGCGGGCTACCGCCAGCTGATCGAACAGCGGCTGGGACACCTCGATCACCGCCTGGTGGGCGTCGCCCGGCTTGATGCTGGGCGAGGTGATCGTGTCGGCGACGAACGGCACCAGCAGCGCCGCGATGAGCTGGGCGTTGGCCGGCTCGCCGCCGCGGCGGACCAGGTCGTCGAGCTGGCTCATCATGGCCCAGGCCAGCGCGCGCCGGCGCTCGAGCTCGCCGGGCTCGCTCAGGAACGACAGGCGGGGCGCGGGGCGGCGGGTCGGCACCGGCCGATCGTCCTGCCACACCCGGCGCCAGGCCCGCTCCTCGTCGTCGAGGTCGAGCTCGTCGTCGGCCACCTCGGGCTCGTCCTCGCCGCCGCCGCCGCCGTGGTACAGGCCGGCCAGGTACGGCGACAGCACGTCGAGCACGCCGGTCGTCAGCGCCAGCTCCAGCGAGCGGCGCGCCGCGGCGCCGCGCAGCAGCCGGTAGACCTCCTCGACCACGCGGGGCGGGGCGCTCTTGCGGATCTCGTCGCGCTGCCGCAGCAGCGCGGCGTAGGTCGCCGGCTCGATGTCCAGCTCGCAGCGGGCCGCGAACTTGATGGCGCGCAGCATGCGCACCGGGTCCTCGCGGAAGCGCACGTCGGGGTCGCCGATCGTGCGCACCAGCCGGGCCTCGAGATCGGGCAGGCCGCCGACGTGATCGATCACGTCCTCGCGCTCGAAGTCGTAGAACAGGCCGTTGATGGTGAAGTCGCGGCGGCGGGCGTCCTCGGTCTCGGTGCCGAAGACGTTGTCGCGGCGGATGAGCAGGTCCCCGTCGTCGTCGCCCTCGTCCTCGCGCGGGTTGGCGCGGAACGTGGCGGTCTCGATGATCTTCTTGCCGAAGAAGACGTGGGCCAGGCGGAAGCGGCGGCCGATGATGCGGCAGTTACGGAAGGTGGCGCGGATGTCGTTCGGGGTCGCGTTGGTGGCGACGTCGAAGTCCTTGGGATGCAGGCCGAGCAGCAGGTCGCGGACGCAGCCCCCGACCAGGTACGCGGTGAAGCCGCCCTTGGTCAGGCGCCGCACCACCCGCTCGGCATCCCCATCGATCAGCGCGTGATCAAGCGCGGGCATGTTTCGTGGTGGGTAGCACGTCCGCGGATCAGTGGGCAAGGAAGGCAGTCCAGGGCGGCCGCCGAACGGGGGGGCCGCCGAGGGCAAAAAAAACCGCAGCGGCCGGGGGGACAGCCTGCTGCGGAGCCAGCGAACGCGTTAGCGTGCGACTGCCTCTATAGATAGTCACCACCCGCGCCGGAGGCAAGGAGAAATTTCACCGCAGGCAAAAAATGCCGCGAATGAATGTGTCCCGGGCTACCAAATGGTCGATGTGAGTCGATGTGGATGTAATTGTTTCAGTTGGTTGAGACTTCGAATCTGATTCCGTCTCAGGTGTAATCGGGCCGATCCCCGGGGCGCGACGGCGGTCAGTCAGCGCCGAGCCGCACCTCGCCCCACGGGTCGAAGTACGGCGGCGTCTTGGCGTCGAGGGTGAGCGCGCCGTCGCCGATGAGCGGGCTGAAGCCATCGGCGGTGACCATGACGGTGTACGTCCCGGGCGCCGGCACCGGCTGCTTGAGGTAGACCGCGCCGTCGGTGCCCGAGCGGCCCCACGAGATGACCTGGTCGTCGAGGCGGTTGATGTCGACGTCGCCGGCGTCGACGCCGGGGCGCAGGATCATCAAGAGCGCGCCGGGGATGGGCTGGCCGTTGGCGTGGCCGACGATGCGGGTCGACAGGCGGACGCCCTCGGCCTCGGCCTCGATCGCGGTGGGCTCGAGATCGATCGAGGTGTGGCCCTCGCGCGGCGTCCAGCCGGCGCGGACGATCGCGAACAGCGGCGCGGCGGCCAGGATCGGGCGCACGAGGCCGGTGGTGGTCGACTGCAGCTGCGTGCCGGCGACCGTGGTGGTGACCCGCACCGCCGAGGCCACGCCGACCAGCGCGCCGGTGTCGTCGACCACCGGCCCGCCCGAGTTGCCCAGCGTGATGACGGCGTCGGTCTTGATGTAGTTGTCCGACGGGCTGCCGGGGTCGCCGGCCAGCCCGCGCACCGCGCCGCCGCTGACCGCCAGCGCGCCGGCGGTCACGTCGGGGAAGCCCAGCACCCACAGCCGCTGGCCGCGATCGAGGCCGGTCTCGGCGCGGCGGTCGAAGGCGGGCCAGGCCGCGGCCTGGGTCGGGCTCCACGGGCGGCCGTCGAGGTCGACGTCGCACTTGATCAGCGCCAGGTCCATCTCGGGCCACAGCTTCGAGCGGCTGGGGCTGCCGGCGCACACCAGCGCCGGGACCTGGCCGACGCCGCGGGCCCGGGCGATCGCGAACACCGCGTGCGGGCGCTGCTTGTCGACCAGCAGGTGGTGGTTGGTCAGCACCGAGCCGTCGGGGCCGATCACCGTGCCGGTGCCGCCGCCGACCGCGCGCAGCTGGCCGTCGACCACGTCGGCGACGACGACCTCGACGGTGCGGCCCAGCGCGACGCGCACCGCCTCGGGCAGCTGCAGGCGCTCGGCCGGCGCGCCCAGCGGCTTGCCGGTCAACGACGCCACCCGCAGCGACGGCTCGATGGTCGCGGCGACCTGGGCGATGGCCCGCGGCGGGCCGTAGAGCGTCACCGCGTACAGCCGCTCGCTGTCGACGGTGGCCAGCTCGATCGCGTGGCCGACCCGGGGCTCGTCGCCCTTGTTGGGCGCGAAGCTGTAACGGAACGAGGTGCGCAGCCAGCTGTGGCGGCCGTGGGTGCGGACGACGCTGCGATCGGCGGCGTACAGCTCGCCCCAGCGGGTGCGGCGATCGAACTCGAGGCTGGTGATGACGTTGGACCAGGGCGGCTTGGCCTCGATCCGCACCTCCATGCGCACGTCGGGGTCGAGCGACGAGGTGTAGACGACGTGGTACGGCAGGTCGCCGTCGGCCCGCGGCCGCGCCGACGGGGCCGGCACCAGCCGCGGCGCGACCCGCGGCACCTCCTCGGGCGCCAGCCAGATCGCCGGCCGGGTGAACGTCAGGCCGCGCGACTGGAAGGTCTCGACGGTCGGCGCGATCAGCCGGCGGTGGGCGATGCCGGCGCCGGCGACCATGGCCAGCGCCAGCGCGATCACGATGAAGTCGTGGCGGTGGTACGGCGACGCGGGCCCCAGCGCGTAGGCGACCTGCCGGGTGACGTCGGCCATCGCCGGGCCGATGGTCTGGGCGCGGCGCCACGCGCGCTCGGCCAGCGACTCGTCCTCGATCGCCGACATCGACGTCGACGCGCCGGCGTCGTCGCCGGGCAGCGAGCCCGAGCTGCTGGGGTCGGTGGGGGCGGGGGCGGGCGTGGGCGCGGGGGCCGGCGCGCTGGTCGCGGCGGGGGCCGGTGCGCTGGTCGCGGGCGCGGCGTCGGTGGTCGCGTCGGCGGCGGTCGCGTCGCCGGTGTCGGCGTCGCCGGCGCGCTCGGTGGCGGCGCGGCGGGGCGGGGCGGGGTCGCGTTCGTCGGTCACGGCGCGCGCTCCTTGCGGAACGGCGAGTCGTGCAGGAGCCGCTGGACGAACACGATCAGCAGCGCGAACACCGCGACCGCGAGCGCGGCGGCCAGCCCGACGCCCTTCCACGGGTGGCTCGACAGGCCCTGCGTGGTGACGCTATCGACGACCAGGCTGAACACGCCGTTGAGGCACGCGGCGCCGACCAGGCCGAGGAACAAGAGCACGCCGCGCGACACCGGGCCGCGGCGGGTGAACTTGGCGCGGCCGAGGACGTAGCCCAGGAAGCCGGCGAACGAGGCGTGGGCCAGCGTCGTGATGACCGCCTCGGCGGCGCCGGTCGACAGGTAGATCGTGCCGCCCAGGCCCTGGAGCCGGTGGTAGTTCAGCCACACCGCGAAGCCGGTGCCGACCGACATCATGTAGACGACGCCGTCCATCGGCTCGTCGAACTCGGGCGACGTGTAGATCGTGTATCGGACGACGACGTACTTGCACAGCTCCTGCGCCAGGCCGACCACGGCGATCGCGTGGACGACCCGCTCGAGCGCGAACGTGCGCAGCCCGAACTGGCCGAGCGGCTGCGGCGGCGCCAGCTGGTAGATGACGAAGTCGGCCAGCGGCGCGGCGACCAGCGTGCCGAGCAGGAACACGCCGAAGACGAAGTGCATCGGCTCCGGCTCGTAGCGATCCTGGAGGTAGAAGAACGCCAGCCACAGGCTGGCGGGGACGCCGGCGACGATGATCGCGACCACCGGCGACATCCGCACCGGGCCGCGCAGGCCGATCACCTGCTCGATCAGCCAGGCCAGGCCGACGAACAGCACCAGGCCGACGACCAGCGCCAGCTTCGACCCGACCAGGAGCCGGGCGCGCCGCAACGACCAGCGAGGGAGCGGTGCCGCCACGCCGATATTGTAGACGCCCGGGTCGCGGCCCGCGACTTTCGGGGTGGTAGAGTCGCCTCCGCATGACCAAGAAGCCCGCGGCCGCGGCCATCGACCGTACCAAGAAGCCCGAGGAAGGGCTGCTGACCCTGCCCGAGCTGGCCGCGTACCTCCACCTCGACGAGAAGACCGTCTACAAGCTGGTCTCCACCGGCAAGCTGCCCTCGGTCGGCGGCGACCGCCAGTGGCAGTTCCGCAAGAAGGACGTCGATGTGTGGCTCGAGCGCGAGCTGCTCGGCGACGAGGAGCACTTCACCGAGGTGCCCGACGGCATGAAGCTGCCGCTCGAGGACCTGCTGCCCGACTCGGCGATCATCATCGACCTGAAGGCGCGCACCTCGGTGGCGGTGATCGAGGAGCTGGCGGCGCGCGCGTACGCCAACGGCTGGCTGACCGACAAGCCGTGGTTCGTCGGCCAGGTCGTCGAGCGCGAGTCGCTGGCGTCGACGGCGATGGAGGGCGGCGTCGCCTTCCTGCACACCCGGGCCAAGGACAAGGGCAAGATCGTCCGCCCGTTCCTGGTGTGCGGCCGGTCGTGGGAGGGCATCCAGTTCGGCGCGCCCGACGGCCGCAACACGTTCCTCTACTTCTTGATGGGCCTGAAGTACGACAAGCTGCACTTGCCGATCCTGGGCCGCCTGGCCCGGGCGCTGCGCAACCCGCAGACGATCGCCAAGCTGCGCGCGATGTCGTCGCCCGACAAGCTGCGCGCGCTGCTCCTGCGCGAGGACGAGCTGGCCCGCACCGGCATGCTGCCCGACCTGCCGCCGCCCGGCGACTTCAAGCCGAAGCTCGACAAGACGCTGCGGCTGCGCGCGATCCGGCGCATCGACTCGGCGCAGAAGGCCGAGGTCGAGGCGGCCGCGGCGCCCAAGAAGAAGCCGCGGGCCAAGAAGAAGACCTGATCCGGGCGGGCTTTCGCGGAGGCGGCCCGCCACAACCGGCGGGGCCTCGTGCGAAGATGCCGGGCGATGAACAAGCTCGGCATGATCGTGATCGTGATGGGGGCGGTGCTCGGCGGCTGCGGCGGTTCGCAGAAGGGCAGCGCCAAGGACGCGTGCGGCGACGCCGCGGCCAACGTCGGCGAGATCTTCAAGCGCGAGGTCGCCGGCGAGGTCGAGGGGATGGCGCAGATGCTCCCCGAGATCCAGCAGACGTTCGCCGACCACTGCGTCGCCGACCGCTGGTCGCCGGAGGCGATCGCGTGCATGCAGAAGGCTGGTGACCACGCCGCGCTCGAGGCGTGCGAGCCGACCATCACCAAGGCCCAGCAGGACGCGCTCAAGGCCGACCTCGAGGCCAAGATGAGCGGCGCGTCGGGCGGCAAGGGCGACATGATGATGGAGGCGCCGGGCGGCGGTGACGCCGAGGGTGGCAGCGGCGGCGGCGGCGGCGGCGATCCGTGCGGCGACGGCGCCGATCCCTGCGGCGGCGGCGAATAGGTCGAGCCCGCGATGGAGGGCATGCGCGACGGCTTCGTCGGCGACGACTGCTTCGTGTGCGGCCTGCTGTGGCCGGGCACGCGGCCGTGCCTGCGCTGCGGCGGTCGCAGCAGCTACGAGAGCGCGCGGATGATGGACCCCGGGCTGGTGCGGGTGCGGCTGGCGCGGGCGCTCGACCGCTGGGAGGCCGAGGGCGACGCCGACACGCTGGCGGCGCTCTTGACCGAGATCCACCGCGACCAGCCCGAGTCGCTCGAGGCGCTCGAGGAGCTGGGCGGCGACCTCGAGCGGCTGCGTCGGGCGTGGGAGCGGCTGGCGCCCGACGAGACGCCGTTCGCCGATTGACAGCGATCGCGGCGGCGGGCTCTGATGGCGCGATGCGCGCGCGCTCGTTGACGATGCTCCTGGCGATCGGCCTTGCGGCCTGCGGCGACGATGGCGGCGGGCCGACGACCCCCGACGTGTACTTCGACCTCGACGGCGCGCTGACCGGCGCGGCGTTCTTCGACGCGCCGTTCCCGTCGGACGTCCGGCTCGATCCCGACGGCACGCTGGCCTACGGCGGCTTCCCCAACGCCGGCGACGCCAAGATCGTGCGCGACCTGCTGGTCCTGGCCGACGGCCGGGTCGGCGCGCCGCTGATGCCGATCGCGTACTTCCGGTTCGGCAAGGCCACGCCGACGTGGCAGTCGACCGACGTGATCGCCGCGGCGCCGACCTCGCCGATCCTGCTGGTCGACGTCGACCCCGACTCGCCGACGCGCGGGCGCCTGGTGCCGGTGGTGGCGCAGGCGCTCGAGACCGACTTCTTCGCGCCCAGCTACCTGGTCGGCGTGGCGCCGCGGCCCGGCTTCGTGCTGGCGCCGCACACCACCTACGCGACGGTCGTGCGCACCGCCGCGCTGCCCGGCTTCGCGACGCCCGACGCGATCGTCGACCTCGCCGCCGGGCGCACGCCGGCTGGCGCGCGCGGCGCCGCCACCGCCGCGGCGCTGGCGCCGCTGTGGCCGACGCTGACGATGATCGGCGTGCCGGCCACCGACGTGCTGACCGCGACGGTGTTCACCACCGGCGACGAGACCGCGGTGGCGTTCGCGCGCTCCGAGGCAGTGCGCGACGCCCACGACGCGGTGATCGCCAACCTCCACGTCGACACCGACGGCAACCACACCGATCCCACCAGCAGCTACTGCGAGCTGGTCGGCGAGGTGACGTTCCCGCAGTTCCAGACCGGCGCCGCGCCGTTCTTCACCGACGGCGTGTTCGTGCTCGACGGCGCCGGCGCGCCGATCAAGCAGGGCGATCTGACCGTGCCGCTGACGATCACGATCCCGGCCGGGCCGATGCCGAGCGCCGGCTGGCCGCTGTACCAGTTCTTCCACGGCTCGGGTGGGCTGAGCTCGGGGCTGGTCGACCTGGGCAAGACGCTGACGCCCGACGGCGAGCCGACCGTCGGCGAAGGGCCGGCGTTCGTGGTCGCGCGCTACGGCATCGCCGCGGCGTCGAGCGCGCTGCCGGTCAACCCCGAGCGGTTGCCCGACGCGTCCGACTACGCGTACCTCAACCTGCAGAACCTGGTCGCGTTCCCGTACACGTTCCAGCAGGGCGTGATCGAGCAGCGGCTGTTGCTCGACGCGCTGCTCGCGCTGCAGATCCCGGCGTCGGTGCTGGCGCCGTGCCGCGGCGCCGACGCGACGATCCACCACTTCGACGGCAGCAAGCTGGTGGCTGGCGGCCAATCGATGGGCGGCATGTACACCAACCTGTTCGGCGCCGTCGAGCCGCGGGTGTCGGCGCTGGTGCCGACCGGCGCCGGCGGCTTCTGGAACCTGATGATCCTCGACACCGGGTTGATCGAAGGCGCGCGCGGCCTGCTGGCGTCGGTGCTGCAGGCCGACGCCGACAAGCTGACCTTCATCCACCCCGCGCTGGGCCTGCTCGGCAGCGGCTGGGAGATCGCCGAGCCCGGCGTGGCGATGGCGCGGCTCGGGCGCATGCCGCTGCCCGGTCACCCGGTGCACCACGTCTACGAGCCGGTCGGCAAGGGCGACGTGTACTTCCCGACGACGATCTACGACGCCGCGGCGCTGGCCTACGGCAACGAGCAGGCCGGCCCCGAGACCTGGCCGACGATGCAGCCGGCGCTCGCGCTCGACGGCCTGGGCGGCATCGTCACCTATCCGGTCACCGCCAACGACGGCGCCGGCCACACCCGCGTCGTCGTGCAGTACGAGGGCGACGGCATCGTCGACCCGCACTACCTGTACCGGCAGATCGAGGAGGTGAAGCACCAGTACGCCTGCTTCTTCGACACCTACCTGCGCACCGGGACGCCGACGGTGGTGGCGCCGGGCCCGCTGAGCGCCCCCTGCCAGTAGCCGCTTAACTCCGACCGCCGTCGCGGGTCGGATCGGCATGCGCACCAAGCTCCTCACCCTCGCCCTCCTGGTCTCCTCGCTCCTCGCCGGCAGCGCGCTCGCGCAGCCGGCCCCGCCGCTCGCCCCGCCCAGCGGCCCGATCGCCCAGGGCGCGCCGCACGGCGCCGACGCCCAGGCGCGGCGCGGCGGTCACCGCCGCCTGCCCCCGGCGCTGCGCGCGATGCTGATCCAGCGCTTCGACCGCGACGGCGACGGCCGCCTGACCGGCCCCGAGCGCAAGCAGGCCAAGCGGTTCGTCATCAAGCACCGCCGCCAGCTGCGTCAGGCGATGGGCGCGCGCGACCCGCAGGGCCGGCGCGGCGGGATGGGGCGCGGCGGGATGGGGCGCGGCGGGATGGGTCCGATGGGCCCCGGCGGGCGCTGACCGGCGTCGCTCAGCCCCGACGAGCCTTCGTTGGTACACGCGGCGCGGTGAGCCACCTGCCTCCGCCTGGGCGTGGCGACACGCCCTCGCAGGACCTCGCTCAGCGGCGGCGTCGACGGACCAGCAGCGCGGCCGCGGCCACGCCGAGCGCCAGCCCGGCGCCGGCGCCCCGGCCGCCGGCGGCGCAGGTGCCGTCGATCTCCTCGGCCTTGGGCTCGACGACCTCGCAGATGCTCGAGCAGGCGTCGCCGTCGTCCTCGTTGCCGTCGTCGCAGGCCTCGCGGCTGTCGACGACGCCGTCGCCGCAGAACGGCCGGCGGCAGGTGGTCCGGCACTGATCGGCGCCGTCGCCGTTGCCGGCGCCGTCGTCGCACTGCTCGGTCGGGGTGAGCTGGCCGTCGCCGCACACCGAGCGCGGGTTGGCGACGATGCACACGTCGTCGAGGTTCCAGCCGCCGAGCTCGAAGCCCTCGTCGGAGTCGAGGATCCAGCGCACCGCGACCTGGCCGTCGTGGATGCGCGACGACAGCGGCACGTCCTGGAACAGCCAGGCCTTGTCCTCGTGGTGGGTGGTGTGGCTCGAGTTGCCCTGCGACGACAGGTTGGCCCAGGCCTGCTCCTCGTTGACCTCGATCGTCGCGTGGTCGTAGAAGCCGTCCTCGACGTTGAGCCAGCGGCGGTACTGCAGGTGGACGTCGGAGTACTGGCCGACGTCGATCTTCGGCGTCTCGATCCACATCAGCGCCTTGGCGCGGTAGGTGGGATCGACGAACGACAGGCCGGTGCCGATGACCCGCGTGCCGGAGAACGCGCGGGTCGGATCGCCGACGCCGGCCCCGCCGGCGGGCACGCCCCACTGCCACACCTCGGGCGCGTCGCCGCCGACCCGCCAGCCCTCGGCCAGCGGGTTGCGCTCGAAGTCGGTGCAGTACAGCGGCACGACGTCGCCGTGGTAGAGCTGGTACCAGGGGTCGGCGCGGTTGTCGGGGTAGACCATGTCGCTGCCGTCGGCGAACCGCACCCGGAAGCGGAAGAACAGCGCGCCGCCGTCGGCCGGCAGCGTCAGCGGCGCGGTCCAGACGTCGTCGGCGGCGGTGGCCGCGGCGTTGCCGGGCGGGCCGCCGTCGCGGAGGCGCCACTCCAGGCTGACGCCGTCGATCGTGTCGCCGCAGCGGACGTCCTTGCCGATCAGCGTCAGGCGGACCGGCTGCGGCGCGGTGATCGCGCTCGGGACCGAGCCGGCGGCGTCGATCTCGCCCTTGAGCGTGCGCAGGCCGTGGCGACCGAACGCCGCGCGGATCGTGCACTCGTGCGGCGTGCCGTTGCTGAGGTCGCCGTCGTCGTCGTCGGCCGCGAGGATCTCGATCAGCGTCGCCGGGATGCTCGAGGCCCGGCGCACCGCCGCGTAGAACAGGCGATCGGCCAGTCGCACCGCGGCGTCGCGGTCGCTGCTCTCGGCGATCAGCGCCTTGCGCAGGTCCCACATCGCGCCGCCGAAGATCTGGCCGGTGCGGTGGATCTCGTCGACGTCGCGCGGCCACACCCACTCGGAGTCGGGCGGGTCGAGCTCGCGCAGCGGGGTGTCGGTGCGGAAGAACCCGCGGCCCATGCCGCTGTCGTCGGTGATCGTCGCCGCGAGGTAGTCCGACAGGCCCTCGGAGAACGCGCCGTCGAAGAAGCCGACGCCGCGGATGATCGCGTGGCTGTGCACCGAGTGGCCGAACTCGTGATAGACGACGTCGGCGAGGCGCGCGGTGTTCTCGCAGCGATCGCTGGCGGCGAAGAAGTTGATCGAGGTGCCGTCGGAGAACGCGTTGCACTCGTCGGCGATGTTGACCCGCACCGGCAGCGGCTCGTCGAGGAACGCCAGGTCGGGCGCGAACCGCCGCGCGTAGGCGCGCACCAGCGACGCGTGGACGAACGCCGACAGCTGCGCGTCGACCGCGGGGTCGCCGGCCGCGCTCCACCGCAGCGTCGCGTCGGGCGCCAGCGTCGCGGTCTGCCGCGCCAGCTCGCCGGCGCGGTTGACCAGGTCGATGTCGGGGCCGGTGGGCGTGAACGCCAGCGCGCCGGCGCCGGCGCCGGCCCAGGTCACCCGGCCGTCGGCGTCGGTGGTGAGCGCGGCGCCGTCGACGGTCACCGCCAGCCGCGGCGCCGGCAGGTCGCGGCGCGCGCTGCCCGGGTAGCGCGCCGGCACGTCGAAGGTGACGGTGCCGGCGGCCGACGGCGTGAGCGAGCGGCGCACCAGCGGCGCGCCGGTGGCCGGATCGACCCACACCCGCCACGCGCCCGCGGCGTCGGCGTCGACGATCAGCGGTTGCGCGACCCGGTAGCCGAGCACGCCGCGCTCGCCGATCAGCGGCACGATCTCGAGGCCGCCGTCGGCGCGGGTCGCGATCGCGGCGGGATCGAGGCCGAGGTCGGCGGCGGTGGTGGGGCCGGCGAGCCCGACCAGCGTCTGCGCCGGCTTGGCCGCGGGCCAGCTGACGCGCACGTCGGGCAGCGCCTCGGAGCCGATCACGAACAGCCGGTCGCGCTTGAAGCGGAAGCTGACCTGGCCGCCGACCACCGGCAGGCCGGCGTGGCGCTGCACGAAGCCGATCGTGCGCAGGTCGCCGTCGAGGTCGTTGGCCACCAGCGCGAAGTCGCCGAGGCTGGCGCCGGGCGCGAGCAGCGCGAGGTTGGCGCCCAGCACCCGCCACGCCGCGGCGGCGGCGACGGTCGGGTCGGCGACGCTGCCGACCACCAGCAGGCCGCGGCCCCAGATCCGCGACGGCACGCCGGTCGCGCGGTCCCAGGTGGCCTCGGTCATGCCGGGGAGGCCGGCGATCAGGCCGGCCCACGCCACCGCGCGCGCCGGCGGCACCGCCTGGTACGCGACGTCGACGTGATCGCGCACCGGCCTGGTGAGGCCGGCGGCGGGCAGCACCTCGATCGCGCGCGCGTGGCTGGCGCGGGTGCGATCGGTCAGCGGCGTGGCGTGGGCGGCGGTGGCGCCGAGCAGCGCGACCATCCCGAGGCGGCGAGCGAGCATCCGGGTATCTTGGACGAAAACCCGCGGGGTGGGTGCATCGTCGATGCTGACAGGCCAGCGCAGCGTGCGCGACCCGACACCGCAGCGGGGCCGCGGCGCGCGCTGGCTGTTCAGGCCACCAGCGCCAGCGCGTCGGCCCGGGCCGCCCGCACCGCCCGCGCCAGCGCCAGCTGGCCGCGGGCGCGCACCAGGTTGTGGGCGCGCCGCGTCGGGAAGCGGGCCGGGTCCCAGCCGAAGTAGCGATCGTCGAAGGCGTCGGTGGTGAAGCGGGCCGCCAGCTCGACGCACACCGTCTCGAGGCCGACGACGATCGCCGCGCGCTCGGCGGCGTCGATCCGGTCGCCGACGACGTCGCGCCACGCGCCCAGCGCGGCGGCGAAGATCCCGAGGTCGAAGCCGACCGCGCCGGCGTCCTCGCCGCGCGGGTTGCACCACGAGCGCATCGCGTCGCCCAGCTCGAACGCCAGCGTCTGCTTGCCCAGCGTGTCGAGGTCGACCAGGCACACGCCGCGGGCGGGCGCGTCGGCGGCGAACAAGAGGTTGGAGATCTTCAGGTCGCCGTGGCAGTGGCGCAGCGGCAGCGCCGGCATCGGCGGCAGCCCGGCCGCCGCGGCCAGCACGTCGTGGCCCAGCTCGACGGCCTCGGCGACTGCGCCGCCCTCGACGCGCTCGCGCAGCCGCGCCAGGTGCGCCGCGGTGTCGTGGACGCCGGCGCGGGCGAACGCGTAGTCGTACGACAGCTCGGCGACCGCGCGGTGGAAGCGCCCGACCAGCTCGCCGCCGGCCGCGGCCAGCGCCGGCGAGGTCACCGCGTGGTGGGCCACGCCGTCGACCCAGGTCAGCGCGCGCCACACGCGATCCGCGTCGGTGATCCACGCGGCGCCGGCGCGGGTACGGATCAGCCGCGGCGTGGTGAGGCCGGCCCGCGCCAGGTGCGCGGTGACGTGCTCGAGGTCGAGGTTGACCTCGCCGGCGAAGATCGGGTGCAGCCGCTGCACCACCGCGATCGGCGCGCCGGCGCGGCGCACCGCGTAGGTGGCGTTGATCAGCCCGCCGCTCAGCGGCTCGATGGCGTGGTCGTCGTCGTCCCAGCCCCACGCGGCGCGGACCGCGGCCGGCGCGGTCACGGCGTCGGCACCAGCTTCACGGCGGGGCTCGCGGGCACGGTCGTCGTCACCGGCGCCGTCGGCGGTTCGATCGCGAGGAGCTCGAGGTCGAAGACCAGCGGCCCCGCCGGGCGGCCGGGCTCGTGGTTGAACGCCAGCTCGACCGGCACCCACACCCGCGCGCGATCGCCGACCACCATCTGGGTCAGCGCGTCGACCCAGCCCGGGATGAACTTGCCGACCGGCGCGTCGATGGGCACGCCGTGCGGGATCGAGCTGTCGAACAGGTGGCCGTCGGCGGTCCAGCCCGAGAAGTTGACCTTGACCTTGTCGGCGGGCGTCGGGTGGACCTTGCCGGTGCCGGCCTTGCGGATCACCAGCCGCGCGCCGCGCGGGGTCGTGCGGGCGTCGGCGGGCGGCGCGGCCAGCTCGGCCGGCGACGGCGCCGGGGGCGGCGCCGCCTGCGGCACCAGGTCGGTCAGCTCGAGCTCGTAGCACAGCGTGCCGCGCGGCAGCCCGGGCAGGCTCTGCTCGGTCAGGCTCGGCGGCAGCCACACCCGCCGGCGCTCGCCGACGACCATCAGCGTCAGCGCCTCCTCGATGCCGCGGAACTCGCGGAAGCCCAGCGTCGTCGTCGGCCGCTTGCGCAGCTCCGACGAGTCGAACAGGCGGCCGGTCGCGTCCCACGCCGTGTAGTGGTAGGTGACGAGATCGAAGCTGCGCGGGTGCGTGGTGCCGGTGCCGGGCTTGACCACCAGCGAGCGCAGCCCCGACGGCGTGGCCGCGGCGGTGGCCGGCGGCGCGCCGACGTCGGGCGGGGTCGGGGGCGACGGCTCGAAGCCGACCAGCTCGATCTCGTAGATCGTCGCCTCCGGCGTGCCGGTGGGCTGCCCAGGGTAGCTGAGCTCGGCCGGGATCCACACCATCGCGCGCTCGCCGACCTGCATCGACTGCACCGCGGCGGCGAAGCCGGGCGCGGTGGTCGCGAGGTTGCGCGGCAGCGCCCGCTTGCGGGCGGCGGTGGTGATGAACGTCTCGCCGTTGGGCCGCCAGCCGCTGAACTCGAGCTGGACGTTGTCGTTGCGGCCGGGGCGGCCGCCGGTGCCGGCGCGCAGCCGCTTGACCAGCACCCGCGCGGTCGGCGCCTCGACGACGCCGGTGATCACCTCGGCGTCGGCCGGCACCGGCGCCAGCGGCAGCGGCGGCTTCACCTGCGGGCGCGCGGACGGGCCGGCGTCGCCGGTCGCGGCGGCGACGCCGCCGTCGGAGCCGCCGGTGGCGGCGGGCGGCGCGGCCTTGCGCTGGCAGCCGACCAGCGCCAGCGCGAGCGCGAGCGCGGCGGTGGCGCGGGCCGCGGTCACGCCGCCCCCCACGCGTCGCGGGTCAGGTTGCGCGCGCCGGTCGCGGTGACGACGACGTTGTCCTCGATCCGCACGCCGCCGAACGGGCGCAGCGCGGCGATCGCGGTCCAGTCGAGCAACGGCTGGCGATCGTCGGCGGCGAGCGGCGCCAGCAGCGCGTCGATCACGTAGCAGCCGGGCTCGATCGTGAACACCTGGTCGACGGCGATCGTGCTGGTGTTGCGCAGGAAGCGGTTGTCGGCGCGCGGCGGGCGCAGCCGCATGCCGACGTCGTGGACCTGGACGCCGAGCGAGTGGCCGAGGCCGTGCGGGAACAGCGCGCGGGTGACGCCGCGCTCGACCAGCGCCGCCGGGTCGCCCTTGCCGATGCCCAGCTCGACCAGCGCCGCCGCCAGCAGGTGGTGGGCGCGATCGTGGAGCGCCTCGTACTCGGCGCCGGCGCGCACCTCGCGGCACAGCTGCTGCTGCAGGCGATCGACCTCGTCGACCAGCGCCGCGAACAGCGTCGCGCCGGCGCCGGCGCCGCGGGCCCAGGTGCGGGTGATGTCGGCGCCGTAGCCCAGGTAGCGGGCGCCGGCGTCGACCAGCAGCGAGTCGTCGATCAGCGAGGCCGCGGCGCGGCGATCGTACTGCGTGTGGTGCAGCACCGCGGCGTGGGCGCCGCGCGCGACGATGTTCTGGTACGGCGCGTCGACCTCGGCCTGATCGCTGGCGGTGAGGTAGGCGAGGTGCAGGCCGAGCTCGCTGACCTCGCGCGCCGCGAACAGCCGCGCGACGTGGCGGTGGCCGCGCACCGCGCGGGCGGTGGCCTCGGCGAGGCACGCCACCTCGTACGCGGTCTTGCGGGTGCGCAGCGCCTCGGCGGCGGCCACCACCGCCGGCGGGTTGAGCGCGACGCCGTCGACGTCGGGCACGCGCTCGCCGATCATCGCCACCCGGCCGCGCGGGAGCGCCGCCACCGCCGCCGCCAGGTCGCGGACGGTGATCACCGTAAAGCGGTCCCAGAAGACTTCTGACTCGGCGCGCGGCGCCGACTCCCAGTAGTCGCCGGTGTCGACGCGGATCAGCCGCGGCGACGCGCTGCCGTCGACGATCACGAACGCATCCGGCTCCGGGAGCGGCAGCCAGTGCGCGAACGCCGGGGTGGTGACGGTCGGCCAGGCCTGATCGTCGAACCGGCTGCGCGGCGCCGGCTGGCCGGCGGCCAGCACGATCGCGTCGAGCTGGTGGGTCGCGAGCAGCTCGCGGTAGCCGCGCCCGAGGGTCGCGAGGTGGTCGTCGTACAGCGCGCCGAGGTCGAGCATGCGAGGCGGGACCGTACCTCTGGGGTGATGGCGCGTCGAGGGGTCCGGCTGCTACCGTCGACAGGTGATCGACTCCATCGTCGCGGCGAGGCGCGCGTGAGCGACGACGGCGTCGTCGAGCCCTTGCTGGCCGGCACTACCAGCGGCCTCACCGCGGTCGATCGCGCGCGCGGCGGCGCGGCGGCGTCGGTGCGGGTGGCGATCGCGGCCAGCGCCGGCAGCGCGATCGAGCACGTGATCGCGACGATCGGCTACCACGCGGCGCGGGCGACGCCGGACCCGGCGGCGGTGACGGCGCTCGTCGATCGCGCGCTGCCGCACGTGGTCCTGCTCGACACGACCGTCGACGGCGCCGCCGCCGTGCTGGGGGCGTTGATCGCGCAGCGCAACCACCCGCCGGTGATCGCGATCGATCGCGGGCACGGGCCGCGCGGCGACGGCGACCGCTGGCTGGCCGCCGGCGCCGACGACTACCTGTCGATCGATCAGCTCACGCCGGCGATCGTCCGGCGGACGATCGAGTCGGCGATCGCCCGCGGCCGCGCCCGCGAGCTGCGCCAGCGCGTCAGCGAGCTCGATCGCCTCGGCGCGATCGCGACGCTGGCCGCCGGCGTCGCGCACGAGGTCAACAACCCCGCGGCCTACGTGCTGATGAACCTGACGACCTGCCTCGATCACGTCGTCGAGCTGCGCCGGGCGATGAGCGAGGACGGCCTGCCGCCGAGCGAGCTCGCGCCGCGGGTGGCGATGTTCGACGAGATGACCGAGATGCTGCAGGACAACGTCCGCGGCCTCGAGCGGATCGTCGCGATCGTCCAGGCGCTGCGCGCGTTCGCGCGGCCCGAGCCCGATCGCGTCGAGCCGATCGACGCGGCGGCGGTGTGCCGCGAGGCCTACGAGCTGCTGGGCAGCCAGCTGCGCCACCGCGCGCGGGTCGTGCTCGAGGTCGCGCCGGTGCCGACGATCGAGGCCGACGCCCGCAAGCTCACGCAGGTCGTGATCAACCTGCTGGCCAGCGCCGCCGAGGCGATCCCGCTCGGCGAGCCCGACCACGAGATCCGGCTGCGGCTGAGCACGCGCGACGGCTGCCTCGAGCTGGTCGTGAGCGACAGCGGTCGCAAGCTGACGCCCGAGGCCCGGGCGCGGGTGTTCGAGCCGTTCTTCGCGGGGCGCGGCGGCAGCCCGACCGGCGGGCTCGGGCTGGCGACGGTGCGCGCGCTGGTCGAGCGCATGGGCGGGCGGATCACCGTCGCCGCCGGCGCGCGCGGCGTCACCGACTTCGTCGTCGTGCTGCCGACGCGGCCCGACGCCGGCGTGGCCGCGGTGCCGGTGGCGATCCCGACGCGGCCGCGCGCGCGGGTGCTGATCGTCGACGACGAGGTCGCGCTGACCCGCGCGATGCACCGCCAGCTGCGCGGCCACCACGACGTCACGATCGAGCACGACGCGCGGGCGGCGACGGCGCGCATCCTCGCCGAGAGCTACGACGTCATCCTGTGCGACGTCATGATGCCCGGCGCCGACGGCCTCGGCCTGCTCGAGTCGCTGCGCCGCGAGCGCCCCGAGCTGGTGCGGCGGCTGGTGCTGATGACGGCCGGCGTCGCCGATCCGATCCGCGAGCTGGTGGTGGCGCACGGCGGCCAGCTGATCGACAAGCCGGTCCCGATCGAGTCGCTGCTCGGGCTGATCGAGCGGGTCCGCGGCGGCTGAGCCGCGCGGTGGGGCGCCGGCGCCGACGGTCAGTTGATCGGCGCGGCGGCCTGGGCGCGGGCGCGCGGCGCGGCCGGCGGCGTCGCGGTGGCGGCGCGCTGGCGCGCGGCGTCGACGTCGAGCGTGCCGCGGGTCAGGAACGACAGGCGGCGCATCGCGGCGTCCTGGAGCCGGGTCGGCGTCAGCGCCAGCAGCCCGAGGATGACGTTGCCGAACCACGGCGCGACGTAGCGCGCGGCCGGGCGGCGGCGGCGGATCGCCTTGTGGATCGCGCGGGCGATCACCTCGGGGCCGACCGCGGTGGCCTCCATGCGCTTGCGCAGCACCTCGGCCTTGGCCAGCGCGCCGGCGTAGGCGCTGTCCTGGAACTGCGCGACCGGGCTCATCGCGGTGTCGCCGAAGTTGGTGTGGATCGCGCCGGGCTCGATCAGCACGACGTCGATGCCGAAGGCGTGCAGCTCCATGCGCAGCGCGTCGGACAGCGACTCGAGCGCGTACTTGGTCGAGTTGTACGCGCCGAAGAACGGCAGCGTCATCTTCCCGCCCATGCTCGAGACGTTGATGATGCGGCCGCGGCCGCGCGCGCGCATCGCCGGCACGAACGCGCGGGTCACCGCCATCAGGCCGAAGACGTTGGTGTCGTACTGGCGGCGCAGCTCGGCGTCGCTGATCTCGGTCAGCGGGCCCGCGACGCCGAAGCCGGCGTTGTTGACCAGCACGTCGACGCCGTGGCCGTCGGTCAGGCGATCGACCTCGGCCACCGCGGCGGCGATCGACGCGGCCGACGTGACGTCGAGCGGCGTGACCGACAGCTGGCCGGGCGCGTCCTTGCGCAACGCCTCGAGCTCGGCGACCCGGCGGCCGGTGGCGATGACGTGGTAGCCGGCGGCCGCGAGGTGCAGCGCGGTCTGGCGACCGATGCCGGCGGTGGCGCCGGTGATGAGGACGACCTGGCGGGTGGTGGCGGCGGACGAGCGAGCGGTCGAGGCGGTCATGGCGAATCTCCTGTGGCGTGACGAAGGGTTGGTGAGCCTGGAGGCTCAGGAAAGCGATGGATGGGAATGAATGTTCATTCCGTCATTGGTAAAACATGAACGATTGCGGCATCATGGATGCGCATCAGGCGCGGATGGCTTCCCAGACGCACTGCTCGGCAGTGCGCCAGGCGGCCTCGTCGAGCGTCAGCTTGCACTCGCCCGCGAAGCGGACGAGGCCGATGAACGCGCCCATGACGATGCCGATCAGGACCATCGGGTCCGCGTCGCGGACCTCGCCGCGGCGCTGGGCCGCGGCCAGGAAGCCGATGCCGAACTCGCGGATGCGGGCCTCGATCGCGAGGCTGTCGGCGTCGAGGTACGAGCGGTGGTTGTGCAGCTCGAGGAACGCGAACCCGAGCGGCTCGTCGACGGCGTAGCGCGCCATCCGGTGCCACAGCGCCTTGAACTGCTCGCGCGCCACCGCGTCGACCGGGAAGTCGCGCAGCACGCGCGCCGTCAGCAGCTGCTTGTGCTGGCGGTACAGCTCGTTGACCACCGCCTCCTTCGACGCGAAGTGCCGATAGATCGTCCCCGCCCCGACCCCCGCCCGCTCCGCGATCTCCGGCACCGTCGTCCCATGGAAGCCCCGCTCCACGAACAGCTCGAGCGCCGCCCCCAGCACCGCTTCCCGCTTGTCCCCCACCGCTCGGCGGGGCGCGCGCTGCTGCTCTTCCTGGGCTCGCATCAGTGACGGAATGAATATTCATTCTCGCCCAAAAGCGCAAGTGGGGACAGGATCCTATCCTCCAACATGCTGCAATCAATAGTTAAAATAGCCCCCGTGCGTCGCAGAAAGGGACGCTTTTCACCAACCCAAGCATCGAGAACTCTGGGGGAATAATCCCAAGCGATCTCGGGCTATTAGGAGCTGAGAAGTGTCCCTTCTCGCGACGCACGGCGCTGAAAATTCTTAGCTATTCCGAGGTGATGAGGGGGTAGATCCTGTCCCTCAGGCGCTCCCAGGCGGCGTCGGAGGGGGGCCAGCGGGGCGGGCCGTGGGCGGGGATGATGGTGCGGACGAGGGCCATGACGGCGGGGCGGCCGGCGCGGGCGACGGCGGCCTCGAGGAGGAGGCGATCGGTGAGGCCGCGGCGGAGCTGGGCGAGGCGGAGGGACGGCAGGGCGTCGGGGTAGGCGAGGACGCCGTCGAGGTTGCCGTGGTCTTCGCCGTCGTCGAAGGTGCGCGGGTCGGCGACGAGGTCGTGGGCGGGCGCGAGGTCGCGGCCGCGGTTGTGGCGGTCGCGCCAGTAGAAGGCGTCCCACACGTACCAGAGCGGGATATCGTGGGCGAAGCCGAGCCAGCCCCACGAGCGCAGCGTGCCGGCGTCGTCGGCGTCGACGACCATCGCGCCGGCCCAGCCGGGCGCGCCGTTGTACGTCCACGCGCGCTCGGGCGGCAGCGTGCCGCCGCGGACCGCGTCGGAGGCGATGTAGACGTCGATCGCGTCGCCGAGCGCGGGCGTCGGGCCGTGGGTCACGGCGTAGAGGAAGCGCCCCGGGCCGCCGCCGGCGGCGCGCACCCAGCCGCTGACCTCGCGCACCCGGGCCTGGGCCTCGGCGGTGCGCGGTTCGTCGATGGGGATCGCGAACGGCACGACGCCGGTGCCGGCGGTGCGGGCGATCCACCCGCGCACCTCGGCGTCGACGCCGGCGGCGTCGCGCGGTAGCAGCACCGGCACGTAGCGCAGGCCGGCGACCAGCGGGCGGCGCGTGCCCCAGCTGTCGGGCGTCAGCTCGGGCGACGCGATCACGCCGTAGCCGCGCAGCAGCGCCGCGTAGTCGCGCTCGGCGGCCAGCGTCGCGTCGGCGCGGTCGCTGCCGACGACGCGCGCGATCTCGTTCGGGTTGTAGTAGGCCCAGACCCACGGCTGCGCGTCGACGGCGGGCAGCGTGATCGGCTCGATGGTCAGCTCGACCGCGAACCGCGCGTCGCCGACCGCCAGCTCGCCGCGGTGCACGCCGGCCGCGGCGTCGGCGGGGATCGCGACGTCGAAGTACGCCATCCGCGGCGTCGCGATCGGCCCGGCGACCGGCCTCAGCCGATCGGGGTAGCGGCCGGCGCCGCGGCTGCGGCCGTACAGCACCGTCGACGGCGACGCGACCACGGCGTGGTCGACCGCGAAGCCGCGCACGTCGGCGTCGGCCAGCGTCAACGCGACGTCGACCGGATCGGCCGGCGCGCGCACCACCTCGACCCCGAGCACCTCGCCGCGCGCGCCGCGCAGCCGCACGGTCGCGCCGTCGAAGATCGCCGAGGTCGCCGGCAGGTCGTCGCGCCAGCGCGGGCGCGCGGTCTCGGTCAGCACCTGCAGCGGCGGGCCGCCTTGCACCTGGCACGCCGCCGCGGCGAGCACCGCCACCGCCAGCGCGGCGCGCGCGGTCACGAGTAGCGATCGTTGCGCCACGGGTACGCGGTGTTCGAGTAGCCGCGCTCCTCCCAGAAGCCCAGCCGATCGTCCTCGAGCACCTCGAGCCGCGACACCCACTTGGCGCCCTTCCACGCGTACAGCTGCGGCGTGATCACCCGGCACGGCCCGCCGTGCTCGATCTCGAGCGGCGCGCCGTCGAAGGTGTGGACCAGGAGCACGTCGGGCTTGAGCGCCTCGGCCAGCGGCAGGTTGGTGGTGTAGCCGTCGTAGGCGTGGCACATGACGAACCGCGCGGTCGGCCGCGGCTCGGCGGCCGCCAGCACGTCGGCCAGCCGCACGCCGCGCCAGCGCATGTTCATCCGCGACCACTTGGTCACGCAGTGGAAGTCGCTGACGTCCTCGACCTGCTCGAACGCCTCGAGGTCGGCCCACGCCAGCGTGCGCGGCGCCGCGACCGCGCCGTCGACGGCCAGCTTCCAGGTCGCGCGCGGCACCTCGGGCTTGATGCCGAGGTCGAGCACCGGCCACTTCTTGGTCTCGTACTGATCGGGCGGCAGCTGCGGCATGCCGTGGCGGTTGGTCTGCCCGCTGCCCATCGGCGCGTCGTCGGCCAGCGACGGCGTCGCCTGCATGTCGCGCTGGAACCGCTCGCGCAGCTTCAGGCGCGCTTCGACGATGCGCGCCAGCTTGTCGTCCTCGGACATGGGCCGACCTTGCCACGAACCGTCGCGACTTGCTCGCGCCGCGGCGGCTCAGGCGAGCAGCGCGAGGGCGTGGTGGAGCGCCGGCACGCCGCGCACGCGCGCGAGGTCGTAGCCCGACCCGGCGAGCGCCGCCGCCAGGATCTCGAGCGGGCGCCGCCACGCGTCGAGGAACGCGCGGGTCGCGAGCTCGATGGTCGGCGCCGCGCGGAGCGCCGCCGTCGCCGCGCCGACCTCGTCCCAGGCCGCGTCGACGCGCACGCGCCCGTCGCCCCAGGTCAGCGTCCACACGGCGCGGAAGTCGCTCGACGGGAAGCCGATCACGACCTGCCCGCGGTCGGCCGACGCCACCGCGATGACCATGGCGGAGACGTCGTCGCACATGAACGAGAGATCGTACTTGTACGACAGCGACACCTGCGTCGCGTGCCAGCGCAGCGTCAGCTCTTCGGCGTCGAGGTCGAAGCAATCCTGGATCACGTCGCAGGTGCCAGGGTCGTCGAGCGCGGCGAGCTCGTCGGCCGGGGCCGCGTGGCTGCGCGGCCGGCCCGCGTCGATGGCGAAGCACGCGGTGGGCACTACTTGCTCGCCCCGCGGCGCCGCTCGGCGGCGGCGGTGGTCTTGGACATGGCCCACGCGCAGATCGGGCAGGCGGCGATGACGTGGCCGCGCGCCGGGCAGTACTGCCGGCCGAAGTAGATGATCTGCAGGTGGGCCGCGTTCCAGCGATCCTCGGGGAACAGCGCCTTCAGGTCGCGCTCGGTGGTGACGACGTCCTTGCCGCTCGACAGGCCCCAGCGCGCGGCCAGCCGGTGGATGTGGGTGTCGACGGGAAACGCCGGCACGCCGAACGCCTGGGCCATGACCACGCTCGCGGTCTTGTGGCCGACGCCGGGCAGCGCCTCGAGGGCGTCGAAGTCGCGCGGCACCGCGCCGCCGTGATCGCGCATCAAGGCGGCGCCCAGCGCGCGCAGGTTCTTGGCCTTGGTCGGCGCCAGGCCGCAGGTGCGGATGTGGCGCAAGATCGTCGCCTCGGGCAGCGCCGCCAGCGCCGCCGGCGTCGGCGCGTCGGCGAACAGCGCCGGCGTCACCAGGTTGACCCGCGCGTCGGTGGTCTGCGCCGACAACAGCACCGCGCACAGGAGCTGGAACGGATCGCCGTGGTCGAGCGGGATGCCCGGCTGCGGGAACCGCTCGTCGAGGATCGCCGCGATCCGCGCGGCGCGCTCGGCCTTACGGGACACCGGCGCCTCGCAGCGCGGCCAGCCGCTGGGTCAGCTCGGGATCGCCCGGCGCCGCGGCCAGGCCGCGCTCGAGCGTGGCGATCGCCGCGGCGCGATCGCCGCCGGCGGCCTCGAGGTTGGCGCCGGCGAGGTAGCAGCGGACCCGCTTCGGCGCGACCCGCTGGCCGGCGGCGAAGTGCGCGCGCGCGGCGTCCATCGCGCCGGCCTTGACGTCGAGCTGGCCGAGGTAGAAGTGCGCGTACTCGGAGCGCGGGTCGACGGCGAGCAGGCCGAGGTACGCGGCGCGCTCGCTGGGCAGGCCCATGCGCCGCGACGCGCCGCCCCAGGTGCGGAAGTGATCGGCGGCGACGTCGGTGGTCGCCAGCACGGTCGTCATCAGCACGAACGCCAGCGCGCCGGCGCCGAGCCGCCCCGCGATCGCCCGCGCGCCGCCGCGCCGCGCCGCGACCGCCGCGCCGAGGACGAGCGCGAGCCCGACCAGCGCCGCGCGCGCCAGCGGCAGCGGGTGGCGCACGACGTAGATCGCCCCGGCCGAGAGCGCGGCGGCGGCGATCGCCAGCGCCGCGCCCGCCGGGACCCGGGCCAGCGGCGCGACCAGCCGGCGCCCGAACCGCAGCGCCGCGTCGGCGGGCGCGCCCGGCACCACCAGCAGGTAGCTGGCGATCATGTAGTAGGAGAACAGCCCGATATCGAGATCGATCAGCTCGATGCCGACGTGCAGGCCGACGCCGAGCGGCGCCGCGACGAACCACGTTCGGCGGTTCCAGATCGTCGCCGCCAGCGCGACCTCGGTGGCCAGCACCAGCACCGCGACGGTGGCGAAGCCGAGGCCGCCGATCAGCGATCGCACCGTGCCGGGTTGCACCTGGCTCGCGAGCAGCGTGCCGTCGACCCAGGCGCGATCGACCTTGGCCACCGCGGCCCACAGGTAGACGATCGCCAGCTGCACCAGCACCAGCCGCAGCGCCCACGCGCGCAGCCAGCGTCGCCCGTCGGCGCCGACGCTGGTCGGCGCGGTCGGCACGAAGCACAACAGGAACAGCACCAGGCACATCAGGTAGTGGTGCTGGTACGAGTCGAGCTGGCTGACGAAGTACGCGTAGGCGTAGAGCGCGGCCGCCAGCGGCAGGAGCACCCGCACCGCGACGCCGACCGCGCACAGCGCGAACGCGATCGCGAGCAGCCCGTAGACGAAGCTCATGCCGGTGCGATCGGGCGCGGGCAAGAGCGGCAGCGGCAGCTGCGGCACGTTGAACCCGCCGGCGCCGTAGCGCGGCGCGTGGGCGAGCTGCAGCACCGCGTCGATCGCGTGCAGGCCGAAGAAGCACAGCCGGAACAGCGCCCAGCTGGCCCACGACAGCTCGAAGTCGAGCCAGAACCGGCCGCGGGTCGCGGTGGGCAAGGCCGCGGCGCGCACCGGCGGGCGCGGGGTGGCCGGCGCGGGGGCCGTCGACGCCGGCGCGGCGGGCGCCGCCGGCCCGGGGCCGGGGCGCTTCTGCTGGGAGCGGGTGCGCTTGGCCATCTACAACCGCGGGATCGTGCACAGGTCGAAGCCGCCGACCGAGTACGGCTCGCCGCGCACCGGCTTGCAGGTCAGGAACGCGGTCACCGTCGAGCCCGGGTGCTGCTTGCACAGCCGCGCCGCCATCGCCTCGACCACCGTGCGGCGCCCGCGCCGGGCGATCGCGATCCACGCGTCGTGGAACTCGCGGCCCAGCTCGATCGGCCGGTCGTCGACGCGCAGCTCGACGTCGCAGGCCAGCGACCGCGTCGACGAGAACATCCGCCACGCGAACCGCTCGTCGTGCTCGTCGCGGCGCACCAGGTAGTAGTGCAGCGGCAGCAGCAGCTGCAGCGCGACGAACCCGGCGATGAACGCGTGCGGCCAGGCCGGGCGGAACCAGGAGCGGAGCGTGGAGATCACAGCGGCAGCGACGGTTGCGCCGCGGGCACCGAGCGTCGCGGCGCCTCATGATACGTCAGGTCGTCGTCGACGCGCGCGCCGGCGGGCAGCGTCATCCGCAGCACCACCGCGCCGGCCTCGAGCGAGGCCAGCGGCACGCCGTCGCACCACAGGACCGCGTTGCCGATCACCGCCGGCACCCGCGGGCCCGGCGTGACGATGCCGACCAGGTTGAGCGGGTCGGTGGCCGCGACCTTGACCAGCTCGCGGGCCAGCGGCGGCGTGCGCACCGCGCGCAGCTCGTCGAGCGCCTCGGGCAGCGCGAACTGCTCGCCGACGAAGCCGGTGACGAACCGCCCGCCGCGGATCTCGCCGCGGGCCTCGAGCCGGCGCAGCGCCATCGCCAGGTCGCGCCACGGCGGCAGCGCCGGCTCGCGCACCAGCAGATCGCGGAACACGACGCCGTAGCGGGCCAGCAGCTGCCGCGCCGACGCGTCGGGATCCAGCGCCTCGGCGCGCGGCGCCCCGACCAGCGACCAGCGCCCGGCGGCGGTCGGCAGGCTGCGCATCGCCACCGCCGGCCGCGCCCGCTCCTTCTCGCGGGTACGCCGCACCGCCTCGCGCCACGCGTGGGACGCCTCGACGGTGCCGCGCGCCGGCTGATCGAACCGGGTGCGCAGCGGCTCGCCGCGCTTGCGCTCGATCAGCACCCGCATCGACGCGAAGCCGTCGGCGGCGGCCAGCCCGGCCGCGACCAGCTCCCACAGCGCGTCCTCGACGGCGTCGGGCGCCAGCCCCACCGCGGCGACCAGGTCGGGCAGGAACGCGGCGCCGCCCTCGCGCAGCCGCGCCGCCACCGCGGTGGCCTCGGCGCTCAGCGTCGGCGCGGCGTCGGCGTCGGCGGCCAGCGGCGCGCGCAGCCACGCCCCGTCGGCGCGGCGGAACAGCGCCAGCGGCGCGGCGCGCGACGGCGCGACCCGGCCGCCGCCGGCGTCGCCGTCGGACTTGCGCGCCGACAGCCGGCACCACGCGATCGCGCCGCCGAGGCACAGCTGATCGAGCCAGGTCGCGTCGTAGCCGTTGAGCCGGGCCGGCAAGACCTCGCGCTCCCACGCGCCGGCCGCGGTCTCGAAGCCGCTCAGCTGATCGAGCACGCGGCTCAGGCCGTCGGCGCCGATCACCTGCGTGCCCTTGGCGACGCGCTGCCAGCGCAGCAGGAACCGCATCAGCGCGCAGGCGTCGACCGGCTCGATCTCGCGGCGCAGGCGGGCCAGCGTCAGCCGGTGGATGCGCGCGAGGATCCGCCGGTTGCACCATTCGACGCTGGCCAGCTCGTCGTCGGCCGCGGCGATCGCGGCGGGCACGGTCATCGGCGGGCCGACGCCGCGCCCGCGGAAGTTGCCGCGCAGCACGTCGCCGTCGGCCTCGAGGCCGAGCAGCGCCTCGAGCACCGGCGCCGCGGCCAGGCCCAGCGTCGCGGCCAGCGCCGCGGCGGTGCGCGGCCCGCTGGCGTCGAGGTGCGCGGCGACGATCCGCCGCAGCGCGACGTCGGGCTCGAGCGCGGCAGCCCAGGTCGGCGTCGGCAGATCAGGTGTGGCGACCGCGTCGGGCAAGAGCGCGCGCAGCGCGGCCAGCCGCTCGGTGGCGACCCAGCCCGCGCCGGCGGGGCGGGCGCCGGCGGCCGGCCACGCCAGCCGCGTCGCGCGCCCGGTCGCGACCAGCGCGTCGAGCCACGCCGGCTCGCCCAGCGTCGCCGCGCGCCCGGCCGGCACCAGCCACAGCGTCTGCAGCGCGTCGTGCAGCTCGTCCGGGTCTCGGACGACCGGCGCGACCTCGTCCTCGGCGGCGGCGATCGCCTCGGGCGCCAGCGCGCCGGTGGTCTCGGCTAGCTCGGGTGACAGGCCGCGGCGCAGGTTGACCGCGCGGGTGCGGCGCTCCTCGAGCGGCGCGTCGTCGAGGAACGCGTAGGGGTTGGCGTTGATCAGCTCGTGGCACAGCGGCGACGGCTCGACCGAGTCCTTGGCCAGCACGGTGATCTCGCCGCGCTCGATCGCGGCGCACAGCGCGGTCAGGCCGGCGCCGTCGAGCGCCTCGGTCAGGCAGTCGCGGATCGTGTCCTGGACGAGCGGGTGATCGGGGATCTCGCGATCGCCGACGATCGTCTCGAGGCAGGCCTGGGCCTGCGGGAACACGACGCTCAGCAGATCGGCGGCGCGCATGCGCACCAGGTTGGGCGCGACCTTCTTGCCGCCCATGCGCCGCGCGACGGTCAGCGCGCGGGTGACGTTCCACCGCCAGCGCACCTCGAACATCGGCTGGTCGAGCAGCGCCTGGACCAGCACCTCCTCGGCGATCGTCGACGGCACGTAGCCGAACACGGTCGCGAGCGGGAAGCTGTGCGGCTGGCCCAGCGAGATGACGATGCCGTCGTCGGTGGCCGCCGCCTGCAGCTCGAAGTTGAAGCCGCGGCAGAACCGCTTGCGCAGCGCCAGGCCCCAGGCGCGGTTGAGCCGGCCGCCCAGCGGCGCGTGGATCACCAGCTGCATGCCGCCGCCCTCGTCGAAGAACCGCTCGGCGATCAGCAGGTCCTTGCGCGGCAGCGCGCCCAGCGCGGCGCGGCCGGCGGCGAGGTACGCCACCAGCTGCTCGGCGGCGCCGCGGCTCATCGAGGTCTCGGCCACCAGCCACGCGGCGATCGCCCCCCACGCCTCGCCGGCGCCCAGCCGCCGATCGAGCTCGGCGCGCAGGTCGCTGACCTCGTCGGACAGCTCGCGGGTGCGGGCCGGGGCCTCGCCGAACCAGAACGGGATCGTCGGCGGCTGGCCGTGGGCGTCCTCGACGAACACCCGGCCGTTCTCGACGCGGTGGATCTTCCAGGCGGTGTTGCCGAGCAGGAAGATGTCGCCGGCCGACGAGTCGATCGCGAAGTCCTCGTCGACGTCGCCGACCCGGGTGCCGCTCGGGTGCTCGACGACCGCGTAGTTGGCGTTGTCGGGGATCGCGCCGCCCGAGGTGATCGCCAGGAGCCGCGCGCCGCGCCGGGCCTTGAGCCGGCCGCCGACCCGATCGCGGTGCAAGAGCTGGCCGACCCGCCGCCGCTCCGACATGCCGTCGGACAGCATCGTCAGCAGCTCGTCGAACCGCGCCCGGGTCAGGGCGGCGTAGGGCGCCGCGCCGGTGACCAGCGCGAACAGCTCGTCCTCGCCCAGCTCCTCGGCCGCGCACGCCGCCACCATCTGCTGGCACAGGATGTCGACCGGCGCGTCGCGCACGGTCAGCTCGTCGAGGTTGCCGCGCCGCACGCCGCGGATCAGCGCGGCGCACTCGACCAGCTGGTCGCGGGTCATCGCGAACAGCCGGCCCTTGGGCGTGGCGCCCAGCGAGTGGCCCGAGCGGCCGACCCGCTGCAGCAGCGTCGCCAGCGAGCGCGGCGAGCCGATCTGCACGACCAGATCGACCGCGCCGACGTCGATGCCGAGCTCGAGCGACGCGGTGGCGACCGCGCACTTCACGTCGCCGGCCTTGAGCCGCGCCTCGGCCATGAACCGCCGCTCGCGCGACATCGAGCCGTGGTGCGCCACCACCTCGGTCTCGCCGAGCCGCTGCTCGAGCGCGTGGGCCACCCGCTCGACCAGCCGGCGGGTGTTGACGAACACCAGCGTCGTGCGGTGCTGGCCGACCAGCTCGGCGATGCGGTCGTAGACCCGGCCCATCTGCTCGAGCGACGCCACCGCGCCGAGCTCGTCGTCGGTGATCTCGATCGCGAGGTCGACGTCGCGGCGGTGGCCGCCGTCGATGATCGTCGGCAGCGGCCGGCGCCCGCCGAGCAGCGCCGCGACCCGCTCGATCGGTCGCTGCGTCGCCGACAGCCCGACCCGCACCGGCGCGCGGCCGGTGGTGTGCGTGACCAGCCGGTCGAGCCGCTCCAGCGACAGCGCCAGGTGCGCGCCGCGCTTGTCGCCGGCGATCGCGTGGATCTCGTCGACGATGACCGTGCGCACCTGGCCCAGCGCGGCGCGCCCGCGCTCGGTCGTGAGCATGATGTAGACCGACTCGGGCGTCGTCACCAGGATGTGCGGCGGCCGCTTGGCCATGCGCTCGCGCTCGGCCATCGGGGTGTCGCCGGTGCGCACGCCGACCTCGATGTGCGGCAGCGCGACGCCGGCCGCCGCCGCCCGCGCCGCGATCTCGGCCAGCGGCACGCTGAGGTTGCGGTGGACGTCGTTCGACAGCGCCTTGAGCGGCGAGACGTACAGGATGTGGACGCGGTCGGGGAGCGGCGCGCGCAGGCCGTCGCGCACCAGCGCGTCGAGGCAGGCCAGGAACGCGGCCAGCGTCTTGCCCGAGCCGGTCGGCGCGGCGATCAGCGTGTCCTGGCCCGCGGCGATCGCCGGCCAGCCGCCGCGCTGCGGGGCGGTGGGCTCACCGAGGCGCTCGCGGAACCAGCCCGCGACCAGCGGGTGGAAGCCGGCCAGGGCATCCGGGGACTGCACGGATATACAGTAGCGGGCGCTGCGCCCGCCGACAACCGCCGACGGCGATGTGCGTTGCCGCACCAAGGCGACGTCGCTGGGCGCCACCCATGCCGCCGGCAACCGCCATTCCAACTTCGACGCCCGGGGGCGTATGCTGGTAGCAGCGCGGCAGGGGACCGTCGCGCAGGAGTCATGATGACACGTCATCTCGTGTGCCTGTTCGCGCTCGCTGCCACCTCGACCGCGCTGATCGCGTGTGGCGAGGTCAGCAACACACCCATCGACGCAGTGCCGTCGGCCACCTTGATCGTCACCGCGGCCGGCGACGGCACGGTGACCTCGACGCCGGCCGGCATCAGCTGCGGCGCCGACTGCTCGGAGAGCTTCACGATCGGCACGTCGGTGACGCTGACCGCGGCGCCGGCCGCCGGCGCGACGTTCCAGGGGTGGAGCGGCGGGGGCTGCACCGGGCTCGGCACCTGCGTCGTCACGATCGCCGGCGACACCGCGATCACGGCGACCTTCGCGGCCAACCCCACGCTGACGGTCGCGACCGACGGCACCGGCATGGGCATGGTCACCTCGGCGCCCGCCGGCATCACGTGCGGCAGCGACTGCACCGAGTCGTATCCGTCGGGGACGGTGGTGACCCTCACCGCGACCGCCGACGCCAGCGCGAACTTCGCGGGCTGGGGCGGCGCGTGCACTGGGACCGCGCCCACGTGCGCGGTCACGCTGGATCAGGCGCGCTCGGTGACCGCCACCTTCACGCTCAACCGCTACGCCCTCGCGGTCACCCGCGCCGGCAGCGGCAGCGGCAGCGTGGCGTCGACGCCGGCCGGCATCGACTGCGGCGCCGACTGCACCGAGGACTACGATCACGGCACCGCGGTGACGCTGACCGCGACGCCCGCGGTCGGCTCGACGTTCCTCGGCTGGACCGGTGGCGGCTGCACCGGCACCGCCGACTGCGTCGTCACGCTGACCGCGGTGACCACCGTGACCGCGACGTTCTCGATCAACCAGGACAGCCTGACCGTGATGCGCGCCGGCACCGGCACCGGCACGGTCACGTCGACGCCGGCCGGCATCAACTGCGGCAGCGACTGCACCGAGATCTACAACTTCGGCACGGTCGTGACGCTGACCGCGACGCCGGCGGTTGGCTCGACGTTCACCGGCTGGAGCGGCGCGTGCACCGGCACCGGGCCGTGCATGACCACGATCACGGGCGCCACCGGCGTGACCGCCACGTTCACCCTGAACCAGTACACGCTGACGGTGACCCGCGCGGGCACCGGCACCGGCACCGTGACCTCGAGCCCGGCCGGCATCAATTGCGGCGCCGACTGCACCGAGGTCTACAACCACGGCACCGCCGTCGTGCTGACGGCCGCGGCCGCGGCCGGCTCGACGTTCAGCGGCTGGAGCGGAGGCGGCTGCACGGGTACCGGCACGTGCACCACGACGATCACCGCCGCGACCTCGGTGACCGCGACGTTCACGTTGAACGCGTACACGCTGACGGTGACCCGCGCGGGCACCGGCACCGGCACCGTGACCTCGAGCCCGGCGGGCATCAACTGCGGCGCCGACTGCACCGAGGTCCTCAACCACGGCACGATGATCACGCTGACCGCGGCTGCGGCCGGCACCTCGACGTTCGCCGGGTGGTCTGGCGGTGGCTGCACCGGCACCGGGACCTGCGTGGTCACGATGACCGCGGCGACCACCGTGACCGCGACCTTCAACGGCGGTTGCGCCACTGGCTCCGCGACGTTCAACTACGTCGGTTCGCGTCAGACGTTCACCGTGCCGGCGTGCGTGACGTCGATCCGCATCGACGCGCGCGGCGCGCAGGGCGGCGGCGGCGGCGCGCTGGGCGGCGTCGGTGGCCTGGGCGCCCGGGCGGTCGGCACCTTCGCGGTTGCCGGCGGCGCGGTGATCACGATCCAGGTCGGCGGGGCCGGCCTGCCCGGCACCAACAGCGGGGAGCAGGCCGGCGGCAGTGGCGGTGGCGGGACGTTTGTGGTCAGCTCCGCCGGCAGTCCCCTGATCGTCGCCGGCGGCGGCGGCGGTGCGATGGGGCGCTCGGGCCTGGTGGTCGATGGCGGCCCTGGACTCATCACCCCGGACGGCGCCGCGGGCCAGACCAACGGCGGCGCCGGCGGCGTGATGGGCAACGGCGGCACCACGTGGCCGTGGACCGGCTGGCACTCCGGCACCGGCGGCGGCGGCTTCTACGGCGACGGCGTCAACAACTCGAACGGCAACACCGGCTCGTTTGGGACCATCAACACATTCGGCCGCGCCTACGTCAACGGCGGCGCCGGTGGCACTGGCGGCTCGCTCGGACGCAGCGGTGGCTATGGCGGTGGCGGCGCGGCCGGGTTCACCGGCGGCGGTGGTGGCGGATTCTCGGGTGGCGGCAGCGGCAGCCACGATGCGCCCGCCAACCCCAACGGCGGTGGTGGCGGCTCGTACAACGCGGGCACCGCGCCGTCGATGACCGCCGGCTTCCAGACCGGCAACGGCCAGGTCATCATCACCTGGTAGCGGGGCGGCGGGGCGGCGCGGGTGCGGGTCGAGCGACCCGCCCGCGCCGGCGCTACTGACAGCCGGCGTTGGCGATCGCGGCGATCTCGGCGTCGGGGATGCGGCGGTTCCAGACGCGCACGTCGTCGATCTGGCCCTCGGTGGCGCCGCCCTGATCGACGCCGTCGCGGCCGATCTGGATGCCGGCGCTGGCGTTCTGGATGGTGTTGGTGGAGCCCGAGACGTTGTTCTCGGACTTCACGCCGTTGATGAACAGCCGCAGCCGGTCGCCATCGAACGTGCAGGCGACGTGGTTCCACGCGGTCGGGTTGGCGAGCGTGGCGGTCACCGTCGGGAAACTCGCGACGCCGAGCACCACCAGGCACTGCACCTGCGTGTTGCCGCCGAGGTCGCGCGCGTACGACAGGCCCCAGGAGCTGTCGGCGTCGAACCAGAAGCGTCGGCCGTCGCCGATCTGCGCGGCGTGGGCCAGCTTGACCCAGGCCTCGACCGACATCGCGGTGAGCGCGGCCGCCGGGGCGCCGGTGCGGACGAACACGCCCGACGACAGATCGAGCGCGGAGCCGTGGTTGGGGCAGCTCGCGACGTAGTTCGCGGCGTCCGCGCGGGCGATCGAGATCGGCGGGCTGTGGCCGTCGACCGGCGCGCCGCTGCCCTGATCCATGCGGAAGCACGCCTGCAGGCCGCTGCTGGTGCAGAACGGGTCGGGCGCGGCGTCGATGGGCGGGGCGGCGTCGATCGGCGGGGCGGCGTCGATCGGCGGCGCGGCGTCGACGTCGGCGGCGTCGATGGGCGCAGCGTCGATGGGCGGCGGGGCGTCGATCGTCGCCGGGGCGTCGACGTCGGCGGCGTCGATCGCGGTCGCGCCGTCGGGATCGCCGGCGCCATCGGGGCCGCCGGGGCCGTCGAGCTGGGCGCTGTCGGGCGCGGCGTCGCCGTCGCTGCTCAGCCCGTTGGGGGTGAACGCGCACCCGGCGATCGCGAGACAGCTGATGGCGAGCGCGCGCATGCCCCCCATTGTAACGGCAACGCGCGGGGGCGGAAGCCAGCTAACCGAGCAACGACCGATCGCCGGTGTAGTGATAGGTGAGCTGGTCCTCACCGAAGCGGTGCGCGCGTCCGACCGGGCACGCGTCCCGCACCGCGAGCCACAGCCGCCAGCGCTCGCGCAGCTCGTCGCCGTCGCGCGGCGGGCCGGCCGCCAGCGCTCGCGCCAGCGCCGGCGCGCAGCCGTGCGCGCAGTCACACGCGCGCGCCACCGGCGGGCGAGGCGGCGGGCCGTCGACGTCGATCACGATCGCCGCGCGCAGCCCGAACCACGGCCCGAACGTCGGGTGGATCGCCAGGTGGCTGGGCGCGAGCGCGGCCAGCCCGGCGACCTCGGCCAGCCGCTGCATCGCCACCCGGCGCGGCGGCGGCTCGGGCGCGAAGCGGAGCGCGGTGGCCGGCCCGGCGGGGCCCACCGCCGCGGCGACCGCCGCGGTGATGACGTCGGCGGCGTAGCGATCGAGCGGGTCGGGCGCGGCGGCCAGCGCCGGGTCGGCCAGCGCGGCGCGGAACCGCGGCCACAGCGCCGCGGTGTTGCCGATGACGATCACCAGCGCGCGCGGGCGGCCGTGATCCGGCAGCCGCACGTCGTCCGGAACCCGGACGTTGTAGTCGGCGGCGGCCGCCGTCGCGCACAGGTCGAACCCGCCGGCGGCGCAGGCCTCGGCGATCGCGGCCACCAGCGCGGCGGTCATCGCGCGGCCGCGGTCGCGATCTCGACCGGCGTGCGCGCGACGCTCCACAGGCGCACCTCGTCGAGCCCGCCGACCAGCGGCACCGACGGCGTCGCCGCGTCGCCGTCGCAGTTCTGGCCCAGCGTCGTGCCGTCCATCGTGCCGGTGGCGATCGGCGTCGCGGTGTTGACCGGGACGCCGGCGATGCCGTCGGTGAAGACGGTCAGCGTCGCGCCGGTGTGGACGCACGCGACGTGGTGCCAGGCGTTGCGCGAGATCGGCGCGCCCCACGCGGTCGCGTTGATGTTGCAGTACGGCGTGACGCTCTCGCTCATCGCGCCCGCGGCCTGGTGCCAGCCGAGGAAGATCGAGTACTGGCCGTTGTTGTCGACGAGGCCGATCCGGCGATCGCTGGAGGTGCCCGTCATCGGCGGGTCGGTGGTGTAGTAGACGAAGCCCTCGATCGTCAGCGGCGCCGGCAGGTCGAGCGCGGTGGTCTCGGCGAACCACAGCGCGCTGGTCGCGCCGAACCCGGCCGCCATGCCGACCCGGCCGGCGACCGGCGTGACGTTGGTCGACAGGAACGGCTGCGGCCCGCTGCCCACGCGGTTGGTGGTGGTCCCGTCGTCGAACGGCAGGCACAACACCAGCGACGGATCGCCGGGCGGGCAGAACGCCGACCCGCCGGAGGCGTCGGTGCGCGCGTCGACGCCGGGCGGGGCGTCGATCGGCGGGCGCCCGTCGCTGGGCGGGGCGTCGACGGCGGCCGCGTCGATCCCGCCGTCGCCGTCGGTCGCGCCCGACGGCGTGAACCCGCAACCGGCGAGCGCGGCCAGCCCGGCCAGCGCCGCGGCTTTGACGGCGTCGGCCAGACCTGCTGAACTCGAGGGCGTGCGGAGCATCATCGTGGTCGCGATCGCCGTGGCGCTGGCGGCGGCGTGCAGCGCGCCTGATCTGCGAGTGTCCGACGATCCCCGCGGCGAGGTCAACGGACGATCGTTCGAGTTCGTGAGCACCAAGCCCGACGGCACCGAGTGGACGTTCCGCACCCGCGGCAACTCGCTGTGGGTGGCGGTGGTCAACGAGACCAAGTCCGACGAGCTGGGCACGATCGACCTGTCGGCCAAGGAGCGGCGCACGCTGTGGAAGCTGATCGACCTGGTCGACGTCGGCGGGCGCAAGAAGGGCAAGCCCGACGCCGAGCACGGCACGGTGGTCATGCGGCTGCGCGAGGCCGACGACGACGGTGGCCACGACCTGATCACGGTGCAGGTGTCGCGCCGCACCAAGGACCAGGACATCATCGACCTGGCCAACTACCTGATCGACCTGGTGGCCAAGCACAAGCACGTCGAGGCGCAGTTCTGAGACGGCGGGGGCGCGGCGCCGCGATGGCCGCAAGTGATCGCCGGGCCGGCTGGCCGCCGCGGCGGCCGGCTCGGTAGCCTGCGCCGCGATGGGCTTCTTCGATTCGGGTACCGCCAAGTCGCGCGCGCGCCAGCGCACCAGCATGATCGAGGAGGCGACCGCGGCGGGGTGCCAGGTCGTCGAGATCGTCGACTCGACCGACGCCGCCACCGCGACCTCGGTGGTCGCCGGCACGCTCAAGGTGCTGGTCGGCGGCCGGGTCACCACCGACTTCCACCAGGTCGTCGTGCTGCGCACCGGGCCGCTGACCCACGCGTACGTGCAGCCGTACCAGGGCATCCAGCCCCAGCCCGGCGAGCACCACGCGATCCTGACCGGCACGCTGCCGGTGCCGGCGACGCTGCGCCGGCGGCTGCTGGGCCAGCCGGGGTGGGAGGGCGGCCACGGCGAGCACGTCTTCAACCGCGTCCCCGCGATCGCCGCTGCCAGCAACAACCTGGTGTGGACGTGGAAGGCCGGCTTCACCGAGATCACGCTGCCGTGGGGCGCGCAGGTGCGGCCGGCGGGTGGCGCCACCGCGCACCTGACGATGCTGGCCGGGCGCTACGGCGGCATCACCAGCTACCAGGTCGGGTTCAGCGCGTTCGTCAAGCTGGCGTTCGCGATCCGGGCCGCGCTGGTGCAGGGCGCGACGCAGCCCGGCCAGGAGTTCGCCGAGGCGGTGACCTTCGCGCCGATCGCCGCGGCGCTGCCGCCGGGGTGAGGCCGGCCGGGGCGCGGGCCGCCACGTCCGATCTGGGGCATGATGCGGCGATGGCGAAGCGCTGCTGGTTGCCGCTGCTCGGGATGCTCGTGACGGCCGGCGCGGCGCGCGCCGACATCCCGGTGGGGCTCGAGGAGCCCGGCGAGGACGCCGCGAAGGAGACCGCCCTCGCGTGGCTCGCCGCGGCGAAGGCCGGCGACGCCAAGGCGCTGACCGAGCTGGCGCTGCTCGACTTCGGCGGCGGCGAGTTCACGTACACCCAGGTGACGATGCCCGCCGACGCCAAGCTGCGGAAGCGCTGCTTCAAGGTCACCACCGTCAAGAACGACAAGGCGCTGAAGAAGGCGCTGCCGTGCCTGCTCACGCCCGATCTGAAGGCCGCGCTCGCGTCGGTCATCGTGGACGGCGAGGGGTTCGCGGCCAGCTACGACGACATCCGGCTGACCTCGCCCGGCCTGACCAAGGCCAAGCGCGCGCTCAAGAAGCTCGACGCGTCCCACGCCTACTGGACCTTCGTCGGCATGGTCGACGGCGTCGCCCACAGCTTCACGCTCGCGATCGCCGTCGAGTTCGCCAGCGGCTCGCCGCAGGTCGGCGCGGTCGTCCACGACTTCGAGAAGTGACGTGACCGCCCCCGCGCAGCTGTACAGCGAGCGGCTCGGTCCCGCCGACGCGACCCGGCTGGTCGCGTTCACCCATGGCATCTACGGCAGCGGCACCAACTGGCGATCGATCGCGCGCCAGGTGCTCGCGCGCGCGCCGGGCTGGGCGGCGGTGCTGGTCGATCTGCGCCTGCACGGCCGGTCGGCGGCGGGCGCGCCGCCGCACACCGTCGCCGCGTGCGTCGCCGATCTGCAGGCGCTGTGCGCCGGGCTGGCCGCGGCCGGGCCGCCGGTGGTGGCCGCGGTCGGCCACTCGTTCGGCGGCAAGGTGGTGCTCGGGCTCGCGCTGCCGATCCGGGTGATCCTCGACTCGACGCCGAGCGCGCGCCCGGGCGCCTGGGACGCGCCCGACAACAGCGTGCACGCGGCGTGGGCGTCGATGGTCGCGCTCGATCGCACGTGGGCGCGCCGCGAGGACTTCGTCGCGGCGCTGGTGGCGCGCGGCCACGCGCCGGCGATGGCCGGCTGGCTGGCGATGAACCTCGAGCCGGCCGACGGCGGGCTGCGCCTGCGCCTCGATCTCGACGCGATCCGCGCGCTGGTCACCGACTACTACGCGGTCGACGCCTGGCCGGCGATCGAGGGCGCGACCGGCGCGATCGCGATGGTGGTCGCCGAGCGCGGCAACACCGTCAGCGCCGCCGATCTGGCGCGCCTCGAGCACGCGCCGGCGACGGTCACGACCCATGTCATCCCCGGCGCCGGCCACTGGCTCCACCTCGACGCCCCGGCCGCGGTGGTCGAGCACGTCGTCGCCGCGCTCGCCGGGTGAGCGGCCGGTCGCGCCCCGCGCCGCGACCATGCGCTACTCGAACATGATCGTCACGGCCAGCGCCGACGGGATGTCGATCGGCGTCGCGGCCTTGAGGTCGGGCGGGCCGGTCAGGCCGCCCGGCTGCGGGCAGGCTTCGCCGGGCTTGGCCGCGGCGCACCCGCAGTCGTCGCCGACGCAGGTGCTCCACGCGGTCGCGCGCAGCCAGTAGTCGGTCGCCGGCGGCGGGCCGCCGCGATCGACGCACGCCGTCGGGCAGCCGCCCGCGGCCTTGGCCAGCGTGCGCGGCGGCGCGACCTGGCCGTCCCAGCGGACGACGACCTCGCCGTCGCCGTCGAGCCGGAGCACGCGCGGGCCCGGGCAGGTGCGCGGCGGGCAGGTGCCGGCGGCGGCGTCGGCGCAGCTGGTGGTCACCGCGTCGACCGGCACCTGCACGCCGGCCTTGGTCTCGAGGCGGGCCGGCAGGTCGGCGCACGGGTTGGGCAGCGCGACCCAGATCGGCGCGACCCGGTGGTTGCGCAGCTTGAGCGTCACCGGCTGCGGCTTCGCCATCGGCGGCGGCGGCGGCGCCGCCGGCGCGCTCTCCTTGCGGCCGCCGCACGCGGCGAGCGTCAGCGCGAGCAGCGCGACCTGCCGGGCCGTCACGCGGTCTCCTCGGGCGGCGGCGTGGGCGCGACGCTCTCGGTGCCGGGCGGCGGCGGCTTCACCGGCTTGGGTGGCAAGAGCTCGTCCTCGGTGTCGACCGCCGCGGCCAGGAAGATCGCGGCGTCGAGCTTGCGGAAGTTGCGCTTGCGGTACCACTGCAGCGCGTGCTCGTTGTTCTCCGCGACCTCGAGCACCAGGTGCGAGAGGCCGCGCACCTTGGCCAGGTGGTGCAGCTGCTCGAGCACGAAGCCGCCGACGCCGCGCCCGTTCCAGTCGGGGTGGACCGCCAGCTCCTCGACGAACAGCGGCCGCATCTTGCGCCGCTCGAAGTAGCCCTCGTTGATCCAGTTGTCGGCGCCGAGCACGTCGTGGGCGCACTCGGCGTAGGCGACGATCTCGTCGCCGACCTCGAACACCAGCTGGTCGACGCCCTCCTCGTCGTAGGTCTTGAGGAAGCGCTTCTTGGTGCGCGGCCGCTGGTACTCGACGGTCTCGAGGTTGACGTGGTGGAAGCTGATCTTCAGGAACTCCCACACCCGGTTGAGGTCGCGGCGGTGGATGCGCCGCACCTCGATCATCGGCGGCGGCGGCTCGGCCTTGGTGCTGCGCTTCTTGCGCGGCGCCGGCTTCTTCGGGCGCCCGGCGGCCGGGCGCTTGGGTTCTGCCATGGCGCCGATTGTACAGGCCGGCGCGGGCCCGTGCGTCGGCCGCGCGCCTTCTAGGGGCAGACCTGGGCCTCGAGCGCGAGGCTGTCGAGCGCGAACCGGGTCAGCAGCGCGAAGTTGGTGGTGACCTGGAACCGCAGGACCAACGTCTCGCCGGGGTGGCCGCCGCTGGTGGCGGTCCAGGTGAAGGGCAGCCAGGCGCAGATCGGCGCGGTGTTCGAGTTGGTCTGGGTGAGCAGGGTCTCGACCGCCACCCCGGCCGGGGTCTCGAGCCGGGCCGTGAAGACGTCGGCGTCGGTGATGATGATGTCTTCGGTGACGAAGCAGTTGTAGCCGCGGAGCCGCAGGCCGGTCGAGCTGGCCGGGATGGTGACGGTCTGCACCAGCACGTCGTTGGCGTTGTTGGTGGCGCCGAGCAGCGCGGCGAAGGTCCCGGCCTGCGGCGCGAACGGCATCTGCGCCGAGGTCCGGATGATCGTCGAGGTCTGGGTCCACGGGACGACGCCGGTCTCGAAGCCGCCGTTGCCCAGCAGGTTGGTCCAGGTCGGCGTGCACGGCGCGTCGATCGGCGTGGCGTCGATGATCCGCGCGTCGATCGGCGGGGCGGCGTCGATCGGCCGGGCGTCGATCACCGCGGCGTCGGCGGCCGCGGCGTCGGGCGTGGCGGCGTCGAGCGCGGCGGCGTCGGCCTCGGGCCCGTCGAGCCGCGCGGCGTCGACCGGATCGGCGCCGTCGACCGGATCGGCGGCGTCGACCTCGCCCGGGGTCCGCGCCGACGCGCAGCCGAGCGCGCCGGTGATCGCGAGCAGCGCCGCCGCCCGCACTCGGTTCCAGCGGGCTGGTCGCCCAGCCCCCCTCGTCGGGGTCATGCCCCCGACGAGCCTCCCCCCAGGACGCGAGACCTGCTTCCGCACTCAGAGCCCCATCTGCTTGGCGATGATCACCTTCATGATCTCGTTGGTGCCGGCGTAGATGCGCTGCACCCGGGCGTCCATGAACGCGCGCGCCACCGGGTACTCGAGCATGTAGCCGTAGCCGCCGTAGAACTGCAGGCAGGTGTCGATCACCTCCTGGCTCATGTCCGACGCCCACCACTTGGCCATCGAGCACTCGGTCACCAGCTGCTTGCCGGCGACGTGCTGGCGGACCAGCTCGTCGAGGAACACCCGGCCGAGCTGCACCTTGGTGGCGCACTCGACCAGCTTGAACTGGGTGTTCTGGAACTTCGAGATCGGCTTGCCGAACGCGGTGCGCTCCTTGGTGTAGGCCACCGTGTCCTTCAGCACCTGCTCGGCCGCGGCCTGCGAGCCGATCGCGACGCACAGCCGCTCCTGCTGGAGCTTCTGCATCAGCATCATGAAGCCGGCGCCCTCGGGGCCCAGCCGGTTGGCCTGCGGCACCCGGCAGTCCTCGAAGAACAGCTCGCTGGTGTCCTGGGCCGCCATGCCCATCTTCTCGAGCCGCTTGCCCTTCACGAAGCCGGGGCGGCCGGCCTCGACGACGATCAGCGAGATGCCGCGGTGGGCGTTGGCCGGATCGGGGTCGGTCTTGCAGGCGACGATCACCAGGTCGCACAGCTGGCCGTTGGAGATGAACGTCTTGGCGCCGTTGATGACGTAGTCGTCGCCGTCCTTGACCGCCGTGGTCTTGATCGCCGCGAGGTCGCTGCCGGTGCCGGGCTCGGTCATCGCGATCGCCAGGATCAGCTCGCCCGACGCACAGCCGGGCAGCCAGCGCTGCTTCTGCGCCGGCGAGGCGAAGCTGTCGAGGTACGGCGCGCAGACGTCGGAGTGGAGCGCCATCGCGAAGCCGCTCTCGTAGGCGTAGGCCAGCTCCTCCATGATGATCGTCGAGTGCAGGAAGTCGCCGCCGGGGCCGCCCAGCGCCTCGGGCAGCCACGGGCACAGGAAGCCCTGGGCGCCGGCCTTGCGCCACGCCTCGCGGTCGACGATGCCGGCCTCGGCCCACCGCTTCTGGTGCGGCCGGATCTCCTTGTCGACGAACTGGCGGAACGCCTGCCGGAACAGGCCGTGATCGGACGAGAACAGCGTGCGCTCGAGGGCCATCGCACCGTGCATATCACGGCGCCGGCGACCCCGAGCCAACACCGTCTGTCTCCCGTGGTGCGCGGCGGCCGGCCGTGTATCGTCCGCCCATGCGCAGCCTGTCCTTGCTGGTCCTGCTCCTGCCGCTCGCCGCCTGCGGCAGCGACGACGTCGCGGTGGTCTCGCCCGACGCGGCGATCGACGCCGCCGGGTGCGACCCGACCACGGCGCTGCCGACCCAGTGGCGGCCGATCGCGATGGTGTCGACCGGCGCGGTGAACGTCACGACCGCCGGCGGTGTGACCAGCGGCACGATCGACGCCACCGCCGGCGGCACCGCCGCGGCCGCCGACAACCCCTACGTCTACCTGGACCTGATGGCCGGCACCAAGGTCGACATCTCCGACACCACGTCGCTGACGTCGACCGCCTGGCACGTCGCGTTCAAGCGCGCCGGCATCAAGCTCAACGGCGGCGACTCGGGGCCGGGCCAGGTGGCGGCGGCGGTGGTCAACGCCGCGACGCTGGCCGAGGTCACGACCGCGCCCGGCGCGCTCGAGCTCGACGACTGGGCCGACCCGGCGTGCGCGCTGGTGGCGGGGCCGACCGGCGAGCCGGCGACGGTGATGTCGAGCTGGTACGACTACGACGATCAGACGCACGTGCTGACGCCGAAGGCGCAGGTGTGGGTGCTGCAGATCGCGCCGGGCGTCTACCGCAAGCTGCGGATCGACACGTACTACGGCGACACCGCCAACCCGATGCGCGGCGCGTTCTACCGGGTCGAGTGGGCGCCGCTGTGAGGCTGGCGCTGGTCGTCGCGCTGGTGGCGACGCCGGGGCTGGCGATCGCCGATCGCGACCCGTGGCAGGCCGGCACGACGCCGCAGTCGTTCGCGTGGCCGACCGGGCGGGTCCGCGTGCACTACGTCACGACGACCGCCGACGCGGTGCTGCCCACCGACAACGACGGCAGCGGCGTGCCCGACTTCGTCGAGGAGGCGGCCCGCCGCGGCGACGAGGCGCTGGCGGCGTTCGCGGCGATGGGGTTCCGCGCGCCACGCCCCGACGGCGCGCTGGGCGGCGACGACCGGCTCGACGTCTACCTCAAGGACCTCAACGGCGCCGACGGCAGCTTCGCCGCCGACACCTGCACCCAGACGCCGTTCACCTGCGTCGGCCACGTGACGATCGAGAACGACTTCGTCGGCTACGGCTACCCGTCGACGTCGATGGCGCTGCGCATCCTCACCAGCCACGAGCTGTTCCACGCGGTGCAGAACGCCTACGACGGCGATCAGCCGATCCAGTGGTCCGAGGGCTCGGCGGTGTGGGCCGAGGAGGCGGTGTTCCCCGAGCAGGACGACTTCGAGCACCTGGTGGCGGCGTTCCAGGCCAAGCCGTTCCGCCCGTTCGATCGCGCCGGCGCCGGGTTCGGCGACCTGTACCCGTACGGCGCCGGGCTGTGGGCGTACTTCCTCGAGGCGTGGGCCGGCGCCGGCATCACGCAGGCGGCGTGGGCGCGCTGCGAGGACACCGGCAGCGATCCGCCGTTCCTGACCGCGATCGACACCGAGCTGACCGCGCGCGGCCGGGTGCTCACCGACGCGTGGATCGCCTTCACGCGGTGGAACGCGCGCACCGGCAGCTTCGCCGACGGCACCGGCTACCCCGAGGCCGGCCGGCTGGCCGCGGCGCTGCGCGAGGCCGCGATCGTCGCGCCGGGGGCGGCGACGGTGATCGTCGAGGGCTTCTCGGCGCGCTACCTGCCGATCACCGGCGTCGGCGAGGCGTCGCGGATCGAGGTCAGCGCGCAGCGGCCGGTGGCGATCGAGGTGCGGGTCATCCACGGCGACGCGACCGTGACGCGGGTTGGCGACGACGTCGCCGGCCTGACCCACACGATCGACGTCACGCCGACCGGCGCGCCGATCGACCTCGAGGTGATCGTGACCAGCGCGGTGCGCGGCGGCATCCAGCAGGAGACCACCGTCGCGATCGCGCCGTACACCCCGCCGCCGCCCGACGACGCCGGCGGCTGCGGCTGCGCCGCCGGGACGCCGCCGTCCCGCCTCGACCTCGCGGGCGGCGCGCTGGCGCTGCTCGCGCTCGGCCGTCGCCGCCGCCGTTAGCGCCCTAGCGCGACGCGAGGGCGCGCCACGCCCGCCGCCTCACAGGTGGCTGCTGGCGTCGTCCGGGTCGCGGCCGCGCAGCAGCTCGTCGCCGTCGGCCCAGCCGTCGCCGTCGCGATCGAGGCCGATGCGCGCGCCCGAGCCCGGCGGCACGCAGGTGAAGGTGGCGCCGCCGTAGACCGCGCCGACCAGCGCGCGCAGCGCGGCGTCGTCGAGCCGCGGCAGCAGGCTGACGTCGGCCCGCCACTGGCCACCCTCGTAGAGGAAGCCGGTGGTCAGCCCGAACCAGCCGGTGGCCTTGGCCACCAGCTCGCACTCGCCGGCGGCGGCGCGCGCCTCGAGCAGGTCGAGCCGCGCGGTCGCCGTGCTCGAGCCCGGCGCGTAGGTGATCTGCTGCCCGACCACCGGCGCGAAGTTGCTGTCGAACGCCATCATGAACTCGACGATGTTGTGGCGCAGCGTGAAGCCGCCGTCCTCGAACAGCACCGGGCCGGTCGGCGAGCCCAGCGAGTTGGGGTCGACGAACGGGATGCCGAACGGGTTGGGCGGCACGACGGTGCCGTCGGCCAGCGTCACGTTGGTCAGCACCTTCAGGAACACCTGGCCGGTGAAGAAGTGCTCGAGCGTGCCCAGCGAGCCGTCGTGCTGGAAGCCGAAGCCGCGGATCTGCTCGGTGGCCGGGCCCTGCTGCAGGATGATCGTGCCCGGCTGCAGCGAGTCCGGCGACGAGCCGAACATGCCGACCTTCGTGTACATGTTGCGCAGGTGCGGCACCTTGAAGATCTGCGCCTCGAACTCGAACGACAGCCGGCCGTCGCTGCCGAAGAACCCGGGGTGCGCGGTGGCGCCGGCGTTGCCGTCGGGGTCGAGCGTGTGGCAGCCGTTGCAGTTGAAGAAGCGGTCCGACGGTAGGTCGACCCGGGCGCCGCTCGGCGTCGTCGTGTGGTTGAAGTAGAAGTCGCGCCCGGCCTGCTGGTTGGGGGTCAGCGAGTTGTCGAGGTTGCGGATCGGGTTGGGCGGGTAGCTGGCCGCCAGGATGAAGTCCGCGAAGTCGTCGATGTCGCCGGTCGACAGCTCGGCGTCGCGGCCGAGCAGGCCGGGGAACGCGACGTTGAACGACGTGAACGCCTTGTGCTCGTCGTAGATGCCGGCGTTGGGCTGGGCCGACACCACCGGCGCGCCGGTCGCGGGATCGATGAACGGCGCGCCCGACTGCTGGATCGCGCCGTTGCGATCGCCGCGCCAGTGCATCGCGCCGTGGTTGTCCATGCCGCGCAGGCTCTGGGTCGTCATCGGGCCCTTGACCGGCATGTTGAAGCGGAAGATCGGCGCGAACCGCGGCAGCAGCGCCGAGATCACCGCCGGCGCGATCGTGTGCACCACGCCGAGCGAGGTGATCGTCAGCGGGATGCCGCCGGGGTTGCCGAGATCCCACGCCAGGTCGTCGTTGTCGCCGCCGACGTGGCAGGTCGAGCACGCGGCGACGCCGTGGCCCGACGAGAAGTCGGCGTCGTAGAGGTACTGGCGGCCGACCTGCACCGCCTCGGGCTCGGGGTTGAACATGCTGACCTTGCCGACCTCGGCGCGTTCGCGCAGGTCGACGATCGAGATGCTGTTGTCGAAGCGGGTCAGCACGAACGCGCGATCGCCGTCGCGGTCGAGCACGACGCCGCTCGGCCCGCCGCCCGACAGGCCGATCTGGTCGTCGAGATCGGGCGCGATGGTCCCGGCCTCGAGGTCGGCGGTGCGGTACGCGGCCAGCTTGCCCGAGCCCTGGGCCACGACGTACAGCCAGCGGCCGTCGCGCGACACCACCGCGTCCTGCGGCTGCGCCACCGACAGCGCGCGCTCGGCGGCGTCGCCCTCGCCGGCGTAGTCGATGTGCGGGTTGAGGTCGCGCGGCGTGACCGCGTGGGTGGTCGGGTCGAGCACGGTGACCCGGTGGTCGACGACGTGGCCGCGGACCGAGGTGAAGCCCGGCGCGTGGCCCTCGAAGCGGGTGTGGTTGTGGGCCTCGGTGTTGGTCACGTAGACCCGGCCGGTGCGCGGGTTGACCGCCATGTTGAACAGCACGGTGCCGACGTGATCGAACGCGGCGCCCTTGGCCACCGGCGGGGTGGCGGTGGCGTCGATCGCGAAGACGTCGTGATCGGGCAGCCGGACCTTCACGTAGGCGTCGAAGTTGGTGCCGTAGGGATCGAGCCAGTGGCCGTCGACGTACTTGACGATCAGGCCGGTCGGCGGCTGCGGGATGGTCAGCGGGCCGAGGTGGATCGCCGCCGGGCCGGGCATGACGCCGCCGTAGACGATGCGCACCGCCTCGGCCGACACCGCCGTGGTCTGGTTGCCGGAGTGGAAGGCGGCGGCGTAGACGGTGGCGCCGTCCGGCGACACCGCGAGCGCGCGCGGCGTGTCGGCGAAGAACGTCAGCTTGGTCAGGCGGGTGCCGCCAGCGGCGGCGCCGAGGTCGTCGGCGTCGAACACCCAGACGTCGGCGCGGCCGACGCCGGCGGTCTGCAGGTCGTACGCGTCGGGGGAGTTCTGGCCGCGGTGGGCGCAGGTGATGAACGCCCGGCGCTTGCCGGGGCCGGCGAAGACGATGTCGCGCGGCTCGTCACCGACCAGCAGCGTGCGCGCGACGCGCGCGCCCTGGCCGAAGCCGGGGCGGAGCCGGACGATCGACACCGAGTCCGACAGGTGGTTGGTGACCCAGACCTCGGTGTTGGAGCGGACCGCGATCGCGGTCGGCTCGAGGCCGACGGTGACCGAGCCGGAGTGGAGCAGCCGATCGCCGGCGACGCGGTAGATCTCGAGGCGGTTGTCGGGCGTGTTGAGCGCGAACAGCGTGCGCCCGTCGGGCGACAGCGCCAGCGGCCGCACCTGCAGGGTCTCGAACAGGGTGAACGAGCGCCCGCTCGTGGGCACCGGTTCGACGGTGGTGACCTCGGCGGTGTGGTCGTCGAGCGCGGCCTGAGGCTCGGCGCACGCGACCAGGGCAGTGACGAGTCCCGACGGCAAGAGCCAGCGATGCGTCATGTTGTCCCTCCTGAACGCCCACCGTTGCAAAGAATCGATGTAGGCGGAAAGTCGTAAGAATTGCGGTCGCTGATGCAATTGCTCGACGGCGCGTACCGTGCGCGGGTGTGCCGGGGCCGGCGTGGTGTCCGGCTTCCGGACCACGCGGCACCACGTCGGCCGACCTGATCTTGATGAAGGTTTGGTGGCCGCGCACACGCGCGCGCGGCGCGGTGAGCCAGCCGCGCACGCCTCACCGCGCCGGGATGAAGGCCGGCGTGCGGCCGCCGCGCACTCGCACCTCCAGCCCGCCGCGCGCGGCGGCGCGGCTGGTTTGTGCTCAAACGGTGTCGCGCGTCAGGGCAAGAGCGGCGCGAGCTGCGCCGCCGGCAGCACCGCGCGCAGCACGACGGCGTCGCCGTCGAAGCCGAGCGCGAGCAGCGCCAGCTCGGCCGGGCTCGGCGGCGGCGTCGCGCCGGCGAACGTCGCGCGCACCGCGGGCACGTCGACGGCGATCACGTAGCTGTCCCGCTGCGCGCGGGCCAGCGCCAGGGTCGCGGCCAGCGCCGGCGCCGGCGCCGGGCGGCGCTTGCGCGGCAGCGCGACGTCGGTGAGCTGGCGCAGCTGCCCGACGACGTCGGGGCCCATCGCCATCGCGAACAGCGGCCCCGGCACCGCGTAGCCGACCTCGAGCTGGCCGCCGTACATGGCCATGCCCGGCTGCAGCGCGGCGCTGCTCGACGTCGAGCGGGTGCGCGCGAAGCGGACGCCGCGGTAGCGGGCCGCGTTGGTGTCGACGGCGGTGTGCATCAGGCCCCCCTGGGCCTTGGCGATCGCGGTCAGGTAGCCGAGCCACAGCGCCTGGGCGGCGGCGCCGTCGGTGATGTCCCACAGCGCGGCGAGCGCGACCTTGCCCGGCACCGGGCGGAGCGTCGCCGCGTTCTCGCCGGCGGCCAGCGCGGGCCAGCCGGCGAACGCCGCGCCGGCCGCGTCGGCGACCGCCGCGCCGTACATCGCCGCGAGGTTGGGCCGCCCCATCTCGATCAGGCTGGCGAACACCGCGGTGGTGTCGAGCCGTCCCCCCATCGCCACCGGTGCCGCGGGCATCTGCTCGAGCAGCTTGAACTCGCCGGGGCGCTGCAGCCGCGCGAACGCCGCGGCCGGCGTGCCCGCGCGCGGCACCAGCCGCACCGCCAGCCCGGCGCGGGCGCGATCGGCGGACAGGGCCAGCTCGATCCGATCGAGCTGAGCGAACAGATCCAGGTACCACTGGATCGACGCCGCCGCGCTGCCGCGCAGCGCCGCCGGTTGCTGGCCGAGCGCGGCGTCGAACACCGCCTGCAGCTGGGCGCGGTAGCGCGCCATCACCGCGGCCATCGCGATCGTCACGTGGGGCAGCGCGGGCGGCGCGGTCGCGACCGCGGTGGTGAGCGCGTAGGGGGCGGCGGCGCGCAGGCCGGCGCGGTCGCCGATCGCCGCCCAGCCGTCGTGGACGACCAGCTCGAGGCCGAGCGTCGCGACCTGCGCGCGCAGCGCGGCCTCGTCGGCGACGGCCACCACCGCGATCACCGGCACCGGGTGGGCCTGCGGATCGAGCAAGAGCCCGCGGACCGGCCGGGTCAGGTCGACGCCGCGCAGGTCGAGACCCTGGCTGGCCGCGAGCTGGATCGCCGCCGCCGGCGTCAGCATCGCGCCGATCCCGGGCTTCACCGCGTCGGCGTAGTCGACCAGCGCGGCGAGCGCCGCCAACGGCGCGCCCACCGACGCGGTCACCAGCAAGTCGTCGGGGGCGGGCTGCGGCGTGGCCGGGATGGTCGGCAGCGCGTCGAGCGGCGCGGGCGCGACGTCGAGCGTCGCCGACGTCGCCGTCGGCGGCGGCGCGTGGCGGATCGCGGGCGCGGGCGCGGCGGCCGGACCGCAGGCGGCGACCGCGATGAACAGCGAGACCAGGCGATGGCGCGGGAGCATGGCGGCGCCAGCCTATCGGGAATTTCGGGCGCGCAGCGGCGGCGCGGCGCCGCGGAAGTCGATGACTTGGGCTCGCCGCTCCGGTACGATGGGCGGATGCTGGAGCAAGCCGTCCGTCCTGGCCACGCCGAACCCGAGGTCGAGCAGATCCTCGCCGAGCGCGAGGAGTCGAAGCCCAAGAAGGGCGCCAGCGCCGACGCCCGGCTGGCGGTGCAGGGCAAGGGGCAGCTCGGCGGGGACGTCCAGGGCGAGGCCGAGCGCGGCGTGAGCGGGCAGGGCCAGGCGCTGCCACACCTCGACCGCATCCAGCAGTCGTTCGGCCGCTTCGACGTGTCCGGCGTGCGCGCCCACACGGACGACCAGGCCCAGGCCTCGGCGCGTGCGATCGGCGCCGACGCCTACGCCACCGGCGATCAGGTCGCGTTCGGCGGCGGCAAGGCCGACCTGCACACCGCGGCCCACGAGGCCGCGCACGTCGTCCAGCAGCGCGCGGGCGTGCACCTCGCCGGCGGCGTCGGCCGCGCGGGCGATCCCTACGAGCAGCACGCCGACAAGGTCGCTGACGCGGTAGTCGCCGGTGAGCCGGCCGAGTACCTGCTGTCGCAGATGGCGGGGCCGGGCGCGGCCAAGGCCGGCGCCAGCGGCGGCCCGGTGCAGATGAAGAAGGCGCTGCCGACCGGCGAGGAGGGCTTCGACAAGATGTGGGAGGCCCACCCGCACAACTACCAGGACGACGCGGAGCAGAACACCTCGAGCGAGACGATCCTCGAGGAGCACGGCCTGCCCGACTACGTCACCAACACCTGCGCGGTGCGGCTGTCGATCATGCTGAACAACATCGGCGAGACGATCACGCCGGCCAAGGCCAAGGCCGCGGGCATCGAGCGCAAGCCGCACTACAGCGCCAAGTCGAAGATGTACTACCTGCTGTCGGCCAAGGAGATGTGGACGTACCTGTCCGCGCACTTCCGCAAGGCCGACGTGACCTTCCCGGCCAACGGCAAGCGGTTCAAGGACGAGACCGAGTTCCAGGACGCCTTCGACAAGGAGGTGCGCCCGCTGCTCGCCGGCAAGAAGGGCATCGTCGCCTTCGACAAGATCTTCAGCTACAGCGGCACCGGCCACGTCGATCTCTTCGACGGCGAGGCGCTGTCGGACAGCGGCACCTGGTACCCGTCGCAGCGGCTGATGCTGTGGTACATCGCGGTGGCGTGAGCGCGCCCGCCGGCATCGTCGCGAGGACGACCGACGCGTGACCGCGACGCTGGCCCGCCAGGAGTACGACCTCGAGGTCCACCGCGCGTACCTGCGGGCGATGCGCGCCGTGGTGCGGCGCGAGGCGGCGCCGGCGGTCGACGTGCGCGGCGAGCTGGAGCGCGAGCTGGCCGAGGTCGAGCGCGCGATCGCCGCGCTGCCCGACGACCCGGCGACGCGGCCGATGCTGGCGCTGACCCGGTCGCTCGGGCTCGACGCCGACACCGTCGTGCTGGTGTGGGCCGCGGTGGCGCTGGCGGCCAACCCGCCGATGCGGGTCCACGCGCTCGAGCTCGACGAGCGCGCCAGCTTCGGCATGACGCTGACGCTGTTCTGCCGGATGGTCGAGCTGCCCGCCGATCGCGCGCGGGCGCTGGGCCTGGCGTTCGTCGGCGCGCACCCGCTGGTGCGGGCCGGGCTGGTGCTGGTGGGCCACGGCGATCGCGTGACCAGCGCGTGGACGCTGGCGCCGGCCCGCGAGCTGGTGACCCACCTGGCCGGCGCGCCGCGGGTCGATCCCGACTGCGTCCGGCTGACCGCGATCCCCGACGTGCTCCACGACGCCGCGCAGGTCGCGGCGCTGACCGCGATCGCCGAGCCGATCGCGACCGCGGCGGCGGCGGCGGTGTTCGTCGAGGGCCCGGCGCTGACCGGGCGCCGCACCGCGATCGCGCTGGCGTCGAAGCGCCCGGCGCTGGCGGTCGAGGTGGCGCGCGCGCCCACCGCCGCGGCGCTGGCGGTGATGCTGCGCGCGCTGCGCCGCGAGACGCTGCTGGTCGGCGCGATCCCGGTGGTGGTCGGCGTCGACGAGCTGGCGGTCGGCGAGGGCGGCAAGGACGAGCGGGCGCTGGTGATCGCGCAGTTCGTCGACGACAGCGACGGCCCGGTGGTGCTGGTGTCGGCGCGGCCCGGCCTCGACCTCGGCATCCGCGCGCCCACGGTCCGCGTGACGTGGCCGGTGCCCGACGTCGAGACCCGGGCCCGGCTGTGGGGCACCCACGGCGCCGACGTCGAGGCCGCGCGCACGCTGGCGATCCGCTTCCCGCTGGGCGCCGGCGCGATCCGCCGCGCGGTCGACAGCGCCCGGCTCCTGCACGTCGGCAAGGCCGCGCTCGACCTGTCCGAGCTGATGGCCGGCGTCCGCCACAACATCGCCGAGAAACTGGGGACGCTGGCCGATCGCGTCGCGGTCAAGCAGGGCTGGGCCGACCTGGTGCTGGCCGACGACGTGCTGGCGCAGGTGCGCGGGCTCGCGGCCCGGGTGCGCCACGCCCACGTGGTCTACGAGCAGTGGGGCTACCGCTCGAAGATGCCGCGCGGCGTCGGCGTGGCGGCGCTGTTCTCGGGCCCGCCCGGCACCGGCAAGACGATGGTCGCCGGGCTGATCGCCGCCGAGCTCGAGCTCGACCTGTACCAGGTCGACCTGTCGAAGGTGGTCAGCAAGTGGGTCGGCGAGACCGAGAAGCAGCTGGCGATGATCTTCGACGCCGCCGAGGCCGGCCACGCGCTGCTGTTATTCGACGAGGCCGACGCGCTGTTTGGCCAGCGCACGACCGACGTCAAGGGCGCCAACGATCGCTACGCCAACCTCGAGGTCAACTTCCTCTTGCAGCGCATCGAGCGGTTCGGCGGCGTCGTGATCCTCACGACCAACCTCGACACCGCGATCGACAAGGCGCTCAAGCGCCGGCTGGCGGCGCACATCGTCTTCCCGCACCCCGACGACGAGGAGCGGGCGCAGCTGTGGCAGCGGCTGCTGGCCACCGACGGCGCGCCGCTCGGCGACGATCTCGACTACGACGCGCTGTCGCAGCTGTACCCGAAGATGTCGGGCGCCAACATCCGCAACGCGGCGCTGGCCGCCGCGTTCCTGGCCGCCGCCGACGGCCGCGGCACGATCGATCAGGAGACCGTCGTGGCCGCCGGCCGCGGCGAGTACCTGTCGATGGGCCAGGTGCTGGCGACCAACCGCCGGTGAGCGCCGGCGCGGGCCTGGCGATCAGCCGGCGCCGCGTGCGACCGCGTCGCGCAGCTTGGCCTTGAGCTTCTCGAACCGCTTGCGCAGCGCGGCGGTGTAGCGCTCGAGCGCCGCGTCGTCGAGGTCGTCGCCCTCGGCCATCACCCGCGCGACGTCGCGCCACGCCAGCTTGCGATCGATGCGCAGGATCAGAAGCTCCTGGTCCTCGGGATCGAGCGCGTCCTTGACCTCGGCCAGCGCGTCGCGCGCGGCGGTGCGCAGGAACGTGACGGTGCGGGTGCGGACGTCGGCCGCGAGCGCCGCCAGCGCCGGCGCGTCGGACAGCGGCGCGTGCAGCTTGGCGCGGCGGGCCGGGCCCGCGCGCTTGACCTCGGCCAGCGCGCGGCGGGCGATCGTGTAGCACCAGGTGCGGACGCTGGCGTCGCCGCGGAACTGCGGCAGCCCGCGCCACATGCGCTCGGCGAAGATCGAGAACGCGTCGCTGCCGTCGGCGTCGCTGCGCGCGCTCGCGATCAGGTACTCGAGCAGCTCCTGCCCGTAGGCGCGCAGCACCCGCGCCGCGGCGTCGTCCCACTGGGCGGCGGCGATCGCGGCGCGCACCGCGGCCTCGCGGTCGTCGGGCTCAGCGGCCACCGCGGCCTCCGTGCGCGGCGCGCCACTGCGCGACCATCCCGCGGCCGGGGTTGGCGCCGCCGGCCCGCCGCTCGGCGTCGGCGACGAGCTTCGCGGCCGCGGCGCGGTCGCCCGCCTGCCAGTGGGCGTCGGCCAGCGCGAGGCGCAGCTCGAACGGCTGCGCCGGGGAGCGCGCGGCGTCGGGCTGATCGGCCAGCGGCACGAGCGGGGTCAGCAGCCGCACCGCCGCTGCGCCGTCGCCGGCGGCCACCAGCGTGTTGCCGAGCTCGATCTGGCAGTTGACCGCGCTGGCCGATGACGGGCCGAAGGCCTTGGTCGCGATCGCGGCGCAGCGCTCGAGCGCCGCGCGCGACTCGGCGTGGCGACCGAGCCCGCGCGTCGCGTAGCCGATCGCGACCAGCGCGTCGACCAGCGTGCCACCTTCGGGGCCGTCGGTCGCTTCGAGCAGGGCGAGGGCGCGCTGGCTCTGGGCCAGGCCGGCCTCGAGGTCGCCGGCCTCGAGGTCGAGCAACGCGAGGTTCCCGACCACCGCGGCGAGCGGGCGCTTGTCGCGGTCGCGCTCGAGCACCGCCAGCTCGCGCGTCCAGTACGCACGTGCGCCCGCGGCGTCGCCGGCGTTGCGGGCGACCACGCCGAGCGTCGCGAGTGCTGGCACCGCCCACGCGCTGTCGGGGCCGAAGATGCGCTCGTAGATCGCCAGCGCCCGGGTGGCGTCGGCGCGCGCCGGCTCGAGGTCGCCGGCGACGGCCGCGGCCCGACCGCGCAGCGTCAGCGCGTACGCGACGGCGTGGAACTCGGGGCCGTGGGCGCGTTCGAGGAACGCGACCGCGAGATCGGCGTGGGTCCGGGCCTCGGCCGGGCGTCGGGCGTCCAGGAACACCGCGGCGAGCTGCAGGTGGGCCGCGCCGAGATAGCGCTGGCCGCCGCGCTCGGCGAGCGCCACGCGCGCGTTGGCGGCGGCGACGGCGGCCGCGTAGTCGCCGGCGGCGGCCTCGACGCGGCACCGCGCCATCAGCACCGCCTCGTGGGCGGCGAGGTCGTCGGTGCGCGTGAGCAACGCCTCGGCGATGCGCAGCGCCATCCGGGCCTCACCGTCCTGACGGTCGTCGGCGAGCTGCCACGCCAGATCGCTGAGGATGGTCGCGGCGCGGGTGTCGCTGTGACCGGCCATCGCCAGGTCGGCGCCCTCGCGCAGACGCGCAAGCGAGGTGGCCATGTCGCCTTCGAGCCAGGCGGCGTTGGCCGAGACCTCGAGCGCGTCGGCGACCACGGGGCGCCAGCCGGACTGGCGCGCCAGCGCCAGCGCCGCGTCGGAGAGCGCCGTCACCCGCGCCGGCTCCTCGCGGTACGCGACCCGGGCGGCGGCGACCGCGTCGAAGGTCGCGGTGACCGCGGCGCGCGCCGTCGGATCGGTCGGCGGCGGGTCCTCGGCGCCGAGCGCGTCGACCGCGTCGCAGGCCGCGAGGCTCGGCAGCTCGGCGAGCGCGTCGGTCGCGCGGGCGCGCGTCGCGGGCGACCCGCGCTCGAAGCTGGTCAGCGTCGCGTCGAGCGCGCTGGCGGCGCGGTGCAGGCACAGGTTGCGGCGATCGAGCATCGCCTCGGTCTGCGAGCGCGCGACGCGGGTGGCGCGGCAGGCGGCGCCGTGGCTGGTCGTCCAGCCGCGCGTGTACGCGTCGAGGGTGGCGGCGAGCGCCGGCCACGCGGTGGCGCCGAACGCCGTCGCCAGCCGGGCGGCGCGCGCCGGGTTCCAGACCCGCGCCAGCTGGCTGGCGCTGTCGGTGCATGGCGTCGCGGCGGGGGCGCGCGTCACGGTCACGGCGACGGCGGTCGCGGCGATCGCGACCATGCCCAGCGCGCCGCCGATCCGCGCGCGGCGGCGGCGGGCGTCGCGGGCCCGGCGCAGCGCGGCCAGCAACGCTGGCAGATCGGGCCAGCGATCGTCGCGCCGCGCCGCCAGCGCGCGTCGCAGCGCCACCTCGACCGCGCGCGGCGCCGGCGAGCGCGGGCTGGCGGCGCGGTGCGGTGGCGTCGCGGCGATGGCCGCGCGCAGCGAGCGCGGCGTGTCGCCGACGAACGGGCGCGCGTCGTAGAGCGCCTCCCACAGCGACGCCGCGAACGCGTATTGATCGGCCCGCGCGTCGACCGGTTCGCCGGCCAGCTGCTCGGGTGGCATGTACGCCGGGGTGCCGAGCACGGCCTCGGTCTCGGTCAGCGTGGCCCCCAGCGGCGCGTCGGGATCGATCTCGGGCTGGGGTCCGACGAGGCGGGCGAGCCCGAAGTCCGCCACCCGCGGCCGGCCATCCTCGCCGACCAGCACGTTGTCGGGCTTGAAGTCGCGGTGGATCAACCCCGCGGCGTGGGCCGCGGCCAGCCCCGCGCCCGCGCCGAGGTACAGGTCGACGATCTCGCGCCAGGTCCGCGGCGCGCGTTCGCGCCACGTGCGCGCGGTGCCGCCGGCGACGTGCTCCATGACGATGAACACCCGGCCGCCGACCTCGCCGACCTGGTGGACCACGACGACGTTGGGGTGGCTGAGCTGCGCCACCGCCTGGGCCTCGCGCTCGACCCGCCGCAGCCCGTCGGCCGACAGCAGCGTCCCGACCTTGATCGCGACCGGGCGTCCGAGCTTCTCGTCGACCGCCCGGTAGACCACGCCCATCCCGCCGGCGCCCAGCTGGCCCTCGACGCGGTACTGCCCGGCGATCACCGTCCCGGGCGCCAGCGCCGCGACGCCGCTGGTGCTGCCCAGCGCGGCCATCACGGTGGCGAGCGAGCCCAGGTCGTCGGTGGAGGCCGAGTCCGGCACGCCCTGTATGATCACCAGGACGGCCGATCGTGACAACCGCGCGGGCGTTTCGACGGGCCCGCCGGCCGCGTCAGCCGGTCACAGGCTCAACCCGCCGCTGACGACGCAGTAGTTGCGCCCGCAGCCCGTCACCGCGCCGTGGTTCGGGTAGGCGCCGACCGCGTCGGCGCCCTGCACGCTGGCCTCGAAGGTGTTGTCGCGCGCGCTCACCGTGATCCCCGCGGTCTCGACGTACAGGCTGGTGGTCGCGGGGCCCGAGACGTTGTTGGTCAGCTCGTTGCCGCCTGGGTCGCCGGGGCTGCCCAGATCGAACGTCGAGCTGGCGTTGCCGCGGAGCACCACGGCGGAGTTGTTGGCGGCGTTCAGCGCACCGGGGCCGCCGTTGGACGCAATGACCACGCCGCGCAAGCGGAGGTGGTAGGCGACGCTCGCTGTCCCCAGCCACAGCGCCCCGGCGCCCGAGCTCGAGGTCCCGTTGCCGGTCAGCGAGCCCTCGGTGAGGTCGACGTCGCACGCGCCGTCACAGCGGATGCCGGCGGTCGCGTTGGCCGTGATCTGCGCGAACTGACCGGTGATCGTCAGTGCGGTGCCCGCCCCCGCCGCGACGCCGGTCGTCGCGTTCATGATCGTCGCCATCGACAACTCGAGGTGGGCGGTGGTGCCGGTCGCGTTTGTCCGCACGCCGGTGGCGACCGCGCCGCCGCCGTCGAGCGTCGATTGCTGCAGGCGCAGCGTCGGCGCGTTGGTCGTGAGCTGCGACTGCAGCAGCACGCCGTACCCGCCGACGGCGCTCGCGGCGTGTGGCGCCACGGTCGAGCTGCGCACCTCGAGGCGGCCGGCGCCCAGCGCGGCCAGCCCGCGGGTGTGGAACCGGAGCACCACGTGGTCCAGCGTCAGCCTGGCCGTGTCGGCCACGGCCATCGCCGCTCCGGTGCCGTTGCCCACCGACGAGCAGCCGCATCCGAGGCCGGGGCCGCCGAAGCTGCCGCCGTCGACCACGACCTGGGCGCTGTCGAGCACGCGCACGAACGACCGCGCCGCGATGGTGGTGCTCGGCACCGCCTCGGTGAGCGCGGTGTAGTCGGTGACCGCGCCGGGCGTCATCGCGACCGTCGCCGTGCCGCTGGCCAGCAGGGCCTCGGTGTCGAAGCGCCCGGCGAAGTCGACGCCGACGATCGTCAGCGCGCCACCCGTGGCCTTGATGCCGGCGGTGCTGGTCTGGTTCGGCGCGCGGCGATCGATGCGCACGCCCTCGAGGTGACCGCCGCCCGGGAACACCAGCAGCCCCTTCACGGTCGCCAGCGACGGGTGGTCGGCGATCAGGTGGGTCCCCGCCGGCAGGTCGATCGGCTGGTTGCCCTGCGTCGAGGTGTCGTAGGTGCCGTCGAGCAGGACCACGTGGCCCACGCCGAGCGACCGACCGGCCGCGTACGCGATCGTGCGGCACGGCGTCGCCAGGCAGTCCCCAGCGTCGACGCCGCCGGGCCCGACCAGGAACCGCGGCGGCGGTGGCGTCGCGACGTCGATCGTTGTCTTCGCGGTCACCGTGCCGCCGGCGCTGGTGGCGGTGAGCGTGTAGGTCGTGGTGGCCGTCGGCGCCACCGGCTGGGCGCTGGCGCCGGTGACGTCGCCGATGCCCTGATCGATCGTCACCTGCTCGGCGCCGGTCACGGTCCACGCCAGCGTCGCGGCGCCGCCACCGATCGGCAGGCTCGCTGGCGTCGCGGTGAAGGCGTCGACGGTCGGCGGTAGCGCGGGCGCCACCATGACCGCGCGGCTGGCCTGGCTGGTGCCGAAGAGGTTGGTCGCCGTCAGCGTGAACACCGTCGACTGGGTGATCGTGGCCTGGTGGTTCGCGTCGAGCGGCGGCGTCACGGTCACCTGGTTGGCGCCGGGCACGTCCCACGCCAGCGTGACGGTGCCGCCGCCGTGGGGCAGCGAGCCGGGCGTCGCGGTGAAGCTAGCGATGATCGGGCGCGCGCCGGCGACCACCGTCGTCGAGATGATGCTCATCGCGGTGTTGCCGGCGTTGTCGTAGGCCAGCGCCACGTAGTACTGGGTCCCGAGATCCTGGAGTGACACCGGGATCGCCGCGGTGTACGGCGCGCTGAAGTCCTCCTTCCACAACGTCAGGCCGCGGAACAGCCGCACCTTGGCGATGCCGCTGGCGTCGGCCGCGGTGGCGGTGAGGTTGACGGTGCCGGGGGCGAAGACCGTCGACGGGCCCACCAGCGTGACGGTGGGCGGCGTCGTGTCGACCTCCTGGGCCGTGGCGCCGAGCGGATCGCCGGGGCCGTCGTCGACGCAGGCCGGCAGGGTGGTGGCGGCGCCGAGGGCGACCGCCGCGACGAGAACGTGGCGTGCGAGCATGGCGGACTCCATCAGAAGGTGAGGGTCTGGTTGCTGGTCAGCGTGACGAACCTGGCGTTGGCACCGACGGTCACGCGGTACATGCCCTGGGGCAGCAGCGCCACCGCGACGCGGCTGTAGGTCGGCAGGGTGGCGGCGACGATCGGAGCGCCGCAGACCAGCCAGCTGCTGCACGACGCGATCGCGAAGCCGCTGCCACCGGCGGGCGTGTCGATCGCGAGGCGCTGGTAGGTGCCCTCGCCGAGCGCCACCTGGGTGAGCCCGGTCGCGTCGCCGCTGCGGCTGTTGTCCAGGAGCTTGCGGGCGGCGGCACCCTCGCCACGGCGCGCGTAGATGGCGTCGATGAGGCCGAGCGCGGACCGCTGGAAGTAGTCTGGCGCCATGCCGGCGGGCAACGTGACGCCCTGGGCCGCGCGGTGCAGCTCGAGCAGCGCCATCGCGACGAACACCGCGTCGGTCTCGATGACGCCGTCGCCGTCATGGGTGCTGGGATCGCCGTCGTCGCGGTAGGTGTCGTCGATGAGGCCGGTCACCGCGTTGGCGCGCAGCGCCTGGTAGTGGTCGCGGGCCAGCGCGAGGTAGGTCGGTGCGCGCGCCGGCACGTGGCGCGTGCCCTCGGCGAGCAGGTACAGCGCGTTCCACTTGGTGTCGCCGGTCGTGGCCAGGTCGTGCGGCGTGCCGTCGAACTCCATGTGCGTCGCGAACAGGCCGTTGGACAGCACCGCGTGGCTGCTCCAGCCGAGCGTCATCGCGTTGGCGCGGGTCAGCATCCGCGACCGCAGGATCATCTGATCGCCGCGTGCCCCCGGGCCCAGCGCGTCGGCGGCGGCGTACAGCGCGCGCGCGAAGTACATGTTGTCGCTGCCCGGCCCCTCGTTCAGGCACACGCCGTCGGCGGTCCACTTGTCGGGCAGGAAGGCGTCGGAGTGGCTGCCGGGCGCGTGTGCGTCGATGAAGTCGAGCTTGGCGGAGACCCAGTCGAGCAGCTCGGCGTGGCCGGTGGCCAGCGCGATCGTCGTCATCCCCTGCATCCCCTGGCCGATCGACGCGAGCCACGCGACCGGTTCGCCCTCGCAGTAGTAGTCGGGGTGCGGGTTGTCGGCGTGCCCGGTGAGGGCGCTGACGTACCCGAGGAAGCCCGGCACCCCGCCGTGGTAGTGCTGCGTCGCCGCGGCGTTGGCGGTGGCGGCGGTGCGGAACGCCCCCTCGCTCGGCCACGCGAGCAGGGTGGCGAAGCCCAGCGGGCGCGAGATCAGCTGCCAGTGCGACTGCGCGAACGTCGGCGCCATGCCGGGGAGCTGCGCGTCGTAGTGGCGCGTGGCCAAGCTCAGCTGGAGCGATCGGGCCGTGGCGATCGCGCCGTTGTGTCCCAGCGCCGCGAGCTCGGGCGGGAGGTACGGCAGATCGTCGTCGGCGCGCCACCAGTCGGTGGCAGCGGCGATCGGGTCCCAGCGCTCGGACAGCATGCGGAGACCGCGCTCGAGGCGCGAGCCGCGGGGCGCGAAGTAGGTCTCGACCTTGCCGTCGCCGGGCCGCCGGAAGGTGTCGAAGCACGTGCCGTCGGGTGGCGCGACGGTGCCGTGGACGCACGGTGCGGCGCTGGCGGGGGGCGTGCTCGCGGCGACCGCCGCGAGCGAGAGGGAGCAGATCAGGGTGCGCATGGCCAGCAGACGGTGACGCCCGCGCGTCGTGAGCGGCGCCGCGCTGGCATACAGTGGCAGCCATGGCCCGGCGGACGCCCACCAGCTCGCCGATCGATCTGGTCACGCCGGCGCGGCCGGTGGCGATCGAGCTGGTCGGCGGACGCGGGCACTACCAGCGGGTGATCGCGGCGGTGCTGGCGGCCGAGACCAGCGTGTGGATCGGGACGGCGAACCTGAAGGAGCTGATGATCGAGGATCACCGCGCGGCGCCGGGGCGGCGGCGGCAGGTCGGCAAGGTCGCGTACCGATCGATCCTGGCGGCGCTGGCCGAGCTGGCGGCGCGCGGCGTCGAGCTGCGGGTGCTGCACGCCGATCGCCCGTCGCGGCCGTTCGTCGCCGAGCGCGCCCAGCACCCGGGCCTGGCGGTCGGCCTGGCGCTGCGGCAGTGCCCGCGGGTCCACTGGAAGATCGTCGTCGTCGATGGCGCGCTCCTGTACCTGGGCTCGGCCAACTGGACCGGCGCCGGGCTGGGCGCGCGCGGCAGCGGCCGGCGCAACTTCGAGCTGGGCGTGGTCACCGACGACGGGCCGCTGCTCGATCAGGTGCAGGGCCTGTACGATCGGGTGTGGCGCGGCGGCGAGTGCGCGGGGTGCAAGCTGCGCGACCTGTGCCCGAAGCCGCTGGATCTCGTCGAGGGCGCGCCGCTGCCGCCACCACCGCCGTCGTCACCGAAGCCGAAGCCCTCGCCGCCGAAACGCGCGAAGGCCGCGACCTCGCGGTCGCGGCGGGCGCGGGGCGGAGCCTGACGATCAGGCCTTGCCGGTGTCGGGCTTGATGATGTTGACCAGGCTGGCGCCGGCGCCGGCGACCAGGGCCAGCACCATCAGCTTGGCGCCGATCGCGCCGTGCTCGCCGAACTTGGTCTGGGTCTTCGAGAAGACCGCGAGCGCGATGAACGTGCCGATCGCGAAGCAGATCATCGTGATGATCGTCGCCCAGCGCGGCAGCTTCTGCGAGCGCAGCGCCAGGCCGCCGAGCACCAGGCCAGGCACCGACATCAGCATGATGATGTAGGGGTGCACCAGCGACTCGCGCGGGTTGAGGTTGCGCAGCTTCCACAGCGTGAAGCTCATCGGGCCGACGCTGATGTACGGCAGGATGAAGACGCCGAGGAAGGCGATGGCGGCGGCGGCGAGGACGATGAACTTGATGGGCTTCATGACGGGTTCTCCAGGTGGCTTCGGGTTCGGGTTGTCGGTGCCGAGCCCTAGTGCAGCCCTGGTGCCATCGCGTAGGTGCCTGGATCCTCATGTAGGTGCCCCCGGGATGGGCCCGCGTTGGGTCCAGGCCGGCCCGGGCAGCATCGCGGCGTGGGTCGGTTGCGACCCGATCGCCCGCGCAGTACACACGCGCGATGCCGGTGCCCGCTCCCTGGACCGTGCCCGCGGCGGCCGCCGGGGCCACGCTGGCGGCGGTGGTGCGCGACGCCAGCGGCGAGCCGTGGTCGGTGGTGAAGAAGTGGATCGCCACCGGCAAGGTGCTGGTCGGCGGCGCGGCGGTGCTGGCGATCGACGCGCGCATGCGCGGCGGCGAGGCGATCGAGGTGCGGCTGGCCGCGCCGAAGCCGCGCGATCCGCTGCGCGAGGCCGACGTCGTCCACGACGATGCCCACGTGATCGTCATCGACAAGCCGGCCGGCGTCTCGTCGGTGCCGTACGACGATCGCGAGACCGGCACCGCGATGGATCTGATCCGCGCGGCGTGGCGGCGGATGGGCAAGCAGGCGACCCAGACCCCGCTGCACGTCGTCCACCGCATCGACAAGGCGACCTCGGGGTTGCTGATGTTCGCCAAGAGCAAGCGCGGCGAGCTGGGGCTGGCGGCGCAGCTGCGCGATCACTCCTGCGAGCGCACCTACGTCTGCGTCGCCCACGGCGCGGTGCGCGCGCAGACGATCGAGTCGTGGCTGGTGGCCGATCGCGGCGACGGCATCCGCGGCTCGACGAGCCACGCCCACCAGGGCAAGCGCGCCGTGACCCACGTGCGCATCCTCGAGCGGCTGCGCGACGCGACGGTCTGCGAGATCCAGCTCGAGACCGGCAAGACCCACCAGATCCGCATCCACCTGTCCGAGAACGGCCACCCGCTGGTCGGCGAGGAGGTCTACGACAAGGACTTCCGCAACGCCGGCGGCGTGATCCTCGCGGCGCCGCGGCTGATGCTGCACGCCGCGACGCTGGGCTTCATCCACCCGGTCAGCGGCGAGCGGCTGCGCTTCGAGCGCCCGCCGCCGGCGGCGATGCGCGACTGGATCGCCGCGCGGCGCTGACCGGGCGGACGCCGTCGACCCGGCAGCCGGGGCAGGCGACCGTGACGGCCGTCGCACTCGCGTCGGCGGTCGCCCCCGCGCCGGCCGCCCGCGGGCGATGATGACCCGATGAGGCGCTGGCTGTTGATCGCGACGCTCGCCGCCGCCGGCTGCTGGTCGGGCAGCGGCGACGACATCGATCCGGTGGTCGCGCTCGACTTCACCTCCGACCAGCCCCTCGATCGGATCGAGGTGTACGCCGCGGACCTGGCCGCCGAGACCGGCCCGATCACGCCCGGCCGGCGCGCGCGCGGCGACCTCGCGTCCGAGTCGGCCTTCGTCGGGTACGCGCTGACCTGGGGCCGCGACTTCACGGGTGGCGGCACGACGTACCACCTCGAGTTCGACAGCTTCTACCTGCCGCGGCAGATCGTCGCGGTCGGCCTCCGCCGCGACGGCAGCGGCGTCCTCCAGGTGGTCGCGGCGGGCGACGTCCTCGACGGCGTCGGGGTGCTGACGGCGCGCCGGGCCGCCGAGGTCGAGGCGTGGGGCGGGGCCGATGGTCGCTGTCTCCGGTTCGCGGACAGCACGCCGCGCTACTTCGTCCGCGGCAGCGACTTCGACTGCGACGGGCTGCGCGCCGACGGTGACTGCGACGACCTCGACCACTGCGATCTCGACGCGCCGACCGCGGCCGCCCGCGCCGGCTGCGTGATCGACCGCTGCCAGCCCTGCCTCGACGACACGCCCGGCGCGTGCGCCATCGGGACCCACGCGGTCTGCCGCGACGACGCCGCCGGCGCGATGAGCTACACCTGCGACGCCGACCCCGCGTGCGGTGGTGCCTCGACCTGCCTGTCCGAGGGCTCGTGCGGGCCGGGGCTGGCGTGCCGCGGCGACTGGCCCGACACCGATCCGCGGGCGTGTCTGTGGGCGCGGTGGATGCAGGGCGCCGCCTTGCCCGACGCGATCATCTGCGATCTGCCGACGCAGCCCAGCGAGTTCGATCCTACCAACGCGCTGCTGTGCCAGCCGTCGTCGGTGGTGGAGGTGCCGCTGCCCTACACGGCCTGCGCCGACCCCCGCGTCGTCATCGCGATGGACGCCTACGAAGCCACGACGGCGTCGATCGCGCCGCCGTGCACGCTGCGCATCGAGCTGGCCCCCACCCAACGCGTCGCGCTCACCGAGCGCCCGGTCGTCGTGACGTTCGACACCGCCGCGGGCGTCGCGACCGCGCGGTTCCAGCTCGTCCCGAAGCTCGGCACCTGCGGCACCACCGGCGCGTGTTCGCGCCTCCCCGCGACCGGCATCTGCGAGCGGTGACGGCCGCCCCGAGGGCTTCAGCGCAGCGTGGCTGACAGCGCCAGGCCGGCGTGGCCGGGGGCCACCGTCGGCGCCAGCGCCACGTCGCGCATGCCGAGCGGTAGCCGCACGTCGGCCGGCATCGGCACCAGCGCCGCGGCGATCGCGCCGACGGCGACGCCGGCGCCCAGCGCGGCGAGGTCGGTGCCGCGCAGCGAGCGCTCGGGGGCCAGCGCGTAGGTGAGGCCGATGCCGAAGCCGGTGCCGATCACCGCGCCGACCATGACGTCGGTCGGGAAGTGCTGGCCGGCGCGGATGCGCAGGACGCCGGTGGCCGCGGCCACCGCGCCGGCGCCGCCCCAGATGCCGAGCCGCGCGGTGTCGTCGTGGCTGGTCGGGTTGTACAGGGTCGCGCCCGAGGTGACCGCCGCGAACGCCAGGCTGGTGTGGCCCGAGAAGAACGAGTGATCGTTGCCGCGGGCCTGCGCGGTGTACTCGACGACGCCGGGGTGACGGTTGTACGTGTACGGGCGGTCGCGCCGCGCCACCAGCTTGACGACGCCGGCGGTGAGCGCGGTGGCGCCGACCGCGCTGACGTACGCGGCGCCGCGGCGCAGCGAGTCGTCGTCGAGGCCGCGCCCCAGCTCGAGGCCGATCGGCAGCGCCAGGGCGGTGACGAAGAACGCGTCGCTGGTCGCGTCGGCGGTGGCCGAGAACTGCGAGACCGCGAGGCAGTCGAGCCCGTTGACCGGGCAGGGCTCGTCGGCGCGGGCCGCGGTCGGAGCCAGCGCGGCGACGGCGAGGGTGGCGAGGATGGCGGTCCGCACGATCAGCCCTTCACGTTGATCTCTTGCGCGTCGTGGATGAAGGTCTCGATGATCGTCGACATCTGGATCGACGCCTCGCGCTGGGCGGCGGTGTCCTTGGCGGGATCGCCGGTGACCGGCACGCTGTCCTGGATGCGACGGAGGTCGACGAGCATGGCTTCGTAGTAGCGGTCGAGCAGCGTGATCTTGGCGTCGACCGACGAGGTGTCCTCCTGCAGTGTCTCACCGATCTTGAAGACGGTGGCGGCCCCGAGCGCGATCAGCGCGGTCAGGCCGACCGCCCGGCTCTGCTGGTCGCCGTCGAGCGTGATCACCTCGCCCATCGTGCCGGCCAGGCCGGCGGCGCCGAACCCGAACGCGGCGGTCGACAGGCCGCGGCGGCGGGCGCGGACCTTGTTGCGCCGCTCCTTCAGCAGGCTGGCCTGCAGCTGGTACATCTCGAGCGCCTGGGCGAGGTGCGCGCTGACGTCCGGCGGCGTCTGGCCGGGCAGCGGCAGCAGGTTCGAGGCGGCGAGCAGCGAGCCGCGCGACGCCGACAGCTTGCTGCGATCGGCGATGGTGTACTGCGCGCCGCAGGCGGTGAGGAACGAGGTCGCGACGGCGAGCGCGACCAGGCGAGTGCGGGACATGGGGGCCTCCAGGTGATGAAGGCCCATGGTGCAATGGCTGGACCACGCGAAATGCGACGACGGTCCGCGTGGTTGCGCGACGCGGCGGTGACGGACCTCGCACACGCTGGCGAGGCTCTGACGCGGCGCGCGCAGCGGGCTACGCGGCGGCGGGCAGCGCGTAGGTCACCGAGGCCTGCGCGACCAGCACCCGCGGCTCGTCGCCGCCGCGCAGGTGGACCTCGCCCACCGCGAGCCGCGATCCGAGCTTCAGCATCCGCGCGGTCGCGTGGAGATCGGCCGGCGGCGGCTTGCGCAGGAAGTTGATCGTCAGGCTCGAGGTCACGGCCAGCGGCTGCGGGCCGGTCATCGCCAGCACCAGGAAGTACATCGCGGTGTCGGCGAGCGTCATCAGCGTCGGCCCCGACAGCGTGCCGCCGGGGCGCAGGAACGCGTCGCGGTAGCGGACGACGCAGTCGAGCTCGTCGTCACGGATGGCCTCGATGGCGCAGAACCCGCGCGCCTGCGGGAAGCTGGCGGCGAGCAACGCGTCGATGTCGGCGGCGGTCATGCGCGGCATGGGCGCATGGTACGCGCGCGGCCGGGGAGCGGGCCGGCCGCGCGCCGTCGCGATCTTACTTCTTGAGCGCGATCTTCTTGGGCTTGGCCTCGGCGCGCTTGCCGATGGTCACGGTCAGCACGCCGCCGTCCAGCTTGGCCTCGACGCGCTCGGCGTCGGCGGTGTCGGGCAGCGAGAAGCTGCGCGAGAACGAGCCGTACTGGCGCTCGTAGAGGAAGTAGGTCTCGCCTTCCTTGCGCTCCTCGGCGGCGCGGGTGCCCGAGATCGCCAGGATGCCGTTGTGCAGCGACACGTCGAGGTGCTCTTCCTTGACGCCGGGCATGTCGGCCTTGACGACGTAGGCCTCGGGGGTCTCCTTGACCTCGAACGTCGGCGCGAAGGTGGCGGCGGGGCGCTGATCGCCGAACGGATCCCACGCGAACAGATCGCGGGCCAGGGCGAAGGGGTCACGGTAACGGACGGGGGCGGTCTCACGACGGACGAGTGACATGGCGTGCTCCTGTAGAGGGAGGGTTCGCGGAGCCGGGTTCGCGGTGACTGTCACCAGCGCCTCGACTGCTGGCCATCTTGTTAACCACCGATGCGCGACCCGCAACGGGTTGACCGCGGCCGCGGGCGTGGTTAGGTCGATGGCGATCGTGCGCCGTGGCCGCCGCCGCCGGGCGTCTCGATCCGCAGCACCGCGCCGGCCGCGGCGCGCACGTGGGCCGCGCCCCCGAGCGGCGCGCCGTCGAGGGTGGCGCGGCCCGGCTGGCCGGGCGCGCCGCCGTCCAGCCCGAACGGCGCGCGGGCCTGCCGCTGCGCGATCAGCGCGATCTCGGCCGGGGCCAGCAGCGCGAGCTCGCGGATCACGCCGTCGCCGCCGGGGCGTGCGCCGGCGCCGCCCGAGCCGCGGCGGATCGCGAAGCGCACCAGCCGCACCGGCACCCGCCGCTCGAGGATCTCGGGATCGGTGATGCGGGTGTTGGTCATGTGGGTGTGGACCGCGCTGGCCCCGGGCGCGCGCGGCGTGGCGCCGGCGCCGCCGGCGATCGTCTCGTAGTAGGCCCAGGTCGGGCCGCCCAGCGTGAGGTTGTTCATCGTGCCCTGCGACGCGGCGGCCAGGCCCAGCGCGCCGAGCAGCACGTCGACGATGCGCTGCGAGGTCTCGACGTTGCCGGCCGACACGGCGGCGCCCGGCGGCGGATCGAGGATCGAACCCGGCGGGATGATCAGCTCGAGCGCGCGCAGGAAGCCGGCGTTGAGCGGGATCGCGGCGTCGACCAGCGCGCGCACGACGTACAGCGCGGCGGCGACGGTGACCGCGCGCGGCGCGTTGAGGTTGCCGGGGTGCGCGGCGGCGCTGCCGGTGAAGTCGAGGCGCAGCCTGCTCGGCGTGACGGTGGCGGTGACGACGATCGGGCTGCCGTCGTCGAGCGCGTCGGCGAAGCGGCGGACGCCGGGCGGCAGCGCGGCCAGCGCGCGGACCGCCAGCGCGTGGGCGTGATCCTGGACGTGGCCGAAGTACGCGAGCAGCTCGCCGGGCGGGCTGGCGGCGATCGCCTCGGTGACCAGGCGCGCCCCCAGCTGGTTGGCCGCCAGCTGCGCGGCGAGGTCGGCGAGGTTGTCGGCGGGCAGGCGCGCCGGGTGCGGGCCGGCGGCCAGCGCCGCGCGGATCGCGTCGACCGCCAGCTCGCCGTCGACGACCACCGGCAGGTGGCGGAGCACGACGCCCTCGTCGGCGAGCGCCCGCGCGTGGGGCGGCATCGAGCCCGGCGTCAGGCCGCCGACGTCGGCGTGGTGGCCGCGGTTGGCGACGATGAACGCCAGCGCGCCCGCGGCGTCGTGGACCGGCGTGATCACCGTGACGTCGGGCAGGTGCGAGCCGCCGGCCGCCGGGTCGTTGCACGCGTACGACGTGCCGGGCGGCGGCGCCGGGTGCGCGGCGAGCAGCGCGCGCACGGTCTCGCCCATCGCGCCGAGGTGGACCGGCACGTGCGGCGCGTTGGCGATCAGGTTGCCGCGGGCGTCGAACAGCGCGCACGAGAAGTCGCGGCGCTCGCGGATGTTGACCGAGGTCGCGGTGCGCTCGAGCGCGGCGCCCATCTGCGTGGCGATCGCCATGAAGCGGTGGCCGTAGACCTCGAGCGAGACGGGATCCGGAGACGCGGCGGGCGCGGGCGCGGCGGCGGCGCGGGGCGCGGGGCGGGGCGCGGCGCCGTGATCGTCGAGGTGGACGTCGCCGGCGGCGTCGACCCGGGCGCGCCAGCCGACGTCGACGACGATCGTCGTGTGCGGATCGAGCAGGAGCGCCGGTCCGTCGACGTGGACGCCGGGCGCGAGCGGCAGCGGCAGCACCGGCGCGTCGTGCCACGCGCCGTCGGACCACAGCCGGGTGCGCGCGGGTGGCGCCGTCGTCGCCGGTGCTTCGCGCGGCGGCGCGATCGGCGCGGCGGCCCGGGCCCGCCGCTCGCTGCCGCGCACCAGCTCGAGCGCGCCGCGGTGGGCGAAGCCGAACCGCGCGCGGTGGGCGTCGGCGAAGCGCCCCGCGACGGTGGCCGCGTCGGCCAGCGGCACCTCGATCGCGGTGTCGGTGCCGGCCACCCGCACCGCGACCGCGCGGGTGACGCGATCGGCGTCGGGCAGCGCGGCGGCGCCGGCGGCGGCGTGGCCGTCGAGCGCGGCGGCCAGCCCGGCGAGCGCGGCGTCGGTGAGCGGGGCGCCGGCGCCGTCGACCTCGATCCGCCACGCGCGATCGGCGTGGCCGATGCCCCACGCCGACAGCAGGCTGGCGTGGCGCGGCACGACGACGCGGCGGATGCCGAGCGCGCGCGCGACCGGCCCGACGTGCATGCCGGCGGCGCCGCCGAACCCGACCAGCGTGAAGCCGCGGGCGTCGAGGCCGCGGCCGATGCTGACGGTGCGCACCGCCTCGGCCATCTGCGCGGTGGCGATCGCGAACAGCCCGGCGGCGGCGTGGGTCGCGGGATCGTCGACGGCGAGCGCCAGCGCGGCGCCGAGCGCGGCCAGCGCGGCCAGCGCCGCGGCGCGATCGAGGGGCCACGGGAAGTGCGCGTCGGGCAGCCGGCCGAGCGCGAGGTCGACGTCGGTGATCGTGATCGCCGCGCCGCCGTGGCCGTAGCAGATCGGCCCCGGGCGAGCGCCGGCGCTGTCGGGGCCGACGGTCAGCGCCAGGCCGTCCCAGCGCGCGATCGATCCGCCGCCGGCGGCGATCGTGTGGATGTCGAGCGCCGGCGTGCGCAGCCGCAGGCCGGCGACGGCGACGTCGGTGGCGGCGGCCGGCTCGTCGACGATCGCGGTGACGTCGGTCGACGTGCCGCCCATGTCGAACGCGATGCACGGGCCGAGCTCGCCGCGGCGGGCGATCGCGCGGGTGGCGATGACGCCGCCGGCCGGCCCCGACAGCACCAGCGCCCGCCCCCGGGCGTCGGCGGCGGCGACCAGCTCGCCGCTCGACGTCATCACCTCGATGGTCGCCATCGGCAGCGCCGCCGCCAGCGCGGCCAGCTCGGCGGCGACGATCGGCGTCAGGTACGCGTCGATCACCGCGGTCTCGGCGCGCGCCAGCAGGCCGGGCGTCGCCGCGACCTCGTGGCTGCAGGTCACGTGGGCGAAGCCGGCGGCGCGGGCCAGCGCCGCGATCGCTCGCTCGAGCGCCGGCGCGGCGTGGCCGTGCATCACGACCACCGCGAGGCTGGCGCACCCGGCGGCCACCAGCGCCGCCAGCCGCGGCGCGAGCGTCGCGGGATCGTCGACGGCCAGCGTCGCGCCGGCCGGATCGGCGCGGGCCTCGACCTCGATCACCGCCGCCGGCAGCGGCGCCGGGCGGACGATGTCGAGCGCGAACAGCGCCGGCCGGGTCTGATCACCGATCGCCAGCAGGTCGCCGAAGCCGCGGGTGATGGCCAGCGCGGTGGGCACGCCGCGGCGCTCGAGCAGCGCGTTGGTCGCGACCGTCGTGCCCAGCCGCAGCGCGTGGGGGGGCGGCGTCGGGCCCAGCACCGCGCGCACCGCCGCGACGATCGCGTCGCCCCGCGACGGCACCTTGGCGGTGCGCTGCGCGCCGGTCGCGGCGTGCACGGCGATCGCGTCGGTGAAGGTGCCGCCGCGATCGATCCACACCGCCCACGCGGGCGCGGGCGCGCTCACCCGAACAGCATCCGCGCGCAGCAGCGCGGGCGCGCCGCCGGATCGTCGACGTCGGCGACGAAGCCGGCCGCGCCGACCTGATCGCCGATCGCGAACAGCCGGGTGTGGATGCGCACCCGATCGCCGGCGAAGCTGGGCTTGCGGTAGGCGATGTCGAGCGCGCGCACCAGCACCCGCCGCGGACGCTCGCGCTCGGCCATCCGGCGCAGCGCCGCCTCGGCGAACAGCCGCGGGTACACCAGCGAGTTGACGTGCTGGTTGGAGTCGGTGTGATCGAGCCCGAACGCGGTGACGACCGGGTCGGGGTGGTACTGCGCGTCGATCGCGGTGGCCTCGGCCGGCAGCTCCATCGCGGTGGTCGGCGCCGGCGCGTCGTACCGCGCGTCGGGCACCTCGGGCATGCCGGGCACCGCGAACCGCGTCACCTTGCGATCGGCGGCGGTCGCGAACAGCCGGGTGAAGGTGTGCTCGGCGAACAGCGTGCCGGCGACGACCGGCGCGCCGGGCCCGGTCGGCGGCATCACCCGGCCGGCGGCGCCGCGGACCTCGACCCACATGTTGAGGAACAGCTTGTCGACCGCGCCGTCGACCTCGCGCCGCGCCAGCTGGTAGCCGCCGGTGGCGGTGGCCGGCGCGTCGACCCGGATCGTCGCGTCGGTGCCGACGATCGTCAGCCGCGACAGGATCGGCACGATGCCCTGCGCCTGCAGCGCGCGCTCGGACGGGTGGCCGGCCAGGAGCTTGGCCCACACCGTCCACCCCAGCGCCGGCGGGAACGCGATCGCGGTCATCCGCCCGTCCTGCGCGACGTCCTCGTAGCGCAGCGCGAAGTCGGCGGTGGCGACGCGATCGGGCGCCAGGTCGGGGCGCGGCGGGGCGGGGAACGGCGACGGCATGCCCCAGCGTACCGATCCGGCGGCGGCTTGTCGCCGGCCCGGGATCAGCCGACCGAGCAGCCGCTGCCGACGACCAGGTCGGTGACGTCGCCGCTGCGCAGCGACATGCAGGCCGCGCCGAAGAAGACGATCTGGTTGGTCACCGGATCGTAGTCCCAGCCGTTCTGGTGGGTCGGGTCGCGCATGATGTTGACGCCGTCGAAGCGGACGAACATCGAGTTCTCGTCGGGCTGGCCGGTCAGCGTGTACGTGCACGACAGCACCGCGGACCCGATCGCGTCGAACGCGGTGGCCAGCGACGCGGCGTCGTCGGCCTGGTAGTACTGGGTCGGGGCGCCGACCTGGGCGGTGCCCCCGGCCATCGCCATGGCGTCGAGCGCGGTGGTGTCGACGCCGCTGCCGAACCCGACCACGAAGGTCTTGATGTCCGGGGTCCCCGCGCGCAGCGCGTTGACGGCGAGCAGGCCGCTGTTGCTGGCGCCGCACGACTCGGAGCCGTCGGTGATCAAGAGGACGTAGTTCTCGCGGGTCGGGTCGTGGAGGCCGGCGTAGGTGGTGAGCGCGTTGAGGGTCGAGCCGATCGGCGTCAGGCCGCCGGGGCTGTTCATGGCCAGCGTCGTGTTGATCGCCGCAGCGGTGCCGACGTCGGGCGCGACCAGCACCGCGCCGGCCGCGCACGAGCCACCGGCGGGCGGCTCGAACAGGTCGAGGCCGAACCGCACCTGCGCCCCGTGCGAGGTCAGCAGGCTGCCGATCGCGTTCACCGCGATCTGCCACTTCGACAAGCTGCCGACGGTCGAACTCATGCTGCCCGAGCGATCGAGCACGATGAGCACGTTGGGCGGCACGCCCTCGGCCTCGAACTGCTGGCCGCGGCACGCGCAGAAGCCGCCGATGCAGCTCTCGCCGTTGGTGCAGCTCTCGTCGGTGTCGCACGGCCCGCCGGTGTTGCTGGGCACGCACACGCCGCTGGGCCCGCAGTAGTTGCCCTCGGCGCAGTCGCTGTGGGTGTTGCAGGGGATCGGCTCGCACAGGCCGTTGGCCGGGTTGCACACCAGGTCCGGGGTGCAGCCGTCGTTGACGCAGTCGGGGGGCGGCGGCGTGTCGACGCGCGCGGCGTCGGTGCCGTCCTGGCCACCGGCGTTGCCGCCGCACGCCAGGCACGCGACGGCGAGGATGGACCACAGCATCTCGGAGCGAGCGAACATGAGGCTGAGTATTTCTCCGAGTCCGCGACCCAGAGCAAGCCCGAACCGCGCCTCACCCCGCGGCGGTCAGGTAGATCACACCGCCGATCGCGCGAGATCGCCTGGAAAGGCGCTTCAATTCAGCTCGGCGGCGGGCAAGAGCGGCAGCTCGCCCCGGCCGCACGCCGGGCACAGGTCCGGCGGGTGCAGCGTCCACGCCGGCCCGGCCTCGAGCAGGTGATCGCCGGGCACGCCGCGGCGGTTGAGGATCGCGCGGAAGCCGGGGCCGTCGAGCGCGCCGAACACCAGCACGCCGGTGACGGTGGCGCCGTGATCGGCGGCCAGGTCGAGGAGCGGCTCGAGCGACGCGCCGGTGGTGACGACGTCGTTGACCACCAGCACGCGGTCGCCGGCGCGGACGTTGCCGTTGTACAGGGATCGCGCCGGGCGCCGCTGCAGGTCGGTGCGCGCCACCGCGATGCCGGCGCCCAGCCGCTGCGCCAGCGCGTCGCCGAGGAAGAACCCGGCCGACTCCGGCACGATCACGGTGGTGACGTCGGGCTCGATCCGGCTGACCAGGTGATCGGCGACCAGCCCCAGCAGCTGCGGCGAGCGCGACAGCGCGCGGAAGCGGATGAAGTACTCGGTGTGCTTGCCGCCGTGCAGGCCGAAGTGGCCGTGCAGGAGCGCGCCGGTGTCGGCCAGCGCGCGGTGCATCAGCTCGGGCAGCCCGCGCCGCGGCGTCACGACGACGACGTCGCGGGCCTCCTCGAGGCCGACCGTGCGCAGCCGCCTCACGCGACCTCGATCGCGGCGATGCCGTCGGGGAGCACCGTGCCCGCCACGGCGTAGCAGTGGACGCTGTCGGCGCGGTGCAGGAGCGCGCGGGCGTGCTCGCTGCCGCGCTCGGAGCGGGCCAACGACGGGCTGTCGTAGACCATCGCGAACGGCCGGTCGCGCGGCGCGATCTGGTCGACCTCGCCGGTCAGCCAGTCGGCCGACGCGATCAGGCGCAGGTCGTCGAGGCCGCGGCGCGCGATCGCGATGTCCCAGCGCGATCGCATCAGCTCCGATCGCACGACGACCAGGCCGCCCTGCGGCGCCCGGGCCCGCGCCAGGTCGATGACCGGGATCGCCGGGCGGTCGTCGGCGAGCGCGTCGGCGAGCGCGTCCGCGACGACGTCCTGCAGGTGCAGCTCGGCCATCGTCACCGCCTGGTCGGGGCCGACCACCGCCAGCCCGGCGTTCCTGGCGGCGCGCAGCGCGGTGTCGATGACCCGCGGGATCGCAGCGCGGTCGAGGTGCTCGGCGAGCGCGTCCTCGAGCGCGGCCTTCGACGCGCGGCCGCGGCCGAGGAGCTTGGCCAGCAGGTAGGTGGTCGCCACGACGCCGGCGTCGAGGTCGGCGCCGGCCACCACCGGCGCGCGCGCGCCTTCCGACAGCGCGCGGTAGCCCAGCGGCGTCAGGCGGCACGGGCGCTCGCGGCCGTCGCCGGGGGGCTCGACCCGCGGCCGCTCGATCAGCGCGGCGCGCTCGAGGCCGGCCAGCACGTGGCTGATGCGGCTGCGCGACAGCGCCGTCGCCAGCGCCAGCTCGCTGGGGCGCGCCGCGCCGCCGGCCAGCGCGGTGAGCACCTTGCGCCAGCCGGCGCGCAGCGCGATGGCGCGGGTCAGCGGCGCCAGCTCGTCGGCCTCGGCGCCGGCGACCGCGAAGCTCGAGGCGATGTGCTCGACGGCCAGCGCGAAGCCCTGGGCGAACGCGTCGCCGCTCGACTGCTCGAGGTGCCGGCGCACCTCGTCGACCTCGGCGGTGCGGTGGTGGGCCAGGTCGCGGCCGATCGCCCGGGCCGCCTCCGCGAGATCGGTAGGGTCGCTGGAGGACAGGAGCTCGAGCACTTCGTCGCGCAGCATGACGACCTCCCAGGGGTAAGCGAGGCAGCGACCGGTTGCACAGGATGAGTCTGGAGGGTTCGCCCAGGGCGGGGCCCCGTCGAGGGGCGCCGCGCTGGCGAAGTCCAGTGTGGCCGTTAGTTTACGCTGTCGTCAACAAAGTAATTCACGAGTAGTTGCTACTCAAGGGGTGATCGGTCGCGAAGCTGCTGCCGACCTCGTAGATGACGCAGCGGCCGACCTGTCGATCCGCAACGATCACGGGGTCTTCCCGCGTCGGTCGGCCGACGATCGCCTGCACTGGCCCAGCGTTCGCCACCACGGTGTGAGCCTGCGGATCGCGGGCGAGTCGCTCCGCGAAAGAGAGGAAGTCCGCGTATTCGACGCTCATGGCCGGCACCAGCAGCAGCCGCGGCGCCAGCTGGGCGATCAGGTTCTGCCAGTCGGCCCGCAGCAGGTCCTTGCACACCACCATCGCCAGCGACAGCCGCTCCGACAGCAGCACCTCGACGGTGTCACCCGGCGCGATGTGCTCGTACCGGTGGACGCCGCCGTCGCGCAGGAAGTAATCGGACATCTTCGCGTGCTCGGCGACCACGCGGCCGTGCGCCACCAGCGTCGCCAGGTTGCGGCCGGGCGCGTCGCTGTCGCGCGGGCGCGCGACGTGGCGGCTGCCCAGCACGACCAGCGGCAGCTCGGCGATCGCGGGGTCGGCCAGCAGCGCGGCGTGCTCGGCGTCGGTGAGCGCCAGCTCGGGCAGCACGGTGATCGTCGCGCGCGCGGCGCGGGCGTGGGCGAGCGCCGCCTGCACGCGCGCGCCGAAGTCGTCGGCCACCGGCCGCACGCCGTAGAACCGCGGCGCGCCGTCGGGCGCGAGCCGATCGAACGTGAAGTCGGCCAGCGGATCGCGCGACAGCGACGCGATCGCGATGCGGGTGCCGGCGCGCACCACCGGCAGGTGCGGCCCCAGCCAGCGCAGCCGCACGCGCAGCCCCGCCGTCGACGCCGGGGCCAGCGTCAGCCACTCGCCGCGATCGGCGGCGCGCCCGCGCGACGCCGGGTTGCCGGTCGGGCGCGGGTAGTGCGCCGCCGGCGAGTCGACGATCGGCCACGGCTCGCCGGGCGCGACCTCGCGATCGACGCCGCGGAAGTACGGGACGATCAGCGCGCGGAACTGCCGCTCGAGCCAGCGCGCGGCGAAGAACGCGACCAGCGCGCCGGGCAGCGGCGGCGCGCTCGCGGCCAGCTCGTCGGCGAGCGCGCCCAGCACCGGCGCCGGCCAGCGCTCGCGGGTGCGCTCGGCGAGCAGGCGGTACAGCCGCGCGTCGAGATCGGCGGCCGGGTAGAAGTGCGCGGCCAGCGCCTTCTCGCGCGAGATGAACGCCTCCTCGGCGCGGCACACCGCGAGCAGCGCGGCGATCACCTCCGTCACGTGCATCGACGCGCGCGCGCGCAGCTGTCCCAGCACGGGGCCGAGGGAGCCCAGCGCGAGGTTGGGGCGCGCGGTGAGACGATCGCTCACGGGAGGAACCTAACGTCCGGGAGCGACGCGTGCATCCTGCCCGCATGGCGCGAGCGACGCCGACGTGGCGACCCGACCTGACCCGGCATGCCGTTTTGGCACAGACGTGACCGCGGTTACGCATGCGCAGCGCGTGAATCGCTGCCTTCGGTCGCCGGGGAATGTGGCCCGAGAGGTGCAGGTTGTCCAGCCATGACTCGCCAGCCGATCCGCCGCCGCGCCCTCTCGATCGAGCTGGCCTCGGAGCCGACCTGGGGCAGCGCGGGCAGCGCGCGCGGCGCGTGGCGCGTGGGGCGGCTACGGGTGGTGCAGGCGCTGGCGCCGATGGCGATGCGGCAGGTGGTGAGCGGCGGGCTGCGCGCGCTGGCGCTGGAGCCGCACCGGGTCGCGACCTACGCCGGGCTCCTCGACGCCGTGGCCCGCGATCCCGACGTCGTGCTGCTGTCGGATCCCTTCGACAGGGTGTCGGCTTTGGCGACGATCGCGACCTTGCGCACCACGGGCTACGACGGCGCGATCGTGGTGATGGGCCACGCGACGCGGGCGCTGCGGGCCAAGCAGCGCGCGCTCGGCCACGTCACGCTGCTGCCGGATCCGGTCACGGGTGCGACGGTCGCGGGACCGTGGCTGCGACGCTGCCTGGCGGTCGCCAACCCGCTCCTGGGTTCATGAGGGCTCGTCGCCGCGCCCCCTGGGTGACGCCTCAGCCGCGGACCGCGCGCTCGAAGTAGTCGAGATCGATGGCGGCGGCCCGCGCGACCGCGCCGTCGACCAGGCCGGCGCGGACCAGCCGCGCGAGGTTGCGCTCGAGCGGCACCATGCCGGCGTCGCGGCCGGTCTGCAGGTGGGTCTGCAGCATCTGCAGCTCGTCCTTGCGGATCAGCGCCGCGATCGCCGGCGTGATCGGGACCCGCTCGAGCGCCACCGCGCGACCGCCGTGGCGAGTGGGCAGCAGGTACTGGGTGAGCACGCAGCGCAGCGCCGCGGCCACCTGGGTGCGCGCCTGATCTTGCTGGTGCGCGGGGTACGCGTCGATCAGGCGATCGATCGCGCCGCCGGCGCCGGGGGCGTGGACCGTGCCGAGCACGAGGTGGCCGGTCTCGGCGGCGGTGAGCGCGATCGCGATGGTCTCGGCGTCGCGCAGCTCGCCGACGACGATCACGTCGGGCGCCTCGCGCAGCGCGGCGCGCAGGCCGCTGGCGAAGCTCGGCGCGTGGCGGCCGATCTCGCGCTGGTGGATGAGGCAGCGATCGGGCTCGTGCAGGAACTCGATCGGATCTTCGAGCGTGATGACGTGGCGGGCGCGGTTGTGGTTGAGGTAGCCGACCAGCGCCACCAGCGTGGTCGACTTGCCCGAGCCGGTCGGCCCCGCCACCAGCACCAGCCCGCTGCGCTGGGTGACGAGCGCGGAGAGATCGTCGGGCAGCCCGAGGCTGGTCAGGCTGGGCACGTCGGTGCGCAGCACGCGGATCGCGACGCCGACGCCGCGCTCGTGGGCGAAGCCGTGGCCGCGGACGCGCGCCGCGCCGACGGTGGCGCCGAAGTCGACCGCGCCGTCGCGGTCGAGCGCGACGGCGGCGGCCTCGCCGCCGAGGTGGGCCACCAGCGCGCGCAGGTCGTCGGCGCCGGGCGCCGCGTCGTCGAGCTCGACCAGATCGCCGTCGATGCGGACCCGCGGCGCCAGCCCGCTCGACAGCAGCAGATCGGACGCCTGGCGCGCGGCGGCGTGGGCGACGGCCGCCAGCAGCGCGGCGACGCTGGCCGACGGCCGGGCCGCGGCGGGCGCGGCGACCGGCGGGG
>JAEUJY010000002.1 GCA_016794525.1 Myxococcales bacterium
GCCCCCCCGTGGGACGTCGCCCGGTGCTCCGACGTGGGACGTCGCCCGTTGCTCCCACGTGGGACGTCGCCCGGCGCTCCCCGTGGTCGCCCCGCGCTCCACGTGGGACGTCGCCCGGCGCTCCCACGTGGGACGTCGCCCGGCGCTCCACGTGGTCGCCCCGCGCTCCACGTGGGACATCGCCCGGCGCTCCACGTGGGACGTCGCCCGGTGCTCCCACGTGGGACGTCGCCGGGTGCTCCGACGTGGGACGTCGCCCGTTGCTCCCACGTGGGACGCGGTCCGTACCCCCGGCCGTGCGTGACGCGCCCGCGCGACGTCAGGGCGTGGAGGCGGGGATGACGCGCAGGCGGTAGCCGAAGCCGCGGCGGCTCTCGATCAGGTTGCCGATGCCGGCCAGCTCGAGGGCCTTGCGCACGCGCCGCACCAGCTGCTTGAGGTGGTTCTCGGACGGCGCGTGGGTGTCCCACGGCAGGTCGGCGATCAGCTGGCCGGTCGGCACGAAGCCACGGACGATGCTGGCGATCGCGGCCTCGTCGCACATCCGGCGCGCCATCATGACCAGCAGCTCGAACTGGGTGTCGGTGAGCTGGACGCGCCGGTTGCGGACGTCGAGGTAGCCGCCGCCGCCCGACGGCGCCTCGAGGAAGGTCAGCTCGACGGTCGGCATGCCCGAGAAGGTGTCGTCGTCAGGGTCGCCTTGCTCGACGAGCCCGAGCGCCGGGCGGCCGCTCTCGGGGCGCACGGTCACCGACGCGATCTCGTCGGGCGTGGCGTCGACCAGCCGGCCGTCGTCGATCACGAAGTACAGGCCGATGGCGCCGAAGGTCAGGCGGTCGCCGGCGGCGAGCGGCTCGCTGGGGCCGACGGGGTGGTCGTGCTTGCGCGTGCCGTTGGACGAGCCGCGATCGGTGATCGCCCAGGCGCCGTCGGCGCTGCGCGTGATCGTGGCGTGCTGCCGCGACACGACGCCGTGCATGATCGACACGCCGCGCGCGACCGGCACGCGGCCGATCGCGGTCTGGGCCTCGAGGCGGTGCAGCCGGCCCCAGCGGTCGAGCAGGGCGGCGTCGAGGGGGCGCAGCGCGCCCGATAGGATCTGCTCGGGGACGAACGCGGGCGGGGTGTCGAGCTCGTCCGCGCACGCCTCGCACAGGTTGGTCGCCGAGCGCGCGCGACAGATCAGGCAGGTCCGCATGGCGAGGCCCGGAGGATATCCGACGCGCTCGACGGCGGCGGCCGACCTACCCGGCACCTCACCGAGTGGCGAGGTCGACGCCGTAGGCCAGCACGACGCCGACCATCCGCGCGCCCTCGCGTTCGCGATACGCGACGCCGAGCAGCGTGCCGTTGCCCGACGGGAACCCGTGATCGTGGTAGCGGCGGCCGAGCCGCACGCCGAGCCAGGCGTCGAGCTCGTCGGTCCAGGCCGCGCTCGGCGCCCCACCGGCGCGCCGCGGCGCCGCGGCCAGCCAGACCGCCCGCGCGCGACCGACCAGCCGCAGCCGCGCACCCAGCGGCAGCTCGAGCAGCGCCAGCGCCGGGACCTCGACGCCGTCGTCGATCGTGCCGACCGCGCCCGCCGCGCCGACGCCGAGCGACAGGCCGAGCGCGCCGGTGGCGCCCAGGCGCACCGCGACGCCGATCGGGCGCAGGTCGACCTGGTAGGCGAAGCCGGCCGGCACGGTCGCCCCGGCGTGCAGGTCGATCCCGACCAGGTACGCGACCCGGCGCCCGAGCAGCGCGTCGAGCTCGACGCCTGCCATCGCGACGCCGACGCCGGCCCGCGCCGGCTGCGCGCGGTCGACGCGCAGCACGTAGCTGGCCTGGTAGTGCAGCCACGCGGCGCCGGGCGGGATCCGCGGCTCGGCCGGCGCGGGCGCGGCGCGGGTCGCGATCGCGGCGAGCGCGGTCGCGACGACGAGCCGGCGGGCGGCGCGCGGCGCGCTCATCGATCGGCGAACCCCAGGCGGCCGCCGCCCAGCGGGACGATCAGCGCGGGCGGCCACAGGTCGACGCCGAACGCCAGGCCGAGCACGTGGACCTCGACGCCCTCGAACAGCCCGACGCGCAGCCCGAAGCCGGCGGCCTCGACCTGGACGCCGGTGCCCTCGCTGGTCCACGACGCGCCGATCCAGCCGCGCCAGTCCTTGCCGATGGCGGTGGCGGGCAGGCTGGCGTGGAGGTCGCAGCGGCGCAGCATGACGTCGCCGAAGGTGTTGCTGTTGGGGCCGGGCCAGCCGCGGTAGTCGAGCGCGGCCAGCCACGGCGGCGCCTCGCGCGCCAGGCACGCGATCGCCCGCTCGGCGGCGGCGCCCCGCCACACGCCGTGGAGGATCGGCTCGACGTACGGCGGGTTGTCGAACGGATCGTCGGTCTCGCCGCCGCCGCGCACCTCCCACACCTGCCAGCGCGCGGCGCCCGCGGGGCGCACCGCGAACCACGGGTGGCGCGCGATGGCCTCGATCGGGTGGCCGAGCCCGCCGCTGATCAGCAGCACCGTGGCCTGGTCGGGCCCGGGCGCGACCAGCGGCCGCTCGCCGATGGCGCAGCCGGCCAGCGTCACCAGCGCCAGCGCTGCGCCGCCCCGCACGCTCAGAATCAGAGGGTTGATCAAGATACCGATCCGCGATGTGGGCTCTCGCGTTTCGGGTGGGGGCGTCCCCGCCACACCGTGGTGGCGCACGACGCCTGGAGTGCCACCTGCCGCCACCTGGGGCTTTGCGAAAGCCCCCACCGTCTCACTGACAGAGCATCGTGGTCGCCGAGCACGTCGTGCCGGCGGCGCACGACAGCACGCCCGCCGCGACCAGCGGATCGTTGCACGACCCGCCGGCGGCGATCGTGCCGCTGACGTTCAGGTGGTACGCGTTCACCGTCGAGCCGCCGTAGGTGTCGACGACGATGCCGTAGGTGCCGGCCGCCACGTTGGTCTGGTTGATCTGCGACAGCAGCGACGTGACGCCGCCGTCGTCGTCGCACGCGATCGACGTGCCGCAGGTGTTGTTCATGAACACCAGGATCGTGTCGGAGATCGACGACCCCTCGGTGTCCATGTGCAACGTCGCCACCGGCACGGCCAGGCGCAGCAGGTGGACGCGATCGCCCAGCGAGCTGGTCTGGCAGGTCGGCGTGAAGTTGTTGGCCGAGCCGACCGTGGTGCCCAGCGTGACCGGGCCGGCGACGAAGGTGACGTCGTCGACCTCCGGGCCGCACCCGAGCTCGGTGTTGTCACCGGCCGCGGTGCAGTTGGTGTCGACCAGGTAGTCGATCTGGCCGTCGGCGTCGTCGTCGAGGTCGTTCGAGCACTGCGGGCAGCCGGGGCCGGTCGGGCAGGCGTCGGTCTCGTCGCCGTCCGACGGGCTGCTGCAGCCGGGGTCGGTCGGGTAGCCGGGGAAGCCGTCGCCGTCGGCGTCGACGGTGTCGTTGCAGGCCGCCGGCTGGCAGGTCTCGGCGCCGGCCGTGCCGCCACAGGCGGTGCCCGACGGGCAGCGCAGCAGGCCCGAGGCCACCATCGTCGGCTCGCACCGGCCGTTGGCGGCCAGGTCACCGACGACGTTCAGCGTGTACGTGCCGCTGCCGCTCGACCAGCCGTCGACCGAGATGGCGTAGGCGCCGGCGGCGACGTTGGTGCGGGTGAACGAGTTCGGGTCCGAGCACTGCAGCGTGGTGCCGCAGGTGATGTCGGTCAGCGAGGTCGCGGCGTCGAAGCTGGCGGTCAGGCTGACGCTCAGGGTCGCGACGGCCACCGGCAGGTTGAGGATGTGGACCCGCTCCGGCGCGGTGTGGCTCGACGAGCCGCAGGTCGGCGTCAGGCTGTTCGAGGCGCCGACGGTGGTGCCCGAGGTGGCCGGCTGGGTGATGACGATCAGCGGATCGGTCTCGGCCGGGCAGCCCAGCTCGGTGTTGCCCGAGGCCGCGCCGCAGCCGACGTCCATCGGCCAGTCGATCTGGCCGTCGCTGTCGTTGTCGAGGTCGTCGGCGCACTGCGGGCAGCCGGGCCCGCTCGGGCAGGCGTCGGTCTCGTCGTTGTCCGACGGCGACGCGCAGCCGGGATCCGACGGGTAGGACGGGAAGCCGTCGCCGTCGGCGTCGACCGCGTCGTTGCACGCGGCCGGCTGGCAGGTCTCGCTGCCCGCCGCGCCCTGGCACGAGTAGCCGCTCGGGCAGGCCAGCACGCCGGCCGCGACCAGCGGGTCGTTGCACGCGCCGCCGGCCAGCAGGTCGCCGGCGACGTTGAGCGTGTACGCGCCGCTGCCGCTGCCCCAGCCGTCGACGATGATCGTGTATCCACCCGGCGCGACGTTGGCGCGGGTGAAGGAGTTGGGATCCGAGCACACCAGCGTGGTGCCGCACGACGCGTCGCGCAGCGAGGTCGCCGCGTCCCAGGTCGCCGTGAGGTTGACGCGCAGGTTGGCCACCGGCACCGCGAGGTTGAGCTGGTGCACGCGGTCCGGCGCGGTGTGGCTCGACGAGCCGCAGGTCGGGGTCAGGCTGTTGGAGGCGCCGACGGTGGTGCCGGTGGTGGCCGGCGCGGTGATCGGGATGACCGGATCGGTCTCGGCGGGGCACGCCACCTCGGTGGTGCCGGCGGCCGACACGCAGCCGAGGTCGATCGGGTAGTCGATCTGGCCGTCGGTGTCGTCGTCGAGATCGTTCGAGCACACCGGGCAGCCGGGGCCGCTCGGGCAGTCGTCGACCTCGTCGCCGTCCGACGGGCTGGTGCAGCCGGGATCGTTCGGGTAGCCGGGGAAGCCGTCCCCGTCCTCGTCCGTGGTGTTGTTGCACGCCGCCGGCTGGCAGGTCTCGGCGCCGGCGGTGCCGCCGCACGCGAAGCCGACCGGGCACGACAGCACGCCCGCGGCGACCAGCGGATCGTTGCACGCGCCGTTGGGCGACAGCTGGCCGCGGATGTCGAGGGTGTAGTTGCCGCTGCCGGTCGACCAGCCGTCGATCGCGATGCCGTAGCCGCCGGGGGCGAGGTTGGTCATCGTGATCGGCGAGAAGTCCTGGCAGTTGGCGGTGGTGGTGCAGGTGGCGTCGGTGAACGAGGTCACCGCGTCGAAGCTCGCGGTGGTGGTCACCGTCAGGCTGGTCACCGGCACCGCGAGGGTGAGGTAGTGGACGCGATCGGGCGCGGCCGCGGTGCTCGAGCTACACGTGCCGCGCAGGTTGTTGCCGGCGCCGGCGGTGGTGCCGGTGTAGACCGGCGCGGTCACCAGGATCAGCGGGTCGACCTCGGTCGAGCAGTCGATCTCGAGCGTGCCGCCGGCCGACTGGCAGCCCGGGTCCATCGGGTAGTCGATGCGCGTGTCGCCGTCGTCGTCGAGGTCGTTCGAGCACGCCGGGCAGCCGGGGCCGCTCGGGCAGTCGTCGGTCTCGTCGTTGTCCGAGGTGTTGCTGCAGCCCGGATCGGTCGGGTAGCCGGGGAAGGTGTCGCCGTCGGCGTCGATGGTGTCGTTGCAGGCCGCCGGCTGGCAGGTCTCGGTGCCGGCCGGGCCCTGGCACGAGTAGCCCGCCGGGCACACCAGCACGCCGGCCGCGACCAGCGGGTCGTTGCAGGCGCCGCCGGCGGTGAGGTCGCCGCGGACGTTCAGCGTGTACGCGCCGCTGCCGCTCGACCAGCCGTCGATCACGATGCCGTACGTACCGGGCGGCACCGCGGTGCGGGTGAACGAGTTGGGATCCGAGCACTGCAGCGACGTGGTGCAGGTGCCGTCGACCAACGAGATGGCCGAGTCCCACGTGTTGGTGGTCGTGACGGTCAGCGTCTGCACCGGCACGCGCAGGTCGAGGTAGTGGACGCGGTCGGGCGCGGTGTGGGTGGTCGCGCCGCAGGTCGGGGTCTGGTTGTTGGTCGCGCCGGCCGTCGTGCCGGTGTAGGTGGGCGTGTTGATGACGATCAGCGGATCGGTCTCGCTCGAGCAGTCGAGCTCGACGTCGCCGTTGGCCGAGCGGCAGCCGATGTCGGCCGGGTAGTCGGTGTCACCGTCGAGGTCGTTGTCGACGCCGTCGCCGCACTGCGGGCAGTTCGGGCCGCTCGGGCAGTCGTCGGTCTCGTCGCTGTCGTCGATGCCGGTGCAGCCCGGGTCGTTGGGGAAGTCGATGTGGCCGTCGCTGTCGTCGTCGCGGCCGTCGCTGCAGACCGGGTGCTCGCAGGTGGTCTGGGTGGCGGGCGGGACGGCGCGGCAGACGTAGCCGGGCGCGCAGTCCATGACGCCGGTGCAGTCCTCGCCGGCGCCGCGGTAGAACTTCACGTTGAGCGCGAAGTTGCCCTGCGAGGCCAGGTCGCGGGCGTCGACCACCAGGAAGTACACGCCCGGGGTCAGGTCGACCGTCAGCTTGGACTTGTTGTTGGTGGCGCTGATGTCGTCGTTGCAGGCCAGCTCGGTGGCGTCGTCGCGGCACGCCGAGCGGACGTAGAGCACGGTGTTGTAGTTGGTGGTGCCGCTGTCGGTCGAGGCCTCCATCGTGACCGGCTCGTCGACCTGGACCACGTAGACCGTCTCCTGGCCGCGACCCTGGCAGGTCGGCGACAGCAGGTTCGACAGGCCGGTGCCGGCGGTGCCCATGACCATCGCCGGGGTGCCGACGGTGGCCGGCATGCCGCCGGGCAGGAAGCTGATCGACGTGCCGACGCCGCACGCGGAGGTGTCGAGGACGAACTCGTCGTCGTCCGCCGCGTTCTGGCAGCCGCTGTCGTTGGGGTAGTCGATGCGGCCGTCGCCGTCGTTGTCACGGCCGTCGCCGCACTGCGGGCAGGCGGTGCCGCTCGGGCAGTCGTCGGTCTCGCTGTCCTGGTTGCCGTTGAGGCAGCCGGGGTCGAACGGGTAGTCGGTCTTGCCGTCGCCGTCGTTGTCGCGCATGTCCGAGCACGCCGGCGGGCCGGCGTTGTACTCGTCGTTGTCGGTGGCGCCGGTGCAGCCCGGGTCGGCGCTGTCGATCAGCCCGTCGCCGTCGTTGTCGATGCCATCGACGCACAGCTTGATCGGGTCCTCGGCCTCGCGGTCGTTGCCGGCGATGCACGACGGATCGAGCTCGTCGATCAGCAGGTCGCCGTCGTTGTCGCGGCCGTCCTCGCACTCGGGCAGCGCGCTGGTGCCACCTCCCGAGCAAGACAAGGCGATGCCAGAACCGATCAGGACCATCGCCAGGAGCGAGCCCCGGACGAGTCGATGGAGACGCATAGGGGGCGTTCGTATCGAAGGTGGGGCGAGGTGGTCAACCTCGAACTACCGTCGACGGCGATTCGGTGCCGGCTGGGTGTGCCCACGCCCACGTTCGCTGCGCCGGGGGATCTCTCGTCCGGTGGCCGCGATCAGCAGCTTGAGGTACTGGCCTTCGGGGAATCCGGGCAGAGTCGGATGATCGGGATCGTGGCCGCGGGCCTCGACGACGACCAGCCCACGCCCGGCGGCGGCGCCGACCTCGGCCAGCACGCCGCGCAGATCGGGCTCGGTGACGTGGCTCGAGCACGACGCCGCCACCAGCAGCCCGCCGGGGCTGGTGACCGCGAGCGCGGCCAGGTTGAGGCGCTGGTAGGCCGCCAGCCCGGCCGGCCGCGCGGCCTCGCTGGCGGCGAAGCTGGGCGGATCGACCACCACGACGTCCCAGCGCTCGCCGCGGCCGGCGGCGGTGGTGAGGAAGTCGAAGCAGTCGGCGGCCACGGCGCGGTGGCGCTCGGCGGGCAGGCCGTTGTCGCGCCAGTGGCGGTCGGCGGCGGCGATCGCGGCCGGCGCGATGTCGACGCTGGTCACCGCGGCCGCGCCGGCGCGCCCGGCGGCGATCGAGAAGCCGCCGGTGTACGCGAACAGGTTGAGCACCCGGGCGCCGTGGGCCAGCGCGGCGATGCGGGCGCGGTTGCCGCGCTGGTCGAGGAAGAAGCCGGTCTTCTGGCCGGCGCGGACGTCGACGGTGAAGCGCGCGCCGTGCTCGACGATCGGCACGGTCGGGCCGCCGTCGCCGCCGTCGCCCTCGTCGTGGCCGCGCGCGCCGCGCACGCCGCGCACCCAGGTGGCGCGGATCGCCAGGCCGCCGTCGCCGAGCCCGGCGAGGATCGCCGCCAGGCGCGGCCGCCACAGCGCCGCCGCCGCGCCGCCGTCGAACACCACCACCGCGGTGCCGGCGTAGACGTCGATCGTCAGCCCGGGCAGCGCGTCGTTCTCGCCGTGGATCGCGCGCACCGCGTCGGTGTCGGCCAGCGCCGGGTGGCCGCGCCGCCGGGCGGCGGCCGCGGCGGCCCGCGCCCGGCAGAAGCCGTCGTCGACGCGCGTGGCCGGATCGCGGGCCAGCATGCGCACGCGGATCGGCGAGCCGGGATCGACGAAGCCGCACCCGAGCGGCGCGTCGCCGTGGATCTCGACGACGGTGCCCGGCGGCAGCGGCGTCGCGCCGACGGCGCGGTCGTAGATCCACGGGTGGCCCAGCGCCACCGCGCGGCTGACCCGCGCGGCGTGGGCCGGCAGCAAGCGCAGGCGCGGCCGGGTCACGGCGGCGCGGCGGGCGGGGGAATGCGGCGGGTCACGATGCGGAACCCCGAGGGCGAGCCCGCGGGTGGCGTGGCGGCGGGGCGTCGCGACGCCCGGCGCTCACTGGACCTTGGAGTTGACCAGCAGGAACTGCGCCGTGTAGTTCGCCGTCTGCACCACGCCGACGCCGTCGACGAGGTAGATGAAGTTCACCAGCAGCGGGATGTCGCGCAGCGGGTTGGGCGGCGCCGGCTCGATCGTGACCTTGATCGTGGTCTCGATGCCGAGCTTGGCGGCCTTCCAGGTGCCGGCCTTGGTGGTCACCGACTCGCTGGGCTGGGTGACGATGTGGCGCGTCAACGAGAGCGTGCCGCTGCGCATCGTCGGGATGACCTTGCCCACGACCAGGTGCTTCCACTTGGCGTTCAGGTCGTCGTGCCAGTCGGCCAGCGTCGTCAGCTTGCCGGCGACGAGGTCCAGCGTCTTGCCCTTGCGCTCGACGTCGGTGAGCTCGATGCCGAAGACGTCGCCCGGCTCGCCGTTGAACCAGAACGCGTTGGGCGAGACCTGGAACGACGTCGCCGAGCAGGTGATCGTCGAGGCGTGGACGCGGCCGTCGATGTCCTCGGACAGGCCGACCGTCGTGATGCCGTCCTTGGTGTCGATGCTCTTGACCGTGACGGTGATCCGCTTGGGGACCACCGGCTGGGCCTTCATCTGCGCCTCGGACAGCTGGCGATCCGGCGGCAGGCCCGCGGCCTCGTAGGTCCACTCGTTGCCCACGGTCAGCGGGATCGCGGTGACGCCACAGGCGCGCACCGGCTTGGGCGTGACGGGCTTGGGCTGGGCCTGGGCGGCGCCGGCGAGGCCAGCGACGACGGTGGCGAACGACAAGACGGCGGCGCGCTTCACGGCGGTGGTTGTACGGTACCGCCGCCCGTCGCACAAGCGGCAAGCACCTGGCCTCGGCTGACCCGGTGCGTCTCAGCCGCCGCGCTGCGACCGCAAACGCTCTCGCGTTTTGGGTGGGGGCCCGGTTCGGCGTCCCCGGCGAACCCCGAAGGTTCACGCGACCCGGTGCACCACCTGCCGCCACCTGGGCTTTGCGAAAGCCCCTCCTAGGAACCCGCCGCACCCGGGCCGAAGCACAGGGTGGGGGTCGCGGCCGAGATGTTGGCGATCACGCAGCGGAACGCCGCGTCGTCGCGCATCTTGCGGAAGTCGGGATCGATGGTCTGGCCGTTGCGGCCGAGCAGCCGGTCGAACTTCTTGGCCACGTCGGCCTTGCGGCTCTGGTGGTCCTTCATCGCGATCAGCCGGACCAGCAGGTTCAGCGCGCACTGCGGACGGCCGATGCGGGCGTAGGCCGCGGCCAGGTTGTAGGTCGCGTGGACGTTGTAGGGATCGGCGCCGAGCGCCGACAGGAAGTCCTCGACCGCGCGGGTGATCTTCTCCTCGCGGGTCTGGGGATCGAGCGCGTCGCCCTCGGCCGCGGCCAGCTCGGCGAAGCCCTCGTCGGCGAGCTGCTGCGCCTCGCCGATCGACGGCGCGCGCTCGGCGTAGGTCATCGCGTCCTTGGCCTGCGACGGATCGGGTGGATCACAGTCGACGCGCGTCGGCGCGGCGGCCTTGACCTCCTCGATCGGCTCGGGGCGGTACGGGTCGGGCGGCGGCGTCACCTTCTGGCCACCGCCGCACGCGGCGGCGAGGGTCAGCGCGAGGCCGAGGGCAGTGAGACGGATCGCGTGCATCGTCGGCCTCGCTCTAGCGATTGATGGCTTCGTTGGCTTGCTTGCGGAACGGCTGGAACACCGAGTCGGTCTCGGCCTCGTCGATCTTGCGCTTGGCGTCGGCGGCGAAGTCGCCGTACTTCTGCAGATCGGCCAGCCGCTTCAGCAGCGCGATCGCGCAGCCCTTGCGACGGGTGAGGGCGTAGGCGTGGGCCAGCTTGTACGTGGCCTCGGCGTGGTACGGCGCGTCGAGCAGCGCCTTGCGCAGCTTGTTGATCGCCTCGGTGGTCTGCGCGACCCGGGCCTTGTCGTCCTTGGCGACGCGCGCGTCGTCGAGCAGCGTGTCGGCCTGCTCGACCAGCCGCTTGCTGGCGGTGGCGTTGCGGTTGTGCTGCTTCAGCGCGTCCTTGGGTTCCTCCTGGAACTTCACCGGACACTCCTCGGCGAACTTGATCTCCTCGGCGACGACCGGCGGCGGCTCGGGCTCGGCGCTCTTGGGCATCTTGCGCAGCTTCTCGGCCTTGCCGGCGTAGGGACCCGAGCAAGCGGCCAGCGCCACCGCGATCCCGATCCCGAGCGCGCGCACAGCGAGAACTCCCCGACGAGATGTCATGTCCCGAAACCTACCGCTGCCGCACGAGCCGGTCAAACCCCGGCGACCAGGAGCTTCTGCGCGATCGGCTTGGCGAACGGCGCGACCGCCGCCGCCAGGAGCGCCGCCGCCGCCACCGCGACCAGGCTGACGCCCGCCACCGCGACCATCGCCACGCCCGCCGCCGCCAGCGCGAACAGGCCCCAGGTGCGGAGCTGCAGCAGCGCGACGACGCCGAGGACGCCGAGCAGCGCGGGCAGGAGCGCGAGCACGTTGGCGCTCGCCATCAGCGAGCCGGGCTGGCTGGGCGCCAGCGCCCACATGATCAGGATCGGCAGGCTCATCGCGGCGCGCACGACCGACTTGCCGAGGCGCTGCACGCCGGTGTCGTCGAGGTGGTAGCGGGCCCGCCAGTCGGCGCGGCCGTCGAAGCCCGCGGCCATCGCCTCGCCGGCGAGGAACGCCGACACCAGCGCGTGGCTGGCGGTCAGCACGACCAGGATCGGCTCGGGGCCCATCTGCCACATGCCGAGGACGCCGCTGACCAGGCCCCAGTAGCCGAGGCCCTGGGCGAACCAGCGGCCCCAGAACCACCCGGCGACGACGCCGAGGAAGGCCACGCCGTAGAGCCCGGCGATCGCGCTCAGCAGCGCGGACCACTCGGGCGGCGCCGACCAGCCGAGCAGCAGGTAGATGAACCCGTAGAACGAGAGAACCGCGGCCGCGATCGCGCGCCGCTCGCCGACGAGTGCCTTCATGACACCAGTATAGCGCAGCAAGCCCGCGGCGCAGGGCGCGAATCGCCGACGGCGCCCCACGTCTTGCGGGGGGAGGGGGGCCACCCAAGGTCACGAGGCCACGCTCTCGCGTTTCGGGTGGGGGCCCCACGTCTTGTGGGGGAGGGGCTTTGCGAAAGCCCCTCCAAGGTCACGAGGGGCTTTGCGAAAGCCCCTCCAAGGTCACGGGGAAAGCCCCTCCAAGGTCACTTGCCGCTGACCGTGGCGCTCTTCTGGACGATCAGGCGGAAGCGCTTGAAGCCCGCTTCCTTCTGCTTGGCCGAGAACATCACGTTGATCAGCAGGCCGTACGGGATGGTGCGATCGGCGACGATCATCAGCTCGGGCACCAGCGGCAGCGGCTTGCCGGCGTCGCGCAGGGCCTGGTCGTGCAGGCCGCGCAGCGTGCCGAGGAAGGTCGACAGGCGCGGGATCTTGCGGCCGTCGGCGCCGCCTTCCTTCTGCGACGGGTCGACGTCGCCGTTGCGCACGGCGACGATCTCCTCGCCCTCGACGACGATCGCGGTCTTGGTGATGATCAGCAGCGCGGAGGCCTCGGGCATCGGCTGCTCGCCGTAGGTGGCGGGCAGCACGACCGAGTTGCTGGCGGCGGTGTTGGACGCGACGGCGATCTGCGAGATGAAGGCGACCAGCAAGATCGTCATCATGTCCATCATCGGCATGATGTTGAGGTGCCGGATCTCCTCGCCCTCGGGCACGCGCTTGACGGCCTTGCGGACCATCGACCTGGCTTCGGCGGGCGTGAACATCAGCGGAACCCCGTCGAGAACACCACGTCGGAGAACAGCGCGTGGTGGTTCGGGTCGTAGTCGACCTTGTCAGGCGCGTAGAGCTTGTTGACGGGGTCGACGAAGTCCTTGGCGGTCTTCAGCACCTCGTCGCCGGTCGGCATCAAGCACTCGCCCGCGTCCTTGCCCTTCTCACCCATCTTGCAGCGCATCGTGCTGATCACCGAGATCAGCGTGCCGTAGGGGATCGACGGGTCGGCCATCAGCACGGCCTGGAACGTCTCGAGCTTGCGCTTCTTGCCCGGCCCGACCCAGCGGCGGGTCGCGATCTCCTCGAGCACCTTGTTGAGGTCGCGGTACTTGAAGACCGGCGTGACGTCGGCCTTGGGGTCCAGCTCGCAGACCTGCTGCTTGCTGCACTTGTTGGTCTCGCACTGGTAGTTGGCGTCGCACTCCTCGCCGGGGCGGCCCCAGCGCGGGATGCGGGCCTTGGGCGCCTGCAGCGTGCCCTCGAGCCCCGAGAACGAGAACACCAGGATCTCGTCGCGGGTGACCGCCACCGCCAGCCCCAGCGGCTGCTCGTCCGGCGGCTTGTCGGGCTGGTTGACCTGCGACGGCGGCGGCGCGCCTTGATCGGGGAGCGTGGTGTTGATCTGGCCGAAGATGACGTTGGCCGCCACCGACGCCAGGATGAAGAGCATCAGGTTGGTGACGATGTCGAGGTACGGGATGAGGTTGATCTCACCCGACTCGAGCTCTTCGTCCTCGATCTGAGCCTCGCGCCGCGACACCGCGGCGCGCTGCTTGGCTCGGACCCGCTGGGCGCTCAGCACGTCGGCCTACGCGCGCTCGTCCGGGTGGGAGGTGCCGGTGTCGCCGTCGAGGCCCGGGGCCGCGCCGGCGGTGCGGCCGGCGGCGCCCGCGGCGCCACCCTCGGCCAGCAGGTTCTCGAACCGCAGCGAGAACGCCTCGAGATCCGACACGACGCGCTTCATCGCCGCCGAGAGCAAGAGGTGCGCGATCATGCACAGGAGCGCGATCGACAGACCGTACGCGGTGTTGTACATCGCCTCGGCGATACCTTCAGACAGCTTCTCGTCCTTCTCGGACGGGTTGGTGTTCTTGAGGGCCGAGAACGTGCGGATGAGGCCGGTGATGGTGCCGAGGAGGCCGGTCAGGGTGACGATGTTGGCCATCGACCACAGCGCGCCGATGCGGGTCTTCACCTCGGGCAGCGCGTCGGTCATGGTCTCTTCCATGGCCTGGGCCACGGCGGCCTCGCCGCGGTGCAGCCGGTTGAGGCCGGCCTTGGCGACGCGGGCGACCGGCGCGGCGGTGGCCTCGCACAGCTTCTTGGCGCGGTCGACGTTGTTGGCCGCGAGCAGGCGCTTGATCTGCTCGAGGAACGCCTTGGCGTTCAGGTGCCCACGCCCCAGGAAGTACATCGCCCGCTCGACGATGAGCGCGATGACGATCGCCAGGAAGAACGTGTTGACGATGAAGAAAGGCCCGCCCTTCTGGAAAACGTCGCTTAGCCAATCCATGGTGTCGTCCTTCGAGGAGTTCCGGACCCGGCGCGTCCGCTATGATGGTTGTACCGGCCGCCGTCGGAACGCGTCAAGCGAGCCGCCGTCGATTCCGCTGCTAGATAGATGACTTAACCGGATCACACCCTGTGCAGGAATCGTCCAGCGACAGGGGGAGACGTCTCACGGCTCAGGGAGGGCGCCCCCGGTGATCCACCGCTCGATCGCGTCGCGCTTCTCCTTGCACAGCAAGGGGCTGTTGTACGGCATGGTCCCTACGCCGTCCTTGAGCGGGCCGGGGTAGCTGCCGATCGCGATCATCAGGTAGCTGGCGGCGGGATCGCCCGGCTTGACCCGGACGTAGGCGGTGGGCATGAACTCGGTCGCGACGTCGACCAGCTGGGTGTGGCTCTGGCCGCGCTCGAGCGACAGGTGCGCGGCGTCGACCGCGGCGCCCTGGTGGCAGTCGCGGAACCCGGCGCAGCTGGGCTGGAAGATCTTGTCCTGGATCCAGGTGAGATCGCTGTGCTGCATCGCCTCGAGGCAGGTCGGCGAGATCGCGTCGATCCCGGCGTCGGCGTTGCCTTGATCGTCGCCGCCGCAGGCGGAGGCGAGGGCAGCGGTGGCGGCGAGGGCGAGGGTACGGCGTGCCATGGCGCGAAACGCTATCACGACGACCCCGCCCGGCGCGTCGCCGCGATCACGGTGGTGGCAGCGGCGGCACCAGCGCCGCGAACGGCTTGCCCGGACCGCCGGCGCCGAACGCCGCCGGCATCGTGCCGCGGACGAACGGCACCCACGCCGCCTCGGTCGAGCTGCCGACCGGCCCGCCGCTCCACGGCTCGGCCCGCGCGAACGTGATGCCGGCCGGCACCGGGAAGTCGCGCACCGGGGTCGGCGGGTGCGCGGCCTTCATGAACTCGAGCCAGATCGGCACCGCGGCGCCGCCGCCGGTGATCTTGTCGCCGATCGGCGTCGAGTCGTCGCGGCCGATCCACACCGCGCACAGCAGGTCGGTGGTGAAGCCGATGAACCAGACGTCCTTGAAGTTGGCGCTGGTGCCGGTCTTGCCGGCGGCCGGGCGGCCGAGCTCGAGGGCCTTCTTGGCGGTGCCGCGCGCGACCACGCCGCGCATCAGATCGATCAGCGCGTAGTCGACGGCCGGCGGGAACACCTGCGGCCCGGGCGGATCGTGGCGGTGATCGAGGACCGGGTCGCCGCGGCCGTCCATGACGACGTCCCAGAAGTGGGGCGTGACCCGGCGGCCGCCGGCGGCGATGCCGGCGTAGCCGCCGGCCATCTCGAGCAGCGTGATGTCGGGCGTGCCCAGCGCGATCGAGATGTGGCGCGGGATGTCGCTCTGGATGCCGAAGCCGCGCATCACCGCGATGACCCGGTCGACGCCGACGTCGAGCATCAGCCGCACCGAGATCGTGTTGAGGCTCTTGGCCAGCGCGGTGCGCAGCGTGACCCAGCCGTTGTAGCGGTTGTCGTAGTTGGACGGCATCCACACGCCGGTGGCGGTGGGCACCGCGACCGGACCGTCGAGGACGCGGTCGACGACGGTGTAGCCGGCGGCCAGCGCCGAGCCGTAGATGAACGGCTTGATCGACGAGCCGACCTGGCGCTTGCCCTGGCTGGCGCGATCGAACTTGTTGTCGCGCCAGTCGTAGCCGCCGACCAGCGCGCGGATCCGGCCGGTCGACGGCTCGATCGCGACCAGCGCGCCTTGCACCAGCGGCGCCTGATCGATCACCAGCGCCTGGCCGTCGGGCGACAGCTTGACCGGGATGACGTCGCCGATCGCCAGCGGCTGCTTGGCCTCGCCGCGCCAGGCCCGCGCGTCGGTGGCGTCCTTGGGCGTCAGCGGCAGCGCCTTGGGCCCGAGGTCGAGCACCAGGCCGCCCTTCTTGGGCAGCGCGGTGACCAGGCCGCCGTAGCGGGTCTCGGGCAGGAGCTCGCCGTGGGCCGGCTCGAGGCGCGCGCCGGCCACCCGCTGCGGCGGGCCGTCGGCGAACGCGTCCGCGGCCTCGGGGTCGAGCCGGGTCACCGGGCCGCGGAACCCCAGCCGGCGGTCGAGCGCCTCGAGGCCGTGGCGCAGCGCGACCTCGGCCGCGGCCTGCATGCGCGGATCGAGCGTGCTGTAGACGCGGAGCCCGCCGTTGAGCACCCGATCCTCGCCGACCTCGGCGCCGAGGCGCTGGCGGATCTGCTCGACGAAGTACGGCGCGGCCAGATCGTTCTCGGCGGTCTCGCCGAGGATCGCGATCGGCTCGTCGAGCGCGTTGGCCAGCTCGGCGTCGGAGATGTAGCCGTCGTCGCGCATCCGCCCCAGCACGTAGACCTGGCGGGCCCGGGCCTTGTCGAAGTGGCGGTGCGGCGCGTACTCCGACGGCGCCGCCACCAGCCCGGCCAGGAGCGCGGCCTCGGCGACCGTGACGTTCTCGATCTGCTTGCCGAAGTAGGTCTCGGCGGCGGCGGTGACGCCGTAGGCGTTGTTGCCGAGGAAGACGTGGTTCAGGTAGATCGCGAGGATCTCCTGCTTGGACAGCTCGCGCTCGATGCGGACCGCGAGGATCAGCTCCTTGGCCTTGCGGGTGTAGCTGCGCTCGCTGTCGAGGAGCAGCATCTTGGTCACCTGCTGGGTGATCGTCGACGCGCCCTGCTTGACGCCGCCGCTCGAGAAGTTCTTCCACGCGGCGCGGACGATGCCGACGGCGTCGAAGCCGGGGTGATCCCAGAAGCGGTTGTCCTCGGCCGACAGGAACGCGGCGATGACGTGGGGCGGGATCCGATCGAGGCGCACGACCTGGCGGTTCTCGACGAAGAACGCGCCGATCTCCTGGCCGTCGGCGGCCAGCACCAGCGTCTTGCGGTTGGGCTGGTAGTCGAACGCGGCGGTCAGGTCGGTCGGCAGGTCACGGTTGATCGTGACCACCGCGAGGTAGGTGAAGCCGGCGCCGGCGGCCAGGCCGTAGACGATCAGCAGCGCCAGCAGGCGCAGGATCGAGAACGCGCGGATGCGACGCGCGCGGCGGGGGCGGGCGGCTGGGGCGGCGCGGGGCACGCCCCTGGAGCGTAGCGCGGATCGGCGGCGGTCACGCGCTGCCGACGGCCTGGCGATCGAGTACGATCACGGCATGGGTCCCGGCGTGCCTCCGCGGCGCTCCACTGGTCGGGTGTCGGGGCGCTGGGGGCCGTTGGTCGGCGCGGCGATCGTCGCCGAGCTGGCCCGCGCGCAGGTCCCCGCGGCGCCGGCCGTCGCGCCGGCACCGACGGTGGCCGCGCCGGCGGCGCTGCCCGACGTGCCCGCCCAGGTGCCCGAGCGCTACGCGGTGATGGCGTTCGAGAACCGCTCGGGCGTCCACGTCCTCGACTGGGCGATCGCCGGGCTGCCGCTGGTGATCGGCGAGAAGCTCGAGCGGGTGTCGGGGCTCGCGCCGGCCTACGACGCGTGGGTGGTGCCGGCGGGCCCGGTGGTGCCGGCGGCGCCGGCGGCGGTGGCGACGTTCGCGCAGGCGCGCGGCGCGCGCTGGGTGATCACCGGCTGGGTCGAGCGCCCCGACTGGCAGCTCCGCCTGCACGTCGCGGTGTGGAAGCTCGACGGCGGGCAGGCCACGATCGCCGGCGAGCGCGAGGCGGTGGGCCCGATCGAGCAGCCCCACGCGCTGGTCGGCAGCGTCGCCACCGGCGCGCTGGTCGACGCCGGCTGGCGGCTGGCCGCCGACGCGGCGACGGTGCTGGGCACGGCGCCGTCGGCCGACCCGTACGCGTTCACGCTGTTCGGCCGCGGCGTCGGCAAGGCGCTCGGCAACCTCGGCCCGGTCGATCGCGCGGCGGCGGCCCGCGACCTGGGGCGCGCGGTGTTCATCGATCCCAACCTCGTCGTCGGCCAGCGGCTCCTCGGGCTGGTGTGGTCGACCGATCCCGATCCGGCGATCGCCAAGAAGGCCGCCGGCAAGTTCGCCTACGCGGCCGATCTCGATCCCGGCTACCCGGCGGCGGTGCGCGCGGTCGCCGAGCGGGCGGCGGCCAGCGGCGACTGGGCCGCGGCGGCCAGCGGCAACGCCCAGCTGGTGCGCGCGCGGCCGTGGGATCTCGACGCGCGCGTCGCGCTGGGCCTGGCGGCGTGGCGCTCGGGCGACGCGGCGCTGGCGCTGGCCGAGCTGGGGCGGGTGGTGGCCCGCCGCCCCGACGACCTGGCGGCCCACCGCGTGCTGGCCGAGATCGCCGGCGCCCGCGGCGAGCTGCCGACGCGGGTGAGCGAGCTGGAGATCGTGGCGCGGCTGGCGCCGGCCGATCTCGACGCGGTGGTCGAGCTGGCGTCGGCCTACGCCGAGGCTGGGCGGCTGGCCGACGCGACGACGCGCTTCGAGCAGGTCGCGGCCGCGCGGCCGACCGACGCCACCGCGGCCAAGCGCGTGGGCGATCTGTACCGCCGGCGCGGCGAGGTCGACGCGGCGGTTCGCTGGTACGCCGGTGCGGCCAAGCTGGCCCCGAGCGATCCGCGGCCGCTGTTGCTGAGCGGCGCGACCTTGCTCGACGCCGGGCGGTTCCGCGAGGCGCGCGAGGTGCTGGCCCGCGCGCAGCGGTTCGTCGAGTACCAGGCCGGCACCTGGACCGCGCTGGGCGCCGCCGCGTTCCTCGAGGGCAAGCACGCCGAGGCGCTGATCCACTGGCGGCGCGCCGCGCTGGCCCGGCCCCGCAGCCCCGCCATCCGCTACGACCTGGCGCTGGCGGCGTCGGCGGCCGGCGATCTGGCGCGGGCCCGCGCCCAGCTCGCGGTGGTCGATCAGCTGGCGCCCAAGGACGCCGACGCGGCGTACCTGCGCGGCGTGATCGCGCTGCGCGCCGGCGACGAGGCCGAGGCCCGGGCCGGGTTCCTCGAGGCCACCCGCCGCGACCCCGGCCACGCCGACGCCCGCGCCAACCTCGCGGCGCTGGGGCGGGGCCAGCCGATGCGCTTCGAGGGCAAGCCGCGCGTCGAGCTGCCGTTCGGCGATCGCGCCGCGCTGGTGGCGGCGCTGGATCGCTTCGCCGCGGCCAGCGCGCAGCTGGCCGCGCTGCGCACCGCGATCGAGGGCCACGCGCTGGCGATCCTGGGCGAGCTCGGCGAGGGCCCGTCGAAGGATCCGCTGCGGTCGCGGCAGCTGGCGTCCCAGCCGTGCCCGATCTCGGCGGTGGCGACGCGGTGGGCCCAGGCGCTGGCCGCGCGCGATCGCTTCATCGCGACCGGCGTCGAGCTCGAGGACGCGTACCAGATCATCGCGACCTACGATCGGTTCGGCGAGACCGACGGCGGCTCGCCGATCGATCGCCAGCGGGTCGAGGCGGCCCACGCCGGCTACCGGGCGGCGCGCCACGACGTGCTCGAGCTGAAGGTCGCGCTCGACAACCAGGTGCAGCGCGAGCTGACCCGCCGCCACTGCACCGCCGACCTGCTGGCGGCGGCCGCCGCCGATCCGTCGCTGTACCGGATCCCCGACGCCGCGCGCGCGACGCCGCGGGTGACGCGCACCGAGCCGACGCCGATCGCCGCGACGTTCATGGTCGACAACCGCGAGTGCGCCGAGCCGGTCGCGGTGTTCGTCGACGGCGAGTGGGTCGGCGAGGTGCTGGCCCGGGAGCAGACCGCGATCGCCGCGCCCGCCGGCCGGCGGACGCTGTGCCTGGTGCCGCAGCCGGGCCGCGTCGCGTGCGGCGACCGCGGCACGGTGCGCGACGTCTACGTCTACGACGGCTGGTCGCTGCGGATGCGCTGCCCGCGCGACAAGTAGCGGTCGACGGATCGGCGGCGATCGACGCCGCGGTCAGCGTCCGGGCGCCATCGCGTGGACGATCCGCGCCGCGCCGCGCGGGGTGTCGCCGACGACCTGGGTCCAGACCGCGTGCAGCCGCCGGTGGGCGTCGTCGGGGACGAGCGCCCCGTACTCGCCGAGCCAGCGCGGCGAGTGGCGCACCAGCTCGTAGGTGGCCATCGGCGGACCGATCGGCACCGCGGTCTTGCAGCGGCTGCCGTCGGCCTGGCAGGTGGTGTACGCGCGGTAGCCGGCGCCCTCGACGAACTCGTACCAGCTGATCGCCAGCTTGCCGCTGGTGCGCATCGCCAGCTCGGGCACCGCGTGGTTGGCGCACGCCGGCTCGGTGCCGGCCACGCGGTGCCGCGTCCAGGTCGCGCCGCCGTCGGCCGACGACGCCAGCATGATGTTCCACGCGCCGTCGGGCGTGCCCGCGGCGTACGCGACGTGGACCTTGCGGCCCTGCGGGTCGGCGACGACGCTGGGGTTGACGAAGTAGAACGGGATCGACTCGCCGGGGCCGCTGACCGTGACCGGGGGCGAGAACGCGACGCCGTCGTTGGAGCGGGTGTAGCGGATCGCGTTGTCGGGCGAGCCCCACGCCGCCGGCCCGGCCGGCGTGGCCGCGGCGGCGACCAGGTGCACCGCGCCGCGCCCGTCGATCGCGACGTCGCCGTACGCGCCGTCGATGGCCGGCACCGCGGGGCCGAAGGTCGCGCCGTCGTCGGTCGACGTGCGCATGCGCAGGCCGGTGTCGCCGGCCGCGTAGAACACCCGGACCGCCGCGCCGGTGGCCTTGGCCTTGGGGCCGGCGGCCGGCAGCGGGCCGGCGGCGACCATCGGCTTGTCGAGGCAGAACGGCGTGCCGGGCGGGCAATCGGCGGGATCGTGGACCGCGACCGGCGTGGTCCAGGTCGCGCCGTCGTCGGTCGAGCGCGCGTAGCCGATCTCGGCGTTCAGGTCGACGCCACCGCCGTCGTGGCCGAGCCACACCGCGTGCAGCGTGCCGGCGCGGTCGGCCGTCAGCCACGGATCGAAGTGCATGCGCTTCGACGTCGGCAGCGGCTGCTCGATCGGCGCCCCGTTCAGCGGCACCCGCACGACGCCGAGGAAGCTGGGGTCGAAGAACGTGGCGGCCCCGCCGGTGTAGAGCACCACCAGATCGCCGTTCTTGGCCACGGCCGCCGACGGCTCGAACTGGTACGCGCCCGGGCTCTTCGCCGAGGTCAGCACCTCGATCGGCTGGAAGTCGGCGCGCGACGGCCGCGCCCCGGTGGGCGGCTCGGCCGGGCACGTGGCCAGCGTGGGCGACGCCTGGAACGGCAGCAGGCACGCCTTGCGCCCCGGATCGCACACGTAGCCTTGATCGGCGCGGCAGTCGGCGTCGGTGGCGCACGCGGCGGCGCACAGGTCGCCCATGCGGCCGGTCGGCACGCACACGCTGCCGGCGGGGCAGTCGCTGACGCCGCACTGCGCGGTGCAGTAGCCGCCGGGCATCGGCGCGCACAGCGCGCCGGCGGGGCAGGTGCTCTGCGGGTTGGCGCGGTCGGGCGCGCACCCGTCGCCGATGTGGGCGATCGCGGCGGCGGACCCCGATCCGGATCCCGATCCCGATCCCGATGCGGTTCCCGATCCGGAGCCCGATCCGGATCCCGATCCCGCTCCTCCGGCGGGCACGCGCGACGAGGAGGAGCACGCGAGCGCGCCGGCGAGGGCGGCGGCGATGGCGACCTTGTGCATGGTGCGAGTAACGCACGCCGGCGGCTGGCGTGACGCTGGCGGCGGCGTTTTCGGAACCTGCGCCGTGCCGGCGGTGTCGACCCTGCATGCCCTACCGCGAGGACGCGCCCGAGCTGGCCGGGCGGCGGCGCGGCGCGCACCTGCCGCTGCTCGAGCGCGTGACGGTGGCGACGCCGTGCCCGGTGGCGTGGGACGACATGGTCGGCGACGAGCGCGTGCGCCATTGCCGACACTGCGATCAGCAGGTGTTCGACACCGCCGCGATGACCACCGCCGAGGTCGAGGCGCTGATCGCGCAGGTGCGGGCCGGCGCGCGCGTGTGCGGCCGGCTGCACCGGCGCCCCGATGGCACGCTGATCACCCGCGATTGCGCCGACGCCCGGCGTGCGCGGCTGCGCGCGGCGCGGCGGCTGGTGGCGATGTCCGCGGTCTCCGCCGCCGCGATCGCGGTCCTGGTCCACGCGCTGCCGCGCGGTGCGGGCGCCCCGCCCGCGGTGGACGTCCCGCCTGCGCCGCCCGCGACCGCGCGCGCCGCGCTGGCCATCGCCACGCCCACCGCCACCGCCACCGACGGTGACGGCGGTGCGACCGCACTGCCGCCGGTCGAGGGCTGCCCGGCAGCGGACCGCTGGTGCGAGGTGCGGGCGCGCCGCGCCGCGCCGCCTCCGCCGCACCGGCACCGGCCGGCGGGCGATGCCTCGGCGCTGGCCGCGTCGCTGTTCCGCCCGACCGGGCTGGACGCGGCGGCTGCGGAGGTCATCTCGGGGCACATCGTCGCGCCGGACCCCGTCGCGCCGGGGGACGACTGAGCACGCGACCGGCGTCGCCCGCGCATTGGTGCTAGCGTGGCCTCGCGATGGCCCTCCCCAACCTGTACTTCACCGCGCCGCGCAACCTGCCGCGGCCGACGGCGTTGCCGGGTCGGGTCGTCGTCACCGACGTCGCCTTCGCCGCCACCGTCGGCACCAGCGTGTCGTTCGACAAGATCACGCTGCCGCTGATCACCGGCCTCGGCGACCGCCTCGCGGCGTGGGTCGATCACCACGACCACGAGCGCCACGCCGACTACCGCGGCGATCGCCGGTTCGTGCTGGCCACCAAGGCCGAGCACGGCGCGTGCCCCGAGATGGTCACGCCCGAGCTGGTGCGCGAGGTCGGCCCGATCGACACGATCCTCACCCACGTCGACCTGGACGGCCTGTACGCCGCGGCCAAGTGGATCCTCGGCGGCCGCGAGCCGTACCCCGGCGCCGACGACGACGCCCGCGCGGTCGACACCCGGATCGGCGCGCCGGGCCCGATCGGCACCCGCATCGATCACGCGCTGCGCGCGCGGTTCCGCGACGACGCGCTCAAGCGCGCGGTGATCGGCTACCTGGTGGGCGGCATGCCGGCCGGCGCCCAGGCCGACGTGATCGCCGAGGCCGCCCGCGAGTTCGCGGTGCGGGCCGAGGGCACCGCGGCGCTCGCCGCCCGGTTCGCGATCCGCGGCCGGGTGGCGTGGGTCGACACCGCCGGTGGGCCGGCCTTCGACAAGACCGATCTGTTGCTGGCCGGGCAGGCGCGGGCGCCGGTGTCGATGGTCAAGGACTCGGGCCAGCTGACGATCGCCGCCGCGTTCGGCTCGGGCTGGGACTTCGTGCAGCTGCTGGCGCTGGGCGGCGGCATGCCGACCCGGGTCACGGTGCCCGACACCCGCTTCGTCGAGGCGCTGCGCGTGATCAACGACGCGCCGGCGCCGGTGCCGACCGCGGTCGTCGACGTCGGCGAGTAGAACGCGTGCTACAAACGCGGCCATGACGGGCCGTGACTCCGACGTCGACGATCTGGTCGAGCGCCTGGTCGACAGCTACCAGCGCGACGGCGGCGATCTGCACCTCTCGGGATCGGCGCTGCCGTCGCCGGGCGAGGTGGCGACCGCGGTCGAGCAGTGTCGCGAGCTGCTGCTGCCGGGCTTCACCGGGGGCGTGACCCGGCTGCCGCTCGGCGAGCTGCGCGAGGAGGTCCGCGCGCGGCTGGGCGAGCTCGAGGTGACGCTGCGCCGCCAGGTCTACCGGGCGCTCAACCACCGCACCCAGCTGACCGCCGGCCGCGCCGATCTCGACTGCGCCGACTGCGCCGGGCGCGCGGCGGCGATCGTCGGCCGCTTCCTCGAGCGGCTGCCGGCGCTGCGCGACGTGCTGGCGACCGACATCCGCGCGTCGTTCGAGGGCGACCCCGCGGCCACCGGGCTCGACGAGATCGTCGTGTGCTACCCGGGCTTCTACGCGATCTCGGTGTACCGCATCGCCCACGCGCTCCTGCGCGAGGGCGCGGCGATCGTGCCGCGGATGATGACCGAGCTGGCCCACGAGAAGACCGGGATCGACATCCACCCCGGCGCCAGCATCGGCCGGTCGTTCTTCATCGACCACGGCACCGGCGTGGTGATCGGCGAGACGTCGCTGATCGGCGAGCGGGTGCGGATCTACCAGGGCGTGACGCTGGGCGCGCTCAGCGTGCCGCGCTCGGAGGACCGGCCGGCGCCCGGCGCGCGCCGCCACCCGACGATCGAGGACGACGTCGTGATCTACGCCGGCGCGACGATCCTCGGCGGCCAGACCGTGATCGGCGCCGGCTCGGTGATCGGCGGCAACGCCTGGGTCACCGCCAGCGTGCCGCCCGGCGCGCGGGTCGCCGGCGCGCACACCCGCCGCGACTGATCGGCCGCGCGCGACGACCCATCTCCGGAGTCCGGCGCCGCGTGATACGCTGGCGCGGCTGTGAGAGAAGACTCCGCCGCCCGCCCGCGCACGGTGTCGCGCCTGCGCTTCGTGGCGCCGCCGGGGCTCGAGGTGGATGGCGGCGAGGCCCACAAGACGATCGGCCGCTACGAGATCGTCAAGGTGCTCGGCAAGGGCGCGATGGGCGTGGTCTACAAGGCGCGGGATCCGCTGCTCGACCGCACCGTCGCGGTCAAGACGATCGTCTCGCCGCAGGGCTCGGGCAAGCGCATCCGGTCGGCGTACCTCGAGCGGTTCCAGCGCGAGGCCAAGGCCGCGGCCAAGATGCCGCACCCGGCGATCGTGACGATCTTCGACGTCGGCGTCGACGAGCCGTCCGGCGCGCCGTTCATGGTGCTCGAGTACCTGCCCGGCGAGTCGCTGGCCGATCGCCTCGACCGGGTGCGCATGCCGCTCGGCCGCGGCGTCAACATCGCGCTCGACCTGGCCAGCGCGCTGTCGTTCGCGCACCGCCAGCGCATCGTCCACCGCGACGTCAAGCCGGCCAACGTGCTGCACGCCGGCGAGCAGCGCTGGAAGCTCGCCGACTTCGGCATCGCCCGCATGCCCGACAGCGACCTGACCCAGGTCGGCATCTTCATGGGCACGCCGGGCTACGCGCCGCCCGAGGCCATCCGCGAGGGCCGCTACACCGCCCAGGCCGACGTCTTCGCCTGGGGCGCGCTTCTATATGAGCTTCTATGCGGGCGCATCCCGTACGAGGGGCCCGACACCAAGACCACCAACGGCTACGTGTGCAAGGGCGACGCGCCGCCGCCGACCCACCACGACGCGTCGGTGCCGCTGCCGCTGGCCGAGGTGTGCATGGTGGCGCTCGACCCGTCGCCGCAGCGCCGCTACAAGGACGGCGCCGAGGCCGAGGCGGCGCTGCGCGGCGCCTGGGAGAAGTGCCTGCGCGAGTCGCTGGTGACGCCGATGGCGCTGGCCGGCGACGAGGTGCCCCACGAGCGGGTCCAGGGCGGCATGCACGCGTCGGTGACCGCGCGCCCGACCGCGGCGACCGCGCCGGCCAAGGCGCTGCGCACCGAGGATCTCGAGCCCGACGACGAGGCCACCGCGGTGGCCGGCGGCCCCGAGGACTCGGACGTCGGCCAGGTGACCACCCGCCGCGACCCGCCGGCCGCGGCCGGCCGCGAGGTGTCGCTGCGCTCGGCCAAGCCGTCGCGCCCGCTGGCGCCGGTGATCGAGAGCCGCGGCGGGCGCGCCGGCGACGACGATCCGACCCGGCTGCTCGACACCCGCAAGGCCGACCGCAACCAGCCCAAGGACCGCCGCGAGGGCGAGCGCCGCGAGGGCGAGCGCCGCGGCACGCCCGACGCGCGCGCCACCGATCTGGTGGGCAAGCTGCGCCGCGAGGATCCGCCGAGCCGGGCGCCGCTGGTGTTCGCGATCGTGCTCGCGGTGTCGATCGCCGCGGTGGTCGCGACCTACCTCGCGACCCGCGGCTAGCCGCTCGTACCGCCGCGCAGGCTGGCGGCGCGGGCCCGCAGGTCGCGCACCAGCGCGGCCTGGCCGTCGGCGTGGTAGCTCGAGCGCACCAGCGGGCCGCTCTCGACGTGGGCGATGCCGAGGTCGGTCGCGATCCGGCCCAGCTCGGCGAACTCCTCGGGCGACCAGTAGCGCTCGATCGGCAGGTGCGACTTCGACGGCGCGAGGTACTGGCCGAGCGTGACGATGTCGACGCCGAGGCCGGCGACCTCGCGCAGCACCTCGACCACCTCGTCCTGGGTCTCGCCGAGGCCGAGCATCAGGCCGGTCTTGGTGACCGCGCCGCGGCGGCGGGCGTGCTCGAGGATCTTGTAGCTGCGCGGGTAGCTGGCCTGGACCCGCACCTGCCGCGACAGCCGCGGCACGGTCTCGAGGTTGTGGGCGAAGACGTCGGGCTCGGCGTCGAGGACGATGTCGGCGTTGGCGGTGTCGCCCTTGAAGTCGCCGACCAGCACCTCGAGCGTCATCGTCGGGCACGCCGCCTTGACCGCGCGGATGGTCTCGGCCCAGTGGGCGCCGCCGAAGTCGGGCAGGTCGTCGCGATCGACGCAGGTGATGACGGTGTGCTCGAGGTCGAGCTCGCCCAGCATCGTCGCGACCCGGCGCGGCTCGTCGGGATCGAGCGGCAGCGGCCGGCCGGTCGTGACGTCGCAGAACCGGCACGAGCGGGTGCAGATGTCGCCCATGATCATGATCGTCAGCGCGCGGCGGCTCCAGCACTCGCCGATGTTGGGGCAGCTGGCGCTCTCGCAGACGGTGTGCAGCTTGAGCTCGCCGACGCGCTGCTTGACCTCGAAGAAGGTCGGCTTGGTCGGCAGCGGCACCCGGATCCACGCGGGGTGGCGGCGGCGCGGCGCCGGCTCGGCGGCGGCGGGCGATTCGACGACCGGGAGGTGCACGCGTTCGGCCATGGGCGGCTTGTAGCGCGCCCGGGCGGGGGAGGGAAGCGCGGCCGTCAGCGCGGCGCGGTGGTGATGACGCCCGCGAACAGCTCGCCGGCGAGGAAGTGGGTGCCGCGCGGCGGCTGGTCGCGGTTGTGGCGCAGCGGCGTGTTGACGACCCGGCCGGCGCGATCGCGGCGCAGCGCGGGGCGGGTCACGTCGAACCAGCCGCGGCGGACCACGCCGGCGCCGAGGTATAGCACCTCGACCACGCCGCGGTCGTCGCGGCCGAGCGCCACCGCGATCAGCGACGCGCGCGCGCCGCCGACGGCGCGATCGAAGACGATCAGATCGCCGGGCGCGATCGCCGGCACCGCGCGCCACGCGCCGGCGGCCTGGGCCCACGCCACCAGCGCGGTGGCGTCGGCGACGTCGGGCGCGGGGCGGTGGGCCAGCGCGGCCGACCACGCCAGCGCGGCGACCAGCGGCGGGCGCGGATCGCGGCGGCCGACCAGCCGGCGGGCGTCGTCGACCGAGTCGATCGGCGGCGTCGGGCGCGCGGCGTCGCGGTGCGGCGTGGGCAGGCGCGACAGCACGATGCCGCTGGGGACGCTGGGGTAGGCCGACGCGACGACGGCCGGGGTGGCGAGCGGCGCGTCGGCCGGCGCGGCCGCCGGTGCGGCGACGACCTCGGCGGCGGGGGCCGGGGCGGGCGCGCGCAGGCCGACCGGGGCGCGCGGGCCACAGGCGCCGAGCGCGGTCGCGATCACCAGCCAGCGCCACATGCCCGGGATCGTAGGAGCGGTGGCCCGGGCGGGCAAAAAAATCACCGGATCACGCAACCGCCGGCGGGCGCGGCCGAGACCTGCGGCAAATGAGCTCCCCGTTCGATCGCATCCTGGCCGCTTCGTCCGACTACGTCGCCGCCGCTGCAAAGGCGGTCAAGGCCAGCGTGCGGGCCCAGGCGGTGGTGGATGTCCCGGCCAGCGCGGCGGCGCCGAGCTACGGCCCGCCGGGCCTCAAGAAGCTGACCATCCTCGATCTCGATCGCGGCGGTGGCGTGACCGCGCAGTACAACCCGCGGGAGATCCAGATCGACAAGGCGGCGACCTGGAAGCAGTCGGAGACCAACTCCGGCAACGCGCCCGAGCTCGAGTTCACGTCGGCCGCCGCCCGCAGCCTGACGCTCGAGCTGTTCTTCGACACCTACGAGTCGAACGACGGCACCGGCCAGCCGCTCGACGTGCACAAGACGTTCATCAAGGTCCTGCAGGAGTTCCTGCTCGTGATCGACCCGAACGGCAGCGAGGCCGAGCGGCGCCCGCCCAAGGCGATGGTGGTCTGGGGCGACGACATGCCGCGGTTCGTCGGCGTGGTCGAGTCGGTGTCGACCAAGTACACGATGTTCATGCCGGGCGGGCGACCGGTGCGCGCGACCGCGTCGGTGAAGCTGATCGAGGCCCAGCGGATGGAGTCCCCGCCCAAGAAGCGCCCGTGACGCCGCTCAGCGCACGAGCCGGACGACGGTCTCGATCTGCGACGTCGCCGGCATCAGGTCGAACGGCTGCGCGTGATCGACCCGCCAGCCGGCGGCGACCAGCGCCGCCAGATCGCGGCCGAGCGACTCGGGGCCGCAGCTGACGTAGATCAGCCGCTGCGCCGACGACGCGGTGGCGGCGGCCAGCGTCGCTGGCGAGCAGCCCTTGCGCGGCGGGTTGACGACGACCAGGTCGACCGCGGGGAAGCCGGCGAGCCGCGCGGCGTCGCCGACCTCGCCGGTGACGGCCAGCCCGGCCCGGGTCGCGGCGGCGGTGAGCGCGGCGATCGCGCTGGCGTCGCGCTCGATCGCGGTGACGGTGGCGCCGGCGCGGGCCAGCGCGAAGGCGATGCCGCCGAGGCCGGCGTAGACGTCGACCGCGCGGGTCGCGGCCGTCGCCTCGGCCAGCGCCGCGACGTGGGCGTACAGCGCGTCGGCCTGGGCCGGGTTGACCTGGGCGAACTCGCTGGCGCCCAGCGCGACCGGGACGCCGGCGACCTGATCGTCGAGCGTCATCGCGCCGGCCAGCGGCGTCGGCGGTTGATCGAGCAGGCCGCCGTCGGTGCGATCGTTGTCGAGGCGGACCACGCCGACCACCTCGGGCGCGGCGGCGGTGAGCGCGGCGGCGGTCGCGGCCATGATCGCCGGCGGGGTCGCGCCGTGGACCACCAGGCCGACCAGCACCCGGCCGTCGCGGGCGGCGCGCACGATCGCGTAGCGCAGGTGGCCGGTGCGGCGGCGCTCGTCGGCCGGGGCTAGCCGCGCGCCGGCGGCGGCGGCGACGATCGCGCCGCGCACGCGATCGATCGCCGGCACCACCAGCTGGCAGCCGGCGGTGTCGACGAAGGCGTGGCGATCGCGCGCCCAGGCGCCGAGCGCGAGGTGGCCGTCGGTGCGGCCGGCGACGTACTTGCCCTTGGCGCGGTAGTGGATCGGGCTGGGCGCGGCGATCGGCGGCGCCACCGCGGCGAGGTCGCCGAGCGCGCGCTGCACCCGGCGGTGCTTGGCGGCCAGCTGCGCCGGGTAGGCGACGTGCTGCCACGGGCAGCCGCCGCAGCGTCCGAACGCCGGACACACCGGCCGCGCGCGATCGGCCGACGGCGGCGAGGTGCGGGCGACGATCCGCCCCCACGACGCCGGCTGGTGCGGGCTGTGGTGGACCGCCGCGACCTCGGCCGACTCGCCGGGGACCAGCTCGGGCACGTGCCACTGCCGGCCGTCGACGGTGCCGACCCCCGCGCCGTCGTCGTCGAGGTCGGCCGCGGTGACGGCGATGACGGGCGGCTTGCCGACGGCGGACATCTCTGGCATGGGTAGCACGCCATGACCGTCGCCGTCGCCGTCCCCGCCGCGCCGCCGCGCACGATCGTCGTCGCGCTGTCGGGCGGCGTCGACTCGGCGGCCGCCGCCGGGCTCTTGGTGCGCGCCGGCCACCGCGTCATCGGCATGACGATGCGGCTGTACGACGCGCGCGGCACCGCCGGCGCCCGCGGCCGCTGCTGCGGGCCGCGCGACATCGAGGACGCGCGCCGGGTCGCCGAGCACCTCGACATCCCGTTCTACGTGATCGATCTCGAGGCCGAGTTCACCGCGGCGGTGGTCGACGACTTCGTCGCCACCTACCTCGACGGCCGCACGCCCAACCCGTGCGTGCGCTGCAACCAGCACCTCAAGTTCGCGCCGCTCCTGGCGCAGGCCCAGGCGGTCGGCGCCGACCTGCTGGCCACCGGGCACTACGGCCGGATCGCGCCCGGCCCCGACGGCGCGCCGGCGCTGTGGCGCGCCGTCGACGACGACAAGGACCAGTCGTACTTCCTGTTCTCGATGCCGGCGGCGGCGCTGGGCCGCGTCGTGTTCCCGCTCGGCGGGCTGACCAAGCCGGCGGTGCGGGCGCTGGCCGCCGAGCTCGGCCTGCCCAACGCGGCCAAGCCCGAGTCCCAGGAGATCTGCTTCATCCCCGACGGCGATCACGCCGGCTTCGTCGCCGCCGCGGCGCTCAAGCGCGGGCGGCCGCTGCCGACCGCCGGCGCGATCGTCGACGCCGACGGCGCGGTGCTGGGCCGCCACGACGGCGTCCACCGGTTCACGATCGGCCAGCACCGCGGGCTCGGTAACCTCAAGGGCGTCGGCCCCGACGATCGCCGCTACGTCACCGCGCTCGACCCGGCGGCGGGCACGGTCACCGTCGGCGCGCGCGCCGAGGCCACCACCGCGGCGTTCACGCTCGACGAGCCGCGCTGGCTCGGGCCGCTGGCCGACGGGCTGACCGTCCAGGTCCGCCACCGCGGCGCCCGGGTGCCGGCCCAGGTCACCGTCGACGGCGAGGTGCGGGTGACGCTGGCCGAGCCGGTGACCGCGGCGCCCGGCCAGGCGGCGGTCATCTACGCCGGCGATCGCGTCGTCGGCGGCGGCTGGGTCGCGCGGCCGCGCGCCGCCTGACCGGCCGCGCGCCGGGGGTGCCGAAAGCCCCGCTCGAGGTCACGCCTCGGGCAGGTCGACCGTCGCGTCGATCAGGTCGGTCACGTCGAGCGTGCCGATCGCGGCGGCCTCGACGTCGTCGAGCCACGGCACGCCCAGGTCGGTGCTGGTGGCCTCGTTCTCGAACGGCGAGGTCTCGGCGTCGGACGCCTCGTGGTCGATCCAGCCCGGCGCGCCGCGGCGCTGCGGCGCGGTGGCGGCGATCGCCACCGGGACCGGCACGCGGGTGATGGTGTCGGCGGTGGCGGCGGCCAGCGGCGACGGCGGCGCCGGCGGCGCCAGCGCGATGACCCGATCGAGCCACGCCGCCAGGCTGCGCGCGGTGGCGCCGGCGGCGCCCAGCGTCGCGGCCCGCGCGACCTCGAGCGCGGTCGGGCGGTTGGCCGGGTCGCGGTACAGCGCGCGATCGAGCTCGCGCGCGACCGCCATCGGCACGCCCGGCACCACCCGATCGATCGGCACCAGCGGCTGGCCGCGCACCGCCGCCAGCGTCGCCGCGACGTCGACGCCGTCGAACAGCGGCCGGCCGGTCAACAGCTCCCACGCCACCGTCCCCAGCGCGAACACGTCGGTGGCGGCGGTGGGGCGCTCGCCGTGGGTCTGCTCGGGGGCCATGTAGCGCGGCTTGCCGCGCAGGCGGCGGCGCTCGACCGCGTGGGCGAAGCTGGCCCGGGCGATCCCGAAGTCGAGGATCTTCACGTGGCCCTCGCGCGAGATCATCGCGTTGGCCGGGGAGATGTCGCAGTGGACGATGCCCAGCGGGTTGCCGCGGGCGTCGGTCTTGCGGTGCGCGTGGTCGAGGCCGGCGGCGATCTCGGCGATCACCAGGCACGCCAGCGGCAGCGGCAGCGGCTGGCCGGCGGCGACGCCGCGATCGAGCGCGGCCCGCAGGTCGAGGCCGTCGACCAGCTCCATCGTCAGGTACAGCTCGCCCTCGACCTCGCCGAAGTCGAACACCGCGACGATGTTCTTGTGGTTGAGCTCGGCGGCGATGCGGGCCTCGTCGATGAACGACCGGATGAACCGCGGCTCGCGGGCCTGGGCCGGCGCGATCCGCTTGAGCGCCTGCACCTTCTCGAAGCCGGCCAGGCCGACGCTCTTGACCCGCAACACCTCGGCCATGCCGCCGCGGGCGATGGGTCCCAGCACGTGGTACCGGCCGATGCGCGCAGGCGCCTCCACGGCCCGCAGTGTACCGGAGGCTTTGCTATGGTGGGCGGGTGACCGACCCGAACGACCTCGGCGCCCTCGAGCGCGTGCTGGGCTACGCGTTCCGCGATCGCGCGACGCTCGAGGTCGCGCTGCGCCACACCTCGTGGCTCAACGAGCACCCCGGCGCCACCGGCGGCGACAACGAGCGGCTGGAGTTCCTGGGGGACGCCGTGCTCGATCTGGTGGTCGGCCACCGGTTGATGACCCGCTTCCCCGAGCTGCGCGAGGGCGAGCTGTCGGTGACCCGGGCCCAGGTCGTGAGCGAGGCCGGGCTCGCCGAGATCGCCAGCGCGCTCGGGCTGGGCCAGTGGCTCCGCCTGGGCAAGGGCGAGGACAAGAGCGGCGGTCGCACCAAGCGCTCGATCCTCGCCGACGCCTTCGAGGCGGTGGTCGCGGCGGTCTACCTCGACGGCGGCTACCCCGCCGCGGCCGAGATGGTCGAGCGCCTGCTGGCGCCGCGCATCGAGACCGTCGAGCACACCGGCTTCTACGACTTCAAGACCCGCTTGCAGGAGATGGCGCTGGCGCGGCTCAAGCTGTCGCCGGTGTACAAGGTCGTCGCCGAGCTCGGCCCCGACCACGCCAAGCGGTTCGTCGTCGAGGTGTGGATCGGCGACGAGCTGTACGCGCGCGCCGACGGCACGTCGAAGAAGTCGGCCGACCAGCAGGCCGCCGCCGCCGCCGCGTTCAAGCTCGAAGGCCTGAACGTCGGGTAGCGGCGTACCCCGCGGAGCCGGAGCCGGAGCCGGAACCGATACCGGCCCCCGGGAACCCCGCGCATCACGCGCGGATCGGCGCGGCCACCAGCAGCCCGTCGATGAACCGCGGATCGATCGCCGCCTCGGGATCGAGCGCCAGCAGCGTGTCGGCGATCTCGTCGAGCCAGCCGTCGACCAGCGCCGCGAGCTTGGGCGACAGGCCGCCGTCCTCGCCGACCACCGCGCGGACCGCCGCGACCGCGGCCACGCGATCGACCGCGCCGCCCAGCGCCGCGCGCGCGGCCTTGAGCTCGGCGGCCGACAGCGCCCGGGCCTCGAGCGGCCCGCCGGCCAGCCAGCGGGTGAGCGCGGTGCGCACGTGGGCGTCGAGCGCCGGCCGCTCGGCGGGATCGGTGCCGGCGATCAGCGTGACGCCCAGCCGCTCGGCGATCGCGATCCGCACCGCCAGCTCGGCCAGCACCTCGGCCACCCGGCGCAGATCGATCAGCGCCTCGAACGGGCGGGCCCCGACGCCGGGCGGATCGTCGACGGCGCGGGCCAGGTGCGGGCGGGGCGCGGCCAGCGCGTCGAGCACCGCGCGGGCGGTGTCGTCGGCGGTGGTGGCGCGCGGCGCCAGCGCGGCGCCGACCTTGGCCAGCCGCGCGGTGGCGGTGAAGCCCACCCGGTGCAGCCGGTTGAGCGACGCGTCGGGCAGGATCGCGGCGGCGCGGGCGAGGTCGCCGCGGGTCACCGACTCGAGGCCGAGCGACAGGGTCGCGGTCGCGTAGGCGGCGGCCGCGCCGAGCGCCGAGCTGTCGCCGGGCCGCACCCGCGCCGCGGCCAGCACGGTGTTCACCAGCGTCACCAGCGCGTGCTGCAGCCGCTCGTGGGCGGCCGGCGCCTCGGTCACCGCGCGATCCCAGGCCCGGGCCAGGAAGCTCTTGCCGAGCAGCGCCTCGGCGACGACCACCGGCAGCGGCGCGGCGTCGACCTCGAGCGGCGTCGCCGGCGCCGTCGGCTCGGCGGCGTACTGCTCGACGGTCAGCGGCGCGAACAGCGCCAGCGCGTCGTAGAAGTCGACGTAGCCCAGGTCGGCCAGCCGGCCGGAGCGCCAGCGGTAGCTCTGCTCCTCGAGCTCGGCGGTCGGCTCGCTGCGCGCGGCCAGGAGCGTGTGCCGGGCCAGCGCCAGGTCGGCGCGGTACAGATCGTCGAGCAGCGCCATCGTCAGCCGCGCCGCGTCCTCGTCGTGGAGCAGGCGCACCGCGAACGCGCCGTCGGGGCTGAACCACACCGGCGGGGCGTCGGGATCCTCGACGTAGTCGATGTCGTGGTCGGGATCCTCGCCGCCGGTGAGGTCGTAGATGACGGTGTGGCCCTGCAGGTACAGCGCGCGCCACTCGGCGTCGAGGCCGGCCCACACCTGGCCGACCTTCTCGAAGCCCTGCTCGAGCAGCGCCGCCACCCACGGGCGGGCCTGGGGCAGCTCGATCCGATCGCGGTCCCACACCTCGAGGTCGAGGCAGCCCTGGACCTGCTCGGGGGTGGCCAGCGCCAAGAGCTCGCCGGCGTCGGCCAGGCCGACCGCGGTCACCAGCTCGTGCAGGGCGTTGGGCGCCAGCGCGGCGACGGCGTCGGCGGCGTCGGGCCGCTCGAGCAGCGCCTCGACGCGGGCGCGGCCGCGCGGCGCGGTCAGCTGGGCGCGCAGGTGGGCGAGGGGCGTCGGGGCGTCGGGGGTGGGCACGGCCGCGCAAGGTAGGGCCGGCCCGTCGCCGAAGCAAGGCGACCGGCGCCGGGAGGCCGTAAGCTCCGGCGGTGTCCGCCGCGCTCGCCGCCATCCGCGCCTCGGTCGCCGCGACCCTGGCGCGCCACGGCCGGCGCCGCATCGACGTGGCGTGCTCGGGTGGCCCCGACTCGCTGACGCTGGCCGACGCCGCGATCGCCGCGCTCGGCGCCGCCCAGGTGCGGCTGCTGCACGTCGATCACCGCCAGCCGACCAGCGCCGCGGCGGTGGCGCACCTCGCGGCGTGGGCCGGCGCGCGCGGCGTCGCGCTGGCGGTGGCCGCGGTCGACGTGCCGGCCGGCGCGTCGTGGGAGGCCCAGGCCCGCGCGGTGCGCGATCAGGCGCTGCGCGCGCTGGCCGGCGACGAGCTGATCGCCACCGGCCACACCGCCAGCGATCAGGCCGAGACCGTGCTCATGCGGCTGGTGCGCGGCACCGGCCCCGACGGGCTGGCGGCGATCGCGCCGCGGCGCGGGCCGTTCGTGCGGCCGCTGCTCGCGCACACCCGGGCCGAGATCGAGGCCTACGTCGCCGCGGCGGGGCTCGACCCGTGGCGCGACCCGATGAACGCCGACCCGCGGTTCACGCGGGTGTGGCTGCGGCAGCAGATCGTGCCGGCGCTGGCGGCGCACAACCCGCAGCTCGAGCGCGCGCTGGCGCAGCTGGCGCAGCTGGCCGCCGACGATCGCGCGGCGCTGGCGCCCCAGGTCGACGCGCTGGCGGCGGCGGCCGAGGTCGGCGACGGCCTGGCCTGCGCGCCGCTGGCGGCGGCGCCCCCGGCGATCGCGCGGCGGGTGGTGGCGGCGTGGCTCGCGCGCCACGGCCGCTCGAGCGAGCTCGACGCGGTGGCGGCGGTGCTGGCGCTGACCGCCGGGCCGGCCGCCGGTACCCGCGGCGTCGACGTCGGCGGCGGCCGGGTCGCGCGGGTCTACGATCGGCTGGCGATCGACGACGCGCCGGCGCCGCCGCCGGCGCCGCTCACCGTGCTCGGCGCCGCCGGCCCGTACCAGGTGCGGCCGTGGCTGCCCGGCGACCGCATGCGGCCGGCGCGGCTGCGCGGCCAGTCGCGCAAGCTGTCCGATCTCTATGGCGACCTCAAGCTGCCGCGGGCCGCCCGCGCCCGCGCGCGCGTGGTGGTGGCGGCCAGCGGCGCGATCGTCTGGGCGGAGCACGTGGGCGCGGCCTGGCAGGCGACGGAGGTCGTCCGCGTCGAGCCCGACGGCGGCTGACCGCGCGTCGCCAGCACCCGCCCGATCGGGTGGGTAAATCCGCGGATCGGGCTGATCGCCGCGATCGTCGGTGGTCGCCCGGGTCGTCCCGGGTATACTCGCCCGGAGCGTCGTCCCGACGCCAAGGCGGTTCGTCCCTTGCGCCAGTCCACCAAGACCATCCTCATCTGGCTGATCCTGATCGTCGTCTTCGTGAGCGTGTACAACATCTTCACGGACAGCTCGGGCAAGACCCAGACCGTCGACGCCAACGCCTTCAACGCCAAGCTGGCCGCCGAGGCCAAGGTGCGCGCCGAGCACCCGGATCAGGTGTCGGCCGAGTACGAGCTGATCAAGGTCTACCCCGGCGACCGCCAGGACGCGAAGTTCGTCATCACCTACCGCAACGGCAAGGCCAAGGAGGTCGTCCACGGCACCTGGGGCGACGCCGACATCGCCGCGCTCAAGGCGTCGAAGATCCCCTACGAGATCAAGCAGCCCGAGGAGGGCTCGGTGTGGCCGCAGCTCTTGCTGTCGTGGCTGCCGATGCTGCTGTTGATCGCGATCTTCTTCTTCTTCATGCGCCAGCTGCAGTCGGGCGGCGGCAAGGCGATGAGCTTCGGCAAGTCCAAGGCGCGGCTCCTGACCGACAGCCAGAACCGCATCACGTTCAAGGACGTGGCCGGCGTCGAGGAGGCCAAGGAGGAGGTCGAGGAGATCATCGCGTTCCTCAAGGACCCCAAGAAGTTCACCAAGCTCGGCGGCCGCATCCCCAAGGGCGTGCTGATGATGGGCTCGCCGGGCACCGGCAAGACGCTCCTGGCCCGCGCCATCGCCGGCGAGGCCGGCGTGCCGTTCTTCTCGATCTCGGGCTCGGACTTCGTCGAGATGTTCGTCGGCGTCGGCGCCAGCCGCGTCCGCGACCTGTTCGAGCAGGGCAAGAAGAACGCGCCCTGCATCATCTTCATCGACGAGATCGACGCGGTCGGCCGCCACCGCGGCGCCGGCCTCGGCGGCGGCCACGACGAGCGCGAGCAGACGCTCAACCAGCTGCTGGTCGAGATGGACGGCTTCGAGTCCAACGACGGCGTCATCATCATCGCCGCGACCAACCGCCCCGACGTGCTCGACCCGGCGCTGTTGCGCCCGGGCCGCTTCGATCGCCGCATCGTCGTGCCGCGCCCCGATCTGCGCGGCCGCATCGGCATCCTCAACGTCCACGTCCGCCGGGTGCCGCTGTCGGCGTCGGTCGACCTCGAGGTCATCGCCCGCGGCACGCCCGGGTTCTCGGGCGCCGATCTCGAGAGCCTGGTCAACGAGGCGGCGCTGATCGCCGCCCGCCGCGACAAGGACAAGGTCGACATGGTCGACTTCGAGGAGGCCAAGGACAAGGTGCTGATGGGCGCCGAGCGCCGGTCGATGATCATCTCCGAGAAGGAGAAGAAGACCACCGCCGTCCACGAGGCCGGCCACGCGCTGGTGGCGCGGTTCGTCGGCGCCGAGGCCGACCCGGTGCACAAGGTGACGATCATCCCGCGCGGCCGCGCGCTGGGCCTGACCCAGCAGCTGCCGGTCGAGGATCGCCTCAGCATGACCCGCGAGTTCGCGCAGAACACGATCTGCATCCTGATGGGCGGCCGGGTCGCCGAGGAGATCATCTACGGCCAGAAGACCACCGGCGCCGGCAACGACATCGAGCGGGCCACCGAGCTGGCGCGGTCGATGGTCACCGAGTGGGGCATGTCCGACGAGTTCGGGCCGCTCAACTTCGCCGGCGCCAAGCAGGAGGTCTTCCTGGGCCGCGACTTCGCCTCGGGCGACCGCCACAGCGAGGACACCTCGCAGCGCATCGACGCCGAGATCCGCCACATCGTCATGCACCAGTACGAGCGCGCGACCGAGATCCTGTCGTCGCACCGCGCCGAGCTCGAGCGGGTCAGCGAGGCGCTGCTCGACTACGAGACCATCGACGGCGACGACATCGGGCTGCTGCTCGCGGGCAAGCCGCTGACCCGCCCGCTGCCGGTGTCGCGCAAGAAGGCCGACGCGGCCAAGGCCGGCGACGACAAGCGCCCGGCGGTGCTGCCGCCGGTCAGCGCCGAGCCCGAGCCCGTCTGAGACATGAGAGGGTCTTTCGCAAAGACCAGGTGGTGGCAGGTGGTTCACCCCGCGGCATGAACCGCGCTGGCGCGACGGGGACGTCGGACGGGCCCCCACCCGAAACGCGAGATCCTTGCTCGGGACGGCGTGCTGCGCCCATCCCCCCGCATTCGCCGGGGCCACCCGAAACGCGAGATCCTCGCTCGGGCGGGCGTGGCGAGCCACGGGTTCTCGAGCCAACCCCGTGAGCGCGCCTGCGTCGAGTGACGAGGCGCCGCCGGTCGAGTCCACCGCGCCGACGGCGCAGCTGGGCGGCGACGTCGGCTCGATGGCGTCGCTGCTGCACGAGGTGGCGGCGACCGGGGCAGGCGCGCCGCTGGCCGCCGGCACGGTGATCGACGGCCAGTACCGGATCGAGAAGGCGGTGGGCGCGGGCGGGATGGGCGTGGTCTACCTGGCCCGCGACCTGCGGCTCGAGCGCGCGGTGGCGATCAAGCTGGGCGCCGCGCGCTCGTCGTCGGCGCTGGCGCGGATCCAGGGCGAGGCGGCGGCGCTGGCGCAGCTGTCGCATCCCAACGTCGTCGTCGTCCACCAGGTCGGGCAGCACGCCGGGCGGATCTACCTGGCGATGGAGTACGTCGGCGGCGGCACCGCGCGATCGTGGGTCAGCGAGCGGCCGCGCACCTGGCGCGAGATCGTCGCGCTGTACGCGGCGGCCGGCGACGGCCTGGCGGCGGCGCACTCGACCGGCCTGGTCCACCGCGACGTCAAGCCCGACAACCTCGTCGTCGGCGACGACGGCCGGCCGCGGGTCGCCGACTTCGGGCTGGCGCGCGCGATCGCGGCGACCGACGACGACGGCGAGGGCGCGATCAGCGGCGAGGTGGCGTCGACCCGGACCGGCGCGGTGGTCGGCACGCTCGGCTACATGCCGCCCGAGCAGCTGGCCGGCGAGGCGGTCGACGCGCGCGCCGATCAGTTCGCGTTCGCGGTGGCGCTGTGGGAGGCGCTGCACGGGCGGCGGCCGTTCGCCGGCGCGACGGTGGCCGAGCTGCGCGCCGCGATCGCGGCGACGCCGCCGGCGGTGGGCGAGGGCCGCCGGGTGCCGCGCCACGTCACCGAGGCGCTGCGGCGGGCGCTGGCGCCGCGGCGCGACGATCGCTGGCCGGCGATGGCGCCGCTGCTGGCGGCGCTGCGCCACGACCCGCGGGTGCGGCGGCAGCGGGTGGCGCTGGCGCTGGGCGGCGCGGCGCTGGCGGCGGCGATCGCGGTGCCGCTGACGCTGCGCGCGCGGTCGACGCCGGATCCGTGCACCGACGCCGAGGCGGCGCTGGCGCCGACCTGGTCGGCGGCGCGGGCGGCGCGGCTGGCGACCGCGGTGGGCGCGCGGGCCTGGCCCGGCATCGAGCGCCGCGTCGCGAGCTACAGCCGCGCCTGGTTGATCGGCCACCGCGACGCGTGCCGCGCGACCCGGGTGGCGCGCTCGCAGAGCGACGACCTGCTCGATCGCCGGATGGCGTGCCTCGACCGGGCGCGGGTGACGCTGGGCGCGACCCTCGACGCGATCGAGCGCGGCGGGCCCGCGGCCGGGCTGCGCGCGCCGGCGGCGCTCGACGGGCTGCCCGGGCTCGACGTGTGCGCCGACGTCGCCGGGCTGGCCGCCGCCGAGCCGATGCCGACCGATCCGGCGCTGCGGGCCAAGGTCGCCGAGGCCACCCGGCTGGTGGCCGCGGCGCAGGCCGCCACCGTCGAGGACATGAAGCCGGGCGACGACGCGCTGGCGACCCAGGCGCTGGCCGCCGCGCGATCCGGCGGGTGGAAGCCGCAGATCGCCGAGGCGCTGGCCAGCCAGGCCAACGTCATGTTCGACAGCGGCCGCGCCGCCGAGGCGGTGCCGCTCTACGCCGAGGCCACCGAGCTGGCGCTGGCCGGCGGCAGCGATCGGGTCGCGCTGCGCAACCTGCTCGACGCCGCGTGGTCGCTGGGCGCGCTGGCGAAGAGCGACGAGGCCGCGCGGATGCTGGCGCTGGGCCGCGCGCTGTGGGAGCGGCTGGGGCGCCCGCCGGCCGAGACCCGCAAGGTGCTGTCGACGACCGCGTTCGTGGCGCAGGCGGCGGGCCGCCACGCCGACGCGATCGCCGCGATGCGCGAGCTGGTGGCGGCGGTCGACAGCGGCCGCGCGATCGGCTCGCCGGCCCGCGATCACTACAACCTCGCCAGCGCGCTGATCGGCGCCGGCCAGATCGACGAGGGGCGCCCGATCCTGCAGGAGGCGATCGCGCTGGCCGAGGCCGAGGACGGCCCCGACCACGCCAACGTCGCCCGCTACCTCGCGCTGCGCGCGTTCATCGAGCAGCAGCAGGGCCAGGCGGCGGCGGCGATCGCGACCGGCCAGCGGGCGCGCGCGATCTACGAGGCGTGGTTCGGGCCCGCCGACTACCGGCTGCCGTACGTGCTGGGCACGATCGCCGCCGCCGAGGTCAGCCTGGGCCACCTGGACCGCGCGCGCGCGGCCCTCGAGCAAGCCGTCCTGGCCTCGGCCGCGCCCGGCCACGAGGACGACGCCGCGCTGGCCCACACCCAGCTGGCGGCGCTGGCGATGGACCAGGGCGATCTGGATCGAGCGGGCAGCGCCGCGGCGCGGGCCATCGCGCTGTGGGACGGGCTCGAGGACCCGGTCGCGGTGGTGGGGCCGCTGGTGATCGCCGGCCGCGTCGCGGCGGCCCGGGGCGACGCGGCGGCGGCGCGGGCGGCGCTGACCCGCGCGCTGACGCTGGCCACCGCCGACCCCGCGGCTCGGCCCGGCGTCGACGAGATCCGCCGGGCGCTGGCCCAGGTGCGAGGCCCGCGGTGACGCTGCCGCCGTTCGCGATCCGCGCCCGCGGCAACCCGTGCGCGGCGCGGCTGGTGCCGCTCGAGCCGCCGGCCGCGCCGCTGGTGATGGGCGTCGTCAACGTCACCCCCGACTCGTTCTCCGACGGCGGCCAGCTGGCCGACGCCGCCGCCGCGATCGCCCACGGCCAGGCGCTGTGGGCCGCCGGCGCCGACATCCTCGACGTCGGCGGCGAGGCCACCAACCCGTGGGCCGCGCCGGTGTCGGCCGAGGTCGAGCTGGCCCGGGTGCTGCCGGTGATCGCCGGGCTGGCCGCGACCACCGGCGCGCTGATCTCGGTCGACACCACCAAGGCGGCGGTGGCCCGGGCCGCGATCGCCGCCGGCGCCGACCTGGTCAACGACGTCTCGGGCGGGCTGTTCGACCCCGACATCGTCGCGGTCACCGACGACGCCGGCGCCGGCTACGTGCTCGGCCACCTGCGCGGCCGGTCGCTGGCCGAGGTGTTCGCGGCCGAGGCGCCGCTGCCGTGGACCGCGGTGCGCGACGACCTCGGCGAGCGGGTGAGCCGGCTGCCGGCCAGCCTGGTCAACCGCACGTTCATCGACCCCGGCCTCGGCGTCGGCAAGGGCAGCGATCCGGCCGGCAACCTCGCGCTCCTGACCCGCGCCGGCGAGCTGGCCGCGGCGGTGGGGCGGCCGATCCTGGTCGGCCCGTCGCGCAAGCGGTTCCTCGCGCGGCTGCTGGGCCTGGCCGCGCCGCCGACCGATCCGGCCGCGCACCGCGCCGCGCTCGACGCCGCCACCGTCGGCGCGTGCCTCGCGGCGGTCGCCGCCGGCGCCCACGCGCTGCGGGTCCACGACGTCGCGCGGCTGCGCGCGGCGCTGACGATCTTCGTCGCGGCGGCGCCGAGTTTCGTTGCCTCGGCGCGCGGGCCCGTGTAAGCCGAAACAGGAGCCCCGCGCACACCGCGCGGCTCGATCCGCCATGCCCGGCCCCGTGTCCTCGATCCTCGACCGCCTCGGCTCGCGCCCGGCGTGGGTGACCGCGGTCGATCTGATCCTGGTCTACTACCTGATCTACCGGGCGCTGCTGACGATCCGCGGCACCCGCGCCGCGCAGATGGTGGTCGGCATCGTGCTGGTCGGCGCCGGCTTCTACGCCGCGCGCCGGCTCGAGCTGACCGCGGTGTCGTGGCTGCTCGACAACGTCATCAACTACCTGATCCTGATCGTCATCGTCGTGTTCCAGGCCGACATCCGGCGGGCGCTGGGCCGGCTGGGGCAGGGCGTCATCCCGCGGTCCCGGGCCGGCGACGCCGGCGAGCTGATCGAGGAGGTCGCCGGCGCGGTGGCGCAGCTGGCGCGGGCCCGGCGCGGCGCGATCATCGTGGTCGAGCGCGACGCCGACGTGGCGGCGTTCGTCGAGGACGCCACCCGCCTCGACGCCCGCCTGACCCGGCAGCTGCTGGTCACGCTGTTCGTACCCACCGCCGACAACGAGCTGCACGACGGCGCGGTGGTCATCGGCAAGAGCCGGCGCATCGAGCTGGCCCGGGCGCTGTTGCCGCTGTCGAAGGCCACCGGCCTGGGCCCCGAGCTCGGCACCCGCCACCGCGCGGCGCTGGGCATCACCGAGGACACCGACGCGGTGGCGGTGGTGGTGTCCGAGGAGCGCGGCCAGGTGTCGGTGTGCTACCGCGGCCACCTGGCCGCCGACCTCGACGCCCAGACCCTGCGCCGGGCGCTCCACGACCTGTTCGGCGGCGGCGCCCGCGAGGCCGAGGCGGCGGCCGAGATCGGGTCGGCGGTGGCGTCGCTGGGCGCCCGCGAGCGCGCCGCGGAGGGCCCGTGACCCCGAGCGCCGCCCGCGAGCCGGCCCGGCCCGGCCCGATCAAGGCCATCTTCGTCGAGCACCTCGGGGTCAAGGTGCTGGCCGCGCTGTTGACCGCGACGGTGTTCCTGCTGGTCGGCTCCGACGAGCCGCGCGAGATCACCGCCCGGGTCGGCGTGGCCTACGCGCTGCCCGAGGGCAAGGTGCTGGTCAGCGAGCGCATCGACGAGGTCAAGGTGACGATCAAGGGGCCGTGGCGGCGGATCAAGCGGTTCGACGAGCGCGAGCTCGATCGGATCACGCTCGACGTGACCAAGGTGCGCGGCGGCGAGGTGCCGATCACCGCCGACCTGATCGACGTGCCCGACGGCCTCAAGGTGACCTCGGTGACCCCGGCCGCGGTGGTGGTGGCGTTCGAGAACCGGATCGAGCGCGAGGTCGACGTGGCGCCGACCTTGATCGGCCGCCCCGAGGCCGGCTACGCGGTGGTGGCCGGCGACATCCGCGTCGAGCCGCGCCGGGTCAAGGTGCGCGGGCCGGAGGGCGTCATCGCCGCGATGAGCCAGGTCCACACCCAGGACCTGCCGGTCGACGGCCGCAGCCGCAGCTTCCAGACCGAGGCCACGCTGATCCCGCCGGCCTGGGTCGAGGTCGAGTGGAAGGGCACGGTCGCGGTCGACGTGCCGATCACCGGCCGCTGGACCGGGCAGGCCCGGGTGGTGGCCACCGGCGAGGGCATCGATCCGAGCAAGCTCACGCTGAGCCCGGCCACCGTCGAGGTCGAGGTGACCGGGCCGCGCGACGCGATCGATCGCCTGCTGGCCAGCGGCGTCCACCCCACCGCGCGGCTCACCGGCCGGCCCGCGGTGGGCGCGGTAGCCGAGGTCGCGGTCGACGGCGTGCCGTCGGGCGTGCAGGTGGTGGTGCGGCCGACCGAGGTCCGGATCGGCAAGCGCTGAGACCTGGCGAGGCGCGCCGCACCGCGTCCGCGGCGCAGCCCCTCGCGCGCCCCGTCCGGGCCGTGTTACCCAAGGACATGGCTGAGCGCAGGCTGTTTGGAACCGACGGCGTCCGCGGGGTCGCCAACCTCGAGCCGATGACCGGCGCGACCGTGATGCGGCTGGGCATGGCGGTCGCGGCGCGGCTGCGGCAGGCCGGGCGGCACACCCGGATCGTGATCGGCAAGGACACCCGCCTGTCGGGCTACATGTTCGAGACCGCGCTGGCGTCGGGCATCGTCTCGATGGGCGCCGACGTCTGGCTGACCGGGCCGCTGCCGACGCCGGGCATCGCGTTCATCACCAGCTCGATGCGCTGCGACGCCGGCGTCGTGATCAGCGCGTCGCACAACCCGTTCGAGGACAACGGCATCAAGCTGTTCGCCCGCGACGGCTACAAGCTGCCCGACACCGTCGAGGCCGAGATCGAGGCGCTGATGGAGTCGCCCGGGCTCGAGGGCCAGCGCGCCAGCTCCGGCGACGTCGGTTACAGCCGCAAGATCGAGGACTCGCGCGGCCGCTACGTCGTGTTCTGCAAGAACACCTTCCCGGTCGACCTGACGCTCGACGGCCTGACCGTCGTCGTCGACGGCGCCCACGGCGCCGGCTACCGGGTCGGCCCGGCGGTGTTCGAGGAGCTGGGCGCCAAGGTCATCGCGATCAACTGCGCGCCCAACGGCAAGAACATCAACGACAAGGCCGGCGCGCTGGCGCCCGAGGCGATGTGCAAGGCGGTGCGCGAGCACGGCGCCCACGTCGGCATCGCGCTCGACGGCGACGCCGACCGGCTGGTGCTGTGCGACGAGCACGGCGAGGTGGTCGACGGCGACGCGGTGATGGCGCTGTGCGCGACCCGGATGCTGGGCGAGGGCCGGCTGGCCAAGGGCACGCTGGTCACGACCGTGATGTCGAACCTCGGCCTCGAGCGGGCGATCAAGACCGCCGGCGGCAAGGTCGTGCGCACCCAGGTCGGCGACCGCTACGTCGTCGAGGAGATGCGCAAGCACGGCTACAACCTCGGCGGCGAGCAGTCGGGCCACCTGGTGTTCCTCGACCACGCCACCACCGGCGACGGCATCATCGCCGCGCTGCGGGTGCTGGCGGTGATGGTGCGCGAGGGCCGGCCGCTGTCGGAGCTGGCGCAGGTGATGCAGCGGACGCCGCAGGTGCTGGTCAACGTCAAGGTCGACCGCAAGCGGCCGCTGGAGGAGCTGGCCGCGGTCGGCGACCTGATCCGCGCGGTCGAGCGCGACCTCGGCGACGACGGCCGGGTGCTGGTGCGCTACAGCGGCACCGAGGCCAAGGCCCGCGTCATGATCGAGGGCCCCGACGAGGGCGCGATCCGCGAGCGGGCCCAGGCGATCGCCGACGCGCTGGTCGCCGCGTGCAGGGCGTGACGTGCAGCCGGTCGTCACCGCCGCCGAGGCGCGCGCGCTCGATCGGGTGACGATGACCGACGTCGGCTTGCCCGGCGTCGTGATGATGGAGGTGGCGGGGCGCGGCGTCGCGGCCGAGGTGCAGCGGGCGCTGGCCGAGCGGCCGGGGCCGGTGGTCGTGGTGTGCGGCGGCGGCGGCAACGGCGGCGACGGCCTGGTGGTCGCGCGGGTGCTGCGCGCCGCGGGCGTCGACGCGACCGCGTTCCTGGCGGTGCCGGCGAGCGCGGTCACCGGCGACGCGGTCACCCACCTCGGCGTCTACCAGCGGTCGGGCGGCGCGCTGGTCGACGCCAGCGGCGACGACGGGCCCGCGCTGATCGCGGCGGCGGCGGCGCGGGCCGCGGTCGTGGTCGACGCGTTGTTCGGCATCGGCGTGACCCGCGCGGTCGAGGGCCGGCTGGCGGCGGTGATCGCCGCGATCGACGGCGCGCCGGGCCGGCGGATCGCGATCGACGTGCCGAGCGGGCTCGACGCCGACACCGGCCAGGTCCGCGGCGTCGCGGTGCGCGCCGACGTCACCGTGACGATGGCCGCGCCGAAGGTCGGCATCGCGGTGGCGCCCGGCGCCGCCTACGCCGGCCGCGTCGTCGTGGTCGACATCGGCGTGCCGCCGGCGGTGCTGGCGGCGATGGCGCCGCGGGCCGCGCTGGTCGAGGCCGCCGACGTCGTGGCGTGGCAGCGGCCGCGCGACGCGCTGACCCACAAGCACCGGCGCGGCCACCTGCTGGTGGTCGCCGGCGCGCCGGGCACCCGCGGCGCCGGGCGGCTTGCGGCGATCGCCGGGCTGCGCGCCGGCGCCGGGCTGGTGACGCTGGCCGGGCCGAGCGGCGGCGGCGAGCTGGCGGCGCCCGATCCGATCATGACCGCGGCGCTCGACGACGCCGGCGGGCTGGGGGCGCTGCTGGCCGGCAAGCAGGCGCTGGCGATCGGCCCGGGCATGCCGGCCGACGCGCGCGGCCGGGCGTGGATCGATCACGCGCTGGCCGCCGGCGTGCCGTGCGTGATCGACGCCGCCGGGCTCGGCCACCTGGTCGGTCGGCTCGACGCGGTCGCCGCCGCCGCCGGGCGCGTCGTGCTGACCCCGCACAGCGGCGAGGCGGCGCGGCTGCTCGGCACCACCGCCGCCGCGATCGACGCCGATCGCCCGGCGGCGGTGCGCGCGCTGGCCGCCGCGACCCGCGCCGTGGTGCTGCTCAAGGGCCCGCGCACGCTGGTGTGCGACGGCCGCGCCGGCGACGCGATCGCGATCAACCCGACCGGCGGGCCGGCGCTGGCCACGGCGGGATCGGGCGACGTGCTGACCGGCGTGATCGGCGCGCTCCTGGCCGCCGCGCAGCCGCCGGCGATCGCCGCGTCGCTGGGCGCCTACCTGCACGGCGCCGCCGGCGACGCGCTGGCCGCGACGCTGGGGCAGGGGGTGATCGCCTCCGATCTGCCCGAGGCCATCGCCCGCCTGGCCCGCTAGCGCCTGCGTGCCCGCGCGCACCTCCGCTCGCCCCGGCGCGGCGGCCCGCGTGTCGGCGCGTCCACGCGGAGACGCACGATCGTGTCTCCTGGGCGCCGCTTGATCTGAATCCCTGTGATGTCAGCGGGTTAGGAATGGCACCGGGGTTGCTTTTCTTCGTCGCATGCCGCGCACGAAGCCCACCACCGAGCCTACCGTCCCCGCCCACTCGACGATCCGCCGCAAGTCCGACGCCGCCCCGCGCACCCTGCGCCGGGTCGACCACGCCGCCTACGAGGCGGCCTGCCTGCCGATGTCGGGCGAGCTGTACGCCGCGGCGCTGCGGCTGACCCGCAACCCCGACGACGCCCGCGACCTGGTGCAGGAGACGCTGCTCCGCGCGATGGTCGCGTGGGGCCGCTTCGAGGAGGGCACCAACGTCCGCGCGTGGCTGTACCGCATCCTCACCAACAGCTTCATCAACATCTACCGCAAGCGCCGCCGCCACCAGCGCTTCGCCACCGAGCGCCCCGGCGACACCCGCATGGCGGTCTACGGCACCCCCGAGGACCACGCCGCCGATCCGACCGAGGCGATGACCGCCGAGATGCTGTCCGACGAGGTGGCCGCCGCGCTCGCCGGGCTCGGCCCGGACTACCGCGAGGTGGTGCAGCGCGCCGATCTGAGCGGCGAGCGCTACAAGGACATCGCCGACGCCCTGGCGGTGCCGATCGGCACGGTGATGTCGCGGCTGTTCCGCGCCCGCCGGCAGCTCGAGGTCGAGCTGACCGACTACGCGGCCAAGGACTGGGGCCTGCGCAAGGCGGCGTGAGCCGGCGCGCCCGCGATCACTCGAGCGGGTTCTCGCGCTTCCAGGTCTCGGTGAGCTTGCCGCCGTCGAGCGTCAGCGTCACCTCGTAGACCGCGCGCACCTGATCGCAGTCCTGATCGCCGATCGCGCGCAGCACCAGCGCCGGGCCCTGGCGCTCGACCTGGTACGAGAAGCGGTGGGCGCCGTCGATCGAGAAGCGCAGCGCGCGCCACGCCGGATCGAGCCACAGGTCGGCGTCGGGGCGGCACTCGTGGCGGGTCGCGCAGCAGGTGCCGATCGGCGGGGTCGGGCCGACGGTGAGGTCGGGCAGCTCGCCGTGCTCGGTGGCGTAGGCCCGCACCTGTCCGACCAGGTAGCCGAGCAGGGTCGGCGCCTCGCGGGCGGTGTCCTCGACGCGGCAGCGCTGGATCGCCGCCGGGCAGGTGGCCAGCGTGCACAGCGCCAGGAACGCCAGCACCCAGCGCACCCGCCGCCACACCGCCGACGGCCGCACCGTCACGGCGTCACGCGCGCCAGGTGATCGCCGAGCAGCTGCGCGACCCGGCGCGGCGCCTCGAGCTGCGGCACGTGGCCGATGCCGTCGAGCACCCGCAGCGTGCTGCGCGGCACCGCGGCGGCGACCTTGCGCGCGGTGTCGACGGCGATGATGCGATCGCAGCGGCCGTGGATGATCAACGTCGGGTGATCGATCGCCTCGAGGTCGCGCGGCAGCGCGTCGGCCGGCGCGGCCTCGACCCAGCCGCGGAACATCTCCTCGAGCGTGTGCCGGGCGGCGGCGCGTCGGGCCGCGACGTAGCGCTGGACCGCCCGCGGCACCCGCGGCGGCTTCTCGACGACCATCCGCATGAAGCGGTCGCTGTCCTCGGCGCCGGGGATGAGCAGGTTCTCGCCGCGGGCCAGCGCCCGGGTCAGCTCGCTCTCGGCCAGCTCGGGCGCGGCCGACGCCACCAGCGTCAGCGACGCGACCCGCGCGGCGTGGTGGCGGGCGATCCACAGCGCGATGCCGCCGCCCATCGAGTTGCCGACCAGGTGGGCGCGGGCGACGCCGGCGCGATCGAGCGCGCCGATCACCGCGGCGCCCATCGCCGCCGGGGTGGCGCGCCGGCGATCGATCACCGTCGAGCCGCCGTGGCCGGGCAGGTCGATGATCAGCATCGGTCGGCCGCGCAGCCACGGCGCCATCAAGAGCCAGGTCTCCTTGTCGCCGCCGAAGCCGTGGATCAGCACGACCGGCGTGCCGGCGCCGCGGCGCTCGAGCGTCGTCAGCCGCAGATCGTCGACGGCCAGCGTCCGGCGGTCGAGGCCGGCGGCGGCGGCCAGCGCGCGCTCGAGCGTGCGCATCTGCGCCGCGCCCAGCTGGATCTCGAGGCGGCGGGCCAGGCTCATGGCAGGTCGCTCGGCAGGGTCGGCCGCGCCGGCGCGGCGCCGGCGGCGGTCAGCGCGGCGACGAACGCGCCGAGCTGCGCGCGCTCGGTCGGGGTCAGCGTCACCGGCGGCAGGCCGGGATCGATCACCGACGGATCGGCGCCCTGGCCGCGGCCGCCGGCGAGGTGCCAGTCGATCGCCGCGTCGAGCGAGGTCGCGCTGCCGTCGTGGAAGAACCGCGCGCGGCTGGCGGCGCCGCGCAGCCCCGGGGTCTTGAACGCGCCGGCCTGGGCCGGATCGACCCGGCCGCGGCCGTCGTCGGGCGACGCGATCAGCCCGAGCCGGTGGAAGTCGTGATCGGTGTACAGCGGCGGCGGGTGGCAGCTGCCGCACAGCGCCTTGCCGGTGAACACCTGGTAGCCGGCGATGACGTCGTCGCCGACCGCGCCGGCGGTGCCGGCCTCGTGGGCGTCCCACGGGCTGCCGCCGGCGAAGCGCGTGACGACGTAGCCGGCGAGCGCGGCGGCGACGGTGTCGCTGTCGCTGCGGCCGGCGCTGGTCCGCGCCAGGTGCGCGCGGTAGGTCGGGCTGGCGCCGAGCGTGAGCGCGATGTCGTCGACGGTGCGGTCGAGCTGGCCGCGGGCGTGGTTGGGCAGCCAGCCGGCCAGGCCGGCGCCGCGGCCGTCCCAGCCGAACTCCTTGGCCCACGCCAGGTTCACCAGCGCCGGCGCGCGGCGCAGGCTGGGCCGGCCGGCGGCGGTGGCCGGGTGCGGCTCGGTGCCCGACAGGCCGCGCGCCGGATCGTGACAGCTGGCGCAGGCGGTGGTGCCGTCGGCGCCGAGCTTGGGCTCGTGGAACAACAGCTCGCCGAGCGCGACCTCGGCCGGCGTCGGCGCGACGTCGCCCGGCAGCGGCGGCAGGCCGGGGGGCGTGGCCGGCACCGGCGGCGCCGGCGGGAGCGCGACCGTGCCGTCGGGGCGGCGGGTCGCGGCGGCGTCGATCGCGCCGCCGTCGGCGGTGGCCCGCGCGCCGGCGCCGGCGGCCTTGTCGCGGGGCTTCGACGAGCAGGCCGCGAGCAGCGCGAGGGCCAGGGCGGCCGGGGCAGACGGGGCGGCGCTACGCATGGTCGCGGTGGGCGAGGTAGCAGGTCGGCGGCACGTCGGCCAGCACCCGCTGCGCGTTGCCGCCGAGGATCTTGGCCAGCACCTCGGGCGCGACGCCGCGCCGCGACAGCGCCGCGGTGAGGTTGGGCAGGCAGCCGACGTCCTCGAGGCCGATCGGCGGCACGACGAAGCCGTCGAAGTCCGAGCCCAGCGCCGGCACGTCGGGGCCGGCGACGTCGACGATGTGCAGCAGGTGATCGACCACCGCCTCGAGGTCGGCGCCGCCCAGGAACCGCCGCGCGAAGATGATGCCGACGCAGCCGCCCTTGTCGGCCACCGCGCGCAGCTGCGCGTCGTCGATGTTGCGCCAGTGCGGGTGGACGCCGGCGACGCCGGTGTGGGTCACCATCGGCGGCGCGGTCGTCAGGTCGAGCGCCTCGAAGAAGCCCTTGCGGTTGATGTGCGCGAGATCGACGACGACGCCGAGCCGGTTCATCTCGCGGATCACGTCGCGGCCGATCGCGGTCAGCCCGGCGTCGGCGTCGGCGCCCTTGCCCTTGGCCGGCGCGCCCAGCGCGTTGGCGCTGAAGTGGAGCAGGCCGATCGCGCGCACGCCGCGCTTCGCGAAGTGCTCGACGTTGGCCGGGTCGCCCTCGAGCGCCTGGCCGCCCTCGATGCCGCCCATCGCCGCCAGCCGGCCGCTGGCCTTGCACGCCGCGACCTCGTCGGCGGCGAGCGCCCACGCGATCTGATCGGGGTGCTTGGCGATGGCCTCGTCGAGCGCGTCGAGCTGGGTGTCGACCGCGTGCTTGCAGCCGCGCTCGGGGTAGGGGACGGTCCACAGCCCGAACACCTGCGCCGCGACGCCGCCGTCCTTGAGCCGCGGCAGATCGACGTGGCCGACGTAGTTGAGCCGGCCCGGCATCGGCCGCTCGTGGCGCTCGGCCAGGTCGAAGCCGAGCTTGTCCATCAGCTTGGCGGTGTCGGCGTGGAGGTCGGTGACCACCGCGCCGTCGTGGAAGCCGCGGGCCTCGGCCGGCGTCATCGCGCCGATCGCGCCGGTCGTCACCGCGGTCACGGCGCCACCGCCGGCTGCCAGCGATCGCGCGCCACGTCGAGCACGGCGATCGCCGCCTCGACCCGGTTGAACGGCGGCATGATGTAGACGCCGGCGACCTTGTGCTTGACCGCGGCCAGCGCCTCCTGCGCGATGCGCAGGCCCTCGGCGCGGCCCTCGGCGCCGGCGCCGGCCTTGGCCATGCGGGCGCGGATGTCGGCGGGGATGGCCATGCCCGGCACCTCGTTGTGCAGGAACTCGGCGTTCTTGGCCGAGGCCAGCGGCAGGATGCCCACCATCATCGGCAGGCCGAGGCCGGCGGTGTCGTCGAGGAAGCGCTCGAGCGTGCGCGGATCGTAGACCGGCTGGGTCATCACCAGCTCGGCGCCCGCGGCCTTCTTCTCCTCGAGGCGGCGCAGCTCGCGGTCGTAGTCGGCGGCGCCCGGCTCGGCGCCGGTGGCCAGCACGAACGACGTCGGCGCGGTCGGCTTGCCCGCGGGATCGACGCCGGCGTTGAGGCCGGCCGCCATCCGCAACAGGCCGATCGAGTCGACGTCGTAGACCGGCGTCGCGAACGGGTAGTCGCCCATCTTCGGCGGGTCGCCGGTGATGATCACCAGGTCGCGCAGGCCCAGCGCCTGGGCGCCGAGCAGGTGCGCGACCAGCCCGAGGAAGTTCCGGTCGCGGGTGCAGACGTGGAGGATCGGCTCGACCGCGGTCTCGGCGGCCAGCCGCGCGCACACCGCGAGGTTGCCCATCCGCGCCGACGCGCGCGGGCCGTCGGCGATGTTGACGATGTCGACGCCGGCGGCCAGCAGCGTCGCGACCTGCTGCTTGGTCTTGCTCAGATCGGTGCCGGCCGGCGCGGTGATCTCGACCGACACCGCGAACTCGCCCTTGGCGATGCGCGCGCCCAGCCGGCTGCGCTCGGCCAGCGGCACCGCCGCCGGGCGCGGCGCCGCGGCGCCCGGGCCCCCCGACGTGATCACCGGCACCTGCTGGGTCGGCGTCGGCGCGTCGTCGAGCCGGGCCCCGCCCAGCATCCGGAACGCGCCCAGCATCGCCTGGATGTGCGCCGGCGTCGTGCCGCAGCAGCCGCCGATCGCGCGCACGCCGCTCTTGAGCAGCCGGCGCGCGAACACGCCGAAGTGCTCGGGGTTGGCGACGTAGATCGTGCGGCCCTCGACCGCGGCCGGCATGCCGGCGTTGGGCTGGACGATGACCGGCTTGCCGCGGCCGATCATGCCGGTGGCGACGGTGTACAGCTCGGCCGGGCCGACGCCGCAGTTGGCGCCGATCACGTCGGCGCCGGCGTTGACCAGCCGCTCGGCGACCTCGGCCGGGGCCAGCCCGCCGTCGCCCTTGCACTGCAGATCGAAGACGTGCTGCGCGACGACCGGCACCTTGGGCCCGCGCTCCTTGGCGACCGCGATGGCCAGCTCGAGCTCGAGGATCGACGGGAAGGTCTCGAGCAGGATCAGATCGACGCCGGCGATCACCAGCGTGTCGATCTGCTCGGCCAGCGCCATCCGCGCGCGCCGCCGCTCGCTCTCGGAGGCGATCGCGAACCGCACGCCGGTGGGCCCGACCGCGCCGGCGACGTAGGCGCGGCCGGCGGCGCACTCGCGGGCCAGCTTGACCGCGGCCTTGTTGAGCGTGGCCATCTGATCGGCGAGGCCGTGGCGGGCCAGCGCGATCCGGTTGGCGCCGAAGGTGTCGGTCTCGATCACCTGGGCGCCGGCGTCGATGTAGTCGCGGTGGACCCGGGCGATCAGGTCGGGCTGCGCGATCACCAGCTCGTCGTAGCTGCGGGTGTGCAGGACGCCGCGGTCGTAGAGCAGCGAGCCCATCGCGCCGTCGAACAGGATCGGCCCTTCGGCCAGGGTGTGGAGGAACGGCTTCATCGCGTGCTCTTCGGGTGAGGCGACGGCGCGCCGAAACCGGCGGCCGCGAGGTGCCGGCGCACCGCGCGGAACGCGTCGCCGCGCCCGATCTGCGCCAGGTGGCCGCCGGGGAACCAGTGGATCGCGCAGTCGCCCCAGTGGGCGCGCAGCCGCTCGGCCTGATCGGGCGGCGTGATCCGATCGCCGTGGCCGGCGACGATCATCCGGTGGGCGTGCGGGGTGAGGCAGGGGCGGGTGGTCGGCGCGTGCACCGCGAACACCTCGGCCAGCAGCGCCGACGACACGCCGGTGGCGGCGGCGCGGCGGCGGGCCGGGCTGTCCTCGCCGTGGCGCCACATCAGGTCGCTCATGTCGACCGCCGGGATCATCGCCACCGCGAACGCCAGCGTCGGATCGATCGTCGACCACAGCGCGGTGGTGTAGCCGCCCAGGCTCATGCCCATCGCGCCGACCGCGGGCGCGCCCTCGGCGTACAGCGCCAGCGCCAGGCCGCGCAGGTCCCAGATCGCCTGGCCGAAGGCCTCGTTGGTGCGGACGACGTTGGCCGACGGGAACAGCGCGCCCGAGCGCGGGCCGCGGCCGACGCCGGCCGGCGCGCGCTCGCCGTGGAACGGCAGCTGGAACACGACGACGTCGAAGCCGCGCGCGACCCAGTAGCCGACCGCGAAGGCGCGCTCCTCGAGCCACCACGCGCCGCCGCCCCAGCCGTGGAGCAGCACCATCACGGGCCGCGGCGCGCCGCCAGCCCCTCCGCCGGCGCGCGCGTAGCGGCGGGCGTGGGCGGTGTGGTTCTCGACCCAGCGGTGGTGCTCGTCCTTGTACTCGGGCAAGAACGGCCGGTAGCCCGAGGCCCAGGTGAGCTCGGTGACGGTGCCGCCGAACGCCGCGCCGATCGGCCGCGCGCGCAGCTCGGGGCGGCGCGGCGCCGGGAAGAACCGGCTGGGCAGGCCCAGCGTGTCGTCGCGGTAGCGATCGGCCAGCGCCACCAGCCGGCGGTGCGCGTCCTCCGGGATGACCGCGTCCTTGCGGGCGGCCGGCCCGGCCATGCGGTGCTCCATCACCCGGACCACCCCGCGATCGAGGGCGGCCGAGGCGCGGGTCACCGCACGGAACACGTCGCGAAGCACGCCGGGCACCGTACAACGAACGCCGCGGCGCGGCATCGGTCGTCGTGCTATTCCAGGATCATGATCGCCCTCGGTCGCGCGGCGGCCGTCGCCGCCATCCTGACCCTGGCCGCCGGCGTCGCCGAGGCCGATTCGTTCGGTGGCATCGCCGCCAACGAGAAGAGCTACCTGGTCGGCGCCAGCCGGGTGTGCACGCCGATCGTCGTCACCGCCGGCGCCGCGACCGGCAGCCCGGCGTGCCACGCGGCGCCCGCCGACGAGGTGGCCCGGCTGTCGACCCGGCTGCCGTCGGCCGAGCGCGGCCCCAAGGCGGCGCTCACCGCCACCGCCAAGGGCCGCGTGCTCACCGTCGCCGGCGCCGACGGCGCCGCCGTCGCCCGCTGGACCAGCGCCGACACGATCTCGAGCGTCGTCGACGTCTGGCAATCGCCGACCGGGCGGCTGATCGTCGTCGAGTTCGTCGTGCGCCGCGCCGGCCGCGAGCTGCACGACGTCGTCGGCCTCGACCGCGGGCTCGGGCGCGGCGAGCCGCCGACCACGCCGCCGCCGACCGATCCGCCGACCACGCCGCCGACCACGCCGCCGCCGACCGATCCGCCGCCGGCCGTCGATCCGCAGGTGGCCCGGGTGGTCGCCGCCACGCGCAAGGCCAAGGGCAAGACCGCGCGGAAGGGCTGGCTCATCGTGCTGAGCCTGGCGCCCGATCACCCCGAGGCGCTGTACCGCGTGGCAGCGAGCGACGCCGCCGCCAAGCGCACCGCCGCCGCGATCGAGGGGCTCGAGGCGCTGGCCCGGTCGAAGGCGCCCGACGCCGTCGAGTGGCTGGTCGACGCGCGCTTCGACAAGGCGTTCGCCAAGCTGGTCGGCGACGCGCGCTTCCGCGCCGCGGTCGGCTTCGATCGCGCGCCGACCTCGACCTACGAGCGGCTGATGGGCCTCGGCGGCGAGTGGGAGCAGCCGCTGGCGCCGTGCGATCGCCCCGAGATGCGCCTGACGCTCAAGCGCGATCGCCGCTTCACGCTGCAGCTGCGCACCAGCTGCCAGGGCTCGCGCGACAAGGTCACGTACCGCGGCACGTGGGCGGCGACCGGCGACGCGCTGACCCTGCAGCTGCCCAAGCCCGACGTCGGCGACGACCAGATCCCGTGCCTGCTCGCGGTCGACAAGGACGAGGACGTGCTGCGCTGCCAGGTCGACGAGGAGCTGGCGTTCGAGGCGCGGCCGTCGCGGCGCTGAGCTCCTGCGCAACGCTCGGCCGTCGACATCAGCCTTCGACGTCAGCCGTCGACGTCAGCCATCGACATCGAACCGCACGCCCTGGGCCAGCGGCAGCGCGCGGCCGTAGTTGATCGTGTTGGTGGCGCGGCGCATGTACGCCTTCCAGCTGTCCGAGCCCGACTCGCGGCCGCCGCCGGTGTCCTTCTCGCCGCCGAACGCGCCGCCGATCTCGGCGCCCGACGGGCCGATGTTGACGTTGGCGATGCCGCAGTCCGAGCCGCGGGCGCCGAGGAAGCGCTCGGCCTCGCCGAGGTCGCGGGTGAAGATCGACGACGACAGGCCCTGATCGACGGCGTTGTGCAGCGCGATCGCCTCGTCGAGGTCGCGGTAGCGCGTGACGTACAGGATCGGCGCGAAGGTCTCGTCGAGCATCGGCCCGGCCTGCGCCGGCAGCTCGACCAGCGCCGGCCGGCGGTAGACGCCGCCGCCGAGGTCGACCGCGGCGCCGCCGTGGATCCGGCCGTCGTGGGCGCCGGCCCGGGTCAGCGCCGCGGCCATCGCCGCGCCGGCGCCGGCGTCGATCAGCGGGCCGACCAAGGTCGCCGGGTCGCGCGGGTCGCCGACCTTGACCGAGGCGTAGGCCTTGATCAGCCGCGGCACCAGCGCGTCGTAGACGTCGGCGTGGACGAACAGCCGGCGCAGCGTCGTGCAGCGCTGGCCGGCGGTGCCCATCGCCGCGAACGCGATCGCCCGCAGGGCCAGGTCGAGGTCCGCCGACGGCGCGACGATCGCGCCGTTGTTGCCGCCCAGCTCGAGCAGCGCGCGGCCGAACCGCGCCGCCAGCCGCGGCCCCACCGCGCGGCCCATCGCCGTCGAGCCGGTCGCCGAGACCAGCGGCACCCGGCGGTCGTCGACCAGCGCCTGGCCGACCGCCGGCCCGCCGATCACGACCGCGCTCAGGTCGGGCGGCGCGTCGGCGAACCCGGCGCACGCCCGCGCGAACAGCGCCTGGGTCGCGAGCGCGGTCAGCGGCGTCTTCTCCGACGGCTTCCACACGCACGGGTCGCCGCAGATCAGCGCCAGCGCCGCGTTCCACGCCCACACCGCGACCGGGAAGTTGAACGCCGAGATGATCCCGACGACGCCCAGCGGGTGCCAGGTCTCCATCATGCGGTGATCGGCGCGCTCGCTCGGCAGCGTGTGGCCGCCGATCTGCCGCGACAGGCCGACGGCGAAGTCGCAGATGTCGATCATCTCCTGCACCTCGCCGGCGCCCTCGCTGGCGATCTTGCCGGCCTCGATCGTGACCAGCCGCGCCAGGTCGTCCTTGGCCGCGCGCAGCACGTCGCCGAAGCGCCGCACCAGCTCGCCGCGGCGCGGCGCCGGCACCGCGCGCCACGCGGCGAACGCCGCCGCCGCCCGGCCGACCGCGGCCCCGACGTCGGCGGTCTCGGCGACGTGGCCGAGCAGCTCGCCGGTGATCGGCGAGCGCGCCGGCACGCCGTGGTCGCCCAGCGCGGCGGCGCCGACGCCCAGGCGGTCGAGGAGGTGGCGGGTGTCGGCGACGACCGAGGGCAGGGGCATGGGCAAGCCGTACCGCTGCCCTCGCGCCAATGCAACCCATCGAAACCACTCGTGCGATCTCGACCCGCGCGGAGAATCGCCGACGCCTTGAACCTCGGCGGCCCGTCCGGACACCAACTCCCGAAACCCGCAGCGCTATGCTCTCCCTCGTGGCCAAGCACCCCAGCGACGCATCCGGACCGACCCGGTCCGGAGAGCGTCCGCTCCAGTCGCTCGACGAGCGCGAGCTGGTGGCCCGGTGCAAGGCCAGCAACCGCGCCGCCCAGGACGAGCTGTACCACCGGTTCCGCCGGGTGGTCGCCGCCAACCTCTACCGGGTGCTCGGCGATCGCGGCGAGCTCGAGGACCTCGTGCAAGAGGTCTTCGTCATCGCGTTCCGCGGCCTCGCGAACTTCCGCCACGAGGCGCAGCTCGCGACCTGGCTCTACCGGATCTGCGTGAACGTCGCGTTCGGCCGGATGCGCAGCCGCGGCCGCCGGCCGCCGCCGATCGCGGTCGCCGATCTCGAGCAGGCCTCGAACCAGTCGAGCGCGTCCGATCGCCCCGAGTCGCCGGAGCGCGCGCTCGAGCGGCGCGAGGATCAGGAGCGGGTCTACGCGGCGCTCGACCAGCTGCCGCCCAAGAAGCGGATCGTGCTCTACCTGCACGAGATCGAGGGGCGCGACCTCACCGAGATCGCGTACCTCGTCGACTCGAACCCGGTGACGGTGCGCACGCGCCTGTTCTACGCGCGCCGCGAGTTCTACAAGATCCTCACCGGCCAGGCCGCCGGCGGGGCTGGCGGAGGCGAGCCGTGAGCCACGTCGCCCCCCACCGCCTGGCCGACCTGGTGCGCGGCCGCCTGACCGGCGGCGCCGCGCGTCGCGCCCACCGCCACGTCGACGGCTGCGACCGTTGCCGCCGCGCGCTCGATCAGGTGCGCAGCGCCCACGCGGCGTTCGCCGAGGTCGCGGCCGCGCCGGCGCCCGAGCTGCGCTGGGACCGCGTGCGCGCGCAGACCTACTGGCAGCTCGGCACGGGCTCCCATCCGGCGATGCCGGCGGCGTCCGCGCCGGCGCCGCGGCGCTGGCCCTGGCTGGCGGCGCCGCTCGGCCTCGCGGTCGCCGCGGCCGGCGTGTGGTTCGCGCTGGCGCCATCGACGGTGGGCCCGCTGCCGGCGGTGGCGGTCGCGCCGCCGGCGCTGGCGCCCGCGCCCGCGGTGATCGCCCCCGCCGCGCCGATGACCGCGGTGGTCACGCTGGTCGAGGCCAGCGGCGCCGTCGTGACCGCGGCCGGCGACAGCCTGGTCGGCGGCAGCGCGGTCGGCGCGCACGGCCTGGGCGCCGGCGATCGCATCACCACCGACGAGGGCCGGGTCGCGGCGCAGTTCGGGCCGGCGTCGACGATCACCGTCGGGCCGCACTCAAGCGTGACGCTGGCGCACTTCGACGCCCGCGCGGTCGAGCTGGTGCTCGGCGAGCGCGGCCGGATCGACATCGAGGTCAGCCACCGCGCCGCCGATCAGCGGTTCGTCGTGCGCGCCGGCACCCGCACCGTCGAGGTGCGCGGCACGGCGTTCCGGGTCGAGCGCGACGGCGCGCGGGTCGCGGTGGCGTGCGAGCACGGCCGGGTCGCGGTCGCGACCGCCGACGGCGCCGACGGCGTCGAGCTGGGCGCCGGGCAGGCGCTGGCGGTGGCCGACGGCGAGCCGGTGCTGGCGCGCCAGGTGCGGCCGATGTCCGAGGCCGAGCTGGGCGAGCTGATCGCGGCGCGGCCCCAGGCGCTGCCCCAGTGGACCGATCCGGCGACGATCTTCCGCACCACCGCGGCCCTGCCGCTGGTGGTGCCCCCGGGCCACGTCGTCCACATCGACGGCGTGCCGGCCGGCGTGGGCTCGCTGTGGCGGCGCCTGCCGCCGGGGCGGCACCTCGTCGAGGCGCGCGATCGCGACGGGCGCGCGTCCAGCCAGTGGGTCGAGCTCGACGGCGCGACCGCCGAGCGCCCGGTGGCGCTGGCGCAGGCCGAGCCGGCGCTGGCGGCGACCGGGACCGCCACCGCGCGGCGGCAGCGGCTGGTCGAGCTGTCGCGGGCGCTCGATCAAGCGCAGCTGCGCGGGTGCGTGCGCTCGCTGGCCAAGCAGGGCCTGGCCGACGGGACCCACGTCGAGCTGGAGGTCGGCGTGCAGGCGTCGGGCGCGATCCGCTACCTGAACATCGTCGAGACCGACCTGCCGGATCGCGTGGCGGCGTGCGTGCGCGACGTCGTCGGGCAGACGCGGCTGGGCGCGGGCGCGCAGGTGTCCTGGCGCCACCGCGTGACCTTCTGAGTTCCAGGGGCTCGTCGCCGAGCCCAGGTGGAGCCGGACCCGGTATCCGCGGCTGCCGCTCCCCATCTTGAGCGCGGCGCCGCGATCGCCGATCATGGCGAGCGATGATCCGCTACGAGACGCGTGACTGGTTCGCGATCCTGACCCGCGTGCGCGGCACGGTGTTGCCGCGGATCGCGGTGCGCGTCTTGATCGTCGCGGCGATCGGCCTCGGCGCCGCGGCGCTGCGACGCTACGACGTGGTCGACCTCGCGATCCCCGGCATCATCCACACGATGGTCGGGGTGGCGCTCGGCCTGTTGCTGGTGTTCCGCACCAACGCGTCGTACGACCGCTACTGGGAGGGGCGGCGGCTGGTCGGCGCGATGATCAACAACGCGCGCGACCTGCTGCGCCAGGGCGCGAGCTACCTGCCGCCGGATCTGCACGCGCCGCTGCGCGACCACACCGTGGCGCTGTACGCGTCGATCCGCCGCTACCTGCGCGACGAGCGCACCTGGCCCGAGCTCGAGGGCTCGCTGCCGCCGGCGCTGCTGGCCAAGCTCGCGGCGACGCGCTGCCCGCCGCTGGCGATCGCGCGCGCCCTCGGCGATCTGTTCGTCGACGCGGCCAGCCGCGGCACGAGCGAGCAGCGGCTGGTGATGCTCGACGCGGCGGTCTCCGAGATCGTCGACAGCCTCGGCGGCTGCGAGCGCATCCTGCGCACGCCGGTGCCGTTCGCCTACGCGCACCACATCAAGGGCTTCCTGACCCTGTTCTGCCTGAGCGTGCCGCTGGCGCTGCTGCCGGCGATGGGGTGGGCGACCGGGCCAGCCGCGGCGGTGGTGGCGTACGCGCTGTTCGGCATCGACGAGATCGGCGTCGAGATCGAGGACCCGTTCGGCTACGACCCCAACGACCTGCCGCTCGAGGCCATCGGCGACAACCTGACGGTCGACGCCGAGCAGGCGCTGGCTGCGGCGTGACGTCTCAGCCCCGCGGCTAACTCATCGAGATCGTGCGGGCGGGGCGGTGGGGCGGCAGATCGCCCTTGCGTTCCGCGCGCTTGGCATCATTATCAGTCGTATGATCAAAAACGGCGCCGCGCTCCTGGCCGCGCTCGCGCTCGCCGCGTGCGGCTCCCCGGATCCATCGCGCGGGCGCTACCAGGGGATGATCGAGCTCGAGCAGATCGACCTGGCGTTCGAGACGGGCGGGCGGGTGACGGTGCGTGCGGTCGAGCCGGGGCGCGCGGTGCACGCGGGCGACGTGATCGCCCGCCAGGACGACGTGCTCGATCGCGAGCAGCGGGCGATCCGCGCCCGCGAGCTCGACGTGGCGCGCGCCGAGCTGGCGCTGCTCGAGGCCGGCAGCCGCCCCGAGGAGATCCGCTCGGCCCAGGCCCAGCTGGGCGCGGCGCGGGCCAGCGAGCGCGCGCTGACCAAGGAGCAGGCGCGCCAGGTCCGGCTGGTCGAGCGCGGGGTCGCCCCGGCCGCGGTGATCGACGACGTCGACGCGCAGGTGGCGCGGGCCCGCGGCGAGCGCGAGAGCCTGGAGGCGCGGGTGCGGCTGCTCAACCGCGGCGCCCGGGGCGAGGACGTGGCGCGGGCCAAGGCGCGGGTGGCGCTGGCCGAGGAGGCGCTGACGCTCGAGGAGCGGCGCCTGGAGAAGCGGGTGCTGACCGCGCCGATCGACAGCGTCGTGCTCGACGTCTACCCGCAGGCCGGCGAGGTGGTCGCGGCCGGCGCGCCGATCGCGTCGCTGATCGATCGCCGCCGCCCCTACGCCGACGTGTTCGTGCCGGTGGCCGAGGCGCCGCGGCTGCAGGTCGGCACCGCGATGCGGGTGATCGTCGAGGGCGCGGCGCCGGTGACCGGCGCGGTCGAGTGGATCGCGCCCCACGCCGAGTTCACGCCGCGCTTCGTCTACAGCCCGCGCGAGCGGCCCAACCTGACGGTGCGGGTGCGGGTGCGGCTCGACGATCCCGCGGGTCGGCTGCACGCCGGGCTGCCGGCGTACGCCGAGCTGGCGACGAGGGCGCCGTGACCGAGCTGGTGATCGAGACCCACGGCCTGGGGCGCCGCTTCGGCGAGCTGGTCGCGGTGGCCGGCGTCGATCTCGCCGTCGCCAAGGGCGAGATCTTCGGCGTGCTCGGGCCCAACGGCGCCGGCAAGTCGACGACGATCCGGATGCTGTGCGGGATCCTCGATCCGTCGAGCGGCGACGGCCGCGTGGTCGGCCACGACATCCGCACCGAGCCCGAGGCGATCAAGCAGCGCATCGGCTACATGACCCAGCGCTTCAGCCTGTACGAGGATCTCACCGTCGAGGAGAACCTGCAGTTCTACGCCGGCATCTACGGCGTGCCGCGGCGGACCCGGGCGGCGCGGGTGGCCGAGGTCGTCGCCGAGCACGGCCTGGGCGATCGCCGGCGCCAGCTGGCCGGCACGCTGTCGGGCGGTTGGAAGCAGCGGGTGGCGCTGGCGTCGGCGACGATCCACCGGCCGCCGCTGCTGTTCCTCGACGAGCCGACCGCCGGCGTCGACCCGGTCAGCCGCCGCCAGTTCTGGACCGAGATCCACCGGCTGGCCGCCGGCGGCACCACCGTGCTGGTCACGACCCACTACATGGACGAGGCCGAGCGCTGCCACCGGCTGGCGTTCATCTTCGGCGGCCGGCTGCTCGACGTCGGGCGCCCCGACGAGATCATCGCCCGGGCCGGCCTGAGCGCGGTCGAGATCGAGGTCGAGCGGCCGGTCGAGGTCGGCGCCGCGCTGGCCGCGCACGCGGCGGTGATCGGCGTCGAGCCGCTCGGTCACCGGCTGCGGGTGGTGGCCCGCGCCGACGACGCGCTGGCCCTGGTCACCGGCGTGGTCGGCGCGCCGCCGCGCCACGCGCCGGCCCGGGTGTCGGTCGAGGACGCGTTCGTGGCGATGGTGCGCGGCGAGGCGGTGCGGGCGTGAGCGCGCTGGGCCGGATCGCGGTCATCACCCGCAAGGAGCTGCGCCAGCTGCGCCGCGATCGCCTGACGATCGGGATGATGGTGATGCTGCCGCTGATGCAGCTGCTGCTGTTCGGCTACGCGATCGACACCGACGTGCGGCACGCGCCGACCGTGGTCTACGACGCCGACGGCACCGCGCGCAGCCGCGACCTGGCGCGCCGGCTCGAGGTCACCGGCTTCTACGACGTGCGGGGGCAGGTCGACGGCTACCCGGCGATCGCGCAGGCGTTCCGCCGCGGCGACGCCCGGGTCGCGCTGGTCATCCCGGCCGGGTTCAGCGCCGGGCTCACCGCCCATCGCCCGGTCGAGGTGCAGCTGGTCGTCGACGGCGCCGACGCCCAGACCGTGGCCAGCGCCACCCAGACCGCGGCGGCGGTGGTCGCGGCGTGGTCGGCCGAGCTGCGGGTCAGCGCGTGGCACGACGGCACGCCCGAGCCGATCAGCCTGTCGACGTCGACCTGGTACAACCCCGATCTGCGGACCGCGGTGTACATCGTGCCGGGGCTGGTCGGCGTCATCCTGACGATGACGATGGTGATGTTCACGGCGATGGGCATCGCCCGCGAGCGCGAGCGCGGCACCCTCGAGCAGCTGATCGTGTCGCCGGTGCGCTCGGTCGAGCTGGTGGTCGGCAAGATCGTGCCGTACCTGGCGATCGGCTACGTCCAGATGACGATCGTGCTCGTCGTCGGCACGCTGGTGTTCGCGGTGCCGTTCGCCGGCTCGTGGCTGCTCCTCTACGGCCTGGCCGCGCTGTTCATCGCCGCCAACCTGGCGCTGGGGCTGTTCTTCTCGACCTTGGCCCGCACCCAGCAGCAGGCGATGCAGATGTCGTTCTTCTTCTTGCTGCCGTCGATGCTGCTGTCGGGCTTCATGTTCCCGTTCGAGGGCATGCCGCCGTTCGCGCAGGCGATCGGCCAGGCCATCCCGCTCACCCACTTCCTGCGCATCATCCGCGGCATCGTGCTGCGCGGCGCGACGTTGCCCGACCTGCTGCCCGAGCTGGCCTGGCTCGGCGGCATCACCGTCGCGCTGGTGCTGGCCTCGGCGCTGCGCTTCCAGAAGAAGCTGGGCTGACGATGGCGCGCCCCGCGACCGATCTCCGCCTGCGCATCCTGGTCGCCGCCCGCGCCGCGTTCGTGGCCGACGGCTTCGACGCGACGTCGCTGCGCGCGATCGCCCGCGGCGCGCGCACGACGATCGGCATGATCTACTACTACTTCCCGACCAAGGACGCGCTGTGGGACGCGGTCATCGACGCGGTCTACCAGCCGTTCGTCGTCGAGCTGGGCGCGATCCTCGCGCGGCCGGCGCCGGTGCGCGCGCGGCTGGGCGCGATCGCCGGGTACGTGGCCGGGCTGGCCGAGGCCGAGCGCGCGGTGGTGCGGATGGCGCTGCGCGACGCGCTCCAGTCGGCGGAGCGACGGCAGCGGCTGTTCGCGCGCTTCGCCCAGGGCCACATCCCGATGCTGTTCGCGACGATCGCCGCGGCGCAGCAGGGTGGCGAGCTGGTCGAGGCGCCGACCGCGATGGTCATGTTCATGGCCGGCGTCGCGGTGATCGGCGCGCAGCTGGTGCTCGGCGATCTGCCGCTGCCCGGCGTGCCGGCGGGGCCGGAGCGCCTCGACGCGGCGCTGGCGCTCCTGTTCGACGGCATCGGCCGCCGCGGCTGAACCCGGTCCCGCGCGCGTCAGTTCTCGCGCTGCGCCGATTCGATGCGGCGCGCGAGATCGGCGGCGGTGAGGTCGCGCGGGTTGATCGCGCGGGCCAGCGCGGCCAGGTGCGCGGCGGCGGTGAGGTCGCCGTCGGCGAGGCGATCGTCGGCGCCGGCCAGCTGGCGGCTGACCAGATCGGGCGCCAGCGCCAGCGCGCGGGCCGCCAGCGCGGCGCGGCGCGGCTCGTCGCCGGCCAGCGCGGCCAGCCGCGCGGCCTCGGCCAGGAAGTGCCCGCGGTGCTCGTGGGCCGGATCGGCGTCGGCGGCGGCCTCGGCCTCGTCGACGGCGCCGGCCACCGCGCCCAGGCGCTCGGACAGCTTGGCCAGGTCGAGCCAGGCCCAGGCCTGCGCCGGCGCGTGGGCGACGACCTCCTCGAGCTCGGCCCGCGCGGTGTCGAGATCGCCGCGCGCGGTCAGCGCCCGCGCCAGCCGCCAGCGCGGCCCCGGCGCCCGCGGATCGCGCCGCACCTGGGCCTTGGCCATCGCCACCGCGGTGGCCTCGGTCAGCTCGCCGTCCTCGGAGAACACCTCGTCCTTCCACTCGCCGTCGTCGTCGAACAACAGCGCCGTGGCGTCGATCGCGCCGTGCAGCCAGCGGTCGAACGCGGTGCCGTCGCAGACGTCCTCGCCGGTCTCGGCGTCGGCGCGCCACACCTTGCCGGCGCGATCGATCTCGATCGGCTCGGCCAGCCACTCGACCAGCGCCAGCCGCCCGCGCTCGTCCCACGCCGGCGCCTCGGCGATCGCGACCAGGCTGAGGCTGTCGCCGAACAGCCGGCCGCCGTCGAAGGCCAGGTAGACGTCGATCACCGCCGGCGGCCAGTCGAGCGGCACCGCCACGGTCGGCTCGCCGAGATCGTGCATGCCGTCGGGCCACCGCTCGAGCGCGGTCATCACCCGATCGACGGTGGAGTCCGGCTCGGCCTTGCCGCCCGGGCGCTTGCCGCCGCCGCGCTTGCTCACGGCAGCTCGACGCGGCCGAACGCGACCACGGGCTCGCCGGCGTCGTCGACGCCGCGGAACAGGGCCACCGCGAAGCGGCCGCCGCCGACCGCGATCGTGCCCAGCGCGCCGCCGTCGGTGGCGCTGGTGATGGTGGCGGTGCCGGCCGACGCGCGCACGCCGCGGCCGTCCTCGCGGAACACCGTCAGCGTGCCGGCGCCCAGGCCCAGGCCGCGGGCGCTGACCGTGACCTTGCCGTCGGCGACCTGCAGCGCCAGCTGGCCGCGGGCCAGCCACGCCAGCAGGCCGGCCTCGTAGCCGGCGACCACCGGCAGGATCGTCGCGGCCTGCTCGAGCTCGCAGGCGTCGTCGAGCCACCACGCCAGCTGGCCGCCGTCGCGGCGGTAGCGGGCGAGGCACACGCCGGCGGGGTCGCGCAGCGTCGTGCCCTGGGGCTGGGTCGCGACGATCATGCTGAGCCGCGACGGCAAGGCCGGCGCCGGCCGCACCAGCGAGCGCGCGAGCACGGCGGGCAGCGCCTTGGCGTTGACCCGGCCGACCTCGACGGTGCGGGGCAGGGTGTGCTCGGAGAACCAGCGGGCGGCGGTCCAGTCGGCGAGGCCGGCGTCGGTGCTGGTGCCGGCGCCGGTGAAGAACGCGCGGGCGGTCGCGCGGCGCGGCACCGCGGTCGCGGCCGGCACGCCGAGGCGGCCCCACGCGATCGCCGCGAGGCGCTCGAAGCGCGAGCCGACGTCGTCGGCGGCCGGGCTGACCGGATCGAAGTGCGCGGCGTAGTCGGCGCGGACGTGGCTCGGCGAGCCGAGGTCGCCGAGCGCGTGCAGCACCGCGCCGGCGGCGACCAGCGCGCCCGCCATCGCGCGGCTGCGCTCGCCGGGGGTCGCGCCGGCGACCGCCTTCTCGTACTGATCGAGGAAGCCGGCCAGGCCCAGCGGGTTGGCGCCGCTGGCGATCCAGTCGGGCGCCGGCACGCCGCGGGCGGGCGCGGCGGCGCGGGCCCGGGCGGTGGCCCGCAGCTTGTCGACCAGCGAGCCGCTCGGGCGCTGCCAGCCGGCGCCGGTCGACGGATCGAAGAAGTGGTTGGCGGCCCAGCCCGGCGTGGCGTCGGCGATCGCGCTGCCGGCGAGCAGCCACGCCAGCGCGGTCTGCTGGCCGCGCAGGTCGGGCACGAAGCCGTCGACCGGGCTGTGGTTGGCGAGCGCGTCGAACAGCTCCGGCGCGTCGGCCGGCGGCACCACCAGCGGTTCGAACAGCCCGCCGCGGAAGCCGAGCTGGCGCAGCCAGGCGTCGGCGTCGGCGGCCAGCGCCGCCTGCTCGGTGAGGCCGACGTGGGTGCTGGTCTCCCAGGCGTGGGCGGGGCGCGGCGCGGCCGCGGCGGCCGCCAGCACGGCGGCCAGGATCACGATGCGGCTCATGGCGTCTCTCCGCGGGTCAGCGGCCACAGGTCGCGGATGCGGCGGTGGATCAGCGCCGCCAGGTTCGACGCCTTGTCGGGGGTCGTGCACTGGCTCTTGCCGCAGGTCACGACCACGACCAGGCCGCGCTGCCCGTCGAGGAACGCGGCGGCGTAGATGTTGTTCTCGATCGCGCGCAGCGACTTCGACGCGATGTCGTCGCGCTCGTCGACGCCGGGCAGGCCGGTGCGCAGCTCGTCGTAGCGCTCGAGCGCGGCGTCGGGCGCCAGCCGCCACATGCGCACCGCGACGTCCCACGTCTGATCGCGGCCGAGCGCCTTGTAGTGCTGCGACGAGTACGAGCGGGTGTCGGGCTCGTCGCCGAGCGGCCCGGTCTCGAAGCGGCCGTCGTAGTCGGTCTCGGCCTTGATGTCGACCTCGGTGAGCAGCTGCGCCGCCACGAGGTAGGGGCCGCTCTTGGTCACCGTCGGGCTGGCGCTCGGCGCGCCGCTCAGCTCGGCGATCGCCTCGTCGGTCTCCCAGCCGGTGACCGCGGCGACGACGCCGCCGCCGCCGACGAAGCGCAGGTGCCGCGCGTGCGAGTAGTCGGCGCGCCAGCGCTCCAGCTCGACGAGGTTGTCGCGCTGCGCGAAGTCGCGGCGCGGGCCGAAGTCGGTGAACCGGCGGTCGCTGCGGTACGCGACGAAGCCGCGCTTGTAGATGACCAGCCGGAAGTCGGTGAGGCGCGCGCCGGCCGGCGCCTTGGCCAGCGCCGGCACGCGGTAGGTGCCGGTGGCGTCGGTCGACACGACGGCCTCGCGCGCGCCGGCGGCGACCGCGAGGCCGTGGCCGCGCTCGAAGCTCCACGAGGCGTAGACCAGCGCGCCGGTGATCGGCGTCTGGTTGGCGGCGTCGACGACGCGGCCGGTGAACGGCCCCGCGAGATCGCCGGCGACGACGTCGTCGGGGCGAGCCCGGAACGTCGCGACGCGGGGACTGGGCGGCGGCGCGCACGCGGCGAGCCCGGCGGCGAGGGCCGCGCAGGCGAACAGGGTCGATAGGCCTTGGCGCATCGGGACGGGACGCGTCTTAGCAAGTCCGGCGGCCCCGTGTAAACCCGCGGTCGAGGTTGCATTCTCGGTCCCGACAGGCCCAGCGGGCGGTTGGTTCTTGGTAGGCTCGAGTCCTCGACCGTGCGTTGCTCGAAGTGTGGTCACGATAATCCGCAAGGGGCTGGCTTCTGCCTCAACTGTGGGACGTCGCTCGTCGGACCGGCGCCGTATCCGGGTTCGACTCCGGCGGCGCCGCCGGGGTTGCTCGTGACGTGCCCGGCCTGCCGGACCGAGAACCCGCCGTCGATGCGCTTCTGCCGCAACTGCGGCACGGTGCTCGCCGCGTCGGCGCCCGGGATCTTGCCGACGCCGTACCTCGGCGGCGCGCCGCCGCCCGCGATGTCGCCGCCGCCGGCGGCTCCGCCCGGCATGATGGGCCCGCCGATGGGCGGCCCGATGGGCGGCCCGCCGATGGGAGGCCCGATGGGTGGCCCGCCGATGGGCGGCCCGATGGGCGGCCCGCCGATGGGTGGCCCGATGGGTGGCCCGATGGGTGGCCCGCCGATGGGTGGCCCGATGGGCGGCCCGCCGATGGGAGGCCCGATGGGTGGCCCGCCGATGGGCGGCCCGATGGGTGGCCCGCCGATGGGCGGCCCCGCGCCCGGCATGTCGAGCTGTCCGCGGTGCAACGCGCCGGTGCAGCCCGGCTTCGCCTTCTGCCAGCAGTGCGGCTTCCGCGTCGGCGCGCCGGCCGCGTCGGTGCCGACCCCGCCGCCGGCGGGACCGCCGGTGGACGTGCAGGGCGCGACGCTGGCCGCGCCGTCGGCCGAGGTGGCGCGCCTGCGCGCGCAGCCGCCGGCGCAGCCCGCGGCGTGGGGCCAGGCGGTGTCGGTCAACCGCGACGGCACCGACGGCGAGCGCTACCCGCTGGCCGGCGACTTCGTCGTGTTCGGACGCACCGGCGCCGACATCTCGATCGAGCAGGATCGGTTCCTGGCCCGGCACCACGCGCGGCTCGAGCTGGCCGGCGACGCCATCAAGGTCACGCCGGTCGACACGCTCAACGGCGTCTTCCGCAAGATCGATCGCCCGTTCGAGCTGACCCACGGCACGATCGTGCTGATCGGCCGCGAGGTGCTGCGCTTCGAGCGGCTCGATCCCGACGAGCGCAACCCGCCGGCGCTGGTCCGCCACGGCGTCGCGATGTTCGGCTCGCCGCCGCGCGAGCCGTGGGGCCGGCTGTCGCAGCTGTTGCCATCGGGCGGCATCCGCGACGTCCGCCACCTCGCCGACGACGAGGTCGTGATCGGGCGCGAGGAGGGCGATCTGGTCTTCGCCGACGACGCGTTCCTGTCGCGCCGCCACTGCACGATCACCTGGGACGGCCAGCGCGCGACGATCACCGACCTCAACAGCTCCAACGGCACGTTCGTGCGCCTGACCGCGCCGCTGACGATCCGCGCCGGCGAGCACGTGCGCATGGGCGATCAGCTGTTCCGCATCGAGCTGCGGCGGTGATCGCGGGTGCTCGCGGTGATCGGCTCGGGCGCCACCGACCGCGGCCGCATCCGCGAGCGCAACGAAGACTCGTTCGCGCTGGGTGACCTCGACGCCGAGCGGCTGTTCGACGGCGAGGGCACGCTCACCGCGGCCGGGCCGCGCGGCCTGTGCGCGATCGTCTGCGACGGCATGGGCGGCGCCGCCGGCGGCGACGTCGCCTCGGAGCTGGCGGCGCGCGCGACCTGGCGCGAGCTGCTCGCCGACCACGCCACCGACGACCCCGAGGTGTTCGCCCGGCTGCTGCGGCGGGCGGTGCGCGTCGCCAACCAGCGGGTCTACGAGGAGGCCGAGCGCGAGCCCAGCCTGCGCGGCATGGGCACGACGCTGTCGGCGGTCGGCGTCGCCGGCGGGCGGCTGGTGTGCGCGCAGATCGGCGACTCGCGGGTGTACCTGTGCCGCGCCGGGGTGCTGACCCAGCTCACCCGCGATCAGACGCTGACCTCGGCGCTGGTCGGCGCCGGCCGCGATCCGCTCGAGGCGGCGCTGGCGGGCGGCTCGACGATCCTGCAGGCGCTCGGCGTCAACCCCGACGTCGAGCCGTCGCTGTCGATGGTGCCGCTGTGCCGCGCGGATCGCGTGCTGGTGTGCTCCGACGGCCTGTACAACCACCTCGGCGCGCCGACGATGGCGGCGATCCTCGACAGCCGCGGCGGGCCGGCGGCGGTGGCGCGGATGCTGTGCGACGCCGCGTGCGCCGCCGGCGGCACCGACAACATCACCGCGGTGGTGCTCGACGTCGACGGCGACGCGCTGCCGGCCGCGGATCCCGCCGGGCCGCCGCCGAGGTTCGTCGAGTTCGATCCGCGCGAGCAGGGCGAGCGGGCGCTGACCTCGACGTCGTACGTCGTGCGGCGCCTGGCCGCGCAGGCCGGCATCGGCGACGACCCGGGGCCGCCGGTGGTGCCGGCGACCGGGCGCCACCCGGTGATCGTCGGCGAGCGCCTGCCGGCGCTGGCCCCGGCGGCGCCGCCGGCGCCCGGCAAGACGGTGCGCCTGCTCGGCCTGATCGCCGCGGCGCTGATCGCCGGCGCGCTGGGCTGGTGGCTGGCGGGCTGATCGCGCCGCGCGCTACAGCGCGAGCGCGAGGCCGACGCCGGCGCCGATCGCGACCACCACGCCGATCGCGATGAACAGCAGCGTGCGGTTGGCGCGGGTCGCGGCCACCGGCGCGGTCGGCGGGTAGTTGTACGGCTGCTGCGGCGCGCCGGGCATCGGCAGCGGCTGCTGCGGCGGCATCACCGGGGGCGGCGCCATCACCGGCTGCGGCGGCATCGCCATCGGCATCGGCTGCGGCATTTGCTGCGGCGGCATCGCCTGCGGCATCGGCTGCGGCCGGCTGGGCGGCACCGTCGGCTGCGCGTGCACGTCGAGCGGGGCGGGCGCCGCCGGCGCCGGCGGATCGCCCCAGCGGCCGGTGGCGATGCACTCCTGCGCCGCCGCCGCCAGCGCGCCGACGTCGGCGAAGCGCTGGTTCTTGTCCTTCTCGAGCATCTTCAGGATGACCCGATCGACGCCCGGCGGGATCTGCGCCTGCGGGTTCACCGCCGACGGCGGCTTGGGGGTCTGCTTGAGCTGCGCGGTGATCAGCGCGGCCGGCCCCTTGGCGTCGGGGAACGGCAGCCGCCCGGTCAAGAGCTCGTAGCCGAGCACGCCGAGCGCGTAGACGTCGCTGCGCCCGTCGAGCTGCTTGCCCATCAGCTGCTCGGGCGACATGTACTCGAGCGTGCCCAGCGTCTGGCCGGTGGCGGTCAGCTGCGGCGCCTGCGGATCGACCGAGTTGTCGCCGCGCATCACCTTGGCGATGCCGAAGTCGAGGATCTTCACGAACTCGGGATCGCCGCCGCGGTTCTCGAGGTAGATGTTCTCGGGCTTGAGGTCGCGGTGGACGATGCCCTGGCGGTGCGCCTCGCCGAGCGAGCTGCACATCTGCGACAGGATCTTGAAGACCCGCTTCCACTCGATCGGGGCCTCGTTGTGGAAGACCGTGTGCAGGCTCTTGCCCTCGAGCAGCTCCATCGCGAGGTAGAGCGTGCCGTCGGGCGTCGAGTCGAAGTCGTAGGTGGTGATCGTGTGCGGGTCCTGGAGGTTGCAGAGCACCAGGCCCTCGCGGCGGAACCGCGCCACCAGGTTCTCGTCGCGGGTCATCTCGGGGTGCAGCAGCTTGAGCGCGACCTTGCGCCCGGTCTGCACCTGCACGCCGCGGTAGACCGCGCCGAAGCCGCCCTCGCCGAGCTTCGACTCGATCTTGAACCGGCCGTTGAACAGCTGGCCGATGAACGGATCGCCCTCGGGCTTCTTGCGCGGGCCCAGGCCGGGCGGCAGCGGCTTGGCGCCGGGCGGGCGCAGCGCAGGCTCGCTGCCGCGGTTGCCGGCCGGCGCGGCCGGGGCCGACGGCGCGCGTGCGGGCGCCGCCGCGGGAGGGCGAGCTGCGGCCGCCGCTGGCGGCGCCGCGAGCTGGTGACCGCAGACGCCGCAGAACCGCGCAGCGGGCGGGAGCGGCGTCTGGCACGACGGACAGTTCATCCCTGCCGATTGTCGCGCAACTTGCGCGCCGACGCACGAAGCTGACCGACTTTTCGCGCCAGCGGCGACGCGACGACCGGTCGCGATCGGGTCGCCGCGGAATTTTCGCGTGCGGTCGTCAGGCGAACAGCAGCCAGGCCGCCACCGCGACGACCAGCGCCACCGCCGCGGCGATCGCGACCCAGGTCGGCACGCGCCGGCGCGGCTCGGCCAGGGTCGGCGCCGGCAGCGTCGCGACGGCGTCGGGCTCGCCGATGAACAGCCGGACCCGCGGCCCGCCGGGGCCGAACTCGATGGTGTGGGCGACGCCGGCCGCCACCGCCAGCTCGGTGACCCGCTGGCCATCGACGAACGTGCCGTTCGAGCTGCCCAGGTCGACCAGCACCCAGGCCCGCTCCGCCGGCCGCAGCTCGGCGTGGCGCGACGACGCGTCGATGTCGCGGTGGGCGTCGAACGACACCTCGCAGTCGGGGTGGCGGCCGAACCGGGCGCGGGTCGTGGCCGACAGCTCCTGGCGCTGGCCGCGGCGCGACCCGGCCAGGTGATCGACGATCACCAGCGGCGGACGCGCGTCACTCATGCTCGATGTACACCACAACTCGCGGCGTGGGTCTACGGCGAGACGCGGGTGCCCAGCGTGGCGGCCAGGCCCGGATCGTCGGCCCCCAGCTCGAACCACCGCCGCCACGCCGCCTGCGCGGCCGGGCGATCGCCGCGGGCGTCGGCCAGCGTCGCGGCCAGCACCGCCGCCTCGGGCAGGTTGGGCGCCAGCGCCAGCGCCCGGGCCAGGTGCTCGCCGGCGCGGGCGCGGCCGACGGTGCGGAGCGCGGCGCGGGCGGCCCGCAGCTCGGCGCGGGCGGCGCGGACGGCGTCGAGCTGGGTCGGATCGAGATCGATCGCGCCGTCGATGTCGGGGGGCGGCATCGGCCGGTCGCCCTCGCCGCGGAGCTCGTGGCGCAGGTCGAAGCCGCGCATCCGGGCGCCGGCGCCGCCGCCCGCGACCCACATCTGCAGCGACTGCGGGTCGAAGACCACGACGTGGACCGCGGCGGCGTCGTCGATCGCCGCGCGGTGGCCGAGCGGCAGGCCGGCGTCGACGGTCGACCGCCGGTCGCGCAGCAGCCCGGCCAGCGCGGCGACGTCGGCGATCGGCTGGGCCGCCAGCTGCGCGGCGCGGGCGGCGCGCTCGACCGAGGCCGAGCTGCGGCCCTGGCGATCGTTCTCGGGATCGTCGGCGAACGCGGTCGAGCCCAGCACGTCGCCGACCGCGCGGCTGGCGGGATCGCGGCGCACGCCGCTCTTGGTCGGGCTGCGATCGATCACCGCCCAGTGGCCGTGGGCGCCGTCGATGACGACGAACGCCGCCGCGCCCAGGGTCGGCGTCGCCTCGATCTTCTTGATCGCGGCGTCGAGGTCGGCGGCCTCCTCGAGGACGTCCTTGGCCAGGAGCGCGATCGGCAGCGCGCCGCGGGCCGAGCGGACGTCGCGGGTGCGGGTCGGGTGGATCGCGACCACCAGGCCGGCCGAGTTGATGCCGGTGACGACGCCGACCAGGCCCGGCCAGCCGACGCCGGCCCAGGCCAGCCGCCCGGTGGGGCGGGCGATCGTGATCACCGGCACCGCCGCGGCGTCGCCGCCGTCGCCGAGCCCGGGCAGCGCGAAGCTGCGCCCGACCAGCAGCCGGTCGCCGGTCGGCGCCTGCGGCACGACGACGGTCAGGCCGCGCGTCAGGTTGCGGGTCTGGGCCTCGGCGGTCCAGCTCGCCGGCATGCCGACGTCGAGCGCCGCTGCGTCGCGCAGCGCCTCGGTGTAGCTGAGGCCGACGCCCGACAGCGCGGCGCCGCGCACCAGCCCGGCCAGCGCGCGCCGGTGCGGCTCGGTCACGCCGTCGTCGATGAAGCGCAGGCGCCAGTCCTTGCGCATGCCCTTGGTCCACCCGCCGAACCAGCCGCCGCTGCCGGCCAGCGCGTCGATCGTCGGCGCCCACGCGCGCGCCATCGCCGGCAGGCGCTCGGCCAGGAGCCGGCCCTGGGCGGCGCCGATCGCGAACGGCTCGCCGCTGGCGCGCAGCACGACGAGGTTGTTGCGGTAGCTGAGGCTGGCGTCGACCCAGCGCAGCCGGGTGCCGGCGCCGGCGGTCTGCTCGAGCTCGATCGGCGCGGCCACCGGCTCGCCGCTCGGCACCTCGTAGGCCACCGAGCGGCGGTAGATGAACCACGCGACCACGAACGCGGTGACGACCAGCGCGACGAGCAGGCCGGTGGTGCGCAGCGCGCGCTGCGGCGACGCGCGGCGGCTGCCGATCACGAGGTCGGGCATGGCGCGCGGAACGTAGGGCCGCGGCCGGCGGAAGTCGATCGATTTCCGCGCGTCAATTCACGACGACCAGGTCGTGGCCGTCCTTGCCGCAGAAGCGCGCCGACAGGTCGTAGCGGTGGCGGCACACCGGGCACACCTTGGCCAGCACGCCGGTCGGCGCCGGGTCGGCGGGGCGGGTCGCGCGGTACGCCGACGGCGGCACCAGCTCGGCGCCGTCGTGGGGGCAGCGGCGCAGCCCGGGCTCGAAGGCGCGACCGCAGCGCGGGCACATGCCGCCGGTCGAGCGACCGGCCAGCATCTCGTCGGCGGCGACCAGCCGACGCGCGTCGCGCTGGCAGTACAGCATGCCGGCGTACTCGGTGCGGCAGGTCGGGCAGACCATGCCGACGGTCGCGACCTCGAGGCCGGCGCCGGTGACGCGGCGGCGGGTGCGGGCCAGCGCGACGGCGGGCGGGCGCGACGGCGGGCGGGGCAGGGGCGGCGGTGGCGCGGCCGCGGTCGCCGGTGGGCGGCGGCGGAGCAGCCACGCGACGACCGCCGCGGTGATCACCAAGGCCGCGCCGATCGCGACCGAGGCGACGTCGATCGAAGCGTGGGCGATGGCGAAGCGCGACACCGCGATCCTCGACTGGCGACGGTAGCAACTCGCGCCGCCACTGGTCAATCACGATGCGTGATGCCGGCCACGCGACGGCGACCGCCGCATGCGGCTACAATCGCTCGATGCGACGTCTACTCCCGTTCGTTGCGGTCGCGCTCGCGGCCGGCTCTGCCCACGCCGATCTGCTGAGCCTGCGCCTGGAGGCGCACGGCGGTGGCGCCGGCGGCGTCGGCGTCGCCGGCGACCAGAAGGACAACGCGTTCCAGGAGGGCGCGCGCGGCGGCGCCTACGGCGGGCTGGTCGGCGTCGAGGTGCTGTTCGTCGACGTCTGGGTGCAGCACCACCAGTACACCGACGGCAAGATGCTGGGCACGTGGACGCAGTTCATGACCGGCATGGACGTCGACGTCGACCTCGGCGTGCCCGCCGCGGCGCCGGGCAAGCCCCACGGCCGCCCGCGCGGCTACTTCGAGGCCGGGCTGGGCCTCGGCTTCGGCGTCGGCACCGGCCAGCAGGTCGAGCTGCCCCTCGACAACAGCGAGGTCGCCGACAAGGGCTTCTTGCTCGAGGCCAAGTTCGGCGCGGGCTTCAACCTCGGGCCGCTGTTCTCGCTCGGCTTCGTGGTGCCGGTGTCGGGCGGCTACTTCTTCAAGAGCGGCCCCGGCGTGGTCGCCAACGATCAGGGCACGCACTACCAGGCCGTCGAGGCCGCGTTCCTGGTGAACTTCCGCGCCAAGCTCAAGCTCAAGTAGCGCGTGCTCGCGCTGGTGATCGAGGGCTGCGCCAACCGCGCGGCGTTCGCGGCCGGGGTCGTGGCCGAGCTCGATCGGCTGGGCGTGCGGCCGGCGCTGGCGGCGGGCGCGTCGTCGGGCAGCATCGTGTGCGCGGCGTGGGCGGCGGGGCACGCGGCCGAGCTGCCGGCGCTGTGGCAGGCGGTGGCCGGCGGCTCGATCGTCCGCTGGCGCGACGCGCTGGCCAACCGCTCGCCGTTCGCGATGTCGGCGATCGTCGGCGACGCGCTGCGCGCCGCGCTGGGCGCCGGCGATCTGCGCGGCGCGCCGGCCGAGGCGCTGTGCACCGTCACCCGGCTGCGCGATCGGGCGACGGTGGTGCTGTCGAGCCGGCGCGAGCCCGACTTCGTCCACGCGGTGCTGGGCTCGTGCTTCGTGCCGGTGCTGTACGGCCGGCCGGTGCGCATCGACGGCGCGCTGGTGCTCGACGGCGGCGCGCGCGACAACCTGCCGCTCGGCGCGGCGGCCGCGCGCGGCGCGACGACGATCCTCGCGGTGGTGCCGGCCGCCGACGGCACCGCCCGGCCGCGCGTGCTGGGGCCGCGGGTGCGACCCGGCGACGTGGCGCCGCCCGGCGTGCGGGTGGTGACGATCCATCCGCCGGCGCCGCTGGCGGTGCGGCCGTGGACCCTCGAGCGCGCCGCGATGGCGGCGGCGATCGCCGCCGGACGCGCCGCCGCGCAGGCCGCGCTGCCGGCGGTCCTACGTCACGGGCCGTCGTCGTAGATCGTGATGATCGCGTAGCCACGCGCGCTGCGCCGCGGGCTGTACACCAGCGCCAGGCCCTTGGCGCCGCCGCGGCAGCGGATGCCGATCACGCCGCCGCCCTCGAGCTGCGCGTTGATCCGCTGGCGCAGCGGCTCGTAGGCCTCGTGGCCGGGCGGCAGCGGCTCGAACATCTCGCCGAGCTTGCGGTTGTACGCCCAGTGCGGCGCGGCGCCGACGCAGCCGCCGGTGCCGACCGTCCGCTGGGCCAGCAGCTTGTAGAACTTGCCGACGTTGCGCCGCTCGCGCTCGGGCGGGTAGGGCGTCCCGTCCTCGGCCGCGAGCTCGGCCTTGTCCTCGTCGGTGAGATCGGTCAGCCGGCCCAGCAGGTCGTAGCGGCGCAGCAGGATCTCGAACGCGCCGACCTCGGCGAAGTCGAACAGCTCGATCCACCGGTCGGGGCCGGCCAGCGTCGCGTGCTCGAAGTCCCAGACCACGCGGTCGGGCAGGGCGGCCGGCAGCGGCGCCGGCGGCCACGGATCGCCGGTCGGGTTCTTGATCGCGCCCGCACCGCCGCAGCCGGTCGCCAGCGCCAGCGCCACCAGCGCCGCGGCCTTCACGCGGCCTCCGCCCAGGCCGCGCCGTAGTCGTCGGTGGCGGTGCCGCAGTCGATGCCCAGCGCCGCGAAGCCCGGCACCAGCACCTCGCGCACGCACGCCGAGAACACCTGGCGCTCCTCGGCCGGTGTCATCAGGCCGTGGCCGCGCACCGCGTCGGTCACCGCGCCGATCGGTCGCTCGCGCTCGACCACCGTGGCCACGCCGCGCAGCGCGATCGGCACCATCGCCGCGGCCGCGGCCTTGGCGCCGTCGCCGCCGCGATCGAGCGCGTAGCGCAGGTACGACCAGCCGAGCCGCGCGTGCATCACCTCGTCGGAGTAGATCGAGGTCAGCACCTCCTGCGCGCAGACGTCGGTCGTCAGATCGCGGGTCGCCGACAGCACCGTCGTCGCGTAGGTCTCCGACACGCACGACACCAGCATCGTGTTGGCCAGCGCCTGGTGCAGCTTGGGCCGCTTGGGATCGTCGGGCAGGCTCGACATGCCAGGCGGCGGCAGGATGCGCTTGCCGGCGTAGATCTCGACCATGCGCAGGCACAGCTCGGCGTGGCGCACCTCGTCGATGCCGGCCCGCAGGCACAGGCTCAGCACGTCGGCCGGCGCGGCGGCCGCGACCAGATCGATCGCCAGCACCGAGAACGTCGACACCGCGAGGTACTCGGCGGCGGCGCGGCGGGTCCACGTCTCGCCGAGGCGCTGCCGCTCCTCGGGCGCGAGCGCCGCGGCGCCCGACTGGGCCCACGGGATCTCGATCTGGCGGCGGCGCATCAGCCGCTGGTGTTCGGCCTCGAGGGGCGTGCCCGACAGCCACCAGCTGCTGACCGGCTCGAGCACGGCCTCGGTGGTGTCGGCGATCGCGTCGTCGGTCTGCATCGCCGCCGACTCTACGCCAGGATGAAGCCGCGGCCGACGTTCTTGCGCTTGCGCCGCGTGCGCGGCCGCTTGCTCGGCTGCGTCCCCGGCGCCGACCCGGTGACCTTGGTGTTGACCGTGCCCAACACACTCCCGCTGCCCGTGCCCGTGCCCGTGCCCGTGCCCGTGCCCGATCCCGTCCCCGATCCCGTGCCCGTGCCCGTCCCCGTCCCCGTCCCCGATCCCGTCCCCGGCTTCTTCGGCCCCGCCTGCGCGACCCTCCTCCCCGTCGCCGCATCCCCCGCCGCCGCGGTCGGCGCCATCGTCGATCCTCCCGTCGCCCCGACGTCCGCGTACGCCGCCTCGGGCGCGCAGATCGCCGGCGCGCCCAGCATCGCGCCCGCCGCCACCACCGTGCGCCAGATGCGCGCCGTGGCGACGCTGCCAAACGACCTCCTCGTCGGATCGGACATCGAGACCTCCTGGCCTCTCGTTGTGCCACGCCGCCCCCGGTCGCCGCCACTGCCATCCTCACGGGCGCGGCGCAGGCGCGGGAGCTACCATCCGCCGCCGTGACCGCCGCCGCGCCCACGGTTGCCGAGCCCTCGCTGGCGGAGATCGCCGCGGCCGGGCGCGCGGCCTGGCCCGAGGTCGACCTGCCCGACGCGGCGCTGGCCGCGCACCTGGCGGCCCGGCGGCGCGACGATCCCGACGGCGCCGTCCACGCCGACCACGCCGCCGACTACTACCTGGCGGCGGCGCTGGCGCAGCAGCTGCCGGCGGCGATGCGGGTGTTCGAGGCGCGGCTGGTGCCCGAGATCGACGTCGCGCTCGGCCGGCTGCGCCTGCCGCGCGGCGCCGACGACGAGGTCAAGCAGGCGCTGCGCGTCGAGCTGCTGGTCGGCGACGGCGCGCCGCGCATCGCCGACTACGGCGGCCGCGGCGCGCTGGCGGCGTGGCTGCGCATCACCGCCACCCGCAAGGCGCTCAAGCTGGTGCGCCGCGCCGGGCGCGAGGAGACGCTCGACGAGCTGTTGCTCGAGCACTGGCCCGACGCGACGCCGGGGCCGGCCGGCCGCCACCTGCGCGCGACCTACGCCGCCGAGCTCAAGCGCGCGGTGACCGAGGCGCTCGGCGGGCTGCCGGTGCGGCAGCGCAACCTGCTGCGCCAGCACGTGCTCGACGGGCTGACCATCGACGAGCTGGCCGGGCTGTACCGCGTGCACCGCGCGACCTGCGCGCGCTGGCTGGCCGACGCGCGCGGCGACCTGGCCCGCGGCACCCGGCGCGCGCTGACCGCCAGCCTCGGCCTGCACGGCGACGAGCTCGACTCGATGCTGCGCCTGCTCGACAGCGACATCGAGCTCTCGCTGTCGCGGCTGTTGCGCGCGCCGGCGCCCGAGGGGGCGTGACCGACGCCGGGTGCCCGCCGGCCGACGCGCTGCTCGGCTTCGTCGGCGGCGCGCTGACCGACGCGGCGGCCGAGGCGATCGAGGGCCACATCGACGCGTGCGCCGCGTGTCGGGCCGCGCTGTCGAGCGCCGCCCGCGGCGCCGCCACCGCCGGCGGCTTCGGGCGCTACCGGGTCGAGACCGTGCTCGGCGCCGGCGGCATGGGCGTGGTCTACCGCGGCTTCGATCCCGCGCTCGGCCGGCCGGTGGCGATCAAGGTCGTGCGCGGCGATCGCGACGACGCCGCCGAGCGCGCGCGGCTGGCGCGCGAGGCCCGGCACCTCGCGCGGCTGTCGCATCCGCACGTGTGCCACGTCTACGACGTCGGCGAGGACGCCGCCGACGTCTGGGTGGCGATGGAGCTGATCGACGGGGTCAGCCTGCGCGCGTGGGCCGCCGGCCGCGGGCCCGACGAGCTGATCGCCGCGCTGACCGCCGCCGCGCGCGGGCTGGCCGCGGCCCACGCCGCCGGCCTCGTGCACCGCGACGTCAAGCCCGAGAACGTGCTGGTCGCCCGCGACGGCCGCGTCGTCGTGACCGACTTCGGGCTGGCGCGCGTCGAGGACGGCGCGGTCACCAGCCGCAGCGCGCCCGGCGTGGTCAGCGGCACGCCGGCCTACCTGGCGCCCGAGCAGCTCACCGCCGCGCCGGTCGACGCGCGCGTCGATCAGTTCGCGTGGGCGGTGATGGCGTGGGAGCTGCTCGCGGGCGAGCGGCCGTTCCCGGTCGAGCCCGCCGCGCGCCTGGCCGCGATCCGCGCCGGCGTCGCCGCGCC
>JAEUJY010000004.1 GCA_016794525.1 Myxococcales bacterium
CCACACCGTGCGGGAGATCGAGGACATGGTGAGCGGGCGGCGGCGCGGCGACGGGCCGGATGACCCGCCGGACCCCGCCGCGCGGCTGCACGAGCTGCGGCTGCTGGTGCCGGCGGCCGTGCTGGGCAAGTTCACCGCGACCCGGCGCGCGCTGGAGGCGGCGTGCGGGCATCCGCTCACCGATGGCGACGTCGTCGCGGCGCTCTGCGACCCGCAGCTCGCGGGCTCCCACGTGGGAGATGGGGCGACCGCCAGGCCGATGCACCAGATCGCGATCACGCAGTGCAGCGATTGCCAGAAGGCGTGGCACGACGTCGCCGGGCACACCATCGAGCTCAGCGGCGCCGAGCTGGCGCAGGCGTCGTGCGACGCGGAGCTGCTGGGGCGGGTCGACGGCGACAAGCCGGCGCGGGTGACCAAGACCATCCCGCCGCGGACGCGCCGCGCCGTGCTGCGGCGGGATCGCGGGCGGTGCGTCGTGCCGGGCTGTCGCAACGCGCGGTACGTCGACGTGCATCACATCGTGCCGCGGGCGGAGGGCGGCGATCACACGCCGACCAAGCTGGCGGCGCTGTGCTCGGCGCACCACACGGCGGCGCACGACGGCCGGCTCCGGGTCGATGGAATCGCACCGGGCAAGCTGCGGTTCGTGCACGCCGATGGGCGGCCGTACGGCGTGCCGCCGTCCCACGTGGGAGATGGCGACGCGGGCGCGTCGCCACAGGTGGGCGGCCACGTCGGCGTGCCACCGTCTCAGGCCACCGCCGAGGTAGCGGCGCCGCCGGCCGCACGCACGCGCCGCCGCGCCAAGATCCCACCGGCAAGGCGAACCCAGAGATCCGCCAAGGCGAGGAGGCGCCGGTGAGCGGTCCCATGGGGCCGTTCCCGGCCCGGCAACCGCAATCAACGGAGCGCGATCACCCGCCCGGCGGCTCCGGGGTCTTGCCGCGCGGCGTGTCGATCGTGCGGTCGGGGACGTCGTCGTCCGCGGGCTCGCTGTCGGCCTTGGCCACGGCCACCGCGCTGCGGTCGAGGCTGTCGCTGGTGCGGTCGGGGCCGTCCTTGGACAGCTGGTCCTCGAGCATCCGCGAGGCGATGTCCATGAAGTCTTCCTCGGTGACGATCCCGACCAGCCGGCCCTCGTCGACCACCGGCAGGCAGCCGACCTTGAGGCGGCGCATCAGCTGCAGCGCGTCGAGCGTGCGGGTCGACGGGGTCACCGTCGTCGGGTCGCGCTTCATGATCTCGGCCACCGGGGTGCGCCGGGCCGAGCCGCCGTCCATGATGAAGCGCAAGACCGCGCGGTGGGTGACCACGCCGACCAGCCGGTGGTCTTTGTCCTCGACCGGGACGTGACGGATGCGCTCCCAGATCATCAGGTTGGCGACCATCTCGATGGCGTCGTCGGCCTGCACCGTGAACAGGTCGCTGGTCATGTAGTGCTCGATGCGCCGGTAGTTGCCGCCCTTGGCGTGGGCCTCGTCGAGCCGGGCCCGCTCCCACTCCGACACCGGGCGCCCCGAGTCCTGGCGGGCGACGGTCGCGGCCACCAGCGCGTTGGCGCGCTCGGCCGGCGTCGAGCGATCGCGGAGCGAGTTCCACGACGAGAGCTGCCAGCGCGCGCCGGTGCGCGCGGTGCGGACCCGCTCTTCGATGACGCCGAGGTAGCGCTTGACGTCGGCCGGCACCACGCCCTGGCGGCGCAGCCCGGCCTCGGCCAGCGGCAAGAGCCGCTCGAGCATCAGCTCGCGCGCCGAGATGTCCTCGTGATCGAGCCAGGTGAAGTGGGCGCCGATGCCCTCGCGGGCGGCGGTGTAGAAGTTGGCGCCGGCCTGATCGAAGTCCATCCGCCGGGGCACGTCGTCGAGTCGGTGGCCCAGCTCGACCATCAGCCCGCACCACAGCGCGGCGTTGGCGATCTCGTCGATCGTGCTCGGCCCGGCCGGCATGATCCGGTTCTCGATGCGCAGGTGCGGCTTGCCGTCGATGATCCCGTAGCAGGCGCGGTTCCAGCGGTAGATCGTGCCGTTGTGCAGGCGCAGCGCCTTGAGCTGGGGCGCCTCGCCGCGGTCGAGCATCGCCATCGGATCCTCGTCGAGGTCGGTGCCGACCAGCGGCCGGAACCGGGCGATGTCCTCCTTGAAGATCTCGACCACCGACTGCCGCACCCAACGGGTGCCGAAGCTGACCCGCGCCTCCTGCTCGCGGATCGTGCCGCCCTTGGCGCGAGTATCGACCGCCTGGCGGAACAGCGCGATCCGGGTCTCGGCCCACAGCCGCTTGCCGAACAGGATGGGCGAGTTCGACGACACCGACATCAGCGGGCCGGCCAGCAGCTGGGCCAGGTTGTAGTAGCGGGCGAACTCGTCGGGGCTGACCTGCAGGTGGACCTGGAAGCTCGAGTTGCAGGCCTCGACCATCACCGAGTCGTGCTCGATGGTCAGCTCGTCGAGCCCCTTGATCGCGAACTCGAAGCGCCCGCCGCGCATCGCGGTCAGGACCTTGTTGAGCTGCAGGTAGCGCTTGCTCGGCACCATGCCGTCGAGGCCGAGGTGGCTCTGGCGCATCGTGGGCAGGATGCCCATCAGCACCACCTCCATGCCCAGCTCGCGGGCGGCGGTGCGCGCCTTGCCGACCAGCAGGTCGAGCTGCGCGTGCATCTTGGCCAGGCCGTCGCCGGTGAACACCTGCGGGTCGCAGTTGGCCTCGAGCTGGAACTGGCCGAGCTCGGTGGTGTAATGGGGGTCGGGGCGCAGCTTGTCGAGCAGCGCCAGCACGCCCCGCGCCGGCGCGAACTGGTCGTCGATCAGGAACAGCTCCTGCTCGGCGCCGATCCGTCGCACGCCAGTCTCGAACCGGCGCTCGGCGATCATCCGGTCGAGCGCGCGCAGGTCGGCGAGCACCGCGCTGGTGAACTCGCGCTGGCGCTCGGCGTCGAGGGCGCCGTCGGTGTCCTTGTGCTCCCGCGTCGTCGTCATCGCACCCCTTCGCGTAGCCACTGCTCGAGGATCTGCGGCAACATCTTACGCCAGGTGATCCAGTCGTGGGGCCAGTCGGGGCCCCACGAGTCGACCCGGTTGGGGACGCCGGCCTTGCCCAGCACCTTGGCCAGGTTCCAGCTCTCGCCGATGTCCTCGGCCTTGCCCTCGCCCGAGACGATGTGGACGTAGCGGGTCCGCAGCACCTCGAGGTGGCGGCCGCCCAGGGTCGGCACGAAGTGCACCGGCGACGAAACCCAGAAGTGATCGGTGAACTCGCGCGCGTCGTAGAACCGGCGCAGGTCGTAGGTGCCGCTCATCGCCAGCGCGCGGGTGAAGACGTCGGGGAACCGGCACACCACCGCCGCGGCGTGGAACGCGCCGATCGACGCGCCGGCGGTCCAGATCGGGATGTCGGCGCTCTTGCAGTCGGCGCGGATCGCCGGCACGACCTCCTGGCGGACGTAGTGGTGGAACTGGTTCTGCAGCCACATCTGGTGCTGCGGCGACTTCTCGCGGGTGAGCAGCGCCTTGCCGGCCACCGAGTCGCACGAGTAGACCTTGAGCTGGCCGCTGTCGAGCAGCGGCGCCAGCACGTCCATCATCTGGAACCGCTCGACCTCCTCGGCGTCGCCGCCGGCGGTCGGGAACAGCAGCAGCGGCTGGCCGATGGTGCCCCACTTGACCATCGTGACGTCGCGCTCGAGGCGCTCGCTGCGCCAGCGGCCGACGACCTTGTCGCCGCGCTCACCCATGGCTGGCACCGCCCGCGGGGCCGCCGGTGCCGGGCTCGGCCCGCCACGCCTGGATGCGCTTCCAGAACAGCTCGGTGAACGGCTCGACCTCGTGCTTGGGGAACAGCGCCGCGACCTTGGCCCGGACCGCGCCCTTGGCGGTCTCGGTGCCGAAGAACTCCCACGCCACCTCGTCGAGGTGGGCCAGGTGGGTGGCGCAGAACTCCTCGAACCGATCGGCCTCGAAGCGCTGCTTGGCGATCGCCGCGTAGGCGCGCAGCTTGTCACGGTAGGGGCGGTCGCGGTCCGCGGCGATCGCGTAGAACGGCTCCCAGTCGAGGGTCTTGCGCATCGGCCGCTTGGTCACCGCGCAGAAGATCGACCACCGCAGGTTGGCCTTCACCAGCCACGGGAAGTGGCGGTGCAGCGACGTCACCTGGGAGTCGGGGCACGGGTTGGCGAAGTCGATCGGGAACCACTCGCCGCCCTTGCGCAGCGCCTCGCACGAGTTGAAGTCCCAGCCGAAGAACGCGTTGATCGTCAGCGTCGTGTCGCGCAGGATCTCGGCCTCGTCGGCCGACACGAAGTCGGTGGCCTGGGTGTAGCGATCGTGGAGCGCGGCGTCGGGGTCGTACTTGACCAGGTGGGTCTGCGGGCCCAGCCCGATGCAGCGGACGAAGCTGTCGAACGGGTGCACCGCGGCCTGCAGGTGCATGACGCTCTTGCCGCTCTCCTCGTAGCGGGCCTTGAGCTGGCCCTCGTCGGCGCACCGGCTGACCGCGCGCCAGCCGCCGCCGTCGTACGGCTTCATGAACAGCGGGTAGCCGAGCTGCTTGCCGATCGCGCGCAGGTCGAACAGCTTGGCGTAGCGCTTGAGCGTCGGCGCCAGGTCGGGCAGCGGCTCGTAGTCCTTGGGCGGCACCATCCACGTGTCGGGGATGGGCATGCCCAGCGCCATCATCGCGCAGTACGAGGTGTGCTTCTCGTTGGCCTGCACCGACCACGGGTTGTTGAGGACGTACAGGCCGTCCATCAGGATGGCCTTTTTGATCCACTCGCGGCTGGTGTGGTACCAGTGCGTCAGCCGATCGAGGACGACGTCGTACTTGCACGGCTGGCGCAGATCGAACGGCTCGATCGTCACGCGCTCGGTGGCGATCGTGACGGTGTCGCCTTGCCACGGGATGGCGAGATCGAGCTTGCCGAGGATCTGCTCGTAACAGATCGGCCAGCAGATGTCGGCGCCCAGCGAGAGACCAATGGTGCGGGTGACGGGGGCCATCGCTTCCATCCTATTCGTAGACGAGCAGGAACGGGCCGGGCAGCAGCCACGACAGCGCGTCGCGCAGCCGATCGCGCCAGTTCTCCCAGTTGTGACCGTCCCGGGCTTCCACGTAGCGGACATCCATGCCTGTGCCGAGCAGCATCGGCACCAGCGACCGGTTCTCGTAGATCAGCGACTCGTACATGCCGCAGCTGACGAAGACCCGCTCCGAGACGGCGGTCGGCTCGGCGCGGAACCGGTTCATGAACGCGACCACCGGGTCGAACAGCGGGCCGCGGTGGTTGCGGTCGCCGATGTCGGTGAACGCGAAGCTGCCCGACTGCAGCAGCAGCCGGCCGTAGAAGCCGGGGTACCGGCACGCCGTCGACAGCGCCGCGACCGCGCCGAAGCTGGCGCCCATCAGGCACCGGCTCTGCGGCACCGCCTCGAGCGGGAAGGTGCGCTCGACGAACGGCACCAGGTCCTCGGTCAGGTAGCGGGCGTGGCGCTCGTCGTCGGCGTACTCGCGCAGCCGGTCGGGCGAGCTGGTGAACACGACGATCGCGTCGGCGACCTCGAGCCGATCGATCAGGTTGTCGAGGACGGTGCCCATCGACGCGTAGCGCAGGTAGTCGTGGCCGTCGTGGACGACCAGGAGCGGGTAGCGGCGGCTGCGCTTGAACCGCGCCGGCACGTACAGCCCGAAGCTGCGGCGGCCGAAGGTCTTGGAGTCGAGGAAGATCTCGTCGAGCCGGCCCGGCGGCGCGGCGCGGTCGTGGTGGATCCAGGTCGGCACCTCGTAGCCGGTGCCGTGGGCCACCGAGTTGGCGCCGAACGGATCGCGAGCCAGCGCGCCGTTGAGCGGATCCTGGATCCACTCGCCCTTGCCGTGGCGGACGATCTCGAGCTTGTATTCGACGCGCGAGCCCGGCGGCAGCTGCATCGTCAGGTGCCAGACGTCGGTGCCGTCGACGCGGGCCAGCGACTGCGACGACGGCAGGCCGAACACCCAGTGCTTGAGGTGCACCGCCTCGGCGTCGCCCCGCCAGACGAACGTGATCGACGGGCCGACCACGACCGGGAACTTGTGGCGGCCGATCCACGCGTCGACCGCCTCGCGGGTCCGCGGGCTGGCCTCGAGCTCGGCGATCACGCCCGCGCTCACGCCGGCACCTCGTCGGCGCTGTCGCCCAGCGCCAGCAGCGCGGGCGCGACCGGCGCGGCGGTCCACGCGGCGTCGATGCCCCCGTCGGGCCGCAGGTGGCGGCCGCGGCCGGCGACCAGCGCGCCGTCGACGAAGTCGAGCCGCGCGCCGAGATCCATGCCGACGCACACCGCCGGCGCCATCCGCCGCGCGAACCGCGCGATCGCCGGGCCGGTGTCGGGGTTGAGCCGCCGGCTGGGATCGGGCATGACGACCACGCCGGGCGCGACGCCGAAGCCGCTGTCGAGCACCTGCGCGACGTCGGAGCCGTACGGCGGGTAGTCGTGATAGAGGACGATGCGATCGGTCAGCACCATCGCGCCGGCGCCCCACGCGATGATCGGCTTGCCGGCGGCCAGGCCGAGCACGTCGAACAACTCGAGCCGGTTGTGCAAGGACGCGACGTGGCCGCCGGCGATGACCAGCGCCTCGACCGGGGCCAGGAGCGCCGTCAGCTCGGCGCGGTGGCGCGCCACCGTCGGCCGATCGGTCGGGTGCCACAGCGCCGCGAACGCGGTGCGCACCTGCTCGCAGCGGGTGACGTGGTTGGCGTCGAGCTGCCGGAACTGCTCGACCGACACCGCGTCCTCGCCCTCGAGCAGCTCGGGCTCGAAGTAGCGCAGCGCGATCGTCCGGGCCGCGTCCTCGGTCTTCTCCAGGCGCACCCGGTAGCAGCTCTGCATGTGGCGGAGCAGCGCCTGGCGATCGCGGTACGCGGCGGTGAATGCGGGATCGTCGGCGAACACCGCGCTGGCGCGGGCGTGGAGCGCCAGGTTGACCGCCGGCACGCCCAGCGCCGCGACCAGCGCGCCGTCGTCGGCCTCGCGCTCCTGGTAGCCCGCGCGCACGATCGCGATCGGCCCGCGCAGGCCGCGCTCGCGCACCACCGCGCCGACGTCCGGCGTGGCGTGCTGCGAGCCGAGCACGATCACCTCGGCGGGCATCAGCGCGCGTGGACCTTCAACGTGCGGCCGACGGCGTCGAGGATCTGCCGGCAGCGGTCGTAGTCCTCGTGCTTCATCCGCACCCAGGCGTTGGCCATGTAGCCGGCCTCGACGCCCTGGGTCGGCGTGCCGGGCGGCGGCAGGTGCCAGTCGATCAGGTTGGCGCCGAACGCCTCGCGGATCGCGTCGACGCCGTCGTAGTGGCTGATCCGGCCGTCGCGATCGGGGCGCAGCGCGATGATGCCGGCGGACATCCGCCGCGACGGGCGCTGGCTGGGCCGGCCGGCGGCGATCAGCATCGCCCACTCGCGGTACAGGTCCATGTCGTTGGCGACGTTGTAGAGGTCCCACGCGCGCACGCCCGGCGGGCGGCAGCCGATCTCCGAGAACTTCAGGCCCTTGGGCCCGAAGAACCACTCCATGTGGGTGGCCGAGGTCTCGATGCCGAGCAGCTCGATGACCTTGGCGGCCATCGCCTTGACCTCGCGGTAGCCGTCGGCGTCGATGCGGTTGGTGGTGATGAACTGCGGCGAGATCCACCGCGTGCGCATCGCCTCGAGGACGTTGGGGTAGTAGTGGGTCGCGAACTCGTGGACGACGTGGCCGCGCAGGGTCAGCGTGTCGAAGAAGCCCTCGTGGCCCTCGATGAACTCCTCGACGGCGATCGACCTGCCGTGCTGCAGGTGCAGCGCGGCGGCCGCGGCCTCGAGCTCGCGGTCGCTGTCGACCCGCGCCGCGCCCGAGGCGCCGGCGCCGTCGCGCGGCTTGACCAGGATCGGGTAGCCGACCCGCTCGGCGAACTCGCGCAGCTCGGCCAGGCTGCCGGCGGCGGACGACTGCGCGCACGGCACGCCGCCGGCGCGCAGCACCTCCTTCATCGCCGGCTTGTCGCGGCACAGGAACGCGGTGCGCGCGCTGGTGCCGGGGATGCCGGCCGCCTCGCGCACGTGCGCGGTGGGCATGATGTGGGCCTCGACCGAGGCCTCGAGCCGGTCGACGTGGGCGTGGCGCTGGATGAACCGCACCTTGGCCAGCACCTGCTGCTCGTCGCAGACGTTGGTGACCTCCTCGTAGTGGGTCAGCCAGCGCTTGAGGTCGTCGTCGAGCGACGCCTTGCTGCCCTCGCCGATCGCGCTGATCGTCGCGCCGACCTCGGCCAGCGCGCGGATGAACTGCTTCTGGTTGGCGGGGAACCGCGGCTCGATGAAGACGACGTGCATGGCGATCTCTCTTTGCCGCTCAGCGGTCGGTGCCGATCAGCTTTTCGTAGACGTACTCGTAGCGGCGGGCCTGGCGGTCCCACGAGAAGTCGGCGGCCATGCCGTTGTCGATCAGCCGCGACCACGCCGGCGGGTCGCGGTACGTCGCGAGCGCGGCCTGCAGCGCCCACCGCACGCCGGCGGCGTCGTGGTGCTCGAAGACGAAGCCGGTGCCGGTGCGGGTGCGCGGGTGCCACGGCCGCACGGTGTCGGCGAGGCCGCCGGTCTTGTGGACGATCGGCACGGTGCCGTAGCGCAGGCTGTACAGCTGGTTGAGGCCGCACGGCTCGTAGCGCGACGGCATCAGGAACATGTCGGCGCCGGCCTCGATCTGGTGCGCCAGCTTGTTGCTGAAGCCCTGGTAGAAGCAGACCTGGCGCGGGAACGCGCGCTGCAGGCGGGTGAACATGTCCTCGAGGCCGGGCTCGCCGCTACCGAGGACGGTGAGCTGGAAGCCGTTGCGCTGGAGCAGGCCCGGCAGCACCTCGCCGAGCAGGTCGAAGCCCTTCTGGCTCGCCATCCGCGACACGATGCCGACCACCGGCGCGCTGGGCACGTAGGGGAGCCCGAGGCTCTCGACCAGCGCCTGCTTGCAGATCGCCTTGTTGCTGCGATCGGCGGCGGAGTAGCGCGCGGGCAGGTAGCGATCGTTCTCGGGCGACCACTCGTCGTAGTCGACGCCGTTCAGGATGCCGACGACGGTGGTCTTGCGCGCGCGCAGGAAACCGTCGAGGCCGGCGCCGTGAGCCGGGGTCTGGATCTCCTGCGCGTAGGTCGGGCTGACCGTCGACACGCCGTCGGCGTAGAGGATGCCCTGCAGGAGGAAGTTGACCCGGCCGGCCTTCAGCAGCTCCTGGTGGAACAGGTGCGCGACGTGGGTGAGGTTGGTGTCGGGCCCGATCGAGTCGGGGAACCCGCCCTGGTAGTTGAGGTTGTGGATCGTCAAGAGCGACCGCGCGCCGGCGAGGTGGCGATCGCGCGCGTAGATCGTCTTGAGGAGCAGCGGGATCAGCGCGGCCTGCCAGTCGTGGCAGTGGACGACGTCGGGCGCGAAGTCGAGCCGGCCGCACAGCTCGAGCGCGGCGTACGACAGGAGCAAGAACCGGCGGTGCTCGTCGGCGTCGCTGGTGTACAGCCGGCCGCGGGCGTAGAGCGGCGGGCAGTGCAAGAAGTAGATCGTCGGCGCGGTGCCCAGCGCCAGCACCCGCACCGGGTAGCGGTGCGACCCCAGCGGGATGGTCAGCTCGGCGACCTGGGTCAGCGTCACGCCGTCGAGCTTCGCCGTGTCGTACAGCGGCACGACGATGCGGACGTCATGCCCAGCCCGGGCCAGCGTCTTGGGTAGCGCGGCCACGACGTCGGCCAGGCCACCGGTCTTGGCGTAGGGCGCCAGCTCAGAAGCAACGAACAGCAGCTTCACGAGCCAGCGACGATACCAGAGCGCGCGGATCGGCGCGCCGGGGTGAGGCGGAGAGTTACCACCAGACGGTGAGCGCCGACGCCAGCGGGGCGGCGAGGCGCGCGACCTGGGCCGCGCCGATGCGCATCTCGGCGAACGGCGACCACGGATCGGCCAGCAGATCGCGTCGCACCTCGAGACACAGGGTCCGCCCGGGCAGCGCCAGCACGTGGGCGTAGGCCTGGGTGCTGGGATGGAGCGGGTAGGTCGCGCCGCCGGCGACGTCGAGGCCGAGCGCGGTGGCGGCTGTGGTGAGGGCCGCGACGACCGCCGGCGGCGCGTGGTCGACGCCGTCGAGCGTCTTGCCGATCACGTCCAGCGCCGGCCGCAGCGGCCAGGTGTCGGCGCGATCGGGCGCGTACGCCCGCCGCAGGTTGGCCACGATCTCGTGATCGACCTGCACGTCGACGGTGCGCGGCGCGTAGGTGTGCAGCATCAGCATCGCGCCATCGGCGGCCAGCGCGGCGCGCGCCGCCATGACGGTGGCGACGTAGGCGTCGAACACGCCCCGCAACAGCACGCGGTCGGCGTCGGTCGCGATCCACGGCATCAGCCCGGGGCCGACCTTGCCGGTGCGGAAGTCCTCGGCCGACGCGTCGATCTGCCGGTTGCAGTCGATGAACGTCCGCGGCACGCGGCACCGCAGGATCAACACGCTGCGCACCGGCTGCGCCGCCACCAGCGCGTGCGCCGCCGCGACCGCGAGCTCGGGCGCCCCCGCGTCGGTGTTGACGTGGAAGAAGTCGCTGAGGTCCGCCGGCAGCGGGCTCGTCAGCTGCGCCGCGTAGTGATCGTAGTCGGCCGTGCGCGTCGCGCCGTGCGGGATCTCGATCAGCAGATCGGGCGTCGGGCCGGCCGCCGCACCGCGGATCAGCTCGACATCGACGACGTGGGGGATGGACGACGGCAGCGAAGTCACCCGCGCACGTTGCCACGGATCGGTGCTCCCCGGTTCACGCGATCCAGATCGTGATCCCGATCCCGATCCCGATCCCGACATCGACCGCTGCTGGCCGACATGGTCGGTCACCTAGGCGTGGAAGTACCTCTCCTCGAAGTCGACGTCATGGGTCTCGGCGCCCGACAGGTTGCACCCAGCATCTGGTTGATCGAAGGTGAGGCGAGCCCCGCGCATCGGCGGCCGCGTCGTTCGATAGGGAGCTACAGAGCCACGGGCCTGCGGCCGGAGACAGTCCCAGGGCATGCGAAAGACCCATCAATGTCGACAGATCCTTGTCGCGAAGCCCGCACGGCGAAGCCATGATCCGTACCCTGGACGACGCCGAGCGACTCTTCGAGCACGTCTTGCAGCACCTGCATCCGTCGCTCGCGCCTGCGCAACACGCTGACATCCTGGAGATGCTCTACTGGGCGTGTGACGATCCCGGTGACCTCCTCTTGTCGGTGCGCGAGAATTGGCTCCGGGCCGATGATCGGTATCGCGTTGAGGTGGCGCTTGCGTTCGATGAGACCTTTCCATGTCGAGAGCTCTCGGAGATGGAGGCTGCATTTCGGCAAATAGTCGCGCGATGGCCGGACCTCGCGGGGCGCTGCGAGGCGCTGGTCGTATCGCGAGTCGAACACGAGCGCAGAAGCAAGCTCTGATGTTTGCGTGGTGCCGGGATCGCAGGTGTGTGGCAAGGAGCGACTAATGATGACTGGCATATTCCTCGGAGCTGGTGCCGCACTGCTCGTGGCTGCGCTGCTCATCGACTTCTTGGCCTCTGGTGAGTTCCGCCATCGACTACTGCTCGTCTTCCTATTGCTCGTCACCGGCCTTGGGCTCGTCGTGTTTGCCCTGGCAGGGAAGTTCTTCTGAAGGTGGCGAAGCCCCGCGGTCAAGCCACGCGGGGTGTACGGCCGCCGGCGCGTGCGCGCGTGAGCGTTCAGGAGTGGCGGCTCGTCGCTACGCGGCTCTGACTCACGCCAGCGACGCCCACAGCTCTGCGAGCCGCGGCGCAGACACCGGCACGGCGGTGCGCAGCTCGGGCGCGAACGCTTGCACGCGCAGCTCCTCGAGCAGCCAGCCGAACTCCTCGAGGTCGTCCAGCGCGCCGCCGCGGCGGCGGGCCTCGGCGTACGCGGCGCGGAACTTCTGCCACAGCGGGACGACCGGCGCGGCCTTGCTGGCGTCCTTCTGCGGATCGAGCGCGAGCCGCTCCAGCCGGATCTGCACGGCGCGCAGGTAGCGCAGCAGGTGATCGAGGCGATCGAGCGGCGCGAGGCGCACCAGCTCGGGCGTGATCAGGTGCGCGAGCTGGCTGTCGATGTCGTCGATGGCGGCCTTCCACAGCCCGGGCTTGCCGAGCAGCGGCTTCTGCAGCCGGCGCACCTTCTCGACCTCGACGTGGACCGCCAGCGCGACGCGCGAGAGATCGAGCAGCGCGACCGGCAGCGCGCGGCGGCCCTCGTCGAGCTGCGCCTCCCACGCGGCCCGCGTGCGGGGCAGCGGGTCGGCCGGCGTCAGGCCGAAGGCGTCGTCGAGCGCGCGCAGCACGACCTGGCGGCGCGGCGTGGCCGGCGCGCCGGCGACTACCAGCGGCCCCGACGCCAGCGCGCCCGCGACCTGGGCGTCGAGCTTGGTCAGCGTGGTCCGCAGATCGAGCAGCACCAAGCGGCGCAGCCCGGCGCGGGTGGCGGCCTCGGCGGCGGCGGCGGTCTCGAGCAGCCGCAGGTCGACCGCGGTCTCGGTGTCGACCAGCGCCGGGTAGGCGGTGAGGCGGCGGCCGGCGACGTCGAGCGTCACCGACGCCGGCAGCGCGTCGAAGTCCCAGCGGGTCAGGCCGGCGCGCTCGTGGCGCGACCGCGGCGCCTTGGCCCACAGCTCCTGGGCCCGCGGCGCCAGCGAGCGCTGCAGCTCGGCCAGGTCGCGGCCGCGGCCCAGCTCGCGGTCGTGCTCGTCGACGACGCGGAAGCCCAGCGCCAGGTACGGCGGCAGCGCCCGGCGGTCCCACGCGGTCCGCGGCACCCGCTCGCCGGTGCGCTGGAAGATCGCGCGCTCGAGCGTCGGCAGCAGCGGCCCGCTGAACGGCTTCAGCTCGGCGGCCAGCGCTGTCGCGAGCGCGTCGAGCGGGAACAGCGTCTTGCGCACCGCCTTGGGCAGGTTCTCGAGCAGCCCTTCGATCAGCGCGTGGTGCCAGCCGGGGATGGTCCAGGCCAGCTGCTCGGGATCGAGCTGCGGCAAGAGCGCCAGCGGCACCGTCGCGGTGACGCCGTCGTCGTCCTCGCTGGGCTCGAAGCGGTAGGTCAGCGGCAAGGTCGCGCCGCCGATCGTCAGCTGATCGGGGAACTGCTCGGGCGACAGCGCCGCGGCCTCGTCCAGCAGCACGTCCTCGAGCGCGAGGTGCAGCACGTCGGGGTCCTTGGCCTCGGCGTCCTTGCGCCACTGCTCGAAGGTCTTGCCGCTGAACACGCCGGGCCCGACGCGCTGCTCGAAGAACTGCTCCAGCGCGTACTCGTCGGCCAGCACGTCGCCCTTGCGCGCCTTGTCGCGGATCCGCTGTACCTCGTCGAGCACCGCCCGGTTGTGGGCCATGAACGCGCCCTTGGTCGTGTACTCGTGGCGCACCAGCGCGTGGACGATGAACAGCTCGCGGGCCGCGGTCGGATCGATCGGGCCGTACGGGACGCGCCGATCCTTGATGATCGGCAGGCCGTACAGCGTCACGTGCTCGCGCGCCATCACCTGCGCTTGCTTCAGCTCCCAGTGCGGGTGGCCGTAGGTCTTGCGGCACAGCGGGCCGGCGGCGCGCTCGAGCCAGGTCGGATCGATCTTGGCGACGGTGCGTGCGAACAGCTGCGAGGTCTCGACCAGCTCGGCCGCCATCACCCACGGCGTCGGCTTGCGGGCCAGCCCCGACGACGGGTGGATCAGGAAGCGGGTCTGGCGCGCGCCGATGTAGCAGCGCGTCTCCTGGTTCCACATGCCGATCTTGCTGAGCAGGCCGGGCAGGAGCGCGCGGTGGATCTGCTCGGCCGACGCCGGCGGCGTGTCGATCGCGAAGCCCAGCTCGCGCACGGTGCGCTTGAGCTGCTCGTGGATGTCCTCCCACTCGCGCATGCGCGGGAACGACAGGAAGTTGTCGCGGCACAGCCGGTGCAGCTGGTTCTTGCTCGACCGGCTGCGGGCCTCCTGCCAGAACGCCCACAGCTTGAGGTAGCCCGCGAAGTCGCTGCCCTCGTCCTTCCACTTGGCGTGGGCCGCGTCGGCTTTTTGCTGCGCCGCCATCGGCCGCTCGCGCGGATCCTGCAGGCCCAGCGCCGCGGCGATCACCAGCACCTCGGGCAGCGCGCGCTCGTCGACGCCGCCCAGGATCATCCGGCCCAGCCGCGGATCGATCGGCAGCTTGCCGAGCTGGCGGCCGATCGGCGTCAGCGCGCCGTGGTCGTCGATCGCGCCCAGCTCCTCGAGCACGTGGTAGCCCTCGTCGATCGCGCGCTTGCTGGGCGGATCGAGGAACGGGAAGCTCTCGACCGCGCCGAGGTCGAGCGCCTTCATGCGCAGGATGACGCCGGCCAGCCCGACCCGCTTGATCTCGGGATCGGTGTACGCCGGCCGCGCCAGGAAGTCGGCCTCCTCGTACAGCCGGAAGCACACGCCGTTGGCGGTGCGGCCGCAGCGGCCCTTGCGCTGGTTGGCGCTGGCCTGGGACACCTCCTCGACGAGCAGCTGGGTGACGCCGGTGCGCACGCCGTAGCGGTTGACGCGGGCGACGCCGGCGTCCACGACGTAGACGATGCCGGGGATGGTCAGCGAGGTCTCGGCGACGTTGGTCGCCAGCACGACGCGGCGCGGGCCGCCGGTCTGGAACACCCGCTGCTGCTCGGCGCCCGCCAGCCGCGCGTACAGCGGCAGGATCGCCGTGTGTGGCAGCGCGCGCTCGGTGATCGCGCCCATCGCCTCGCGGATCTCGCGCTCGCCGGGCAGGAACACCAGGATGTCGCCGCGCGGATCGAGCTCGGCGATCTCGTTGACGGTGTTGGCCACCGCGTCGATCAGGTCGGCCTCGTCGGGGCGCGGCGGCCGGTACAGCACGTCGACCGGGAAGGTCCGCCCCGACACCTCGATCACCGGCGCGCCGTCGAAGAACTGCGCGAAGCGCTCGGTGGCCAGCGTCGCCGAGCTGATGATCACCCGCAGGTCGGGGCGGCGCGGCAGCACCTGCTTGATGAAGCCGAGCAGGAAGTCGATGTTGAGGCTGCGCTCGTGGGCCTCGTCGATGATCAGCGTGTCGTAGCCGCGCAGCAGCGGATCGCCGTGGAGCTCGGCGAGCAGGATGCCGTCGGTCATGAACTTGATGTAGGTCGACGGCCGCACGGTGTCCGAGAACCGGACCTGGTAGCCGACGACGTCGCCGGGCTCGGTGCCGAGCTCGGCCGCGACCCGGGCCGCGACGCTGGTGGCGGCGATGCGCCGCGGCTGGGTGCAGCCGATCCGGCCGTGGACGCCGCGGCCCATCGCCAGGCACATCTTGGGCAGCTGCGTGGTCTTGCCCGAGCCGGTCTCGCCCGCGACGATGATCACCTGGTGCTGGTCGATCGCGTTGACCAGATCGATCAGCCGCGCGCTGATCGGCAGCTCGGGCGGGAACGCCACCCGCGGGCTCAGCGTCAGCCCGGCGCGCAAGCGCGGCCCACCTGACCCAGGCGGCTGCGCGGGCGGCTGCGCGGGCGGCTGCGCGGGCGGTGCGGCCGGCGCAGGGGGCGGGGCCGGAGGATCGGACGGCGGGGACACGGCGGCCCCGGGGAGTATCACCTCGCCGGCCGCCGCGCTAACCGCACGCGGTACCCCGACGCTACCCACCGCCGCGACGGTGGCCGTGTGACGATCGTCGCCATGACCGCATGGCGTGGGGGCCTTGTCGGCGCCCTGCTGAGTTCCATGGGCGCGCTCGCGTCGGCCGCGGCCGAGCCCATCCCCGACCTCGGGATCGACCTCTCGTCGAGCGACTGGGTGGTCGCGGACGCTAGTCGCAACCTCGTGCAGTCGCGCGGCACCGGGCTCTTGCTCGAGCTCAACCTGTTCGCCCAGGCGACCAACCAGCGCTGCCAGACCATCGCGCGGGCGGTGCGGGACAACAAGGGCACCCCGCTGCCGGCCGGGTTTGCGAAGGGCGATGTCGGGGGCAGCATCCCGGACCAGTGGATCAGCGTGTGCCGGGTCGCGGGCGCGCGCACGATCGTGCTGCGCGGCGAGCTGCGCGAGCAGCCGTGGTCGGCGTCCGAGGTCGCCGCGATCCAGGTGCTGCTCGCCGACACCGAGCGCGCGATCGCGCGCCAACGCGCGCTGGTGCTGCCAGGCAGCGAGCTCGACCTCGGGCCACGCTTCGATCGCTGGCAGGTGTCGCCGGTGCTCTTCGTCGCCAGCGACACGGTCACCCGGGTGGCCGCCGACGGCCCCGAGCTGAGCGTGCAGCTCCGGCGCATCGACGACGCGTGCGCGGCGTACGATGAGCCCGGCGAGGACGAGGGCTCGCCGCGACCGCCGCTCATCCCCGCGGCGTACGCCGCGCTGGCGCGAGCCGGACGCGACGGCGACGCGACGACGGTCGCCACCTGCCTCGCGCACGGCGAGGGCGGCTACGAGGTGACCATCGAGCGGGCCAGCGGGGCGACCCGCGCCCAGACCGCTGCCGCCGACGCCGACGTGACGGACCTGCTCGTGGGGTTCGCAGCGGCCGTCGCGAAGAGCCCACCGATCGCGGCCGACGGCGCGGACGACGTCGACTCGACGACCAGCGCGAGCTGGAGCGAGGACGAGGACGACGCGACGCCCGCGCCCACGCCCACGCCCACGCCCACGCCTACGCCCAGGCCCACGCCCGAAGGCGACCCGCCCGCGGCCGAGGCCGCCGCCACGCCCGTCGCGTTGCCGGGCTACGCTCCCGATCTCTCCACCTTCACGTCGAACCACGATGATGACGACGATCACCCGACCGGCTTCCTGCCGACGTCCCGGGTGCTGATGCTGCGCGGCCGGCGGCTGGCGATCGACGCCAGCGGGCCCGTGATGGCGCGCGACGCGCTGGGCGCCGAGCTGGCCTTCGCGCGGCCGCTCGCGCTGGCGTGGGACGACTTCGACTACGAGTGGAGCGCGGCGGTCGGCTACGACGCGGTGAGCGGCGTGACGTACGACGTCCGCGTCGGCGGTGGCGTGAAGATCGCCGGCGCGCTCGGGCTGCTCGCCGGCGGCGGCCTCGACGGCTGGACCGGCGACGCCGAGCTGCCGAGCCAGCCGTACCTGTACGTCGGCGCGCGGCTGCCGATCGGCCCGCTGGCGGTGCGCGCCGAGTACCTGCCGCGCAACGGCGGCGACGACGAGTCGCGGCTGCGCGCGACCTACACGCGGTACCGCGGCACGCGCCGCAAGATCGCCGTCGAGGGCAGCGCGACGTTCATCGGCGACGCGACGATGCTGGCGCTCGGCGTCGGGCTCGGCATGTGACAGCCGGTCAGCGCGTGAAGTAGATCGGTCGCTGGCTGCCGACCACGAACTCGATGACGCCGGCGGGCGCGAGCACGCTCTTGCGCGTGAACCGCGTGATCGTGGACGTGTGCGACTCGAGGCCGCTCGACGCGCGGGGCAGCGCGGTCACCAGCGCGGCGGGGATGGTCAGCGCGCCGTCGTCGGCGGTCTCGCAGAGGAGCAGCGCCTCCCAGGGCGCGCCGTGCCAGCCGACCAGCAGCGCGAGCTGGACGCGGCCGCTGCCGGCGGCGGTCCAGGTGACCTCGGCGGGCTGGCCGTCGGTCAGGGCGAGCGTCTGGGTCGCGCCGGCGAGGTCGGCGACGCCGGTCAGCGCCACGTCGAAGCCGCCGATGGCGGCGCCGGGCGCGGTGATCGCGATCGGATCGCCGGCGTCGAACAGGTCGGCGCTGCCCGGCGCCGGCGTCGGCTCGTAGCCGAAGCCGCCGCGCACGAACGCCAGCGGCTGCTTGAGGCCGGTGACGGTGATCGTGCCGACGTCGACCGACTGCGGCCACGGTCGGCACACGCCGGCCTCGCACACGCCGTCGCACGCCGGCTGGCACAGCGACGGCGCCGGGCGGCGGTACACCGCGCACTCGCCGTCGACGGCGATCGCGCTCGGGATCGGCCGCTCGGGGCCGTCGGCGACCGCGGCGAACACCGCCAGGAACGCGCCGCCCTCGATCACGTTGACGTAGCCGACGCGGTCGACGTGGTAGTCGTCGGTGCCGGCATCGAGCGTGGGGCCGGCGTCGGGGGCGGCGGGGTCGGCGCCGCCGCAGGCTGCGAGCAGCGCGGCGGTCGCGGCGACGATCAGCAGGCGGCGCATCGACGGCCGACGAAGCACGGCGCGTGCCATGGCGCCGGGGCGGCGAGCCTTGCGCGCGGCGCTGCGCATCTCAGAATTCCGTCGATCGTCGACGCGCGCGGCTCGAGAATGCGGCGCGGCGCGCGCGATCTCGTGCGCTTGCGCGTGGCGCAGGGCTTGCTGTGGGCGCGGGCATGACTCGACGGCTGTTCGCGCTGCTGGTGGTGACGCTCGCCGCGTGCGGCGGCTCGGACGCGACCCCGGCGCCGGACGCCGCGACTGGGCTGTGCGCCGGCCGCCCGTGCCTGACGGCGATCGACGACGCCGCCGACTGGGCCGCGGTGAGCGCCGCCCACGCCGGCGATGGGCGCTGCGACTTCCTCGAGGACGCCAAGTTCATCGCCCCGGCCAGCGCCGCCGCCGAGCTGCAGGAGGTGGTGTTCCAGGACGTGAAGGCCCACCGCCTGCACCTCGACTTCATGACCGCGGTGCTGCCCGAGTTCTTCGGCGGCCTGACCCCGCAGCAGTACCAGCAGGTCGTGCTGCGCCGCGCCGGGCGGCAGTACTGGGCCGGCGCGCTGTTCCGGCTGGTCGACGAGCGCGGCGCGACCACCGGCTACGGCTTCGACGTCGCGGTCGATCCGGCGTGGGACGAGCAGCTCACCGAGGCCGAGGTCGCCAGCGTGCGGGCGCTCTTGGTCGCGCGCTTCCACCTGCCGCTGATCTACGCGCCGACGTCCGACGACGCGATCTATCAGGCGCGGATGTTCACCGGCCTGGTCGCGCACTTCCCGCGAGCCTGTCAGTTCGTACCGTGCGCGACCGCCGGCATGGACTGCGTCCAGGTGCCGACCGCGACCACCGTGTGCGGCCACTTCCTGGAGGGGCGCAGCGCTGCCGTCGAGCTCGACCGCAAGGCGCGGGTCGCGGTCGCCGCGCGCACGATCGATCTGCCGCGCGCTGCTGGCACCTACACGGTGCCGGCGCTGTTCGGCGCCGGCGAGCTGGGGCCCGCGCGCGCGGCGATCGCGCCGGCGGCGGCGACCGCGACCTACGAGGTCGTCGTCCAGCCGTCGTTCGTCCAGCACATCTACACCCAGCGCTACACGTCCCCGACCGGGCCGATCGAGCTGCGGTGGGAGGTGCCGCTGCCGCAAGACGGCGGCGGCTTCCGCTTCGCCGAGCCGTACCTCGGCAACTACTTCGGCGCGATGCTGGGCGACCCCGCGGCGACCTCCCAGGACGCGCTCACGTCGCTCGGCTCGTGCACCGCCGAATCGCTCGAGCGCTGGCGCGTGCGCGGCGCGCTGGCCGACGGTGGGAGCTTCCAGATCGACTACCGCTACCAGCCGCCGTTCGCCGGCTCGGGGCCGCTGTTCCCGACGCACGGCGAGGTCACCCTCGACGGCCAGACCGCGGTGGTCGACGACTACTTCCGGCTGGTCTACGCCGGCGAGCATCACAACTGGAACAACCAGTACTGGGTGCTGTTCGCCGCGCCGATCACCTACCGCGGCCACGCGGTCCACGGGCTGTGGCTCGACGAGGCCGCGTTCACCTCCGAGCTCGACGGCGCGTACACGCTCGACGCCGCCCGCCAGCCGATCGATACGCTCGCGGTCACCAGCTACGTCGTCGAGCGCGCGCCGTAGCGGCCCCACGCGACGGGGCGCCAAAGACGAAGTAAGAATGGGGCCGGCGTGGACGGCTAGGGTGCGCGGCGAAAGGTCGTGACCCATGCGCGAGGCCGCACCCCGACGTGTCACCGCGAACCTGCCCGCCATCGTCGCCGCGGCGCTGCTGACCCTGGGCGCCTGCGGCCCGCAGCCGCCGCCGACCGTCGAGGACGGCCGCGCCGACGCCGTCAACACCAGCCCGCTCGACGGCGCTGACGGCACCGACGGTGCGCCACGCGACGGCGCAGCATCGGACGGCGCGCTGGTCGACGCGCGCGGGCCGACATCCGACGCGTCGACCGCCGAGTGCGTCGCCGATGGCGACTGCGGCGCGGGGCGCGGGTGCCTGGCCGGCATCTGCCGCGATCGTTGCACGCTCGGCATCTGGTGCGGGACCTCGACCACTGGCGAGCACTGCGAGGCAGGGCTGTGCGTCGAGTGCCAGGCGCAGGACGACTGCGCTGGCACGCGCTACGAATGCAGCCCGACGGCGCGGGTGTGCGAGGAGACGACCTTCGACCCGACCCTCACCAAGATCGGCGTCTTCTATCACACGTGGCATTGCCCGGCCGCCGACCAGATCCACGACCTCACCCAGATCCTCGCCGGCAACGCGCCGTACGGTCCCTACAACGCGTCGCACTGGTGGGGCCGCCCGGCCGAGGGCTACTACTGCCTGAGCCGCAACGACGCGCTGCTCGCCCGGCACGCCACGCAGCTGCGCGACATGGGCGTCGACTTCGTCTTCGTCGACGTGACCAACCACGCCTACAACAGCAACGCGCTCAACGATCGACCGGTCGAGATGATCATCCAGCCGTTCACGCGGATGGTCGCGGTGTGGAGCGGCATCCCGGGCGCGCCGCGGATCGTGCCGTGGGTGCCGGTGGTGCGCGCCGACGCCACGCACCCGCGCGACAAGCACATGGTCTACACGCTGCTCGATCTGCTGAACGCGCACCCGGGCCTGCAGTGGGTCTACGAGGGCAAGCCGCTGATCCTGGTGACCGAGAACGACAGCTACCCGGTCGACGTCGCGCGCTGGAACGAGCTGTCGGCGAACTACACGCTGCGCAAGATGTGGGCGAACGCGCCGAGCGATGCGACCAAGTGGAGCTACATGGAGCGCTGCCAGGAGTCGCCGCTGAACGCCGCCGCCTGTCGCCAGCGCCTGGCCTACAAGGCCGGCGCGATCGAGCAGCTGCCGATCGCGACCGCGTACCAGGCCGACTACATGAGCCACCCGGCGTCGGCGACGCCCAAGCACCAGGGCAAGACGTTCCGCAAGCAGTTCGAGACGCTGTTCGACAACCCGACGGCGCGCATCGCGACGATCACCGGCTGGAACGAGTGGAACGTCGGGCGCCTACAGTGCGACCACGCGCCGCTGTGCGTGTGCTCGCACCCCGAGGACGTCAACGGCTGCTTCCTCGACCAGTACGACATCGAATACAACCGCGACCTCGAGCCGGCGGCCAACGCGATGGGCGACTACTACTACCGGCTGGCCAAGGGCTGCATCGCGCTGTTCCGGAGCGGCGCGCGCTGCGACGCCGCCCACGCCAACGACATCTGCTGCAAGAACTACTGAGCGCGCGCCGGCGCGCCGCTCACGTCGCGGCGAACGACCAGGTGCGCGCGATCTGGTCGCCGACGATCTGGTAGACCACGACGACCTCGAACGGCGCCGGGCGCACGCCGTGGATGCGCTCGTGGTCGATCACCGTCGCGCCCAGCACGCTGCGGTGGAGCAGGTCGGCGTGGAGGCCGGCGTGGACGAAGCGCTCGCGGGCGTAGAAGTCGCGCAGCGCGGCGCGGCCGACCAGCGCCGGCGCCGCGGCCGGCGGGCGGTACAGCTCGACGTCGTCGGCGTACTGCGCGACGAACGCATCGAGATCGCGGGCGTTGTAGGCGTCGAGCTGGCGCTGCACCACGGCTTCGGCGGACATCGAGGCAGCGTACCGCGAGGCGGTGCTGATCAGCGCAGCGCCGCCAGGCCGAGCCCGACCGCGACGACGCCGGCGGTGATCGCCAGGAGCCACAGCGTCAGGTGCAGCCACGGCCGCCGCAAGCTGCTGCCGGCACGCGCGCAGGTCAGGCACAGCGCGAAGGTGGCGGCGCCGCCGCTGGTCAGCTCGCAGCAGTCGGCGCACACCGAGCGGCGGCAGCGCGCGCACGGCCCCGACGCGGGTCGGCCGCACAGCGCGCAGCGGGTGACCGGCCCGCCGCCGTCGGTCATCAGCCCGCCGGTCACGGCGATCCGGCCGCGGCGTCGACCGCGTCCTGCAGGGTGCGCGTGGCCTCGGCGTCGAAGCCGACCAGGATCACCCGCGCCGGCAGCGCGTGATCGGCCAGCTCGGCGGTGATCGTCGCGACCGCGACCTGCGCGGCGCGCTTGGGCGGATAGCCGTAGATCCCGGTCGAGATCGCCGGGAACGCGATCGTCGCGAAGCCGTGGTCGCGCGCGATCGCCAGCGACCGCCGGTAGCACGAGGCCAGGAGCTCGCGTTCGTTCATGCCGCCGCCGTTCCACTTCGGCCCGACGGTGTGGATGATGTGGCGCGCCGGCAGGCGGTGGCCGCGGGTCAGCTTGGCGTCGCCGACCTTGCAGCCGCCGAGCAGCCGGCACTCGTGCAACAGGTCGGGGCCGGCCGCGCGGTGGATCGCGCCGTCGACCCCGCCGCCGCCGAGCAAGCTGGTGTTGGCCGCGTTGACGATGGCGTCGACCGCCAGCGTCGTGATGTTGGCCTGGAGCACCTCGATGCGCGTCACCGCGGCAGGGTAGCGCGGGGGGCGCACGAATCGACACGCGGTCGTGACCCGATCGGCCGCGGCGCGCTCTCCATCCCACCATGACCCGCATCGCCGTCGCCGCTGCCCTCGCTGCCCTGGTCGCCTGCGCCGATGATCCGACCGGTGGCGACCCCGGCGACCCCGACGGTGGCGGCGGCCAGCCCGACGCGCCCGGCGGCGGCGACGGCGACGGCGGCCCCGGCCCGGCGCCCAGCGGCCTGGTGTTCGGGCCGTACAAGGACACCAGCATCCACATGAACTGGAACACCAACGTCATCTCGACGCAGGTGTCGGGGCCGATGATGCCGCTGGCCGGCGAGCTGGCGGCCAACGGCGGCAAGACCGTGACACTTTCGTTCGCCACCGGCGAGTGCGGCAACGAGAGCTGGGGCGGCATCCCGGGCGCGGCCATGGCCACCGCCAACGTCGCCGGGCTGACCGCCGCCGGCGTCGACTACCTGCTTGCCACCGGCGGCGCCGCCGGCTCGTTCACCTGCGGCAGCGACGCCGGGTTCATGACGTTCATCGATCGCTGGATGTCGCCGCACCTGGTCGGCATCGACTTCGACATCGAGGCCGGGCAGTCGCAGGCGGTGATCGCCGATCTGATGCGGCGCGCCGGCGCCGCCCACGCGCGCTACCCGAACCTGCGCATGAGCCTGACGCTGGCGACGCTGGCCAACAACGACGGCGCGACCACCGCGCACTCGCTGGGCGCCGCCGCGCCGAGCAGCTTCAACGTCTACGGCGACTGGACCATGGCGGCGGTGAAGGCCGAGCTGGGGTGGGACGGCACCGAGGCCGACTGGCCCAGCTACCTGACGGTCAACCTGATGACGATGGACTACGGCGCGCCCGGATCGGGCGTGTGCGTCGTGCGCGGCGGCAGCTGCGACATGGGCCAGTCGGCGCTGCAGGCCGCGTACAACCTGCACGACCACTGGCGCGTGCCGTGGGCGAACATCGAGCTGACGCCGATGATCGGCGGCAACGACGTGCAGGGCGAGACCTTCACGCTGGCCGACGCCGACACCGTCGCGGCGTTCGCGATCGAGCGCGGCCTGGCCGGCGTGCACTACTGGTCGTACGATCGCGACGTCGACTGCCCGCCCGGCGCGGCGTCGCCGATCTGCAACTCGATGGGCGGCGCCGGGGCCCACGGCTTCCTGCAGCGGTTCCGCGGCGCCGGGATGCCCTGACGCGTCCTGGGTGGGGCGACGAGCCCGCTGGAACTCGATCAGCCGCGGCGCCACACGATGGCGTGGTTGTTGGCGGGTAGGCCGAAGGTGCCGATCAGCGCGAGGCCAGCGGCGGCGGCGGCGGTCTCGAGGTCGCTGACGTCGCGCACGCCCCAGCGCGGATCGCGGCGGCGCAGATCGGCGTCGAAGGCGGCGTTGGACGGCGCAGTGAACGCGCCACCGAAGCGGTACGGGCCGTAGGTGACCAGCGGGCCGCCGGCCGGCAGCACCCGGGCGGCGCCCGCGAACAGCGCGAGCGCGGCCTCCCACGGCGCGATGTGGATCATGTTGATGCACACGATCGCCTCGGCGGCCGCGATCGGCCACGGCGCGGTCACGTCGAGCGCGAGCGGCGGGCGCAGGTTGGGCAGCGCCGCTTCGTCGCGCCACGCGGCGATGCTGGCGCGGTTGTCGGGGTCGGGGTCGCTGGGCTGCCAGGTCAGGTCGGGCAGCGCCGCGGCGAAGTGCACCGCGTGCTCGCCGGTGCCGCTGGCGATCTCCAGCACCAGGCCACGGCCGGGCAGGACCTCGTGCAGCACCTCGAGGATCGGCGCGCGGTTGCGCGCGGTGGCGGGGGCGAAGCGGCGAGCGTCGGTGGGGGTGGGCACGCGCCAGCCTAGCCCGGCCGGCGATTTTCGGTGGGGCGTGTCGATCCGGGGCGCGGCCGTTCGTGTAGCAGGTGCCCGACGCGCGCCGCGGAGGGCTACCCTGACCCCGCGAAGGAGACCGCCATGAAGTACGTGCTCAACATCATCCAGCCCGATGGTCCGCCGCCGCCGCCCGAGCGGCTCGACCCGATCATGCGCAACGTCTACGCGTTCATGGCCGAGCTCGAGGCGGCCGGCGCGCGGGTGTGGAACGCCGGCCTGGCCCCGGCGAGCGCGTCGACGATGGTGCGGGCCAAGCCGGACGGCGAGGTCGAGCTCGCCGACGGCCCCTACGCCGAGGGCAAGGAGCACATCGGCGGGCTGGTGGTGGTCGAGGCCGCCGATCTCGACGGCGCGCTGGCGTGGGCCGGCAAGCTCAGCCGCGCGATCACGCTGCCGATCGAGGTGCGGCCGGTGGCCCACGGCGGGTGATGCGCGCCGCGGTCGAGCAGGCGTTCCGCGCGTGCTACGGCAAGGCCGTCGCGGTGCTGACCCGCGTCTGCGGCGATCTGGCGCTGGCCGAAGAGTCGGTCGAGGACGCGTTCGCCGCGGCGCTCGAGCGGTGGCCGCAGACCGGCGTGCCCCCGAGCCCGATCGGCTGGATCATCACCACCGCGCGCCACCGCGCGATCGATCGGCTGCGCCGCGAGGCGACCCGCGACGAGCGCCACGCGACCGCCGCGCTGGTGGCGTTCCCCGACGACACCGAGGAGGCCACCGTGCGCGACGACTCGCTCCGGCTGATCTTCACCTGCTGCCACCCGGCGCTGGCGCCGGCCGCGCAGGTGGCGCTGACGCTGCGGCTGATCGGCGGCCTGTCGACCGCGGCGATCGCGCGGGCGTTCGCGGTGCCCGAGACCACGATGGCGCAGCGGCTGGCGCGGGCCAAGGGCAAGATCCGCGACGCCGGCATCCCGTACCGCGTGCCCGAGCCGCCCGAGCTGCCGGCGCGGCTGGGCGCGGCGCTGGCCGTGGTCTACCTGATCTTCAACGAGGGCCACACCGCGACCCGCGGCGACGCGCTGGTGCGCGACGAGCTGTGCGCCGAGGCGCTGCGGCTGGGCGAGCACCTGGTCGAGCTGTTGCCCGACGAGCCCGAGGTCCACGGCCTGCTCGCGCTGATGCTGCTGATCGACGCCCGCCGCGCCGCCCGCACCGACACCGCCGGCGAGCTGGTGCCGCTGCCGGCGCAGGCGCGCGATCGCTGGGATCGCGACGCGATCGCCCGCGGCCTCGGCCTGGTGCACGGCTGCCTGCGCGCCGATCGGCCCGGGCGCTACCAGGTGCAGGCGGCGATCCAGGCGGTGCACGCGGTGGCGCCGTCCGCGGCCGCCACCGACTGGCCGCGGATCGTCGCGCTGTACGATCTGCTGCGCACGCTCGACGCCAGCCCGATCGTCGCGCTGCACCGCGCGGTGGCGGTGGCCGAGGTCGACGGGCCGGCGGCGGCGCTGGCGGAGGTCGACGCGCTGCCGCTCGAGCGCCACCACCTGTGGCACGCGGTCCGCGGCGACCTGCTGGCCCGGCTCGGTCGCACCGCCGAGGCCCGCGCCGCGCTGGCGGCGGCCGCCGCGCGCACCGACAACGCCGCCGAGCAGCGTCACCTGGCCCGCCGCCTGGCCGCGCTCGGGTAGATTCGCCGCCATGCAGGTCTATCTCAGCGTCGATCTCGAGGGCGTGGCCGGCGTGGTCCACGTCGACCAGACCCGCCGCACCGGCCACGACTACGAGCGGGCCCGGCGGTGGATGACCGCCGAGGCGTCGGCGGCGATCGCCGGCGCGTACGACGGCGGCGCGACCGCGGTGCTGGTCAACGACGCCCACGGCGACATGCGCAACTTCGTGCTCGAGGAGCTCGACCCGCGGGCCGAGCTGATCTCGGGCTCGCTCAAGCCGCGGTCGATGGTCGAGGGCGTCGCCACCAGCTTCGGCGTCGCGCTGTTCGTCGGCTACCACGCCGGCGCCGGCAGCCGGGCCGGGATCCTCGACCACACCTACTACGGCCGCGTCGTGGCGCGGCTGCGGGTCGGCGGCCGCGAGTGGAACGAGACCGCGCTCAACGCCGCGGCGTGCGGTGAGCTCGGCGTGCCGGTCGGGCTGGTCACCGGCGACGCCACTGCGTGCGCCCAGGCCCGCGCCCACCTCGGCGACGTGGCGACGGTCGTGGTCAAGGACGCGATCACCCGCTACGCCGCCCGCGCGGTTCACCCGACGGTCGCCTGCGAGCGGATCCGCGCCGGCGCCCGGGCCGCGGTCGAGCGGGCCCGGGCCGGCGGGCTGTCGCCGTTCCGGCCGGCGCCGCCGTTCGATCTGGAGATCGACTTCGTCAACGCCGCGTGCGCCGACGCCGCCGAGCTGGTGCCGCACACCCGCCGCGTCGACGGCCTCACCTGCGCGTACCGCGCGCCCGACGCCGCGACGTTGCTGCAGGTGATCCAGGCCTGGACGATCCTGGCCGGCACGACGATGGTGTGAGTCAGCGACGCCGCGCGGGCGACGCGAACAGCCGCAGCACCGTCGCCAGCGTGCGCACCGGCAGCGTCGGATCGATCGCGCGCTGCACGCCGAGCCCGACGCCCAGGCTGAGCAGCGCGACGCCGATGTCCTCGGCCGGCAGCGGCAGCGTCAGCCGGTGCGCGGCGGCGTAGGCGGCGATCAGCTCGGCCACCCGCGCGCGCACCTCCTGGTGGCGGCGCGCGACCTGCTTGGCCAGCGCCGGGCTGCGCGACGCGTGGACGCCGAACTCGACCTCGAGCCGGGTCCACGCCGGATCGCCGATGTGGGCGTCGGCCCAGCGCTCGAGCCCGGCGGCGAGCGCCTCGACGGTGGTGGCGCCGGCGATCGCGCGGCCCAGCGCGGCGATCTGCTGGGCGCGGATCGCGTCGAGCACCGCCTGGCACAGCTCGACCTTGCTTGGGAAGTTGGAGTAGACGGCGCCCTTGGTGAAGCCGGCGGCGGCGGCGATCGCCTCCATCGACGTCTCGGCGTAGCCGTCGCGCAAGAAGCACGTCGTCGCGGTGGCCAGCAGGCGCGCGCGGGTCTGGGCCTGGCTGTCGGCGCGGCTGAGCTTGGCGGGCCTGGCGGGGGCGGCGGGGCGGCGGGGCATGGCGGCGGGCGACGGCACGGTAGCGAACTTCGGCCTTGCCGTCGATTCGGATTCCGATAGTATCCAGATACCCATGGTATCGCAAATCGGAAATCGGCCGCCGCGCCGCGGCCTCGTGCTGGGCTGCGGCGGCACGCTGGGCGCGGCGTGGACGCTGGCCAACCTCGTCGAGGTCGAGCGCGCGCTCGGCTGGGACGCGCGCACCGCCGACGTCATCGTCGGCACCTCGGCCGGCTCGGAGCTGGCGATGCTGCTGGGCGCCGGCGTCGCCACGGCGACCATCCTGGCCGCCGCGCTGGGCGAGCGCGACGTGCCGGCGGCGCTGGCGCACCGCTTCGCGCACCCGCCGCCGGCGTACCCGCCGCGCCCGACCGCGCGCCCGGCGGCGCCCGGCGTGGCGCTGGCCCGGGGCGCGACCGCGTTGACCCGCCTCACCGCGCTGTTGCCGGTGGGCCGCGGCGATCCGGCGTTCCTCGACGCGCTGGTCGACGCCCACGTCGCGCCGGGCGGCTGGGTCGCGCACCCGGCCACGTGGATCGTCACCGTCGATCTGGCCACCGGCCAGCGGGTGGCGTTCGGCGCGCCCGGCGCCCCGCCGGCGGCGATGCGCGACGCGGTGCGCGCCTCGTGGGCGGTGCCGACCTGGTTCCCGCCGGTGGCGATCGGCGGCCGCCGCTACGTCGACGGCGGCGTCGCGTCGCCGGCCTCGGCCGATCTGCTCGCGGCCCGCGGCCTCGACGAGGTGATCGTGCTGGCGCCGATGGCGTCGAGCGACCCCGGGCCGCGCACCGGGCTGGGCCGGATCGAGGGCGTCGTGCGCCGCGCGATGACCCGCACGCTCGACGCCGAGGTCGCGCGCGTGCGCGCCGCCGGCGTGCCGGTGCTGCGGCTCGAGCCCGATCGCCGCGACCTCGTCGCCCTCGGCCCCAACTTCATGGATCGAGATCGCCGCCACGCCGCGCTCGAGGCGTGCCTGATCCACGCCCGCGCGTCGGTGGTGCGCGCGTGCGCCCGCGATCGCGTCGGCCCTGCCACCACCGCCCGCGTCCGGAGCGCGTCATGACCCACCACGCGATCATCGTGATCGGTGCCGGCCCGTCGGGCATCGGCGCGGCGATCCGGCTGGCCCAGGCCGGCTACACCGACGTCGTCGTCCTCGAGAAGTCCGACCGGCTCGGCGGCACCTGGCGCGACAACACCTACCCTGGCTGCGCCTGCGACGTGCCGTCGGCGCTGTACTCGTACTCGTTCGCGCCCAACCGCGAGTGGTCGCGGCTGTTCGCAGGCCAGGCCGAGATCCAGGCGTACCTCGAGCGCGTCGCGCGCGAGCACGGCGTGCCCGAGCGGGTTCGCTTCCGCACCGAGCTGATCGGCGCGCGCTGGCAGCCGACCGCGCGGCGCTGGCGGCTCGAGACCTCGGCCGGCTTCTACACCTGCGACGTGCTGATCGGCGCGTCGGGGCCGTGGCACCAGCCGCGCATGCCGTCGCTGCCCGGCGACGCCAGCTTCCCCGGCCACCGCTTCCACTCGGCGCGCTGGGACCACGGCTTCGATCTGCGCGGCAAGCGGGTCGCGGTGATCGGCACCGGCGCGTCGGCGATCCAGTTCGTGCCGGCGATCCAGCCCGACGTCGCGCGGCTGCACCTGTTCCAGCGCACCGCGCAGTGGGTGCTGCCCAAGCCCGACGGCGCGCTGCCGCCGAGCGCCCGCTGGCTGTTTCGCCACGCGCCGGCGGCCGGGCGGGCGCTGCGGGCCGCCGAGTACGCGACGCTCGAGGCGTTCGGCGCCGGCTTCCGTCACCCGCGGCTGCTCGCGCAGATCCAGCGCCTCGGCGAGCGCCACCTGGCCCGCACCGTCGCCGATCCGGCGCTGCGCGCGAGGCTGACCCCTGACTACCGGCTCGGCTGCAAGCGCATCCTGATGTCGAACACGTACTACCCGGCGGTGGCGCGGCCCAACGTGGCGGTGCACGCCACCGCGGTCGCGCGCATCGACGGCCCGCGGGTGATCGGCGCCGACGGCACGGTCGCCGAGGTCGACGCGATCATCTACGGCACCGGCTTCCACATCCTCGACATGCCGATCGCCGATCGGGTGTTCGACGGCGACGGCCGCAGCATGGCCGGGCGCTGGCAGGGCACGCCGCGCGCGTACCTGGGCACGACGGTCAGCGGCTTCCCCAACTTCTTCATGCTGCTCGGCCCCAGCCTCGGCACCGGTCACTCGTCGGCGTTCACGATCCTCGAGGCGCAGCTGACGTACGTGCTGGGCGCGCTGGCGCACCGCGCGCGCAGCGGCGACGCGGTGGTCGACGTCCGCCCCGAGGTGCAGGCCGCGTACGTCGCCGACGTGCAGGGCGCGCTGCCCCACACCGTCTACGCCGCTGGCGGCTGCGCCAGCTACTACGTCGACACCAACGGCATCAACAGCTTCAACTGGCCGTGGTCGACGCCGGCGATGGAGCGCCGGCTGGCCACGTTCGATCCCGACGCGTACGAGCGCCAGCCGGCGCAGGAGGTCTCGTGATGGCGATCTGGTCCTCGAGCTACCCGACGTTCCCGCTCGACGGCGCGGTGGTGCTGATCACCGGCGGCGGCCGCGGCATCGGCCGCGCCACCGGCCACGCGTTCGCGCGGGCCGGCGCCCAGGTGTGGCTGGGCGACCGCGACGAGCTCGCGGTCACCTCCGCCGCTGCCGAGATCGGGCGCGGCGCGCGCGGGCGCTACCTCGACGTCACCGACCGCGCCTCGTTCGCCGCCTTCGTCGAGGCCGCCACCGCGGCCCACGGCCGCGTCGACGTGCTGGTCAACAACGCCGGCGTCATGCCGCTGGGCGCGTTCGTCGAGCAGCCCGACGCGATCGGCCGGCTGACGCTCGAGGTCAACCTGTGGGGCCTGGTCCACGGCATGCGCCTGGTGCTGCCGACGATGCAGGCGCGCGGCCGGGGTCACGTCGTCAACGTCGCGTCGATGGCCGGCAAGATCGCCATCCCCGGCATGGCGATCTACAACGCCAGCAAGTTCGCCGCGGTCGGCCTGTCGGCGGCGGTGCGTCGCGAGGTGGCTCCGCACGGCGTCAGCGTCAGCGCGGTCCTGCCGTCGGCGGTGCGCACCGAGCTCGCGGCCGGCGTGCCGCTCGGCGGCGGCATGCCCACCGTCGACGCGGTCGACGTGGCGGCGGCGATCGTCGCCAGCTGCCGCACCCGCAAGGCGATGATCCCGGTGCCCGGCTTCCTCGGCGCCTGGGACCTGCTCGACGCGGTCGTGCCCGAGCGGCTGATGGCGTTCGGCCGCTCGCTGATCGGCGAGCGGCGCGCGCTGACCTCGATCGATCACCAGGCGCGCGACGGCTACGCCGCGCGGGTCGCCTCGCAGGCCGAGGCCCACGCCGGCGTGCCGGCCGCGGGGCGCCGCGCGCCTGGATAGCGTCCGCGGCCGCGCGGAGATGGGCTACCGTTCCGACATGCGGCACGTCAACGCGGCGCTCGTGGTCCTGATCATCGGCGGGTGCGGCAAGGGATCGGAGCGCGCACAGCCCGCACCGTCCACGGCCGCCAGCGCTGCGGCACCCACGCAGCCGCCACGCCGGCCCGAGGTGCCTGCCACGGTGGCGCTGCCGCAGGTCGGTCGTGGCGCGTTCCTCGACGCGGTGCCCGCCGGGCCGCTCGTCGTCGCGGGTGACACGGAGATCGTGCTCGAGGGCAGCTCCCTGGTGCCGCTCCGCAACGGTGCGGTGCCAGCGAGCGAGCTGGCTGGGACCGCGACCGACCTCCGCCTCCCGAAGGTCGTCGCCTGGGCCGCGGCGTGGCACCAGCTGCCGATCGCGCGCGACGCGGTGGTGTCCCTCGCGGTGAAGCCGTCGCATCCGGCCGCGGTCGCGCTGCAGGTGATCGCGTCGTTCGCGCCGTCCGAGCAGCGCGAGTTCGCGCTGCTGGCGCGTGGCTCTGAGGGCGTCGGCGCGCTGCCGGTGCGACTGCCCGCCGCCGCGGCGCCGAGCGCGCCGGCGCCGGCTGAGCCGCCGGTCGACATGGTGCTGTCGTTCGCGGGACCGGACCTGCTCGTGTGGTCGCTGTCCGGACAAGAGGGCACGCTGGCTGCGCCGCGCGCCGTGCTGCCGGTCGACGCCGACGGCGCGTGGGTCGAGCGGGTGCGCGAGGTGCTCGGCGCGGTGGTGCAGCGCCGCTGGGCCGGGCGCGCGCGGCCCGTCGACCAGACCGCGATCGTGATCATGGTCGACCCGCCGAGCACGGCCGGGGCGCTGGTCGCGGCGATCGCGGCGGTGCGCAGCGACGCCACCGGTCGGCCGCTGTTCCCCGACGTTCGCTTGTCGCTGGGCTTCGCCCCGGTCGCCAAGCCCGCGGCCGCGACCGCGCCTCCGGCGGTCGCGCACGACGACACCATCCTCACCCAGCTCACCGACGACGAGGCGGCGCGGTTCGCGCAAGCGCTGCTGGCGTCGAGCGACGACGACATGGGCGCCGGGGACATGGCGCGGCGGCGCCCGGGGAGCGATCTCGGCAGCCAGATCGACGACGTCCGCGCCGCCGGGGCCGCGGTCGCGGTCGGTGGCGGCACCCGCCAGGGGACCAGCGACGGCGGTCGCGGCGATGGCGATCCGCGCGTCGGAGGCGGCACGATGCGGCCGGGCGGCGACGGCCCCGCCCCGGCGGCCGGTCCGGTTCCGGGCATCACGATCACCAGCAAGGCCCAGGTCACCGACACCTCGCTGAGCACCGACGAGGTGCTGCGGAAGCTGACCGCCGTGTACATGAGCGGGCTCAAGCGCTGCTACGGCGAGGCGCTCAAGCTCGATCCCCAGCAGCGCGGCGCCGTCACGCTCGCCTTCACGCTCAACGAGACGGGGCGCGTCACCGACGCCAAGGTGGGCGCGATGACGCCCGCGCTGACGGCGTGCATCGAGGGGGCGGCGGCGAACTGGCGCTTCCCGGTGCCACGCGACGGTGACGGTGAACCCGCCGCGGCAGAGTTCAAGCTGGGCCTCGGGCTGGCGCCGCGCTGACTCGCCGCGCTGGCGTCCGCGCCGGGTTGGCGGCACGCTGCCGCGATGGGCTCCAACCACGCGGGCGCGGTCGCCCTGGCCGACAAGTTCGCCACCTTCGACGCCGCGTTCGCGCCGCGGCGGGTGGCGCACGTCAACGACTTCGTCGTGAAGATCATCAAGGTGCGCGGCGCGTTCGTGTGGCACCGCCACGCCGACACCGACGAGCTGTTCCTGGTGCACCGCGGCGAGATGGTGGTGCGCTACCGCGACCGCGACGTCGCCTTGACCGCCGGCCAGCTGCACGTCGTGCCGCGCGGTGTCGAGCACATGACGCTGGCCGACGACACCTGCGAGGTGCTGGTGTTCGAGCCCGACGACACGGTCAACACCGGCGACGCCGGCGGCGCGCTCACCGCCCACGCCGAGCCGTTCGTGTGATCGGTCAGCCGCAGGCGCCGCGCGTGGTCTGGCGGTCGCGGTAGCAGAACGTCTCGACCCGCGTCTCGTCACCGCCGAGCTCGGGCTGGGCGGCGAAGGTGACGGTGCACGGCGTGCTCGCCGGCGGCACCTGCTGGTGCAGCTTGATCTGGCCGGCGTGGAACGCCTCGCCGCCGCGGAGCCCGCCGGCCTCGTTGTGGCTGGTGTCGTCGGTGGCGCCGTCGGCGCACGCGATCGTGACGTGCATCCAGCCCGCGGGCGGCTGATCGCGGTGGGCCTGCACGGTGTAGCGCAGCACGAGGTGCTCGCCGTTGAGGTACACGCCGTCGGGATCGGGGGCGACGTGCTCGACGGTCAGCTCGGGCACCGACCAGCCGCCGCCGGTGCCGTCGCCGGCGACGACGTTGGGCGGGCAGCGCCCGTCGACCGGCGCCTGGCCCAGCCGCGCGCACACCTCGTACAGCGGGCGCGGCGCGCCGCGGTAGCCCTCGTGCTCGGTGATGCGCAGCTCGCACATCGACGGCTTGGCCGGCAGCTCGGAGAGGATGAACGGCGTGCTCTCCTGCCAGCCGGGGCGTTCACCGCGCAGCCGCGGTCGCATCGCCGGGTACTCCGGCTCGTCGTTCACGAGGCGCAGCGCGCCGACCTGACACGCCGCGCGCACCTGCAGGTGCGTCTCGTCGCCGTCCTTGGGCGCCGTGTAGCGGTAGCGCGCCTCGAGGTACCACTCGACCTTGCCGTGGTCGTCGCGCGAACGCACCGCGACCCGCAGCCCGCCGCCGCCGCCCGCGCCGCTGCCGCCGTCGCCACCACCGCCGCCACACGCGGCGAGCATCCCCAGTCCGAGCGTGGCGAGCGGCGCGCGACGCATCAGACGACCAGGTTGACCAGGCGGCCCTTGACGTAGACCTCGCGCTTGATGGGCTTGCCGGCGAGGTGCTCGGCGACCTTGGGGTCGGCCTTGGCGGCGGCGAGGATGTCCGCCTCGGCCGCGTCGGCGGGGACCTCGATGGTGCCGCGGAGCTTGCCCTGGACCTGGACGGCGATGGTCAGCGTGTCGCGCTTGAGCTTGGTCTCGTCGAAGGCGGGCCAGGGGGCGTAGGCGATCGAGGTGGTGTGGCCGAGGCGGCGC
>JAEUJY010000006.1 GCA_016794525.1 Myxococcales bacterium
CTGCGCGCCGCGATCGCCGCCGCTGGCGACGTCGCCGCGCTCGATCCCGTGGCGCTGCTGCCGTTCGTCGACGAGCGCGCCCGCGCCGCGGCGCCCGACGTCGTGCTGCTGTCGGTGCAGTGCACGTCGGTCGGCGCCGCCGGCACCGCCGACCTCACGCTGGCCAGCGGCCGGTGCAGCTACGAGTACCGCACGCCGGCCGGCACCCGCCGCCCGCCCGACGTGCCGGTCGGCGTGGCCACCGATTACCCGTGCGCGGTCGAGCTCGCGGTCGACGCCGGCGTGACCCAGCCCGACGTGCGGATCGCGCGGCGGTCCCTCGACCTGTGCCGGATCCACCACGCGGTGCGGCCGCCGGCCTGCACGTTCGCGGCGGCGTGGGAGCGCGCGCTCGCCGCCGGCGCGCCGCGCGACGCGGTGGCGCGGGTCCGGTTCGCCGGGCGCTACCAGTCGGGCTACGACCCGGTCGATCCCGCCGACGACTTCGACGTGCCCGAGCGCGGCCGGTGGTCGGTCGAGATCGCCCGCGACGGCCAGGACGACCTCCGCTACCAGTTCCGCGACGACTGCGGCGCGCCGCCGCCGTCGGCCGACGCGCAGGCGCTGCGCGCGGTGATCGCCAAGGCCCGGCCGGCGCTGGCCCGCTGCCTGGCCAAGGCGGTCGGCAGCGCGCGCGCCGTCGAGGCGCTGGCCATGCGCTGGCGGCTCGCCGTCGACCGGCGCGGCGCGGCGCGGGTCGAGTTCTTCGACGCCGACATCGACGTCGAGGGCTTCTTCGAGGGCGACCTCGACGGCATCCGCGCGCGCTGGGCCGACTGCGCCAACGCGCTGCCGCCGCGCTGGCGGGTCGCGCCGGCGTTGACCGGCGTGGTCATCGACCTGCGGGTCGAGACCGCCGGCGCGCAGACCGTCGAGCTCGAGCCGCCGGCGGCCGCCGCCGCGGTCGAGGCGGCCCCGCCCGCCGCGCCGCCGCGCTAGCATCGGCGGATGGGGAATCAGCTCGCGGCCGTGTGCGGCGTGCTCGGGATCGTCGCGGCCTGCGAGGGCGGGAGTCGCGCCGCGCGCGACGAGGGCGGCGCGACCGCGGCGGCGATCGGCCGCGACGCGTCGGCGACCCCGCGCGACGCTCCCGCGCCGCCGCTGCCGACCAGCGCGCCGCCGCCGCCGCTGCCGACCAGCGCGCCACCGCCCGCCGCGCCCCCGGCCGCCGCGGCGGCCGCGCTGCCCGAGCTGATCACCGACGCGCTGTACCGCGCGCCGGGTGGCGGCGCGCAGGTGCGGCTGCCGGGCGCCGAGCTGCTGGGCCCTGGCTGGACCCGCCAGCTGCGCCACGACGGCGGGGTCGCGGTGATCCAGCTGGCGTACGCCGCCGGCGGGCAGCGCGCGCAGCTCGAGCTGCGGTTCCCGCCGCACCAGCCCACCGCGATCGCGGCGCGCGCCCTCGCCGAGGCCAGCGCCGCGGTCATGGTCAAGCAGCTCCCCGGCGCCACCATCACCGGCGGCCAGGCGCTGCCGCTGCCCGGCGGCGACGCCTGGGGCGTCGCGCTCGCGACCACCGCGGCCGGCGCGGCGGTGACGCTCGGCGTCGTCGCGGTGACCGACGGCGGCGACGCGGTGATCGTCACGACGATGGCGCACGCGGCGCTGTACGACGCGCCCGCGGTGAAGCCGGTGCTCGACGCGGTGTTCGCGGGCCTCCAGGTCGGGCGGAAGGTCGCGCGCGCGCCGTCGCTGACGCCGACGACGCCGCTGACCGGCGTGTTCATCCGGGTCGGCCCCGCGCTCGGCGAGCTCCACCTGGTGGCGTTCGATCCCCGCGGCTGGGCGCTCGACGAGCGCGACGCCGGCGCGATCGACGTCGACGCCGCCTACGCGATCCGCGGCGGCGCGCTGGCTCGCTACCAGGTGGTCGGCGACACGGTCCAGGTGACGTCCCCCGCCGGCGGGCGCGACGACTTCGAGCGGCGCGGCGCCGATCTCACGCTCGCCGGCCGCCTCTACTGCCACGCCGCGACCACCGACGGGCTGACCCTCGCCGGCCGGTGGGTGTCGTCGAGCTTCGCCGCCTCGACCAACGTCGTCGGCGAGACCTTCGCCGCCAGCGCGTCGTCGTCGTACACGTTCACCGCCGACGGCCGCTTCACCGACGCGTCGACGGCGTCGGCCACGCTGAGCCAGCCCGGCGCGCCCGGCGGGCCGGCGCGGCCGACCACCACCGCTGGCACCAGCGGCGCTGGCGGCGCCGGCGCCTACCGCATCCGCGACGATCGGCTGTGGCTCACCCGCGACGGCGCCACCCGCGCCGTGCCGTTCTACCTGCGCGCCTGCGGCAGCGACCCGCAGGCGATGCTGATCATCGACGGCGCGCTGTACCTGCGCGACGGCTGACGCGCCGCCGGCGCGGTCGCGGTCACGGCGCGCCGGCCCGCGCGCGCGCGTGCGCGGCGACGTCGGGCATCGCGGCCGCCTCGAAGCGCGCCGCGGCGGCGGTCCACAGGGCGGGCGTCGGCGCGAGCGCGGCGCGGTGCCAGGCCAGCTCCGCGGCCGCCACCAGCGTCTCGGCGCGGTCGGGGGCGGCCGCGAACCCGTCGAGGTACAGATCGTACAACCCGAGGGCGAGGTCGGCCGCCGCGGCGTCGCCGCGCGCGACCGCGTCGCGATGCCAGGCCCGCGCGGTGTGCCCGAGCAGCGCGCGGGTCGCGTCGGCGCACGCCCCGGAGGCGCGGTTCGCCGACGCGGTCGCGGCCAGCGCCGTGGCCGCCGCCGGTCGATCGTCGAGGGCCAGCGCCGCGTAGGCCGCCTCGGCGTGCCAGCGGCAGGCGGCCACGTCGTCGGGGCGCGCCGCCGCGAGCGCGCCGGCGAGGTCGATCACCTCGCGCTGCCGCCCGAGCTCGGCGGCACGGACCATCGCCGCCTCCAGCATCGCCGGGGCGTCGGCGGCGGAGACGGCGGCGAACGCCGCGGGCGCGCCCGCGGCGGCGCCGTCGACCGCGTAGGCGCGCGCGTAGCCGTTCGCCGCGGCGGCGCGGATCTCGTCCAGCCCGAGCTGGGACGTCGTCGCGTGCACGGCGTGGGCGAACGCCGCCTGCGCGCCCGCGGCGTCACCGCGCTCCAGCCGCATCCACGCCAGATCGTAGTACGCATACGCGGAGACCCACGACTGCGGGAACCGCGACGCCTCGCCGTACAGCTGCTCGGCGGCTGGGAGGACACCCGCGGCGAGCTCGAGCTCGGCGGCCAGCAGGTGCGCCTCGGCGATCCAGCGCGAGTGCGGGTCGCGCATGATGCGCGCGTACAGGTCGAGCGCGCGGTCGGGCTGGCCGGCGTCGGTCAACACCTGCGCCAGCATCATCACCGCGTCATCGGCCTTGGCGTAGCTCGGGAACTGCTGCGTGATCTTCGTGAGCACCTCGATCGCGCGGCGCTGGGCCTGCTCCGCGCGGCGTCGGTAGCCATCGGCCTCCGCGGGGGCGAGGGTGGCGTCGGTCGCGCGCAGGAGCAACCAGCGTTGCAGCTCGGCGTAGGCCCAGCCGAGCCGGAACGAGGAATCCAGGTAGAGCCCGACGCCGTGCCCCGCCGTCCTGGCGAGCATGTCCTCGAGGCCCGCGATCTCATCGGCCGTTGCCTCCACGGCCCCCGCGCCTGGCAGGTAGCGACCGTCGGGCAGCAGCCGCGCGGGCGGGGCGGTCGCCGCGCGCGCCGGCGGGTCGCCAGCGTACGGCGGCACCAGGTACGGCGGCCGCTCGACGCGCACCGCGGTCGCGTTGGGGGGCGTCGGCCCGCTCGGCCCGACGGGGGCCGCCGATGACGCACAAGCGGCGAGGGCGACGACGAACGCGACGCAGCGCATGGCGGCGAGCATACGCGCCGAGGCGCCGACGCACCGGTCGACGCGCGCCGATCCTCGCGCCCTGGTGGGAGGCTCGGCGGGGCGGTGCGGCGACACGCCCTCCCGGGACTCAGAGGGTTGATCCAAACACCGATCCGCGATGTGGGCTCTCGCGTTTTGGGTGGGGGCCGTCCGACGTCCCCCTCGTGACGATGATGGTAGATGCAGTTCGGTGAGCCACCTGCCACCACCTGGGTCTTTGCGAAAGACCCTCCAAGGTCTCAGTACGTGCGGACGTTGTTCACCCAGTAGCCGGTGGTGTCGCCCGGCGGGTGCAGCGGGGTCAGCGCGCAGTCGACGGTGACGCCGCCGACCACCATCATCTGCGCGTCGACCACGCGCCACATGTCGCCGGCGGTCGAGCCCGACGAGTCGAAGTTGGTGAGCTGGTTGCCCGGCCCGCCGTAGGTCGCGCGCAGCGTGCCGCCGCAGTAGACGTTGACCAGCGGGTGCACGACGCCGGTGCCGCTGTAGTAGTGCGCCATCACCCGGAACGACTCGCCGTTGCCCGGCACGTCGACGTTGATGTTCTCGGGCACGCCGTTGTTGTTGATGCTGTCGATGTCGAGGCGCGGGTTGCGGCAGTAGCCCAGCGTCTGCCACTGGCTGCCCTCCGGGCCGCCCACGCACTCGGCCAGCGGGCTGTTGGCGTAGCCCCAGTTGGGCGCGCCGGTGCCCGCGCCGGCCTTGCAGTTCGAGTAGTAGCAGTCGTCGGTGTTGGTGAACCAGTCGGTGGTGGTGCCGGGGCGGTGCAGGTGGAGGTCGATGTCGGTCGAGCTCGAGCGGTCCGAGCACAGCTCGACGCGCAGGCCGGGGTTGGCGATGTGGACGATGAACGTGCACACGTAGACCTGGCCGGTCGGCGTCGTGATGCGCACGCGCACGGTGTAGTCGCCCGACAGCGTCGGCCGCAGCGTCAACGTCGACGTGCCCTGGCCGGTCAGCGTGAAGGTCTGGCGCACCGGCGAGGTGGTCGTCAGGAACAGCTGATCGCACGGGCCGCCGGTCACCTCCCAGCTCCACGACGCCACCGCGCCGCCGAAGAACTGGCTGCCGTCGATGACGTAGTCGACGAACGGCGCGCCCTCGGGCAGCGAGCCCGAGCTCGGGCACGCCAGCGAGACCGTGCCGCAGCCGGGCGCGTCGTCCGCGCAGCCGTTGCAGTTGTTGTCGAGGCCGTCGCAGGTCTCGGCCGCCGGCGACAGGCCGCCGGTGCACGGGCCCCAGGTGGTGCCCGAGGTCGCGCAGACCTGGGTGCCGTCGATGCAGGCGCCGACGTCGCGGCGGCCCGGCGGGCCGCGGAAGCACGCCTGGACCGCGCCCGGCGTGCACGCGCAGCCCTCGTCGACCGAGCCGTTGCAGTTGTCGTCGGCGCCGTTGCCGCACACCTCGGCGGCGGCGCAGCCGTCGGCCACCGGCGTGGTGCAGGTCAGCGACTCGCAGGCGTCGCCGACGCCGTTGCCGTTGGCGTCGGTCTGGGTCGGGTTGGCGACCAGCGGGCAGTTGTCGCACGCGGTGCCGACGCCGTCGCCGCCGCCCTCGGCGCCGTCGCCGTCTTGCTGGGTCGGGTTGGCGGTGGTGCGGCAGTTGTCGAGCGCGTCGACGACGCCGTCGCTGTCGCTGTCGTCGCAGGCGTCGCCGATGCCGTCCATGTCGGCGTCGGCCTGGGTCGGGTTGGCCACCAGCGCGCAGTTGTCGGGCGTGTTGGCCAGGCCGTCGCCGTCGATGTCGGGGTCGCAGACGTCGCCGAAGGCGTCGCCGTCCAGGTTGGCCTGGCCCATGTTGGCGAGGTCGGGGCAGTTGTCGACCGCGTCGAAGATCGTGTCGCCGTCGCGGTCCTCGCAGGCGTCGCCGGTGCCGTTGCCGTTGGCGTCGGCCTGGGTCGGGTTGGCCACCGTCGGGCAGTTGTCGCAGACGTCGCCGTCGCCGTCGCTGTCGCCGTCGGCCTGGGTCGGGTTGGCGATCGCCGGGCAGTTGTCGGCGGCGTCGTAGGCGCCGTCGCCGTCCGAGTCCTCGCAGACGTCGCCGACGCCGTTGTTGTTGCCGTCGGCCTGGTCGGCGTTGAGGTCGGCCGGGCAGTTGTCGCAGACGTCGCCGACGCCGTCGCCGGGGCCCTTGACGCCGTCGCTGTCGAGCTGATCGGTGTTGGCGTCGGCCGGGCAGTTGTCGACCGCGTCGAGGACGGTGTCGCTGTCGGTGTCCTGGCACGCGTCGCCCATGCCGTCGTTGTTGAAGTCGGCCTGGGTCGGGTTGACCACCGCCGGGCAGTTGTCGCAGGCGTCGCCGCGGCCGTCGCCGTCGCCGTCGGTCTGGGTCGGGTTGGCGGTGGCCGGGCAGACGTCGCAGACGTCGCCGACGCCGTCGCTGTCGCCGTCGAGCTGCATCGGATCGGCGTCCGCCGGGCAGACGTCGCAGGCGTCGCCGACGCCGTCGGGGGTCAGCTGCGCCGGCAGGATCGTCACCGCGTCGTTGGTCGCGCTGAACGAGGCGGCGACGCGCCCGGCCAGGAACGCCGCGACCATGCCGTCAGGGCTCTCGACGCCCTGGGTGTGCAGCCGGCCGTCGCTGGTGCAGGTCGCGCACTGGATCTCGATGGTGTTCGAGGTCTCGTGCAGGATGATCTGGCCGGTGACCGGCGCGCCGCCGCCGCTGTAGTGCGGGACGCCGTTCCACGACACCACCAGCTCGCGGTTCGGCGCGGTGCCGGTCGTGCCGTAGGTGATCGTGCCGGTGGCGTTGGTGATGAGGTCGACCCAGAACAGCGCGATCACGCCGTTGGGGGTCGCGGCGTCCGGGAGCACGCCGCCCGCGCAGCAGCCGGCGGTGCTGGCGTCGCCGAACGTGATGAAGCCGTTGGTCGACGCGTTGAACGACGTCATCGGCGTGCCGAAGAAGTCGAACGTGAAGCCGATCGGCAGCGCGCCCGAGATGCTGTCGTCGCCGCTCACCGCGACCGTCGTCGGCGCCGGCCGCAGGCTGAACGTGCCGGCCACCGCCACCGGATCCGGCCGGGTGTCGGTGTCCTCCTGGCCGGGGTTGGTCACGGTGTCGCAGTTGTCGACCGCGTCGTCGACGGTGTCGCCGTCGTCGTCGGGGTCGCAGGCGTCGCCCATCGGGTCGGTGTCGTGGTTGGCCTGATCGCCGTTGGCGGTCAGCGGGCAGTTGTCGGCGGCGTCGAGGATCGTGTCGTTGTCGTCGTCGGGGTCGCACAGATCGCCGGCGGCGTCGCCGTCGTTGTTGGCCTGGTCGGCGTTGGCCACCATCGGGCAGTTGTCGTCGCCGTCGAAGACGCCGTCGCCGTCGGTGTCGATCGCGGCGGCGTCGACGCCCGCGTCGACGTCCATCGCGTCCACGTCCGTCGCGTCGACGTCCATCGCGTCGGTGCCGACGGCGCCGTCGACGCCCACCGGGCTATCGATGCTGGCGTCGATGATCTGCGTGCCGCCGTCGTCGCACGCGACGAGCGTGAGCGCCAGCGCCCCGACGCACGCGACGAGCGCACGACGGATCTGTCCAGTCAACGTGGAGGTCCCCATCCGCCCATCCTACGCCGGCCGCCCGCGCGGTGGATCACCCAGCTTGCGAAAACCGGCTCAGAAGCGGCCGACCACCACGACGCCGGCGCTGTCGGCCGACGCGGTGGGCGCGACCTCGAGGGTGCGGGCCTTGGGCGCGGTCAGCCACAGCACCGCGCCGGCGGCGATCGCGACGGCGCCGACGCCGCCGACGATCGTGCCGACGGTGCCGAGCGAGCGGGCGTCGTTGGCGGCGTCGAGGTCTGCGGTGGTGGCGCAGACGCCGCCGTCGCAGCCGGCGTCGGCGTAGCGGCCCTTGGCCACCAGCCCGATCGCGACGCCCGCGCCCAGCCCGGCGACGCCGATCCCGCCGACGACGAGGCCCAGGCGCCGGCGGCCCGCGCCGGGATCGACGCTGGTCGTGGGGCGGGGCGGGGCCGGCGTGTCGATCGGGGTGTGGTCGTCGGGCGGCGCGGCCGTGGCCGGCGTCAGCACCGGGACGTCGACCTGCTGGTTCGACGCCGCCGTGGTGATGTCGACCACCTTGCGAAAGGTGGTGAAGCCCGGCGCCATCGCCTCGATCGTGATCGCGCCGGGATCGACCGCGATCGAGCGGCCGAAGTCGAGGGCGGTCACCGCGGCGCCGTTGCGGCGCACCTCGAAGCCGGCCGGCCGATCGCCTGGCGCCAGCGTGATCGTCACCCGGGACACCCGGCCCTCGAGCGCGCGCGCGCGGTCGGCCGCGGCCACCTCGCGCTTCTTCTCGCCCAGCCGACGCGCCTGCTCCTCGGCGCTGCGGAACGCGGTGAGCGCCGACGCCAGGCGGCCGGTGCGCTCGTAGCAATCGGCCAGGTTCAGGAGCGTGCCGAGGCCGGGATCGAGGCGCTGGCTCTCCTCGAACTTCGGGCACGCCGCCGCGGCGTCGCCGCTGTCGAGCAGCTTGCGGCCCTCCTGGAACAGCGCGTCGGCCTTCTTCACGGCCTCGCTCGGCTGCGCCGCCGCCGTCGTCGCCAGCGCGCACACCAGCATCGTCGCGATCGCACGGACCTGTCCGCTCATCGCGGGCATGGTAACGCGAAACGCTACTTGCGGCGGCCGAACACGTCGTCGTCGCTGCCGGTGCCCCGCCCGCCGCCGCCGCGCTTGCCGCCGCCGCGCTTGCCGCCACGCTTGCCGCTGCCGGCTCCCGGCTGCTTGATCGTCGCGCTGCCCGAGCCCACCGCCGAGCCCGCGCCCACCCCGGCGACCGATCCCGATCCCGTCGCGGATCCCGAGCCCGTTCCCGTCGCGGATCCGGATCCCGTCACCGATCCGGATCCCGATCCCGTCACGGATCCGGATCCCGTCACCGATCCGGATCCCGATCCCGTCACCGATCCGGATCCCGATCCCGTCACGGATCCCGATCCCGATCCCGTCACCGATCCGGATCCCGATCCCGTCACGGATCCCGATCCCGTCACGGATCCCGATCCCGTCCCCGTCTCCGCCCCGGTCCCCGCCGCGCCGCTCGGGCTCGCCTCCTTCGCACCGCTCCCGCCGCTCAGCACCAGCACCGCCGCGACGGCGGCCGCGGTCACGACGATCGCGATCGCCGCGATGCGCCCGATCCGCTTGGGCGTCGTGATCGGCGCCGACGTGCGCGCCGGATACGCGGGCGCGGCCACCGGCCCGGTCGCGTCGGCGGGCATCGGCGTCATGCTCGGGTTCGAGCCCGGCGTCGTCCACGGCGTCGGCGTCGCCCCGGCGGCGCCCACCGCGGGCATCGCGCCGCCGCCGGCCCACGGCGTGGTCTTGCGCGGCGGGTACGCCGCGACCGCCTCGTCGGCGCGCGGCAGGTTGATCGCCGGCGAGCTCTTGCCGTCCCACGGGACGCTGGGCATCGACGCCCGCTGCAGCCGGCGCTCGATGCGCTCGACGGCCTGGCTCGCCGCCATCGGATCGCGGGCGAACGGCGCCAGCGCCGCCGCGACCTCGGCCACGGACGGATAGCGCGCGTCGGGGTTCTTCTCGAGGCAGTGGCGCACCACCGCGTCGAGGCCGGGCGGCAGCGGCACGGTGAACGGCGCCGGCGGATCCACCGCGACCTTCACGCACATCTCGCTGAAGCTCTCGGCCTCGAACGGCCGCGTGCCCTCGATCAGCTCGAACAGCACCGCGCCCAGCGACCACACGTCGGTGCGCGCGTCGACCGTGCGCGCCGATCGCATCTGCTCGGGCGACATGTACGCCGGCGTGCCCAGCATCGACTGGGTCTGGGTCAGCGACACGTCGGTGTTGTTCGCGACCTTCGAGATGCCGAAGTCGAGGAGCTTCACCAGCGGCGATCCATCGCTGCGCCAGGTGACGAAGAAGTTCGACGGCTTGACGTCGCGGTGGACGATGCCGAGCGCGTGGGCCTCGGACAGCCCCTCGCACGCCTGCACGATGAACTCGACCGCCAGCGCCGGCGCGATGCGCTGGCTCTGCTCGAGCATGTTGTCGAGGTCGACGCCCTCGAGGTGCTCCATCACCAGGTACGGCAGGCCCGTGTCGAGCGTGCCGACGTCGAGGACGCGGGCGACGTGCTCGTTCTTCAGCTTCCACGCGGCGTGGGCCTCGCGCAGGAAGCGCTGGTTGGCCTCGTCGTCGCCGGCGATGTCGGCGCGCAGGAACTTGATCGCGACCGTCTCGTTGAGGTGGAGGTGGGTCGCGCGCGCGACGACGCCCATGCCGCCCTGTCCGAGGATCGCGTCGATCCGGTACTTGCCGACCAGCACCGCGCCCAAGGCGACGCCGAGGTTCTCCTCGGCACTGGCAGTCGTCGCCTTCACCGGTTCATCGTAGCGTGGCGCCCCTGGCGCCACAAGCCGCGGACGCCGGATGGTTGGGCCACCCGGCCAGGGTGATTCTCCTGCGTCTTCGAGCGTATCGCCGCACACCCACGCCGGCCTGCGCCGCGGTGCCTCACACCACCTGGTGCACCTTCAGCAGGTTGGTCGACAGGCCCGCGCCGACCGGCACGCCCATCGTGATCACGACGTGATCGCCCGAGCGCGCCAGGTTGCGCTGCACCAGCACCTGCTCGACCTGCTCGATCAGCTCCTCGGTGCTGGCCGACGGCGCGATCAAGACCGGGGTCACGCCCCACACCAGCGCCAGCCGGCGGAACTGCACGTCGGAGGTGGTCAGCGCGACGATGTTGGCCTCGGGGCGGTACTCGCTCATCAGCCGGGCCGCGCCGCCCGAGTCGGACACCACCGCGATCGTGCGCGCCTTCATCTTCTTGGCCGCGATGACGGCGGCGTGGGCGATCGCGTTGGCGCTGACCGCGAGGTCGAGCTGCGGCGGCTCGAGGTTCTGTCGGTAGTACGCGCTCTGCTCGATCTCGCCGATGATGCGCGCCATCGTGCGCACCGCCTCGGCCGGGTACTTGCCCGACGCCGTCTCGCCCGACAGCATCAGCGCGTCGGTGCCGTCGAGCACCGCGTTGGCGACGTCCGAGGCCTCGGCGCGGGTCGGCCGCGGCTGCTGGATCATCGACTCGAGCATCTGGGTCGCGGTGATGACGATCTTGCCGTGGGCGTTGGTCTCGTCGATGATCCGCTTCTGGTGCAGCGGCACCTTCTCGGGGCCCATCTCGACGCCGAGATCGCCGCGCGCCACCATGATGCCGTCGGACGCGGCGATGATCGCGCCCAGCCGCTCGATCGCCTGCGGCTTCTCGATCTTGGCGATCACCGGGATGCTGACGCCGTCGACCGTCAACAGCCGCTTGGCCTCGAGCACGTCCTCGGGGGTGCGCACGAACGACAGCGCGACGTAGTCGACGCCCATCCGCAGGCCCCACTCGATGTCGGTCTTGTCCTTGTCCGACAGCGCCGGCGCCGACACCGCGACGCCGGGCAGGTTGATGCCCTTGTTGTTCTTGAGGATGCCGCCGGCGACGACGACGGTCTGGACCTCGCGATCGCCGACCGCGGTCACCGCCAGCGAGAGGTAGCCGTCGTCGAGCAGGATCTGATCGCCGACCCGGACGTCGCGCGGCAAGAGCGTGTAGCTGGTCGAGACGCGGTTGACGTCGCCGACCACGGTGGTGTCGGTGGTGATCGTGAACGGCGCGCCGGGCTTGAGCTCGACGCCGGCGGGATCGGCGAACTTGCCGACGCGGATCTTGGGGCCCTGGAGGTCGAGCAGGATCGCCACCGCGCGGCCGCGCTTGTCGGCCTCGGCGCGGACGATCCCCATCAGCGCCTGGTGGTCGGCGTGGCTGCCGTGGGAGAAGTTGAGGCGCACGACGTCGAGGCCGGCCTCGATCAGCTCGCCGATGCGCTCGGCGGTGTTGGAGGCCGGACCCAGGGTGCAGACGATCTTGGCGCGACGCATCGGGCGCGGAGTTAACCACGAGCGCCGGATCGGTGCGACGGCGTGCCGCGCGTGATGCTCGGCCGGTGTCGCACCGCGGTCGCACGCCGCGGCGACGCACCTCCCGGAGGGCGATCGTCATCGACGCGTCGCGGCACCGTGACGATCGCCGTGCGCTTGTCCCTTGCGCCCGGCCGCGCTGCGCGCGTATACGACCGCGCTATGCGTGCACAACCGCCTTGGTTGGCCTGCCTCGCCGCGCTGGGCGCGGCGGCGGCCGGCTGCACCGTCGAGCGCGAGGCGCCGGATCTGGTCGGTCAGGACGTCCACCTGACGATGATCCACACCTCGGACATCCACTCGCGGTTGTTCCCCTACGAATTCGTGCCGAACCGCTTCGAGCGCGACGCCGGCCTGTTGTCGGTCAACGCGCCGTTCGGCGGCGTCGCCCGGATCGCGACGATCGCCAAGCAGATCCGCGCCACCTCGGGCCGCTCGCTGTGGCTCGACTCCGGCGACTGCTTCCAGGGCGCGCCGGTGTTCAACCTGTTCAAGGGCGAGGTCGAGATGCGGGCGCTGTCGCACGCCGGCATGGACGCCGCCGTGATCGGCAACCACGAGTTCGACCTCGGCGCGGTCAACCTCTACGAGCAGGTCGCGAACTGGTCGCAGTATCCGCTCCTGGCCGCCAACTACCTGTTCGAGGATCCCACCAACCCCGACGCGCCCAGCCTGAAGGACGTCGTCCAGCCGTTCGCGGTGTTCGATCAGGACGGCCTCAAGATCGGCGTCATCGGCATGGCCAACTGGTCGTCGATGACCGGCATCTTCGAGGGCGGCAACTCGCTGGGCATCCGGCCGATCACCGACCGCGAGGCGGTCCAGCAGTACGTCCGCCTGCTGCGGCCGTCGGTCGATCTGATCGTGCTGGTCAGCCACCTCGGCCTCGACGAGGACGAGGGCCTGACCGTCAACGACGTCCAGGACGAGAACGAGGCGCTGCCGCTCGAGGGCGTCGACCTGATCCTCGGCGGCCACCTGCACATCGTCACCAACCCGCCCAAGATCATCCCCCAGCCCGACGGCATCCACTCGACGGTGCTGGTCCACTCGGGCGCGTTCGCCAAGTACGTCGGCCGCCTCGACCTGGTGGTCCGGGTCGGCGAGGACAACGCCGACCCCGACAAGCGCAGCCGCATCACCAGCTTCGCCTACGACACGATCCCGGTCGACAGCACCGTCGCCGACGATCCCGACATCGCCCACATCCTCGAGCCGTACGCCCAGGTCATCGCCCGCGACATCGACCTCGAGGGCGTGTTCTCGTTCATCAGCGCCACCGCCAAGGTCATCCGCAACGACCTGTCGGGCGGCGACTCGCAGCTGGGCAACCTGGTCGCGCGGTCGATGCAGACCTTCTCCGGCGTCGAGGCCGAGTTCGCGCTGACCAACTCGCTCGGCATCCGCGCCGACTTCGAGCAGGGCAAGCTGACCAACGAGGCGATGTACAACGTCTTCCCGTTCGAGAACTCGATCACGGTGATGTACCTGTCGGGCTCGGAGATCCAGGAGACGCTCGACTTCGTCGCCCGCAAGTCGTCCGAGCGCGGCTGCCGCACCCAGGCCCAGGTCGCCGGCATCTGGTTCGACATGGTGTGCCGGTCGACGACCTGCCCCGACCGCGACCCCAACGACGGCTTCACCCCCACCGCCTGCGCCAAGAACATCTGGCTGGGCGAGAACTGCCGCAGCAACAACCCCGACGGCCCGATCGACCCGGGGCGCAACTGCCGCCCGGTGGTGGCCACCGGCCTGTACCGCGTCGCGGTCAACGACTACATCGCCAAGGGCGGCTCGGGCTTCACCGTGCTCAAGCGCAACACGTCGAAGGTCGACACCGGCATCGCCCTGCGCGACGCGCTCACCGTCTACCTGCGCAACCTGCCCAAGTGCGGCGCGGACGCGCTCGATCACGTCGACCCGGTCGAGTGCCCGCTCACCTGCACGGTGGCGACTCCGGATCAGCCCGGCTCGCCCTGCGAGAAGTGCGTGAAGATCGTCGACCGCGTCGGCCCGGTGTCGTGCCTGAGCGATCTGACCGAGGCCCACGACGGCCGCATCCGCCCGGTGTTCGAGTGAGGTCCGCCATGCTGCGCCCCCTGATCCTGGCCGCGCTCGCGACGGTCGGCTGCGTCGAGACGCTGCCGCCGCTCGACGAGACCACCTCGCTGGCGGTCGAGCTGATCGCGCCCGCCGACCCCGGCGCGCCGGATCGGCGGCTCGACGACAGCGCCCGGACCGTGATGATCCGGGTGACCGCCAAGGACGCCCAGAACCAGGTCGACACCGGCGTCACCCGCACGCTGCGCATCTACGTGCAGTTCCTCGGCTCGCTGACCCCGGCCCACGACGCGCTCTTGCCGCTGGCCACGATCGACATGACCGCCGGCGTCACCGGCGTCGCGACGCTGACCTTGCCGCCGGTGTTCGGGCCGACGACGATCTGGGTCGAGGACAACGGCGCGGGCGGCAGCTTCGCCGCCGGCGCGTCGCCGGCGCTGTGGTTCCGCGAGCCGACCACGTCGGACATCTCGACCCCGCGCGATCTGATGGCGCTCGACGCGCTGGCCGCGTCGCCGCTGCAGAACAAGCAGGTGACGGTCAAGACCTCGCGCTACGGCGCGCGCGGCCGGATGGTCGTGACCGGCACCTACGCGCAGGGCTACTCGGTGTCCGACGCGCAGTGCGCCGACGAGAACGGCAACCCGCCGTGCGTGTCGGGCGCCTTCGACCACGTCCTGGTGTTCTCGTTCTCGCGGCCCAAGGACGAGGAGGGCCGCAACATCGAGGCCGGCCAGTTCATCGACGGCTACGCCGGCGCGGTCCAGGAGTTCAACGGCCTGACCGAGATGGGCTTCCCCCAGAGCTTCGTCTCCGACACATCGATCGACCTGGCGCGCATCCCGACGCCGCCGGTGGTGCAGGCGGCGTGGCTGTCGAACCCGATCGAGTTCGAGAAGTGGGAGTCGTCGCCGATCGCGATCGAGGGCGCCACCGTGTGCCCGCTCGACGACGACTACACCACCTACAAGCAGTGGAAGCTCGATCTCGGCCGCGGCTGCGGCTCGGCGGTCAACGTCATCACCAACGGCGTGATCGACTTCGATCCCGCGACCCGCGTCGGCCAGCCCGTCACCCGGGTGGTCGGCGTCCTGCGCCCCGTCAACATCGGGACGTTCAACGTGTTCATCATCTTCCCGCGCAACAGCGCCGACCTGGTGCTGTGATGGCGTCGCTTCGTCCGGAGGCTCCCGTGTCTCGTTCGCGTCTGTTCGTGTTCGTCGCCGGCGCCCTGCTGGCTCCCGCGGTCGCGGCCGCTCAGCCCGCTGGTCGCCGCCCGGTCCCGCCGGCGCCGCCGCCGACCCTCACCGAGGAGCAGGCCCGCACCATCGCCGACCTCGCCGCCGCCGACGCGGTGGCCAAGGAGCGCGCCCGGGCCGAGGCCGAGCAGGCCGAGAAGGACGCCGCGGCCGCCGCGGCGCTCGAGGCCACCCGCGCCGAGCTGGCCGCGCTGCGCCAGCAGATCGACGGCTTCGCCGCCGCCCAGGCCCAGCACGATCAGGCCCAGGTCGACCAGGCCGCGGTCGACGCCGCCAAGGCCAAGGACCAGACCAAGGCCGACGGCGACGAGTACCTGCACGGCGCCGGCGGCTTCACCGACGTCCGGCTCAACCTGACGCTCACCAACGAGAACATGCTGACCGAGCCCGGCGAGACCATCCCGTCGGTGCCGGGCTGGCGGTTCGGCCGGCCCAACTCGCTGGGCACGCTGTTCTTCGACAACTACGACACCCGGTTCTCCGGCTACGAGACGCTGTCGCACGCGATCATGTACCGGAACTACCGCAAGGATCACCTCGAGGCCGAGGGCGGCCTGGTGATCCGGTTGAACGAGCTGGCCGAGCGCAAGATCGATCTGTCCGACGCCGGCAGCTACGTGCTGGTGTCGTGGTGGAAGGATCCCGAGCACAAGGACCCGACCCGCTACACGCTGACCGCGTTCCCGGTGTCGTCGGACCGCATGCGCCTGGGCTACAGCTACCGGCTGTCGTGGGGCGGCAACGAGGAGTACCGCCGCAGCTCGCAGGCGGTGCCCGGCATCAAGTTCCAGATCGACCTGCCCAAGGTCTACGCGTTCATCGGCGCCAAGAGCTCGGTGATGCTCGACCGCGCCACCGCCGAGCAGGTCGCCAAGCTGGCGTTCCTCGGCGGCGCCGGCGTCGACCTGACCGAGATGGTCCGGGTCGAGGTCAACGGCGGCTACTTCAACCGCGGCTCGAACGAGCTCGAGGACGTCAACACCGAGGACGTCCAGCTCTACGGCGTGTCGGCGCAGGTGGCGGCCCACAAGGGCATGCCGGTGTCGTCGTCGATCGACTACAAGCTCTACAAGTACGACCCCGAGCGCGTCGGTCGGGTGTTCCAGAAGGCGAAGTACCCGGGCGGCACGTCGTGGCTGGCGATGGCCGAGGTCACCTACCTGGGCCAGACGCTGAAGGACCCCGAGAAGTCGGGCTCGACCAAGGTCCAGCCGGGCATCGCCGGCGACGTCAACCTGCGCGCGATGATCGATCGGGTGCGGGTCCGCGCCGACTTCCAGTACCGCGACCTCGCGTTCATCCTGCACTCGGTGCCGTCGCTGCCGACCTACAGCGACTTCCCGATGGGCTACGAGCGCAAGCCCAACCTGTTCGCCGCGATCGGCGCCGACCAGAACTTCGACGACAAGCTGACCGTCGGCGCGGTGGTGGGCATCGAGATGCCCGCGACCCTGACCACGCCGACCGGCCTGCCGGGCACCCAGATGACCGGCGAGTCGACCGCGGTGATCCGCAGCGCCGACGCCATCCCGGTGGTGCTGCCCGCCGGCGAGAAGGCCGCGCCGTCCTACGCGTTCAAGCTGTCGGGGCAGTACGACTTCGGCGAGGTGTTCGCGGCGCTGGTCGACGTGTACTTCACCTACGACCCCAACCAGACCCGGCTGGTGCGCAACGACGCCGAGGACCTGTTCGAGTACGAGTTCGGCGACTTCAACCAGCTCGGCACCAACGTCACGCTGCAAGCCAAGTTCTGAGGCGGCGCGGGTCGCGCGCAGCGACCTGACACGGGGCGGGCGGCGGGCGAGGCGCGCGGGCGGCGGCGGTCAGCGGCTCTCGGTGCGGCACTCGAAGAACTGCGGCCAGCAGGCGCCGCTGGCGTCGCACACCTGCTTGTGCAGCGCGACGCAGTCGTTGCGGGCCGAGCACGACCACGAGTCGAGGCCCTCGCAGGCGGCGGGGTTGAACGTCTGCGACAGCGCGAAGCAGCCGAGGAACGGCTGCAGCGCGGTGCACGGGCCGTTGCCGGTCCAGCAGTCGTAGTCGTAGGCGGCCCGGCACCGATCGTCGACCAGGCAGGCGGCCTCGCCGAGCACGTCGCACGGCCCGCCGCACTCGCCCCACGCCGGGGCTGGCGCCTGATCGGCGGTGCCGTCGGCGAGCGGGCAGGGGCAGCCCGGCGGGCAGTCGCCGCCGCCGAACGACACGCACTGCAGGTTGTCGGGGTTGCGCAGCTCGAGCGGCGGGCCCGGGATGGGGGCGCCGCACGCCTCGCCGGCGTCGATGGTGGTGTCGTCGGCGTCGTCGCCGTCGTCCCAGTAGAGCGAGCAGCCGGTGGCGGCGAGGAGCGCGGCGAGGCCAAGCGAGCGAATCATGGCCCCACGGTGAAGCAAGCCGCGCGCCCGGGGCAAGTCCGCGGAATCGGGAAGCCCCCCGCCGACGCGTGCCGGCGATCCCGCGACCGCGGGCGCGCCGGATCGCGGAATTCTGAGGCCGGGCCGCCCCGTGCCCGCCGCGATCGCGGGCGGACCGTGGCGTACGATCGGCGGCGATGAGCGACCACGGGCCGTACCGCGACGCCGCCACCGAGGCCTGCCCGACCTGCGCGACGCCGCTCGTGATCGCCGGGCCGGGCGAGCTGCGCCCTTGCCCCCGCGGCTGCGGCGAGTGGGCCGCCGCCGCGCTGGTCGCCGAGCGCTGGGGCAGCGCGATCGACATCGACGGCGATCCCCGGCTGCGCTGGCGCAGCGGGCGCACGCCGGCGCCGTGCATCATCTGCAAGCGCCCCATGCGCAACACCGTCCACCCGAGCTGGACCGTGCACCACTGCCACGGCCACGGCGCGTGGTTCGAGACCGACGCCCGCGCGCGCTTCGAGCAGCAGTTCGCGGCGATCATCGGCCAGCACCGCGCCGAGCGCCTCGAGGAGGCGCAGATGCTCGAGCTGGTGACCGCCGCGGTCGCCGGCAGCCCGGCCGCGGTGCGCGGCCTGGCCAACCGCCTGCTCGAGCTCGAGCGCGCGCTGCGCCGCCTGCGCGAGAGCGGCGTGCCGGTGTGACCGCGCCGCCGCCGCCGCGCGCGTCGCCGTAGACGGGAGGCGTGCGCGCCGTCGATACCACCGCCGCCGCCGAGGCCGTCCAGCGGGCGGTGCTGCGGGAGATGACGCCGTCCCAGCGCTTCGCGATCGCCCTGGACAGGTCGGACGCCGCGCGCCAGACCGCGCTCGACGGCATCCGCGCGCGCCACGCGGGCGACGATCATCGCCCCGCGGTGCGCGCCTTGGTCCGGCTGCGCCACGGCGACGACCTGTGCCGTCGGGCCTGGCCGACCCTGCCGTTGCCCGAGCCATGAGCGCGAGCGACGTCGTCCGTCGCCAGCCGCGTTGGCGGTGAGGCGGTCGGTGTCCGGGGCTGGACATCGGCGGCTGTCCGGCGGACGGCCGGAACACGGACAATCCGGACAGAACCCCTGCTGTCTTGTCCGAGATTCGGACAGTCGGCGCGAGGTGTCGCGGCGTTGCGGCTGGCGCGCGGCTTGCTGAGGGCGTGGGCATGCTGGATGGTGCGGCGGGTGGACAGGAGGCGGGAACGGTGGCGGCGGCGGCCGCCGCGGCTGCGGCGGGTAGCGACGACTGGCGCGAGGTCGACCGGACGCTGCGCGGGCTGGCGCGGCGACGGGCCGCGCTCGACGTCGAGGAGGCCGCGTGGTTGCGGCGCGCGCGGGCGCTTGGCGTCCATCGCGAGCTGGGCTTCGCGACGTTCTTCGAGTACGTCGAGCGCGTGCTGGGCTACGCGCCCGGGCCGGCGCGGGAGCGGCTGCGGGTGGCCGACGCGCTGGCGGTGCTGCCGAAGCTGCGCGCGGCGATGACCGCCGGCGAGGTCGCGTACAGCGCGGCGCGCGAGCTGACCCGGGTGGCTACCGTCGACACCGAGGCGGCGTGGCTGACGGCGGCGGCCAACCACACCGTGCGGGAGATCGAGGACATGGTGAGCGGGCGGCGGCGGGGTGACGGGCCGGATGACCCGCCGGACCCCGCCGCGCGGCTGCACGAGCTGCGGCTGCTGCTGCCGGCGGCGGTGCTGGGCAAGTTCACCGCGGCGCGGCGCGCGCTCGAGGCTGCGTGCGGACATCCGCTGACCGACGGCGACATGATGGCGACCTTGTGCGATGCGCAGCTGGCGGGCGCCGGATCCCACGTGGGAGATGCTGCGGCGGGCTCCGCGGCAGCGTCCAGGCCCATGTATCAGATCGCGATCACGCGGTGCACCGACTGCGTGCGCGCGTGGCAGGACGTCGCCGGGCACACGATCGAGATCAGCGAAACCGAGCTTGCGCAGGCGTCGTGCGACGCGGAGCTGCTCGGGCGGGTCGACGGCGACAAGCCGGCGCGGGTGACCAAGACGATCCCGCCGCGGACCCGGCGCGCCGTGTTGCGGCGGGATCGCGGCCGGTGCGTCGTGCCCGGGTGCCGCAACGCGCGGTACGTCGACGTGCATCACGTCGTGCCGCGGGCGCAGGGCGGCACGCACACGCCGAGCACACTCTCGGCGCTGTGCTCGGCGCACCACAAGGCCGCGCACGATGGCCGGCTGCGGGTCGAGGGGACCGCGCCGGGGAAGCTGCGGTTCACGCACGCCGACGGGCGCCCGTACGGGGCGCCACCGTCCCACGTGGGCGGCGGGGACGCCGTGGCGCCGCCGTCCACGGGAGATGGACCGGCGGTGCCTTCGCCGTCCCACGTGGGAGCCGAGGCCGCGGTGGCGGCGCCGTCCCACGTGGGAGCGGATGCCGTGGTGCCGCCGCCGCACGTGGGCGTGGATGGGGCACCGACGGCCACAATCAGCCGCCGACGAGCCCGGGCCCCGGCGTGCAAGCGGACGCGGGGGCCCGCGAAGGCGGGTGGCGGCTAGGTGCCTATGCCCGCTCGAACAGGCCAGCGGCGCCCTGGCCACCGCCGATGCACATCGTGACGACCGCGTAGCGGCCGCCCCGGCGGCGCAGCTCGTACAGCGCCGTCGCGGTGAGCTTGGCGCCGGTGCAGCCCAGCGGGTGGCCCAGCGCGATCGCGCCGCCGTTGACGTTGAGCTTCTCGTCGGGGATGCCCAGCTCGCGCTGGCAGTACACCGCCTGGCAGGCGAACGCCTCGTTCATCTCGAACAGGTCGATGTCGGCCACGGTCAGGTTGTTCTTGGCCAGGAGCTTCTGCACCGCCGGCAGCGGGCCGATGCCCATGATCGCCGGGTCGACGCCGACGGTCACGAACGAGCGGAAGTAGCCGAGCGGCTTGACGCCGAGCTCCTTGGCCTTGGCCGCCGACAGCACCAGCGCGGCAGCCGCGCCGTCGGAGATCGGCGAGGCGTTGCCGGCGGTCACCGAGCCGCCCTGCGCGAACGCCGGCGGCAGCTTGCCCAGGCCCTCGAGCGTGGTCTCGGCGCGGGGCAGCTCGTCGACGGTGAAGTCCTTGTAGACCTTCTCGCCCTTGGCGTCGAACGACACCGCGCGCACCGGCACGATCTCGTCCTTGAACGCGCCCTTGTCGATCGCGGCCTTGGCCTTCTGCTGCGACCACAGCGCGAACTTGTCCTGGGCCTCGCGGCTGATGCCGAACTTCTTGGCGACGTTCTCGGCGGTGATGCCCATCGGCGTGTTGGCCGCGGGCAAGGACGCCATCAGCTCGGGCGACGCCGAGATGTGGAAGCCGGTCATCGGCACGTAGGTCATCGACTCGACGCCGCCGGCGATGACCGCGTCGCACGAGCCGATCGCGATCGCGCCGGCCGCGGTGGCGATGGCCTGCAGGCCGCTCGAGCAGAACCGGTTGATGGTCTGGGCCGGGACCTCGATGCCGAGGTCGGCCGACAGCGCGATCAGGCGCGCGACGTTGAGGCCCTGCTCGCCCTCGGGCATCGCGCAGCCCATGACCACGTCGTCGATGTGGCCCTTGGCCTGCGGCACCCGGGCGATCAGCCCGCGCAGCACGTCGGCGGCGAGCTCGTCGGGCCGCCGCAGCGACAGCGAGCCCTTGTGACCGCGGCCGACCGCGGAGCGAACAGCTTCAGCGATGATGATGTCGTTCATGGTGGTTCGCTCCTCGGCTAGTTCCGGAGGGGTTTCTGGTTCATGAGCATGTACTGCATGCGCTCTTGCGACTTGGGCTCGCCGCACAGCGACAGGAACGCCTCGCGCTCCAGCTCGAGCATGCGGTCCTCGTCGACCGGGCCGGCGCCACCGGCGGCGCCGCCGCACAGCACGTTGGCCAGCTTCATGGCGATCTTGCCGTCGTGCTCGGAGGCGTAGCCGCCGGCCATCAGCGTGTTCACCATCATCTGCAGGGTCGCGATGCCGCTCTCGCCCGGCAGCTTGTAGCTGCGCGGCGTCGGCGGGTGGTAGCCCGAGCCGGCCAGGCCGATCGCGCGCTGCTTGGCCTCGTGCAGCTGGCGGGCGCGGTCGAACGAGACGCCGTCGGTCGGGCGGAAGAACCCGAACGCCTTGGCCTCGTCGGCCGAGGTCGCGACCTTGGCCAGCGCGATGTTCTTGAAGGTCTGGACGACGAACGCCTGGGTGTCGATCTCGACGCCCTCGGGCACCGCCTCGAGCGAGCGCCACAGCATGTTGAGCGTGCCGGCGCCGCCCGGGATCAGGCCGACGCCGACCTCGACCAGGCCGGCGTAGGTCTCGAGCGCGGCCTGGACGCCGTCGCAGCCGTAGCAGAGCTCGAGGCCGCCACCCAGCGTCATGTTGTACGGCGCCGCGATGACCGGCACCTTGGCGTACTTCAGCCGCTGGGTCGCGTACTGGTAGCCGTGGATCATCTCGCGCAGGCCGTCCCACTGCTTCTGCTGCGCGGCCATCACCACCGCGAACAGGTTGGCGCCGACGCAGAAGAACTCGCCGGTGTTGTAGATGACCATGCCGCGGAAGTCGGTCTCGGCCTTGGCGGTGGCGTCGTGCAGCATCTTGATGACGTCGGCGTCGATGCTGTTGGCCTTGGTCTTGAAGGTCAGGCCGAGGATGCCGTCGCCCAGGTCCCACGCCTCGGCGCCGTTGTTCTTCAAGACCGGCGCGCCGCCGCGCTTCATCACGTCGAACGTGACCTCGCGCGGGTCGGTGGCGCGGGCGACGTAGGCGCCCTTGGTGTGCGACCAGATCTCGCCCTCGCGGTAGAAGCCGGTGGCGCCGGCCGCGACCATCGCGTCGACCCACGCCGGCAGGGCGATGCCCTCGGCCTTCATCCGCTTGGTGGTGTCGGCGAAGCCCAGCGCGTCCCAGGTCTCGAACGGGCCGAGGTCCCAGTTGTAGCCCCACTTCATGCCGTCATCGATCGCGGTGACGTCGTCGCAGATCTCGCCGAGGCGGCGCGCCGAGTAGGCCAGGCTCTTCGACAGCGCCTGCCACGCGAACTCGCCGACCACGCCGGGCGTCGCGACCAGCTTCTTGACGCGCTCGCGGACGTCCTCGACCTTGCCCAGGCCCTTGCACGCCTTGGCGATCGCCTCGTCGCCGCCCTTGGCCCGGTACTCGCCGGTCTTGGGATCGAGCGTCAGCACGTCCTTGCCCGCGCGCTTGTAGAAGCCGCCCTTGGTCTTGTCGCCGAGGATGCCGCGCTCGACCATCGCCTTGACGTAGGCCGGCAGCGTGAAGACCTCGCGGTCCTCGTCGGTCGTCAGGCTGCGGTAGCAGTTGTCGACGACGTGGGCCAGCGTGTCGAGGCCGACCAGGTCGGCGGTGCGGAAGCTGGCGCTCTTGGGGTGCCCCATCGGCACGCCGGTCAGGTTGTCGAGGTCCTCGGGGGCGAGGCCCTTCTCCATCATCAGGTGGATCGACGCCATCATCGCGTGGGTGCCGATGCGGTTGGCGACGAAGTTGGGCGTGTCCTTGGCCCAGACGATGCCCTTGCCCAGCTGGTCCTTGCCCCAGTGGGTGACCCGGGCCTTGCACGCGTCCGAGGTGTCGGGGCCGGCCACCAGCTCGAGGAGCTTCATGTAGCGCGGCGGGTTGAAGAAGTGCGTGACGAGGAAGTGCTCCTTGAACCGCTGGCTGCGGCCCTCGAGCATCTCGGCGATCCGCAGGCCGCTGGTGTTCGACGCGATGATCGTCTCGCCCGACAGGAGCGCGTCGAGCTTGGCGAACAGCGCCTGCTTGATGTCGAGGCGCTCGATGATCGCCTCGACGATCAGATCGCACTCGGCGACCTTGGCCAGATCGTCGTCGAAGTTGCCGGTGCGGATCAGCTCGGCGTTGCGCACGTGGCTGAACGCCGCGGGCTTGGCCTTCTTGAGCTTGTCCTTGGCGCCGGCCGCGATGCTGTCGCGCGCGGCCTTGGAGGCCCGCTCGGCCTCGGTCAGCTTGGGCGGCACGATGTCGAGCAGGAGGACCGGGATCCCGGCGTTGGCGAGGTGCGCGGCGATGCCGCCGCCCATGACGCCAGAGCCGAGGACGGCGACGGTACGGATCGGTTTGGTCATGATCGCTTCCGTGGTGCGAGTCAGGGTCGGGTGATCGGGCGCAGCCTAGCAGGTTCTTTCGAGGATCGACGCGGTGCGGCGCGACGTCGCGCTGGTTGGACCGAGGGAGACTCAGCCGCCGGCGCCTGGTACCATGGTCGCGTGGGCGACGAGCTGAGGAGCGGGCAACGGACCACGATCGCGAAGCTGGAGCAGCGGCTGACCGAGCTGCCGGTGTTGCCGGTGGTCTTGCTCGAGCTGATGCGGCTGAACCCGCGCGCCGATGACCACTACGAGCAGGTGTCGCGCCTGATCGCCCGCGATCCCGCGCTCGCGACCCGGGTGATCCGCGTCGCCAACTCGGCGGAGATGTCGCGGGGCCGGGTCGTCGCCAACCTCGCCGGGGCGATCCAGCGGATGGGCAGCGTCAACTGCGCCAACCTGGTCCTCGCCGACACGGTGGTCCGGGTGTTCGCCCCACGCCACGACTGGGAGCGCGCGCTGTGGCTGCACGCCCTCGGCGTGGCCGCGCTCGCCAAGGCGCTCGCGAGCAGCGCCCTGGTGCCTGGCGCCGATCCCGAGCTGTGTTACCTGGCTGGCCTGCTCCACGACTTCGTCCTGTACCTCGAGGCGCCCGAGGAGCTGCGCGCGGTCGACGAGACCGCGTGGACCACGCCCGAGGAGCTGCTGACGGCCGAGCAGCGCGTGTGCGGGTTCAACCACATCGAGCTCGGCTTCCGCGCGGTCAGCAAGTGGGGCCTGCCGCCGCCGCTGCCGCTGTTGATCCGGCACCACCATGCGCGGCCTCCGTACGCCAGCGAGCTGGGGAGCCTCGGGCCGGTGGTGGCGGCGATCGTGGTCGCCGATCACCTGTCGGTGGCGTCGCTGCAGACCGGCGAGTGGCCCGAGCTGTCGGCGGCCACGATCACCGCGCTCGGCGCGCGGGCCTTCCCGCTGACCGGCGCGGCCGCCACGGCGCGCGATCGCCTCCTCACCGCGACGTTCGCCGACGTCGCGCGGATCATGCGCGAGATCGGCCTCGGGTGAGCAGCGCGCCCAGGGCGTCGCGGTCGCACCGGTCGCACGGTGTCGCACGTGTCGCGCCGACGGCAATCGTCGCGGTCGGCGCGCGCGGCCCTCGATCTCGCGACCGGCGCTGCTAGCCTCGCGGCGTTCTCATTCGAGGTCTCCCATGCAGCTCGCTCGCGCCATCCTCCCCCTCGCGTTGATCGCCGCCGCCGCGCCGATCGCGGCCGCCGCGCCGCCCAAGCCCGTCGAGATCGCCTACGACGAGTTCACCCTGCCCAACGGGCTGCGGGTGCTGGTCCACACCGATCGCAAGGCGCCGATCGTCGCGGTGAACATCTGGTACCACGTCGGCTCGAAGGACGAGCCGCTGGGCCGCAGCGGCTTCGCCCACCTGTTCGAGCACCTGATGTTCCAGGGCTCGGAGAACCACAAGGGCGAGTACTTCGATCCGTTCGAGCTGGTCGGCACCACCGATCAGAACGGCACCACCAACAGCGATCGCACCAACTACTTCGAGAACGTCCCCACCACCGCGCTCGACATGGCGCTGTGGATGGAGTCCGATCGCATGGGCCACCTGCTCGGCGCGATCGATCAGGCGGTGCTCGACGAGCAGCGCGGCGTCGTCCAGAACGAGAAGCGGCAGGGCGAGAACCAGCCCTACGGCCAGGTCTTCGAGCGGATCTTCGCCGCCTCGTACCCGGCCAACCACCCCTACCACCACACGACGATCGGCTCGATGGCCGACCTCAACGCGGCGACGCTCGACGACGTCAAGAACTGGTTCAAGAGCTGGTACGGGCCCAACAACGCCGTGCTGGTGCTGGCCGGCGACATCGATCTCGCGACCGCCAAGACCAAGGTCGCGCGCTATTTCGGCGACATCGCGCCGACCGCCAAGGTGAAGCGGATGAAGCCGCAGGTCGCGGCGCGCTCGACGTCGACCCGCGACACGATGACCGATCAGGTGCCGCAGACCCGGCTGTACCGGGTGTGGAACATCCCGGGCGCCGGCACGGCCGACGCCGATCGCCTGGCGGTGCTGGCCCAGGTGCTCGGCGGCGCGCGCTCGTCGCGGCTCGATCGCCGGCTGGTCCACCAGGACAAGCTGCTCGACGCGGTCTCGGCGTCGGCGTGGGGCAGCGAGCTGGGCGGCATGTTCTTCATCCAGGCCGACGTCAAGGCCGGCGTCGACCCGACCACCGTCGAGAAGATCATCGACGAGGAGCTGAAGGCGCTGCTGGCCAAGGGGCCGACCGCGGCCGAGCTGGCGCAGGCCAAGACCGTCACCGAGGCCGGGTTCCTGCGCGGCATCGAGCGCATCGGCGGCTTCGGCGGCAAGGCGGACGTGCTGGCCGAGTGCACCGTGCTGGTCGGCAAGCCGACCTGCTACCGCGACTCGCTCAAGACCACCGCCGCCACCACCGCGGCGCAGGTCAAGGCGGTGGGCAAGAAGTGGTTGAGCAAGGGCGACTACACGCTGACCGTCACGCCGGGCGCCAAGGCCGCGCCGGTCGATCCGCCGGCGGTGGCCAACCTGCCGCCGACGACGGTGCCGCCGCCGGCCAAGGGGCTCAAGACCACGCCGAGCGACGTCGATCGCAGCGCCGGCCCGCCGACCACGACGACGTTCCCGCCGCTGGTGTTCCCGGCGCTCGAGCGCGGCACGCTCGCCAACGGCGCCAAGGTCGTGCTGGCGCGCCGCCCCGGGCTGCCGCTGGTGCAGCTGAGCGTGCAGGTCGCCGACGCCGGCTACACCTCCGATCCGGCCGGCAAGCCGGGCACCGCGGCGTTCGCGATGGGCATGCTCGACGAGGGCGCCGGCAGCTACGGCGCGCTGGCGCTCGGCGATCGCACCGAGGAGCTGGGCGCGGTGCTGGCGACCGGCGCGTCGTTCGACGGCGCGTCGCTGTACCTGTCGGCGCTGACCAAGAACCTCGAGCCGTCGCTGGCGCTCCTGGCCGACGTGCTCCTGCGCCCGACCTTCGACGCCAACGAGCTCGAGCGCGTGCGCGCGCAGTGGCTGGCCGGCCTCAAGCAGGAGAAGGCGCGGCCCGGCTCGCTGGCGCGCCGCGTGATCTACCCGATCCTCTACGGCGCCGGCCACCCGTACGCGACCTCGCCCAGCGGCACCGGCACCGAGGCCAGCATCGCCGCGCTGACCCAGGCCGAGCTCAAGGCGTGGGTCGCGGCGCGGCTGCGGCCGGATCGCGCGACCGTGCTGGTCGTCGGCGACATCACGCTGGCCGATCTGACCGCCAAGCTCGACGCCGCGCTGGCCGGCTGGAAGGCGCCGGCCGCCGCCGCGCCGGCGACGCCGCTGCCGTCGGTCGCGTTGCCGAAGAAGGCGCGGGTGTTCCTGATCGATCAGCCGGGCGCGGTCCAGGCGACGATCCTGGTGGCCCAGCTGGTGCCGCCGACGACCGACGCCGGCGCGACGTCGCTCGAGATCGCCAACGCGGTGCTGGGCGGCGAGTTCGGCTCGCGGCTCAACATGAACCTGCGCGAGGCCAAGCACTGGGCCTACGGCGCGTACTCCGGCGTCAGCGACGCGCTCGGCCAGCGGCCGTGGATCGCCAGCGCGTCGGTGCAGATCGACAAGACCGCCGAGTCGGCCAAGGAGCTGGACCGCGAGATCCGCGAGTACGCCACCGGGGCGCGGCCGCCGCTGCCGGCCGAGCTGGCCAAGATCCAGGCGACCGAGGTGCGCGGCCTGCCCGGCAGCTACGAGACCGCGGGCGCGGTGCTCGGCACGCTGACCGGCATCGTGCGCTTCGGCCGCCCCGACGACTGGGCGGCCAAGCGCGCGGCGGCGGTGTCGGCGCTGACCCCGGCGCAGGTGCAGGCGGCGGCGGCGGCGATCAAGCCGGCCGCGCTGACCTGGGTGATCGTCGGCGACCTGAGCAAGATCGAGTCGGGCGTGCGCGCGCTCAAGCTCGGCGACGTCAAGGTGCTCGACGCCGACGGCGCCGTCGTGCGCTGAACCCGCGGGGTCGCGTCGCGATCGCCGGCGCGGTCACGGCGCGGCGGGCGGCAGGTAGGTGCCCTTGCGGGCGGCGCACGCCGCCTGCCACTCGGCCGCGCTCGCGAAGTCGGCGGTGTCGAGGCTCTCGTTGGGCGCGCCGCACCGCGCGAGGCACTGGCCGGCGGGCGTCGGCGGGCACGGCCCCTCGGCGTACGTGCCCTTGAGCACGTCGCAGGTCGCCTGGCCGTTGGTCGCGCCGGCGCTGCCGGTGAACTCCGAGCACAGCGACCCCTTGTCGGCGTACGGCGAGACGCAGTGGCCGTAGTGGCCGGCGGGGGTCGAGGTCGGCGTGCACGCCGCCGAGGACGAGGCCACGCTGGTCGGCATCGGCGCCTGGAACTTGTAGCTGCCGCGGGAACCGTCCATCCGCTCGACGTAGACGACGTAGTACTTGCCGCCGATCAGGCCCGCGAAGGCGCCGGTGCCGCTGGTCGCCCCCGGCGGCACCGTGTTCAGCCGGACCGGCGACGCGAACCCGCCGGGCGCGCTCACGTCCCAGACCACCGGGCGGGCCGCCAGGCTGTCGGCGGTCTCGTGCGCCAGCGCCGTGGTGACGTACAGGCGCTTCGCCGGCTGGTCGCCGGCCCAGGCGAAGGCGGCGGTGGTGTCGAGGTCGGTGACCGCGACCGGGAAGGCGGTGGCGCCGCTGACCATCCCGACGTTGGGCTTGGTGCTCACGTGGCAGGCGGCGAGGGCCGCGCTCCCGAGCAGCGCCGTCGCCAGGGCGATGCGCGCGAGGCCGCGTGGGCGGCGTGACGTGGAGGAGGTCCGCGGGTGGCGAGGCTTGGTCATGATCGGGCAAACAGGCGGCCGCGGCGATCGATCAGGAGAAACCTGCGGCGCCGGTCCGGCGCGCCGGCGTGGCAGACTCGAGCCATGCCGACCGACGACGAGATCATCGACGCCGCCAACAAGTTCTTTCGGTCGATCGGCGGCGCGGTCAAGAAGGGCGCGACCACCGCGGTCAAGGCTGGCCAGTCGGTGGTCGGCGTGGGGCGGGGCGAGGTGCGGGTCGCGCTCGACGAGCTGCGGGTCCGCGCCGGCGGCGACGTCCGCGGCAAGGTGACGGTGGCCCTGACCGAGCCGATCGACGCGCGGCGGCTGGTGGTCGAGCTGCGGGCCAGCCAGCGCGGCGTCGAGACCCGCGGCGGCGTGCGCACCCCGACCGCGACCACGCTGTACAAGTTCGAGCACGAGCTGGCCGGCGCGACCCGGTTCCACAAGGGCGAGTTCAGGTTCGCCCTGCCGGCGCCGCGCACGCTGGGCGGCGGCCGCGCGGCGCCGCCGGCCGGGCGGCTGGGCGACGTGGCCCGCGCGGTGTCGGCGGTGGTCGCGCCGACCACCGGGCCGGTCGAGTGGCGGGTGATCGCGCGGCTGGTGGTGCCGATGGCGCGCGACCTCGAGCACGCGGTCGACGTGATGATCGACGGCGTGGGCTGAGCCGCGGGTCAGGCGGCGGCGCGGCGGGCGGCGGCGCGCTGGGCCCGCCACGTGAGGATCGGCTTCTCGATCAAGTAGTACGACGCCACCGCGCAGGCGAACGCCAGCGCCAGGTTGAGCGGGTAGGTCGTCGCGCGGCTCGGCCGGAAGTGGTTGAGGAACGGCTCCTGCCACAGGTACAGCGAGTACGACAGCGTCCCCAGCCACACCAGCGGGCGCCAGTTGAGCACCCGGCCGATCGGATCGTCGTGGCAGCGCACGGCGCGGTCGACGATCAGCGCGACGCCGAGGTTGGCGGCGGTGGTGGCGATCGTGAACTGGAACGCGGGGTGGGCCTGCGACTGGCCGAGCGCCACGACCACCGGCACCAGCAGGAACCACGGCGAGCGCAGGAAGCGCTGGTAGGCGGCCGACGCGTCGAGCCGCCGCGCCAGCCCGGCCATCAGGCAGCCGACCGCGATCGAGTCCATCACGCACGGGTAGGCCTCCTCGGCGAGGTTGTCCGAGCGCAGCACGAACCACACCAGCGCGCGGCACACCAGCGCCAGCGCGATCATCGCCGTGGCCGCCGCGACGACGCGGCCGCGGCCGACCAGCACGAACACGAACGGCCACACCAGGTAGAACTGCTCCTCGATCGACAGCGACCAGATGTGGCCGAGCTCCCACGAGCGGTCGTAGTGGTAGTTCATCGTGTAGGTGACCGCGGCCAGCAGGTCGCCGTGGTTGAGCGCCACGACGCCGATCGCCCACCCGAGCAACATCACCGCGACGAACGCGTAGAACGCGGGGAAGATGCGCCACACCCGCCGCACGTAGAAGCCCTTGAGCGACACCCGGCCGGTGCGCTCGTCCTCCTTCATCAGCAGCGTCGTGATGAGGTAGCCCGAGATGACGAAGAACACCTTCACGCCCAGGTAGCCGAAGTCGCCCACCGTGCCGACCGCCCGGGTGCCGAACGGGAACCCGCGGGTGCCGAGCAGGTGCGACAGGATGACCAGCGAGATCGAGAGCGCGCGCAGGCCGTCCAGGGACGGGATCCGGGGCGCGGGGGTGCTCGACATGCGGGCGCGTGACCTATCACGCGATCGGTTGCCGTACTAGCCCCCCGGGCGCGGCGCCGGGCCCCGGCCGGGCGGGCGACGGCGGCCCCGCGATCGGTTTAGATCTACGTAGGAAGGACGGGGCACACTGTCACCATGTCGGACCGCGTACTGCTGATCGAGGACGATCGCGAGCTGGGCGCCCAGATCGTCGCGACGTTGCACAAGGCAGGGTTCGGCGTGACCTGGTGGACCGAGGGCCGGGTGCCCGATCCGACCACCATCGACCTGCTGATCGTCGACCTGATGCTGCCCGGCATGTACGGCCTCGACATCCTCAAGGCGCTGCGCGCCACCTCCGACACGCCGGCGCTGGTGCTGTCGGCGCGCAACGACACCAGCGACAAGATCCGCGCGCTCAAGCTGGGCGCCGACGACTACATGACCAAGCCGTTCTGGCCCGAGGAGCTGGTCGAGCGGGTCCGGGCCCGGCTGCGCCGGCCGACGCTGGCGCGCAACGACGTGATCGAGGTCGGCCCGCTGCGGATCGGCCTGGCCGAGCGGCAGGTGTGGGTCGGCGAGCGCGCCGTCGAGCTGACCCGCGCCGAGTTCGAGCTGCTGGCGACGCTGGCCCGCCGCCCGGGCGCGGCGGTCACCCGGGCCGCGCTGGTCGACGCCGCGATCGACGCCGACCGCGACGGCGCCGAGCGCACGCTCGACGTGCACGTCTCGCGGCTGCGCAAGAAGCTCGGCGACGCCGGCATGATCCAGACGGTCTGGGGCGTGGGCTACCGCCTCGCCGGAAGCGCGCCGACGTGAACCTGCGGCTGCGGTTGTTGCTCACCACCGCCGCGGTGGCGGTGCCGATGGTCGCCGGGCTGGTGTGGCTCGACGCGCGCAGCCGTCACCGCGCCGCCGAGGAGGCGCTGGCGCGGCTGACCCGCGAGCGGTTCGAGCGGCCCGAGGCCCAGGCTCGCTGCGAGGCCGATCCCGTGGCGTGGGGCGTGCCGCGCATGCCCGGCGCGATGGGCGACCGCCCGCCGGGGCCGACCCCGCCGCCGGGCGGGCCGCCGACGCCGGGGGGCCCGCCGGCGCACGGGCCGGGCGGGCCGCCGCCGGGCATGCCGCGGGCCGCGCCGCCGCGCTTCTTCGCCTACGATCGCGCGCTGACGTCGCGCGATCCGGCGGCGCCGCGGCTCGCCGCCGGCACCGCCGCCGCGCTGGCCGAGGGCGACTGGGCGGCGGTCGATCGCGCGACCTTCGACGAGCGGGTCGAGGTGCTGCTGCGGTCGCCGTGGCCCGACGGGCCGTGCGCCTACGTGCTGGTGCGCGGCACGACGCCGCGCGGCTTCATCGGCGCGATCCTGCCGGCCTCGGAGCTGTGGCTGGCGCCGCTGGCGGCGACGCTGATCGCGGTGCTGGTCGCGGTGGGCCCGGTGGTCGGGCGGATCCGCCGCCTGACCGCCGACGTGCGCCGTTCGGCGGCCGGCGGGTTCGTCGAGGCGCCGGCGGTGGCGGGCGCCGACGAGGTGCGCCAGCTCGGCGACGCGTTCGTCGCCGCCTCGGCCGAGGTCCGGCGGCAGCTCGCCGCGCGCGACGATCGCGAGCGCGCGCTGCGCGAGTTCCTGGCCAACACCACCCACGACGTGATGATCCCGCTGACCGTGCTGACCCAGCACCTGGCGTCGCTGCGCGCCGACGTGCGCACCCGCGAGCCGGCCGAGCTCGACGAGGTGGTGGCGCGGGCGATGGACGAGGCCCACTACCTCGCGGCGCTGATCCACAACCTGTCGGTGGCGGCGCGGGTCGACGTCGCCGAGCCGCGGCTCGAGCGCGCGCCGATCGATCTCAACGCGCTGGTGGCCCGGGTGGTGGCGCGCCACCGCCCGGTCGCGGCCGAGCGCGGCATCGAGCTCGACAGCGGCGTGCCCGAGGCGGCGGTGATCGTCGACGCCGACCTGACGCTGCTCGAGCAGGCGGTGTCGAACGTCGTCTACAACGCGATCCGCTACAACCGCCGCGGCGGCCACGTCGCGGTCGTGCTCGATCGCGACGACGGCCGGTTCGTGCTGCGGGTCCTCGACGACGGCCCCGGCATCCCGCCGCCCGATCTCGGCAGCCTGATCCGCCGCGGCTTCCGCAGCGACGCCGCGCGCACCCGCACCACCGGCGGCCACGGCGGCCACGGCATCGGCCTGCACATCACGCACACCGTGGCCCGGCTCCACGCCTACCAGCTGACGTTCACGAACCGCGAGCCGTCCGGCCTCGAGGTCGAGCTGGCCGGCCCGTTGCCACCGCCGGCGGCCGCGACCGCGTAGACTCGCGCCGATGTCCGCGCGTGGTCGTTCGTGGTGCGCCTTCGCCGGCGCGCTGGCCTGCGCGCTGGTGGGCTGCCGCGATCGCGGCGGTGCCCGGCCGGCCCGCGACGCCGCGGCCGCGGCCGTGGTCGACGCCGCGTCGCCGATCGCGCTCGACGCGGCGGCGCTGCGCCGGGCGGCGGCGATCGCGGTGGCCGACGCGCAGGTCCGCGTGCTGGCCCAGGGCGAGCGCGACCTGGCGCTGGCGGTGACCGCCGCCGACGCCCGGGTCACGGTGACGATCGCCGGGTGCCTGCGCTGCGTGCCGATCGACCTGGCGGCGTGGACGACGCGGCGGGCCGAGCTGGTCGCGCTGTGGGCGCCGGGGGTCGACGCGGCGCCGCCGCTCGATGGCGCCAGCCTGACGGTCGCGGTGCGCCCGCTGGCCGGCACGCCGACCATCGCCATCGACGCCCGCCGCGGCGCCGGCGCCGGCGCCACCTGGATCGGCCAGTGGAACGACGGCGCGACCCAGGTGGTCGCCACCTGCGAGCTGCCGACCCTGGCCGCCGGCGCGCCAAGCCCGTGCGCCGGGCGGGTCGACGCGGCGCTGGCCGCCGTCCTGGCGGCGCTGCGGGGGTGACGAACCAAGCGTCAGACCTTGGGCGTCCAGGGCCTGACAGATCGTTGTAAGCCATCGAAACTGCTGGCCCGGTCGACTGGTCCGACCTTCGCAATACGCCAGGGCATCATGCGCACCTCGCTGCTCGTCGCCGCCGCCCTCGCCACTGCCTCGCTGACCACCGCCTGCAACCACTCGGCGGTGGTGAAGCGCCCGGCCGACCCCAAGCTCGACGCCGCCTACACCACGATGTGGGTGCGCGATCTCCACGCCCACGTCCAGGACGGCGACATCGTGCTCCGCCGCGGCTACGCGGTGCTGTCGGACATCATCCTGCTGGTGACGCCGGGCGCGCCGATGAGCCACGCCGCGATCTACGACGCCTCGACCGACCACTTCATCGACGCGGTGTCGAGCGGCGTGCGCGAGGTGACCGCCGAGCAGTTCCTCGGCGCGTCGCACCGCTGGATGATCGTCCGCCCGAACCTGCCCGCCGCCGAGCGCCACGCCGCGGTGGCCCGCGCCCGGGCCGCGCTCGGCACCGGCTTCGACTTCTCGGGCTTCGTCGGCCTCGACAACGCCGACCGCTTCTACTGCTCGGAGCTGGTGGCCTGGGCGCTCGGCGTGCGCGACACCGTCTTCGCCGACGACATCCTGGTCACGCCGGCCGAGCTCGAGGAGGTGGGCCCGACGATCTACGCCTCGGCCGACCGCGGCGACCTGCCGACCGCGCAGGTCGACCCGTACTGGCAGTGACCGCCGGCCCGCCGTCGCCGCGCGCTGCCACCCGTTGCCAGCGCCGCTCCGCTATCGTCGGGGCATGAACCACCGCTGGTCGCGCCTCCTCGTCGTCGTGCTCGCCGTCGCCGTCGCCGGGGCCGGCTGAAAGGGCATGAAGCCCAAGCCCAAGGAAGATCCCAAGGCCGAGGGCTCGACCACCGACGTCACCAGCGATCGCTCGATGCAGGTGATGAACTACTACGTCGAGTTCTTCAACGATCTGATCGACGAGATCCCCGACCTGACCCGCAGCTACTGGGAGCGCGCGGGGGACGCCGGCCTCGACGTCGAGACGATGACCAAGTGGGGCAACGTCGTCTGCGCCGGCGCCGGCTGGATGAAGATGAAGCGCGAGGAGGCCAAGACCCGCGTCGGCCAGATCGAGAAGCAGTCGAGCGGCGAGTTCGCCAAGATGCCGCCGCTGGCCAAGGCCATGTACGACGCCGCGGTCGCCTACGCCGAGAAGCGCGACGCGATGTGCGCCTACGTGAAGGGCGGCGAGTTCAAGAACGACGCCGGCGCCAAGGCCAAGGCGCTGCACACCGACCTGGTCGCGGCCAGCGAGGCCTGGGGCAAGGCGGTCGACGCGCTGGCGGTCGATCTGGAGCGCGTCGAGGACGCGCAGTCCAACGCCGAGCTGGCCAAGCACGAGGCCGGCAAGAGCTACGGCTACTGGTTCCGGCTGGCGACGATCCGCTCCAACGAGTTCCTGCGGGTGGCGCGCCGCGACGGCGCCAAGGCCGAGGCCGGCCTGCCCAGGCTCGAGGAGGCCATCGCCGGCTTCGTCGCCTTCGCCAAGGACAAGCCCAACGCCCACGCGTCGTTCGTCGGCTTCGGCAAGCAGGTCGATCGGATGCAGCAGGCGCTCACCAAGCTCAAGCCGGCGCTGGCCAAGGCCGCGACCCCGGCGGCCAAGGCCGCGGCGATCGAGGCGGCGATGGAGAACCTGCTGTCGATCTACAACACGATGGTCAGCCTCCACAACACGCTGGTCGAGGCCGAGGGCAACGGGCAGCTGAAGTAGCACGCGCGTCAGCGAGGCCGTCGCGCAGGGGCTGCGCTGGACGAGCCGCTAGCGGCCGCGGCGCCGCGTGGTACAGGTACCAGGTGCGCTTCCTGGTCCTGTTCGCGCTGGCGCTGATCGCCGAGGTGTCCAGCCTGGTGTGGGCGGGACGGTGGTTCGGCGGGTGGACGTACCTGGCGCTGGCCGCCGGCGTCGTGGTCGGGATGGCGGTGCTGGCCGGCCGCGGCGTCGCGATGGTGCAGGCGGCGATCGCCGCGCTGGGCAGCGGCCAGTCGCCGACCGCGGCGATCGTCGACGGCGCGATGCTCGCGTTCGCCGGCATCCTGTTCATCATCCCCGGCTTCGCCTCGGACGCGGTCGCGCTCGTGCTGGTGGTGCCGCCGCTGCGGCGCTGGTGGCGCGATCGCTTGATCGCCGCCGGCCGCGCCCGGCTGATGCGCGACGGCGTGGTCGTGGTCGACGCCGGCGGTCTCGGCGACGACGGCGTGATCGACGTCGACGGGGTCGAGGTGCGGCCGCCGCCGCCCGCCGGCCGCCGGCTCATCGACGGCTGACGGTCACCGCGTGATGATCGCCGCGCCGGTCTGTTCGACGTCGGCGGCGGTGCGCGGCGGCGTCGGCACGGCGAGCCCGCGCTGCACCGCCGGGCGCGCGGCGATCTCGCCGAGCCAGCGCGCCAGGTGCGGCAGGCCGTCGATCGCGACGCCCGACCACGCGTGGGTGCGCACCCAGGGGAACGTCGCGACGTCGGCGATCGAGTAGTCGCCGGCCAGGTAGGCGTGGTCGGCGAGCCGGCCGTCGAGCACCTCGAACAGGCGGCGGCTCTCCTTCTGGTAGCGGTCGATCGCCGCCGGCAGCTTCTCGGGGAAGTACCGGTAGAAGACGTTGGCCTGGCCCATCATCGGGCCGACCGCGCTCATCTGGAACATCAGCCACTGCATCACCACCGAGCGGCCCTTGGCGTCGGTCGGCAGGAGCTGGCCGGTCTGCTCGGCCAGGTAGATCAGGATCGCCCCCGACTCGAACACGACGAAGTCGTCGGCGCCGTGGTCGACGATCACCGGGATGCGGCCGTTGGGGTTGAGCGCCAGGAACCTCGGCTGCTTCTGATCGAGCTTGCCCAGCGACAGCGCCTCGACCTGGTACGGCAGGGCCAGCTCCTCGAGGGCGATCGAGACCTTGTGGCCGTTGGGCGTGGGCGCGGTGTAGAGCGTGATCATCGCGACACGGTAGCGCACGCGCCGGCGCCGACCAGGGGCCGCGATCACCGCGCCGGCGTCACGGCCCCGGAGTCACCGCGATCCCGCGCTCGGTCAAGAGCGCGCCGGTGGCGTACAGCCGGGTCGCCAGCGCCTTCTGGTGGTCGAGCAGCGCGGTCAGCTCGGCGACCTGCGCCGCGGCCAGCTCCTCTTGCCGCTGCGCGATCAAGAAGTTCGACGACGTGCCGTTGAGGAAGCGGCGCTGCTCGAGCTCGAGCCCGTCCTCGGCCAGCTGGCGGAACCGCGCGGCGGCGGCGACCTCGCGGGCGGCGCCGTCCTGCGCGCGCACCGCGTCCTTGACCTCGATCCAGATCCGCTGCAGCGCGGCGTCGCGCTGGGTCACCCGCTGGGCCGCGCGGCTGCGCTCGATCGCCAGCGCGGCGTCGGCGCGCCGCCCGAGCGGCGTCCAGGTCAGGTCGAGCATGACGGTCCACCCGCGGGCGTCGGCGCCGCCCAGGTCGCGCAGGCTGGCGCCGGCCCGCTCGGCCTGCCCGATCAGCGTGCCGCTGACGCCGAGATCGAGCTGCGGCAGCCGGTCGTTGCGCGCCTGGCGGACGCCGAGCTCGGCGTCGGCCACCTCGCCGGCGAGCTGGGCCGGCTCGGGGCGGTTGCGCAGCGCCGCCGCCAGCGCGTCGTCGAGCGACTGCGCGGTGGGCGCGAAGGTCGGCCGCTCGACCGGCACGATCGCGCGGCGCCACTCGGCGCGCGGCAGGTTCATGACCGCGCGCAGCCGATCCCACGCCGCGTCGACCGCCTGCTCGGCCTGGAGCTGCTGGAGCTGGCGCTGGGCCAGCGTGCTCTCGGCGCTGATCCGGTCCGACGGCGGCAGCACGCCGGCCTCGATCTGCCGCGCGGTCAGCGCCAGCTGCGCCTCGGCCCGGCTGGCCGAGCGCACCGCGAGGTCGTGGCGGTACAGCGCCGCGACGACGTCCCAGTAGGCGGTCTCGGTGCGCAGCACGACCTCGGCGAGCACGACCTCGAGCTGGCCGCGCTCGCGCGCCGCGCCCAGCCGCGCGCGCAGGATCGCCAGCCGCGGCACGACCAGATCGGTCGAGAACCCGCGCAGCAGCGGCTGGGTCACGCGCAGCGTCGCGGTCGAGCGGACGTTCAGGTCGGCGACCGCCGCGCTCGAGGTGGAGCGGTCGCGCGCCAGGTCGAAGTCGGCGCCCAGCGTGAGCCCGGTCGCGAACCGCTGCTGGTAGCTGAGCGCGACCGCGTCGCCGACCGAGGTGTTGATCGTGTCGGGGCTGCCCTCGAGGATGCTCGACGACGGCGTGCGCACGTCGCCGTGGCGGTAGCTGACCCCGAGCGTCGGCTCGCGCTCGCCGACCGCGAGGTCGACGCCGCGATCGGCGATCGTGACCGCCTCGCGCTCGAGCACGACGTCGAGGTTGTTGCGCACCGCCAGGCGGATCGCCTCGATCAGCTCGAGCTGCCACGCGCCGGCGGGATCGACCCCCGGCGGCAGCGCCGGCGCCGCGGTGATGAACTCCGGCGGCTGGTAGGCGTCGGGCGCCGGCAGCGACGGCGCCGGCAGCGGCGGCGCGGCCGGCTGGGCCGCGACCGGCGCGGCGACGAGGGCGGTGGCGAGCACGGTGGCGGGCACGGTGGCCAGGTGGCGAGGCGTCACGGGCGGCTCCGGGGCGAGAGAGGAGGGCGGGCGATCATGCGGCGCCGGTCATTCGCTGTGCAGCGCGGCGATCGGGTCGAGCCGCGCGGCGCGCACCGCGGGGTACAGCCCGGACGCGACGCCGACCGCGACCGACACGCCCAGCGACAGCGCCAGCGACCACGTCGTCACGACCGTCGGCCAGCTGGCGTAGGCGGCGACCGCGCGCGCGATGCCGACGCCGATCGCGACGCCGAGCAGGCCGCCGAGCAGCGCCAGCGCGAACGCGGTGACCAGGAACTGGAAGCGGATGTCGGCGCGGGTGGCGCCGACCGCGCGGCGGACGCCGATCTCGCGGGTCTGCTCGAGCACCGACGCCAGCATGATGTTCATGATGCCGATGCCCCCGACCAGGAGCGAGATGCCGGCGATCAGGCCCATCACCAGGCTGAACAGCCGCTGGGTCTGCGCGCTGTGCTGGAGCAGCGCCTCGGGCACGACGATCTCGTAGTCGACGACGCCGCCGTGCAGGCGATCGAGCAGCGTGCCGACCACCGCCCCGGTCTCGCGCGCCGGCGCCTTGGGCGTCAGCCGCACGACGATCTCGGTGAGCGGCGACTTGAGCGGATCGCGGTCGAGCTTGCGCAGCGCGGTCGTGAGCGGCAGGTAGATCTCGCGCTCGGTCGAGTTGACCGCGACGCCCTGGACCGCGCTGGCCGGGGTGGCCTCGGGCGCCAGCACGCCGACCACCTCGAACCAGACGTCGTTGATCTTGAGGTCCTTGCCGAGCGCCGGGTCGGCGCCGAACAGCTCGCGCCGGACCGCGGCCCCGATCACCGCGACCTGGGCGTGGTCGCGCTCGTCGGCGGCGTCGAACATCCGGCCCTCGGACAGCGCGAACGGCGTGACCTCGCGGTGGCGGTAGCCGACGCCGAACACCCGGGCCTTGGTCTTGCCGCCGCCCGACAGCACCTTGTACGGCTCGATCTCGAGCCGGGCCGCCGCGAAGTCGACGCCGGGCACCGCCTCCTCGATGGCCTCGACGTCGCGCTGCGACAGGCCGATCGACTTCTTGCGGATCTCCTCGAGCTCGTCGGGCTTGTAGGTCTTGGCCCGGACCACGACGTTGCGGATGCCGAGCCGGTCGATCAGCGTCAGCGCCTCGCGCTCGGCGCCGGCGCCGATCGACAGCATCGCGATCACCGCGCCGACGCCGAACATCATGCCCAGCGTGGTCAGCAGCGTCCGCAGCTTGTGGTCGGCGAGGTTGTCGAACGCGACGCCGAGCGCGTCGAGCAGCCGCCTCACGGCGCGCCCCCGCCGGGCGCGGCCGCCGCCGACCCCGAGCCCGAGCCCGAGCCGCGGCCGAGCGCGGCGTCGGCCGACATCGTCGGATCGCGCAGCGCGATCCGATCGCCGGCGGTCAGGCCCTTGGTGACCACCACCCGCCCGGCGGTGGCGGCGCCCAGCTCGACCGGCACCGCCTCGAAGCCGCGCGGCCCCTGGCGGTAGACCAGGTTCTGCTCGCCCTTGATGATCACCGCCTGCCGCGGCACCACCAGCGCGTCCTCGTCGGCCAGGGTCAGCGTCGACTGCACCCGCTGGCCCGGCTTCATGACCGCGCGATCGGTGGTCGCGAGCGCGATCACCACCGCGAAGTACTGCACCGGCGAGCTGGCCAGGCGCGGCTTGGCCAGCTTGTCGACCAGCCGGATCGTGCCCGGCCAGGTCTGGCCCGGGCGCGCCTCGATCGTGACCTCGGCCGGCTGGCCCTCCTTGAGCCCGTTGGCGTCGATCTCGAGCACGAAGACCTCGGCCTCCATCTCGTCGAGCAGCGGGATCTCGGCCACGCCCTGGCCCGGCCACAGCTGATCGCCGACCCGCGGCACCGCGCCGCGCCAGCCCCGGCGCAGCACCAGGATGCCGTCGTGGGGCGCCCGCACCTCCATCTTCTCGAGGGCCGATCGCGCGTGGCTGATCGTCATCTCGGCCTTGGCGCGCTCGACGTCGATCACGCTGGCCTTCGACTGCGACAGCGAGCGCTCGATCTGCTTGACCCGCTCGGCGTGGGCCTGGCGCGCGCCGGCCAGCTGCTCGTCGATGCCCGACTCGACGATCTGGTTGCGCGAGAAGATCGCCTGGTCCTTCTGCTGGAACTGCCGGGTCCGCGCCAGCTCCTCGCCGGCCAGGGTCGCGCTGGCGTCGCGGCCGGCCACCGCGGCGCGCGACTTGAGCTGCTCCTGGGTCAGCCGCGCGTCGGCCACGGCGAGGTCGGCCTCGCCGTCGCGCAGCGCCCGGGTCGGCCCGCTCTGATCGAAGCGGATGACGACGTCGCCGGCCTTGACCAGCGTGCCGTCCTCGACCAGCCACGCCAGCTTCATCGGGCCCATGTCGCCGCCGCTGTTCTGCGGCACGGTCAGCGGCGTGGCCTTGACCGCGCGCAGCGCGCCCTCGGTGGTGACCTTGCGGACGAACCGCTCGCTGCGCACCACCATCGTCGGGACCTCGGCCGGCGCCGCGGCGCGGGTGAACCGCCGCCACCCGGCCCAGCCGCCGGCGCCCAGCGCGGCCAGCACCAGCATCGTGATCGCGAACCGCTTCATCGCGCGCTCCGGGTCGGATCGAGCTTCGCCACCCGGTCGCCGACGGCCAGGCCGGCGGTGACCTCGATGGTCGTGGCGTTGCGACGGCCGAGCGTGAGCGGCACCGCGGCGACGTCGTCGCCGCGCACCCGGTACGCGACCGGGCCGGCGGCGGTGACGAACACCGCCTCGACCGGGATCAGCACGGCGCCGGCGACCCGCCCGGTCTCGATCTCGCCGCGGAACCGCATGCCCGGGCGCAGCGGCTGGCCGCTGGTGTCGGTCAAGGTCAGCTTGACCTGGGCCACCTTGCTGGGGTCGGTCTCGGATCGCCCCTCGACGTTCTTGGCGATCGTGTCGACCACGCCGTGCAGCTGGACGTCGGGCAGCGCGTCGAGGCGCAGGCTGACCGGCTGCTGGACCGCGACCCGCGCCAGGTCGACCTCGTCGACCAGGCCCTTGCCGACCATCTGGTCGAGGCTGACGATCTTCAGCACGGTCTGCATCCGCCAGACGCTGTCGCCGACCTTGCTCTTCTCGCCGCGCCACGAGGTCGGGTACACGACGGTGCCGGCCCGCGGCGCCGCGATCGCCATCCGCGCGATGTTGGCCTCGACCCGGGCCAGCCGCCCGGTCGCGTACGCGAGCTGCTCGCTCAGGCTGGCCAGCTCGGCGGCGTCGGCGCGCGCGGTCGACGCGGCGTGGTTGCGCGCCCGCTCCAGCGCCATCTGCGCCAGCTCGCGATCGGCGATCAGCAGCTTGAGCTCGATCGCGGCGGTCTGATCGGCGGCGGCGCTGGCCTTCAGCTCGGCCTTGCGCAGCGCGGCGGCGGTCTCCTCGAGCCGCAGCGCCTCGTCCTGGCGGGTCAGCGCCGCGTCGATCTTGCGCTTGGCCAGCTTCTTGGCCGCGGCGTCGGCCTCGTTGCGCAGGCCGTCCAGCTCCTGCTCGAGCGTCGACGCGTCGAACGCGACCACCGGCTCGCCGGCGGCGACCTCGGCGCCCTCGTCGGCGAGCTGCGCCAGCTTGAACTCCCAGACGTCGGGCAGCGGCGGCGGCATGACGTCGGTCGAGTCGACCGCCTCCAGCTCGCCGGTGACCTCGACGGTCAGCACCAGATCGCCGCGGGTGATCGTGGCCAGCGCGTCGCCGGCCGGGGCGTCGCCGCACCCGACCGCCAGCGCCACCAGCGCGGCCAGCATCGCGCGCCGGATCACGGCGCACCGCCCAGCTCGACGGTGTCGCCGGCGGCCAGCCCGCGGGTGACGACGCACGCCTGGGCGTCGCACGGGCCGACCTCGATCGCGCGGGTGGCGCCGCCGGGCAGGCGGACCCGGGCGCCGTCGGCGCTGCGCTCGATCGCGCCGCGCGGCGCCAGCACCGCGCCCGGCACCGGGGGCCGGCGCAGCACGACCTTGACCGACATCCCGGGGCGGAGCTCCTGGCCGGCGGTCGGCGTCAACGTCAGCGTCACGTCGAACGTCTTGCGCAGCGACGTGCGGACGTCGCCGCGGGCCACCGGCGTGATCGCGGTGACCGTGCACGGCAGCGCGGCGTCGGGGTAGGCGTCGGGCACGCAGGCGCCGACCGCGCCGACCTCGATCTTGCCGTCGTCGACGTCGGACAGCGCGGCCGCGACCTCGAGGCCGGCGCTGAGGTCGGGCAGCGTGATCACCGGCCAGCCCGGCTGGGTGGTGTCGCCGGTGTGGAGCTTGCGCCCCTCCCACGGGTGGTCGGCGACCAGGATCACGCCGGCCTTGGGCGCGGTCAGCACCAGCTCGGCCATCGCCGCGGTGGTGTCGTCGATCGCGCGCTGCGCCTTGTCGAGCTCGATCTGCTTGACCCGCTGATCGAGGCTGGCGGCCTTGCGCGCGGTGGTCAGCTCGCGCTCGGCGGCGGCCACCGCGGCGTCGGCGCGCTGCAGCTCGAGCTGGCGCTCCTGGGCGGTGCGGCCGTCGAGCAGATCGGCGGGCACCGCGGCCAGCGTGGCGGCCTTGCCGCGCGCCACCGTGCGCTCGCGCAGCTCGGCCTCCTTGTCGGCGATCGCGACCGCGGTCAGATCGCGGGCGCTGCGCAGATCCATCTGCGCCTGGCGCAGCGCCAGCTTCTTCTGCTCGAGCTGGGTGGCGAACGCCGAGTTGTCGAACTCGAGCACGCGTTCGCCGGCCGCCACCGTCGCGCCGTCCTCGGCCATCCACCGGATCGACAGCTGCCAGGTGTCGGTGCGCGGCGTGGCCAGCTCGACCGCCGCGGTCGCGCGCAGCGCGCCGGTGAGCAGCACCCGCGGCGCCAGGTCGCCGGTCGTGACCTGGACCCGGCGCGGCGCGCCGGCGCGGCCGCGCCCGGCGCCGGCCCGGGCGCGATCGCAGGCCGCGGTCGAGACCAGCGCCGCCGCCAGCGCGGCCACCCGCACCACGCCGGCCGCGCTCATCGCGGCACCGCCGCGTACGCCACGTCGCGGCCGGGGCCGTCGGCCACCACCTTGCCGTCGGCGATCCGGATCGCGCGCTGGCAGCGCGCCGCGATCGACGGCTCGTGGGTGACCATCACGATCGTGTTGCCCTCGGCGTGCAGCGCGTGGAACAGCCCCATGATGTCCTCGCTGGTGTTCGAGTCGAGGTTGCCGGTCGGCTCGTCGCACAACAGCAGCGACGGCTCGGTCACCAGCGCGCGCGCGATCGCGGTGCGCTGGCGCTGGCCGCCGGACATCTGGTTGGGGCGGTGGCGGGTGCGCTCGGCGAGGCCGACCTTGGCCAGGGCCGCGGCGGCGCGGGCCAGCCGCTCGCGGGCCGGCACCCCGCGGTACACCAGCGGCAGCGCGACGTTCTTGACCGCGGTCGACCGCGGCAACAGCTGGAAGCTCTGGAACACGAACCCGATCTGCCGGTTGCGCGCCCGGGCCCGCTCGTCGTCCGACAGGTCCTGGACGTCCTTGCCGTCGAGGCGGTAGTGGCCGCTGGTGGGCGTGTCGAGGCAGCCCAGGATGTTGAGCAGCGTGCTCTTGCCCGAGCCCGACGAGCCGATGATGGCCACCATCTCGCCGCGCGCGATCTGGAACCCGACCCCGGCCAGCGCGGCGATCCGCTCGTCACCCATCTGGTAGTAGCGAGTGATCTCGCGCAGCTCGATCAGCGGTCCCGTCACGTTCTCCTCCAAGCGTGCTCGCGTCGCCCGCATTCCCGGTCGTGGCACCGGTCGTATCGTTCTTTGCAGCGTCCGTGCCAGCGCGGACCGTGCGCTGCACGTGCGGGCCGCGGCGCGCGGCCCTGGCGCTGCGCCATTCTGGCAGCACCGGCGAGCGATGTTGCCACGTGACACGCGCGCGGCGGCGCGGTTGCGGGGCGGCCGTGACCGACGCACGCCAGGGGCGACCGCCGCGCCGACCCGCGCCGATTCCGAGGTACTGTGCGCGCCGTGAAGACGTACCTGCGTGCTCGCTCCATCGCGGTGATCCTCGGGCTGGGCGCGACGGCGGTCGCCGCGTGCGGCGGCGACGACGGCGGCGGGCCGATGTTCGCCGACGACCACCCGCGGATCTACCTGCAGCGCAACCGCGACCGCCTGGCGGCGCAGGTCGCCGCCAACGATCCGGCGTGGACCCGCTTCAAGCGCATCGTCGATCTGCAGCTCGACGGCAGCGACATCTACGCGTTCCAGGCGTGGTACGCGGCGCTGGTCGGCAAGCTGACCGACGACCCGCGCTACTGCGCCGCCGCGGTGGCGCAGATCGACGAGTTCGTCTCGGCCGAGGAGGCCAAGATCGCCGCCGGCGAGCGCCCCGACGTCGCCTTCGACAGCTACCTCGAGGTCGGCCCGCTGATCGGCGACCTCGCGCTGACCTACGACTGGTGCTTCGACGCGGCGTCGGCCGGCCAGCGCACGCGGTGGATCACCTACGCCAACCAGGCGGTGTGGAACGTCTGGCACCCCGACGAGGCCACCTGGGGCGGCACGGTGATGCCGTGGAGCGGCTGGTCGATCGACAACCCGTCGAACAACTACTACTACTCGTTCCTGCGGGCGACGATGCTCCTGGGGATCGCGACCCGCGGCGAGACCCCCGAGGGGCAGCAGTGGATCGACATGTTCCGCGACGCCAAGATCGGCGGCCAGCTCCAGCCGACCTTCGCCCGCGATCTGGTCGGCGGCGGCTCGCGCGAGGGCACCGGCTACGGCGTCGCGATGAAGAACCTGTTCGAGCTCTACGACTTCTGGCAGGGCTCGACCGGCGAGGCGCTGGCCGCGAGCAACGGCCACGCCCGCGCGTCGATGCTGCACATGATGCACTCGACGGTGCCCACCCTCGATCGGATCGCGCCGATCGGCGATCACGCCCGCGACTCCGAGGCGCTGTGGTTCGACTACCACCGCCACTACCTGCAGACGCTGGCCTACCTGTTCGCCGACGACCCGATCGCGGCGCGCGCCACCGCGTTCCTCGCCGACACCTCGGTGCCGGAGATGGACCAGCCGTTCATGTACGTCTACGACTTCCTGTACTCGGGCGGCATCACGCCGACCGCCTACGCCGACCTCGGCCGCGCCTACTACGCGCCGGGCGTCGGCCAGCTCTACGCGCGCTCGGGCTGGACCCCGACCGCGACCTGGATGTCGTTCATCGCCGGGCCGTACACCGAGTCGCACGCCCACCAAGATCAGGGCTCGTTCATGATCTTCAAGGGCGCGTGGATGGGCTACGACGGCAACGTCGACTCCGCCGACGGCCTGCGCCAGGAGCCCGAGGCCCACAGCCTGATCCGCTTCGTCGACGGCGGCGCGACCGTGCCGCAGCGGGCCGACACCACGTCGCAGATGGCGGCGGTGGCGCGCGGCGCCGGCTGGGTCTACGCCGCCGGCGACCTGAGCGCGGCGTTCGGCGCGGCGAGCCCGATCGACCGCTGGCAGCGCGAGGTCGTGTTCCTCGAGCCCGACGTCATCGTCGTCTACGATCGGGTCGCGACCGACCCCGGCGTCGAGCAGGTCTGGCAGCTGGTGGCGCCGGCCGGCTTCACCGTCGCCGGCGCCGCCGCGACCAGCACCCACGACGGCCACGCGCTCAAGGTCGAGCGGCTGCTGCCGGCCACCGCCACCGCCAGCGCCGCGGCGCTGAGCGGCGACTTCCGCGGTGGCTTCCGCTACGACGAGCGCACCACCGGCACCGGCCACCACCTCCACGTGCTGTCGCTCGACGGCGCGGTCACCGCGGCCACCGCCAGCGGCGCCAGCGGGCAGGACGGCGTCGCGCTGACCCTGGCCGACGGGCGGACCGCGACGGTGCGCTTCGCCCAGGCCGCGATCGGCGGCACGCTGGCCATCCGCGGCGGCGGCGGCGACGTCGACGCGACGCTCAGCGCCGGGGTGCAGGCGCTGCCCGAGCGCGAATGACGGTGCTGGCGATCGGCGCCGCGATCGGCGGCCGCTACCAGGTCGAGCGCGTGCTCGGCCACGGCGGCATGGGCGCGGTCTACGCCGTGACCACCGCCGACGGCCGGCGCTTCGCGATGAAGACCGCGCTGCCGGATCTCGACGACGACGGCCAGGCGGCGCGGCGGCTGGCGCGCGAGGCCAACGCGCTGCAGCTGCTCGACCACCCGCACATCGTCGGCGCGGTCGAGCTGGTGGCCGACGGCGGCCGGCTGTACCTGGTGGTCGAGCTGGTGGCCGGGCGGCCGCTCGGCGAGCTGATCGTCGGTGGGCCGCTGCCGCCGCGGCGCGCGCTGGTGCTGGCGCGGCAGCTGCTCGACGCGCTCGAGCACGCCCACGATCGCGGCGTCGTCCACCGCGACCTCAAGCCCGACAACGTGCTGGTCACCGCCGCCGGCTCGCCCCACGATCCCTACGACCACGTCAAGGTGCTCGACTTCGGGCTGGTCAAGCTGTTCGACCAGGCCGCGGCGATCGTCGGCGGCGATCGCCTGACCCGCACCGGCATCGCGTTCGGCACGCCGGCGTACATCGCGCCCGAGGCCGCGCTCGGCCGCGCGATCGATCGCCGCGTCGATCTGTACGCGGTCGGCGTGATCCTGTTCGAGCTGCTGACCGGCCGGCTGCCGTTCGTCGCCGCCGATCCGCTGGGCTACCTGCGCGCCCACGTCGGCACGCCGCCGCCGCGGCTGGCCGACGCCGCCGGCGCCCAGCCGTGGGTGACGCCGGCCCTCGAGGCGCTGGTCGGCGGCGCGCTGGCCAAGGCCCCGGCCGATCGCTTCGCGAGCGCCGCGGTCATGCGGGCGTGCCTCGACGACGCGTTCCTCGCGCTGCCGTGATCGGCGCGGCGGTCAGGGCTGGCGCTCGAGCCACGCGCGCAGCCGCGCCGTCTCGTCGGTCGCGCCGTGCTTGCGCTCGAACTCGCGCAGCTTGTTGAGCGCGGCGCCGAACTCGCGCTCGGCGACCTTCTCGGCGATCTTGCGCCAGTCGCGCGCGCCCTTGTCGTCGAGACCGGGCGGCGCGGCGAACGTCAGCGGCTCATCGTCGTCGGCGCTCGGCGGCCCGCCCAGCGGCCGCGGCGTCGGGCCGGCGCTCGGCGGCGCGGCGTCGCAGCGCAGGCCCAGGCCGATCAGGCCGATCAGCAGCACCGCGCCGACACCCAGCGCGGCCAGCCGCAGCCGGCTACGCCGCGGCGGCTCGGGCAGGGCCACCAGCGACGCCGCCGCCGACACCGGCGGCGGGGCGGTGAACGGCAGCGGCGCGGTGATCGTGCCCGGCGGCGGCGTCGCCAGCGTGCCGGCCGGCGGCGTCACCAGCGTCCCCGGCGCCGGCGTCGCGATCGGCCCGCTGGCCCGCGCCGGATCGGCGAGCAGCGCGGCCAGGCCGCTGGCGTCGGGGCGACGATCGGGCGCGATCGCCAGGCCGGCGGTGATCGCCGGCGCCAGCGGACCCAGCCGCGCCAGCGCCCGCTCGTCGATCACCGGCTCGTCGCTGCGCGCGATGACGTCGGCCAGCGTCAGGTCGCCGCGCGGGCGCGCGCCGGTGGCGGCCTCGAGCAGCGTCGCCGCCAGCCCGAACACGTCGGACTGCGGGCTGAACCGCCCCAGCGTCAGCGCCTCGGGCGCGGCGTACGACGGCGTGCCCAGGAACTGCCCGGTCAGCGTCACCGCCGAGTCGGGCAGGTGGGCCACGCCGAAGTCGATCAGCTTCCAGCTGCCGTCGGCGGCGCGCACGACGTTGGCCGGCTTGATGTCGCGGTGGAGGATGCCGCGGGCGTGGGCCGCCTCGAGCGCGCGCGCCAGCTGGATGCCGATCGCCGCCACCTCGGCCGGCGGCTTGGGGCCGCGCGCGATCAGATCGTCCTTCAGGCTCGGGCCGGCCAGCAGCTCCATCACCAGGAACGGCTGCTCGTCGTCGACGCCCGAGTCGTAGACCGCGACCACGCCGGGGTGCGACAGCGCCGCCAGCGCCCGCGCCTCGGCCTCGAACCGCGCCAGGAAGATCGCCGCGGTCAGGCCGTGGACGTTCTTGACCCGCTTGATCGCGACGTCGCGGCCGAGCCGCTCGTCGCGCGCGCGCACCAGCGTGCCCATCGCGCCCGCGCCGATCGCGTCGAGCACGCGGTAGCGACCGATCATCGGCGGGGCGTCGGCCATCAGCCCGCCGCGGCCCCCAGCGCCAGCTCGTGCTCGAGGGCCGCGACCTCCTCGCCGCTGTAGACCGCCAGCTTCTGCAGGCTGGGCACCGCGTCGCGGCAGCCGGTGAAGCCGACGTTGATCGTCCCGGCGTAGCCGTTGATCGTGATGTTGAGGCCCTGCCCGTGGTACGGGATCGACACCGGGTACAGGGCGTCGAGGCGGCAGCCGCGGAAGTACAGCGGCTGCTCGGGGCCCGGCACGTTGGAGACGACGACGTTGAACGCCGGCCGCATCCAGCTGGCCGCGGTCGGCACCTGCTGCATCACCAGCGGCGCCATCAGCGCGGCGCTGTACTGCATGATCGCCGAGCGCGACAGCCCGGCCAGCTGCTCCTTGGCCCGGCGGGTCGACGCCACCACCGCGGCGAGCCGCTCGGCCGGCGCCTCGACGTCGGTGGCCAGCGAGCACAGGATCGCGCCGACCGCGTTGCCGCCGCCGGGATCGTCCTTGGGCCGCACGTTGACCGGCAGCATCGCGGTCAGCGGCTCGAGCGGCAGGCCGCCGCGCTCGTGCAGGTAGCGGCGCAGCGCGCCGCCGCACACCGCCAGCGCGACGTCGTTGATCGTGCCGCCGCCGGCCCGGGCCAGCGCGCGCAGCCGATCGATCGGGTACTGCTGGGTGGCGAAGCGGCGGTTGCGCGAGATGCGGCGGTTGATCAGCGTCTTGGGCGCGCCCATCGGGCCGACCAGCGTGCGGTCGCCGGCGCGCTGCGCGCGGACGACGTTCATGATCGCGCGGCCGGCCTCGCGGGTGGCGCTGAGCTGGCCGCGGACCGCCTCGAGCACCCGCTCGAGCGTCGGCGCCGGGTCGGCCTCGACCTCCGCGGTGATCGACCGCGCCCGCGGCGGCCGCGCGAAGAACATCGGCGTGTCGCGGTCGTCGGGGTCGTGGGCCAGGCTGCGCGCCAGCAGCTTCATGCTGGTGTAGCCGTCGACCAGCGCGTGGTGGATCTTGAAGTACATCGCGAACCGCCCGCCCTCGAGGCCCTCGATGAAGTGGACCTCCCACGGCGGGCGGTGGAAGTCGATCGGGATCGAGTGCAGCCGCGACACCAGGATGCCCAGCTCGCGCTCGTCGCCGGGCGCCGGCAGCGCCGACCGCCGCACGTGGTACTCGAGGTCGACCTGCGGCTCCTCGACCCACGCCTGCAGCGGGTTCTTGAGCAGCTCCGGCGTCCACAGCCGCAGGTTCCACGGCGCGTAGACCGCGACCGAGTCGCGTAGCTCGTCGGCGAGGTGGCGCAGGAGCTGCGGGTGGGCGTCGGCCGGCGGCGAGAAGATCAGGAGGCCGCCGACGTGCATCATCGCCTCCCGGGTTTCGGCCGCCAGGAAGAACGCATCGAACACCGAGAGCTTCTTGCCGGCCATCGCGTGCCTCCGGCGCCGATTGTATCCGGCGGGGCGGCGCCCGTGTTACACGCGGCCGCCGATGTCGCACGCCGCCACCATCGCCGCGCTGTTCGCGGCCTCGCCGGTCATCCTGGCGCCGATGGAGGACATCACCGATCACGTCTTCCGCCGGGTGTGCCGATCGCTGGGCGCGCGGCTGTGCGTCACCGAGTTCGTGCGCGCCGAGCAGATGATCGCCCGGAGCAAGCTGGCCCGGCGCAAGGCCACGCTCGGCCCCGACGATCGCCCGACCGCGATCCAGATCTACGGCGCCGACGCCCGGCTGCTGATGGAGGCGGCCGAGATCGCCGCCGCCGCGGCGCCGGCGTATGTCGACGTCAACTGCGGGTGCTGGGTGCCGCGGGTGGCCCGCGGCGGCGCCGGCGCGGCGTGGCTGCGCGACCCGGCCAAGATGGTGGCGATGGCGGCCCAGGTGGTCGGCGCGGTCGGCATGCCGGTGACCGTCAAGACCCGCATCGGCTGGGGGGCCGAGTCCGAGATGCCGATCGTCGACCTGGCGCGGCGCCTCGAGGACGTCGGGGTCGCCGGGCTGACCATCCACTGCCGCACCGCCCAGCAGGGCCACGGCGGCAAGGCCGACTGGAGCTGGGCCCGGCGCGCGCGCGAGGTCGTGACGATGCCGGTCGTGGTCAACGGCGACGTCGCGACCGCCGACGACGCGGCCCGGGCGCTGGCCGAGACCGGGTGCGCCGCGGCGATGATCGGCCGCGCCGCGATCAGCAACCCGTGGGTGTTCCGCGAGGCGACCGCGTGGCTCGAGCGCGGCGAGCGGCTGCCGCCGGCCACGCCCGCCGAGCGCCGGGCGATGTACCGCGACCTGCTCGCCGCCAACATCGCCGCCCGCGGCCCGGTCCACGGGGTCCGGTGCACCCGCCGCCACGTCCCGGTGGTCGCGCCGCTCATCGACGAGGCCACCCGGCGGGCGCTGTACGTCGCCGAGACCGCGGAGCAGGCCCTCGCGCTGATCGGGATGGAGGGTTAGACTGCGCGCCTCATGCGTGCACTCCCTGTGTCCTCCCGCTGGTGCGCGGCGCTCGCGCTGACCGCCAGCCTGTTCGTCGGCGCCTGCCAGCGCGACAAGGCCAAGAACGAAGCCGGCGGCTCGACCGGCAACACCCCGACCATCACGGTCAAGGATCTCGGGCAGCCCGGCCCCGACGGTGTCTACGACATCGACTCGAAGGACATCCTGGCGCGGACCAAGTTCGCGCCGTCGGTCGACGTCAAGCACGTGCTGATCGCCTGGGACAAGCTGGCCGACGTCTACGGCGGCCGGATGGATCCGCGGGCGCAGAAGCGCACCAACGAGCAGGCCGCGATCCTGGCCAAGACGATCGCGGCGCAGCTCAAGGCCGCGCCCGATCGCATCGACGAGCTGGTCAAGCTGCACGGCGAAGACCCAGGCGCCGCCGCCGGCGAGCCCTACCAGATCACCGCCGACGCGCCGTTCGTCCCCGAGTTCAAGAACCTCGGCCTGCGCCTCGAGCCCAAGGAGGTCGGCATCGTCAAGACCCGCTTCGGCTACCACGTCATCGAGCGCATGACGCCGCCGCCGCCGGACCCGCTCGAGTCGGCCGCGATCCTGGCGCGCCCGGCCGGCACCGAGACGGTGATCGTGCAGCACGTGCTGATCGGCTGGAAGGACGTGCCGGCTGGCAAGCAGCGGCCGCTCGATCCGCGCGCCCAGAACCGCACCAAGGCCGAGGCCGACAAGCTGGCGCAGGAGGTGCTGGCCAAGGCCAACGCGCCCGGCGCCGACATGGCGGCGCTGATGAAGGAGTACTCGGAGGATCCGGGCTCGAAGGACAGCGGCAAGCCCTACGACGTCGGTCCCACCACCGGCTTCGTGCAGCCGTTCAAGGACCTCGCGCTGCGCCTCAACATGAACGAGGCCGGCCTGGTCAAGACCGTCTTCGGCTGGCACGTCATCAAGCGCGTGCCGCCGCCGCCGCCCGACGCGCTCGAGTCGGCCGACGTCCTGGCCCGCGCGCCGGTGACCGACAAGTGCAAGGTCAAGCACATCCTGCTCGGCTTCGACGGCCTCAACGCCGGCGACGAGCGCGGCAAGAAGCGCACGCGCGCCGACCTCGACGCGCTCGTCGCGAAGACCGTCGCGGCGCTCAAGAAGGGCGACAAGATCGAGCCGCTGATGAAGGAGCTGTCGGAGGATCCGGGCTCGGCCGCCAACGGCAACAGCTACGACGTCACCCCCGACGCCGGCCTGGTCGCCCCGTTCAAGAACCTCTCGCTGCGCCTCAACGTGGGCGAGGTCGGCGTCGTCAAGACCGACTTCGGCTTCCACATCATCCAGCGGACGGAGTAACAGGGAGGTCTTTCGCAAGACCTCCCCTCGATCCCGGCGAAGCCGGGATCGAGCCTCCCCTCCGAGACGGCTGTCCGCCCGGCCTCCCGGGTGACGCGTGACGGTCGGGCGGGTCGAGCGGCGTGTACCAGACCCGGCGCGGTCTCCGCGGTCGCGGTCACGGCCACGGTCGCGGTCGCGGTCGCGGCCACGGTCGCGGTCGCGGTCACGGTCGCGGTCGCGGCCACGGTCGCGGTCGCGGTCGCGGCCACGGCCGCGGTCCGCTCACCGGGCGGCGACCCGCACGCCGTCGCCGATGCGCTCGCCGGGGTGCAGGATGACGCGGTCGCCGGCGGCGAGCCCGGCGGTGATCTCGGCGGCGTCGCGGTTCTTGTGCCCGAGCTGCACGCCCCGGCGGTGCGCGACGCCGTCGGTGACGACGAACACCGACCAGCCCTCACCGTCGCGGCGCAGCGCGCCCAGCGGCACGGTGATCGCGTCGGGCACCTCGACCGTCACGATCTCGACCTCCACCCGCCAGCCGTCGCCCATCCCGGCCCACGCCGCCGGCGGCGCCGCCAGGTCGATCACCACCGCGACCCGCTGCTCCTCGACGCCGAGCGCCGACAGCCGGGTGGTGGCCGACGGCTCGACGCGGCGCACCCGGCCGGCGACCGGCGCGCCGCCCCAGCTGGTGATCGTCACCGGGGCGCCGGCGTGGATCGCCACCGCGTCGGCGGTCAGCACGTCGGCGACGATCTCGAGCCGCTGCGGGTCGCCCAGCTCGAGCAGCGGCGTGCCGGGGCCGACCACGCCGGCGCTCTCGGTCAGCACCCGCAGCACCTGGCCCGACACCGGGGCCTCGACGACGACCTCCTCGTCGCCCGGCTTGCCGGCGCGGGCGGCCATCGCCTGCGCGGTGGTCAGCGCGTGGCTGGCCACCGCGGCGGCGAACTGCGCCGAGGCCAGATCGCGCGCGGCCACCTCGGCCGACAGCGCCGCGCGATCGAGCTCGATGCCGGGCACGGTCCGCGTCGTGACCAGCGCGGCCAGCCGCTCGCGCTCGTGGGTCGCGAAGTCGGCGGCCAGCCGCGCGCGCTCGACCGCGGCCTCGGCCTGCCGGCGCTGGGCGCGGGCCACGTCGACCCGGCCGGTCAGCTCGGTGCGGGTGCGCGCGTCGAGCAGCGGCGCCGGCAGCGGCGCGATCCGCGCGACCACCGCGCCGGCCGCCACCGGATCGCCGGCGCGCAGCTCGCTGCGGCCGACGGTGCCCGCCAGCGGCGCGGTGACCAGGTAGCGATCCTCGACCACCGCGCGGCCGTCCTCGACCACGCTGACCTGCAGCGGGCCGCGGCCGACCGTGGCGAGCTCGACCGGCACCGGCTGCGGCCGCATCGACCACACCAGCGTGGCGACGATCGCCCCGAGCACGACGATCAGCACGATCCGGTTGATCCAGCGTCGCATCAGTCCCTCGCTTTCAGCGCGTCGTTGAGGTCGAGGCGATCGAGGCGGCGTCGCACCAGCGCCGCGGTCGCCAGGGCCGCGCCGCCGATCACCAGCGCGGCGAAGCCGTAGGTCTGGGCCGAGATGACCACCGGGAAGCGGTACTGCTCGGGATCGCTGGCCGACATCAGCGCGCTGGCCAGGGCCCAGCCCAGCCACAGGCCGATCGGCACCGCCACCGCCACCTGGATCGCCAGCTGCCCGATCAGCACCACCGCGACCTCGCCGCGGCGGTAGCCGAGCACGCGCAACGTCGCCAGGTCGCGGGCCCGCTCCGACAGCGCCACCCGCGCGTTGTTGTAGACCACGCCGACCGCGATCACGACGCCGAGCGAGACCACCAGCCAGGTGAAGAACGTCATGCTGTCGCCCGACTGCGCCGCGAACGCGTCGCGGAAGCTCGACACCTCGATCACCTGGACCACCGCCGGCACCTCGGCCAGGGTCGCCATCAGCCGGTCGCGCTGCCGGTGGTCGATCGTCATCAGCACCTCGGAGAGCTGGGGCGCCTCGCCCAGCGCCGCGGCCAGCGCGTCGAGCTCGAGGTACGCCTGCATGCCGAGGCGGTCGTCGACGGTGGCCGCGATCGGCAGCACCAGCTGCCGGTGATCGCCGTCGCGGCGCTCGACCCGCACGCGATCGCCGACCGCGAGGCCCAGCCGGCGGGCCAGGATCTCGCTCACCAGCAGCCCGTCGCGCGGGATCGGGACCCGCGCGCCGCGGCCGTCGAGCACCTGCCGCAGGTGATCGCCGGGGCGCAGGCCGGTCACGACCACGTCGCGGTAGCCGCGCGGGCCGGTCAGGCGCACCGGCACCGCGTGGGCCGGCTCGGCCGCCAGCACCCCGGGCGCGTGGGCGAACCAGCCCAGCTCGCCGATCGGCGCCGGCTTGGCCAGCACCACCGCGACGTCCTCGCGCATCGATCGCGCCATGACGTCGTCGAGCAGCACGTCCAGCGAGTCGCGCGAGAACCGCCCGATGATCACGATCGCCAGCGCGAAGCCCACGCCGACCACCGACAGCGCCATCGCCAGCGGCTTGCGCTCGAGCTCGCGCACGATCATCCGGCCCAGCGGCCCGGCCAGCCGCGCCACCGGCCGGAGCCCGAGCACGCCCTTGCGGTAGCGCGCCGGCGACGGCGTCCGCATCGCCTCGGCCGGCACCAGCCGCAGCACCCGGCGCATCGCCGCCAGCGCGCCGGCCAGCGTCGCGGCGGCCGACACCGCCAGCGCCAGCCCGATGAGATCCGCCTCGAGGTGGAACGTCAGCTCCGGGAAGTGGAAGAACCGCACGTACAGCTGGGTCATCGCGCGGCCCAGCGCGACGCCGCCGGCCACGCCGACCGCGCCGCCGCCCAGCACGATCACCGCCGCGAACGCGCCGACGTGGCGGGCGATCGCCGCCTTGGTGTAGCCGAGCGCGCGCAGCACCGCGAGCTGCTCGCGCTGCAGCTGGATCAACCGGCCCAGCACGACGTTGAGCAGGAACGCCGCGACCAGCAGGAACACCACCGGCACCCGGGTCGCCAGCACCTCGAGCTGCTCGAGCTCCTGGCTGACGAAGCGGTGCGACAGCTGCTGATCGCGGCCGTACGCGCCCAGCCCGCCCCACGGCTCGAGCGCGCGATCGATCGCGGCGATCACCGCGCGCTGATCGGCGCCGCGCACCAGCGTGAACGTCGCGTCGTTCCAGCTGCCGTCGGCGCCGGTGCGCGCGGCCAGCGCTGGGCGCGGCATCCACACCACGACGACGCCCGACGGGTTGACCACGCCGGCGGCCACCGGGAACACGTACTCGGGCGACAGCACCGTGCCGGTCACGCGCAGCCGATGGCGGCGCCCCGCCATCACCACCTCGAGGCGATCGTCGGGGGCCAGGTGGTGCGCGGTGGCGAAGCTGTCGAGCACGACCACCTCGTCGGCGCGCGTCGGATCCGGCCCGCGCCCCAGGCGCAGCACCAGCCCGCGCAGCGAGCCGTCGTCGGGCAGCGACAGCGCGGTGCCGGTCGCCGGCCGGGCCTGCCCGGGCATCCACGCCGCCAGCGGCTCGACCAGCCGCGGCGTGACGGTCGCGACGCCGGGGATCGTCGCCAGCCGCGCCGCGACCGCGTCGGGCGCGCGCTCGACGTGGACGAACAGGTCGGGGAAGTCCTGCGCGGCGTAGTAGTCGTCGCGCGCCGCCCCGAGCGCGCGGTAGGTGCCGGTCAGCGTGACGGTCGCCGCGACGCCGGCGGCCAGCACCAGCGCGATCGTGATGACCTGGCCGCGCATGCGGCCCAGGTCGCGCAAGAGCTTGCGATCGATCGCGCGCACGGGTCACCAGTCCAGCGCCGCCGGCGGCGTCCGGCTGGGGTTGACGCGCTCGCTGGCGATGCGCCCGTCGCGCATCGTCACGACGCGATCGGCCATCGCGCCGATCACCGCGTTGTGGGTGATGATCGCGGTGGCGGTGCCGAACCGCTGGTTGACCGCGAGCAGCGCCTCGAGCACCAGCCGGCCGGTCTTGCCGTCGAGCGCGCCGGTCGGCTCGTCGCACAAGAGCATCGCCGGCCGCTTGGCGATCGCCCGGGCGATCGCGACCCGCTGCTGCTCGCCGCCCGACAGCTGCGCCGGGAAGTGATCGAGCCGCGCCCCCAGCCCGACCACCGCCAGCGCCTCCTCGGGCGGCATCGGCGCGGCGACCAGGTCGGCCGCGAGCTGCACGTTCTCGCGCGCGGTGAGGCTGGGCACCAGGTTGTAGAACTGGAAGACGAAGCCGACGTGGTCGCGGCGGAAGCGGGTCAGCTCGTCGTCGGTGGCGCGGGTCAGCTCCTGCGCGCCGTGGTGCAGCGTGCCGGTGGTCGGCGTGTCGAGGCCGCCCAGGATGTTGAGCAAGGTCGACTTGCCCGAGCCCGACGGGCCGAGCAGCGCGAGGATCTCGCCGCGCGCCAGCGTGAAGTCGACGCCGTCGAGCGCGCGCACCTCGGTGGCGCCGGCGCCGTAGACCTTGGTCAGGCCGCGCGCGCTCAGGATCTCGGCGCGAGGTTCTGCCGCCATGACCACCACAGCCATGATCACCACTCCAGCAAGCCGCGCGCCATCGTGGGCGAGGCGGGCCCGCGGCCCCACCGCAAAGCTCGCGGTGGGCGCGGGGGTGAGCGCAGCGGTTGCGCGGTCAGGGGTGGTTGGCCGGATCGAGCCACTTCAGCCGGGCGCGGGTCTCGGCGACCAGCGCGTCGACCTGGGTCGGATCGTCGGCCAGCACGACGACGCGCACGCCGCCGCCGATCTCGGTGATCGTGACCGACGTGCCGCTGTGGACGATCGGGCAGTGCCCGACGTCGCCGGGGCCGCCGTGCTCGCCGGTGTGCGGTCGCGCCGCCGGATCGGGCGGTCCGTCGTCGGCGTGGCGCGCGCGCGCGACGATCTCGCGGGCCGCGCCCAGGTCCTGCGCGGTGATGTCGAGCGAGACGCCGCCGGCGATGCGCGACATCGCGGTGACCGCGCCGTCGACCGCGGCGGGGCAGTTGCCCATCTGGTGCTCCATGTGGCCAGCCGGCCCGCTGGGCGCGGGGGGCGCCGCGGTCGGCTTGCAGGCAGCGAACAGCGTGAGCGCGAAGACGATTCCCAGGGTCCGCATACGTGCCTCCTCGGACACCTCCACGCGGAGCAAGCGCTATGCCGCGTCGGCGCGCGGCGTGGGAGTCGCGGCGCGACGGCGCGCGAACCACTTGCGCAGCTCCTCGACCCACAAGACCAGGCTGGCCACCGCGCCCAGCGCGATCGCGACCGGCAGGCCGAACGGCGTGGTGTGGAACAGCCGCCCGAGCGGCGCCCAGTACACGACCGCGAGCTGCAGCAGGTTGCCGAGCACCAGGCCGCCCAGCAGCCAGCGGTTGGCGAGCGCGTGCAGGCCCAGCGCGGTCTGGGTCTGCGAGCGGCAGTTCAGCACGTTGAACCACTCGCACAGCGCCAGCAGCGTGAACGCCTCGGTCTGCACCTGCGCGGCCGGCACGCCGGCGCCGGTGCGGTACGCGAACCACCCGAGCGTGACCCCGGCGATCGTCGGCACCATCAGCGCCATCCGCGTCACCAGCGCGCGGGTGATCAGCGGCTCGTCGCGCGCGATCGGCGGGTGGCCCATCTCGTCGCCCTCGGGCGGATCCATCACCAGGTTGACCGTGACCAGCCCCTCGGTGACCAGGTTGTTCCACAGGATCTGCACCGCGGCGAACGGCGGCGGGTAGCCGAGCAGGATCGCGACCAGCAGCACCAGCACCTCGGCCGCCGAGGTCGACACCAGCAGCAGCACCGCCTTCTTGAGGTTGCGGTAGACGACGCGGCCCTCCTCGGCGGCGGCCACCACGCTCGCGAAGTTGTCGTCGACGAGGATCAGCTTGGCCGCCTCGCGCGCGACGGCGGTGCCGCTGCCGCCCATCGCCACCCCGACGTCGGCCTTGACCAGCGCCGGCGCGTCGTTGACGCCGTCGCCGGTCATCGCCACCACCTCGCCGCGGCGCTGCAGGGCGTCGACGATGCGCAGCTTCTGCTCGGGGTGGACCCGCGCGAACACCGCGACCCGCGCGATCCGCGCGTCGAGCTCGGCGTCGGACAGCGCGGCCAGCTCGGCGCCGTCGAGCGCCTCGTCGCCGGGCCGGGCGATGTCGAGCATCGTCGCCACCGCCAGGCCGGTGGCCTTGTGATCGCCGGTCACGACGACGGTGCGGATGCCGGCGGTGCGGCAGCGCGCGATCGCGGCCGCCACCTCGGGCCGCGGCGGATCCAGCTGCCCGACCAGGCCGAGCAGCGTCGCCCGGCCGGCCAGCGCGGCGAACCCGGCGGTCGGGTCGAGCGTGGCGGCGTCGACGCGGGCCAGCGCCAGCACCCGCAGCGCCCGGCCGGCCAGCGCCTCGACCGCGGCCCGCACCGCGGCGCGATCGGCGTCGGCGCACAGCGCCAGCACCTCCTCGGGCGCGCCCTTGATCAGCACGACCTCGCGGCCGTCGGGTCCGGCGTGGGCGGTGGCCATCAGCTTGGTCGCGGCCGTGAACGGCAGCTCGCCGCGCCGCGGGTGCCGCGCGCGCAGCGCGTCGACGTCGACGCCGCCCTTGGCCGCCAGCGTGCACAGCGCCACCTCGGTCGGATCGCCGATCGGCTTCCACTGATCGCCGTCGTGGTGCAGGTGCGCGTCGTTGCACAGCGCGGCGGCCTCGAGCAGCGCCTGCACCGCGGCCGGGGGCGGCGCGGGCAGCGGCGCGTCGCCGTCGCGCAGCGCGCCGGTCGGGGCGTAGCCAACGCCGGTGACCGTGAGCGCGCGCCCGTCGGGCAGCCACACCGCGGTCACGGTCATCTCGTTGCGGGTCAGCGTGCCGGTCTTGTCGGTGCAGATGACGGTGGTCGAGCCCAGCGTCTCGACCGCGGTCAGCCGGCGCACGACGACCCGGCGGCGCGCCATCCGCTGCACGCCGATCGCCAGCGCGATCGTCATCGCCACCGGCAGGCCCTCGGGGATGACCCCGACGACCTGGCTGATCGCCACCATCACCACCGCGCCGATCGGCAGGCCGCGGGCCAGGCCGATCGCCAGCACCAGCGCGAAGGTCGCGGCGGCGACCACCACCAGCGCGCGGCCGAACTGGCCGATCCGCCGCTCGAGCGGCGTCGGCGGTTGCACCGCGCGCTCGGCGAGCGCCGCGATCTGGCCGATCGCGGTGGCGCCGCCGGTCGCGACCACCACGGCGTGGCCGCGGCCCGCGGTCACCAGCGTCCCGGCGTGCAGCATCGACGCGCGATCCGCCACGGACGCGTCGGCCGGCACCGCGGCGACGTCCTTGTCGACCGGCACCGACTCGCCGGTCAGCGCGGCCTCGCTGACCTGCAGCGCCGAGGCGTCGACCAGCCGGGCGTCGGCGCCGACCGCGTCGCCGGCCGCCACCACCAGCAGGTCGCCGGGCACCAGCTCGCGCGCCGCGATCACCTGGGCCCGCCCGTCGCGCACCACCCGCGCCTCGGCGACCGCCAGCGAGCGCAGCGCCGCCAGCGACCGCTCGGCGCGGCCCTCCTGGAACGCCCCGATGACGGCGTTGATCGTCACCACCACCGCGATCACCGCCGCGTCGCCGCGGTGGCCGAGCACCAGCGCGATCGCCGCGGCGGCCAGGAGCAGGTAGATCAGCGGGCTGGCGAACTGCCGACCCAGCACCGCCCACGCCGACCGGCGCGGCGCCTCGGGCAGCGCGTTGGCGCCGTGCCGGGCCCGCCGGGCCACGACCTCGGCGGCGGCCAGCCCGTGGGCGACCTCGACCCCCTGCGTCGCGGCCACGTCGTCGCCCGCCCGCGCGTGCCAGGGCGCGGGCGGCTGCGAGGGCGCAGGGCCGCCGGCCATGGCTCCAATGTGGGGAGCGCCGCCACGGGCGCAAGGCCCGGCGGCAGGACGCCGCGGCCCCGGCGCCGGCCGAAACCGCGCACCCCGCGCCGCGCGGTGTTACGATCGACGGCCGATGCGCGCCCGCTACACCATGCTCGAGCGTCTCGGCGGCGGCGGCCAGGCCGAGGTGTTCAAGGGCGTCGCCGAGACGCTGCAGGGCTTCCGCAAGTCGGTCGCGATCAAGCGGGTCTTGCCCAACCTGGCGACCAACCCGCGGTTCGTCGCGATGTTCCTCGACGAGGCGCGCCTGTCGCTGTTCCTGCAGCACGCCAACGTGGTCCAGGTCTTCGACGTCACCAAGGCGCCCGACGGCGCCTACCTGCTGATCATGGAGTACGTCGACGGCTGCGACCTCAAGGCCGCGATCGAGCGCGAGGCGCAGCGCGGGCGGCTGATCGATCCGCGGCTCGCGGTGTACATCATCGTCGAGAGCTGCAAGGGCCTGCACTACGCGCACACCCTCGAGCACCCCGAGACCGGGCAGCCGCTGCACATCGTCCACCGCGACGTCTCGCCGCCCAACATCATGCTGTCGAAGAACGGCGAGGTGAAGATCGTCGACTTCGGCCTGGCCAAGGCCAACAGCCAGGTCGAGCAGACCGACCAGGGCGTCGTGAAGGGCAAGTTCAGCTACCTGTCGCCCGAGGCGGCGTGGGGGCTCGAGGTCGACGCCCGCACCGACGTCTTCGCGATCGGCATCATCCTGTGGGAGATGCTGTCGGGGCGGCGGCTGTTCTACGGCGACACCGCCTACGCGACGGTCGAGCTGGTCCGCGAGGCGCGGGTGCCGTCGCTGACCGCGCTCAACCCCAACATCGACGCCGAGCTCGACGGCATCGTCCGCACCGCGCTGGCCCGCGATCCGGCGCAGCGGTTCCAGTCGGCGGCCGACGTCGGCGACGCGCTGGCCCACTACCTGTTCTCGCGCGAGTGGAAGGTGACGTCGCGCGACGTCGCCAACCTGGTGCGCGACGGCCGGGTCGCGGCCGCCCGCAGCGGCTCGACGCGGCTGTCGCTGATCGACGCGCTGGTCGCCGACGAGCGCGCCCAGATGCTGGCCGACGTCGCCGCCGAGCTGGCGCGGGGCGCGACCGGCGCGGGCGCGGCGTTCGGCAACGAGATCACGACCACCAGCACGCGCGACTGGGTCGCCGAGCTGGGCCTCGATCACCTCGAATGAACGCGGGCGGCGGGGGTAGAGTAGGGCATGGACGTCCCGCGCCTGCCTGACCCGGTCGCCCGCGCCTACGCCGGCGCGCTCCACGCGGTGGCGCTCGCCGATCGCGAGCTGGGCGCCGCCGAGAGCGCGCGCCTCGATCAGCTGCTCGAGCGCCGCTGCCCTGGCGTCGATCGCGAGGACCTCTTCTTCGAGCGGACCACGCCCGAGGCGTTCGCCGCCGCGGTGCGCAGCCACGCCGCCGCCGAGCGCGCGGCGATCGGGCTGGCGTTCGTCGCCGACGCGGTCGAGCTGGGCACCGTCGACGGCGAGCTGACCAGCGCCGAGGCCCACGCGATCCTGCGGGTGGCGCGCTGCTTCGGGCTGACGCTCACCGAGGTCGGCGGCGTGACCAACGCGCTCGACGAGTGGCTCGGCAGCCTGAGCTGAATCGCGGCGAAGGTCTGTCGACAGCCCGGGCGCGGGCGCTCACTGCCCGGGCGCGGGGCCGGCCGGCGCGACCTCTTCGCCCACCGGCGTGTTGTCGCTGCGATCGACGCGCAGGCTGTCGCGCATCGGGATCTCGGCGGCCAGCCGCTCGGGGAACCGCCACGTGGCCTGCAGCACGACGGTCGTGCGGTCGTACTCGAACGCGGCGACGCCGACGCTGTCGCCGGGGATCTGCCGCAGGTGCTGGGCCCGCAGCGCCAGCGTCACGTCGCCGCGCGGCGCGTAGGTCAGCGCGACGTCGGCGTTGACGACGTTGATCGTCGACGTCACCTCGTCGCCGCGGATGACCTGGCTGCGGCTGGCGCCGAGCGCGCCCGACGCCGTCAGCTTGGGCAGGTTGGGATCGTCGGTCAGCCACGGCAGCGGCAGGCTGGCGTTGACGAGCGCGAGGTCGCTGATCGTGTTCTCGGCGATGTACAGGTTGGGCGCCGTCGTCCGCCGCACCTGGAACCCGGCCATGCCCCACACCGGCGCGTAGCTGACGCTGAGGCCGACCGTCGGCTGCACCATCGAGGGCGCGTCGTCGAGCGACGCCACCCACACGACGCCGCCGTCGGCCATGCCGTTCCACCGCGGCGTGAAGTCGCGCCGGTACGACAGCGTCAGCGCGTTGTTGAGCGAGCGGGCGTCGCCGGCGACCTGCTCGAGCGTCACGTAGCGGGTCTGCGCCGACAGCGCGATCGCCGAGTGCTTCCAGCCGCGATCGGCGCCGAGGCCGCCGCCGATCTCGTAGCCGCCGGTGCTGACGTCGGGCGCGCCCGCCAGGCCGTCGATCGTGCTGCTGAAGCGGCGCACCTGCAGGCCCTGGGTCAGGCGCAGCTCGGGCGTCACGCCGTAGTGCAGACCCTGGCCGCCGTCGAGCGCCCAGTAGCGGCCGTTGCCGCTGATCGTCGCCTGGGGCTGGCCCTCGACCGGCGCGGCGCGCGTCGACAGCGCGGCCAGCGTGCCGCTGGTGAACGTCGCCGAGGTCTGGACCTCGGTGCGCGGCGACGTCAGGAAGAAGCCGCGCCACGTCGCGACGTGGCCGAGCGACCGCGCCTCGTCGTGATCGAGGTACAGGTTGGCCTCGAGGTCGTACTCGAGGTTGTGGATCGTCCGCGGCGTCTCGTAGGTGCCGAGCACGCCGGGCCGGAACTGCAACAGGACGTCGCCCTCGTGGGGCGGTAGCGGCGCGGCCGCGTCGTCGGGGACCGCGAAGATGTTGTCGGTCCACGACGCCTGGGTCGAGCCGATCACGTGGAGGCTGTAGTTGTCATCGGCGCCCGCGACCTGCGGCGACCCCAGCGCGACCCCTGCGAGGGCGAGCTCGACCGGAAACCTGATGCGACGTCCCACGGGCCGAAGCTAGCGTGGTTGTGTCGGTTCCGCACGCTGTCGATGTGCCGGACGTACGCCAGCTTGCGGCGCCCCGCGGGGGCGACCGCGCCACGATGACGCACCGGGGTGTCCACTGGCAGTCACGCTGGCCGCCGCGGTCGCCGCGCACGGGTGAGCCGCGCCCAGCCGAGCCGCGCCAGCGCTTCCTCGCGCCGCCGCGGGCGGGCCGGCACCATCTGGCCTCACGCTTGCACCATCTGTCCCGCGATGGGATCGCGCGGCGCACAGGTCGGTCGGTACCGAGTGGTCCGGCGACTCGCGATCGGCGGCATGGGCGAGGTGTTCCTGGCCGAGAACCCGGACGAGCGCCAGCGGCCGGTCGTGGTCAAGACGCTGCGCGAGCCCGACGACGGCGCCCAGCGCCTGATGTTCCTCGACGAGGCGCGCATCGCGTCGTCGCTGGTGCACGACCACCTGGCCCAGGTCTACGAGGTCGGTCGCCACGCCGGCGGCTACTTCCTCGCGATGGAGTACGTCGACGGCGAGTCGGTGCGCACGGTGCTCGAGCGCGCGTCGCTGCGGCGGCGGCCGCTGCCGCTCGACTTCTGCCTGACGGTGATCGCCGCCGCCGCCGCCGGGCTCCACCACGCGCACCAGCGGCGCGGGCCCGACGGCGCGCCGCTCGGCATCGTCCACCGCGACGTGACGCCGTCGAACCTGATGGTCGGTTTCGACGGCGCGGTCAAGGTGATCGACTTCGGCATCGCCAAGGCGGCGCGGCGCGCGACCTCGACCCAGGGCGGCGCCATCAAGGGCAAGACCGCGTACCTCGCGCCCGAGCAGCTGCTCGCGCAGCCGGTCGATCGCCGCGCCGACGTGTTCGCGCTGGGCGTCGTGCTCTACGAGCTGTGCACGCTCAGCCGGGCGTTCGTCGGCGCCAACGAGTACGAGACGATGCAGCGGGTCGTGAAGGTCGACCTGGTGCCGCCGTCGCTGCGGGTGCCGGGCTTCCCGCTCGCGCTCGAGGCGGTGATCGCCCGGGCGCTGGCGCGCGCGCCCGCCGATCGCTTCCCCGACACGCTGGCGCTGCGGCGCGCGCTGCTGGCGGTGGCCGACACCCAGCGGCTCGAGCTGGGGCCGGCCGCGGTGCGGCGCTGCCTCGCCAGCCTGTTCGAGCCGGTGGTGGCGCCGGTCGTCGACGAGACCTCGTCGGGGCGCCGGCGGCGGCTGGCTCGCGGCACCGGCGCGGCGGGGCTGGCCCCGGACTTTCCCGACGACGACGATCCCGCGTGCACGACGCTGCGCTGGGAGTGGCTGCCGCCGGCGGCGCTGCTGGCCGGCGGCGCCAGCGGCCCGATCGTCGCCGCGCCCACGCCGCCGGTCGTCGCGGCTGCGGCCGAGGTGGTGGCCCCGGCGCCGTCGCGGCGCGGCCGCATCGCCGCACGGATCGGCGTGGTCGCGGCGCTGGGTGCGGCGATCGCGATCGCCATCGCCGCGTGGCCGCGCCCGCCGCTGCGCCCCGCGCCCGCCACCGCGCCCACCGCCGCGCCCACCGCCGCGACCG
>JAEUJY010000022.1 GCA_016794525.1 Myxococcales bacterium
CCCCGCCGCCGCCGGCCGCCGAGCGCGCGGCGCCGCCGACCTTGCCGCCGCCGGTGGCGATCGAGCCGGCGCCGATCGCCGCGCCGCCGCCGGCGCCCGAGCCGGGCGCGCCGCCCGCGCCGATCGCCGCGCTGGTGCCCGAGCCGATCGCCGCGCCGCCGCCGCCCGAGCCGATCGCGCCGCCGCCACCCGAGCCGGTCGCCGCGCCGCTGCCGTCGATCCACGCCGTCGCCGAGGTGCCGCGCCGTCGCGGCGGCGCGACGACGTCGTCGCCGCCGGCCGAGCCCGCGGGCCCGGTCGATCTCGGCCTCGACGAGATCGCCGCGCGCGCCGACGCCGAGCAGTCCGGCCTGCACGATCGCAAGTCGTTGCAGAAGCTGCACCTGCTCGAGCGCGACAACCAGCGGCTGCGCGCCGAGCTCGAGAAGGCCAAGTCCGCCGAGCCGGTGGCCAAGCCGGTCAGCCGCGAGCGCGAGTTCCTCAGCCTGCGCGAGAGCCTCGCCGCCAAGGACAAGGAGCTGCTCGGGCTGCGCGACGAGCTCTCGCACAAGGAGCGCGAGCTGCTCGACGCGCGCGAGAAGACGCGGCAGCTGCAGCACGCCAAGGCCGCGGTCGACGCCAAGAACCTCGAGATGGAGTCGCGGCTGCTCGGCGACAGCGAGCGGGTCGAGGCGGCCGAGCAGGCCACGCTCGAGGCGCGCCAGCGCATCACCGCGCTCGAGGCGCGCCTGAGCAAGCTCGCCGCCGACGCCGAGGCCGCGCGCACCCAGCTGGCCGAGGCCACCGCGGCGCGCCGCGACGCCGAGGCCACCGTCGCCAACCTCACCTCGACCCAGCAGGCCGCGCTGACCAAGCTCGAGCGCGAGCACGCCGCCGCGCGCGATCGCGCCAAGGCCGAGGCCGATCAGGCGCTGGCCGCCGCCCGCGCCGAGGCCGCCCAGGCGCTGGCCGCCGCCCAGGCCGACGCCGCCCAGGCGCTGGCCGCCGCCCAGCACGCCGCGGCGCAGGAGCGCGAGGCCGCGCTGCTCGCGGTGCAGGCCGAGGCCGCCGCCCAGCACGCCGGCGCGATCGCGGTCGCCGCCGCCGAGCACGAGGCGCGGCAGACCGCCCGCGCCGCCGAGCACGCCGCCGCCCTCGACGCCGCGGTGGCCGCCGAGCGGCAGCGCGCCGAGACCGCGCTCGCCGAGCTGCGCACCAGCCACGACGCCACGCTGGCGCAGCTGGCCGGCGAGCGCGCCGCCGAGCTGTCGGCCGCGCTGGCCCAGCACGAGGACGCGCTGCAGGCCGCCGGCGAGCGCCACCACGCGGCGCTGGCCGAGGTCGCGCGCGAGCGCTCCGAGGCGGTGGCCGCCGCCGAGGCCGAGGGCCGCCGCGCCGTCGCCGCCCGCGCCGAGCAGGCGCGCCGCGAGCTCGACGACGTCCGCGCGCTGCACGAGCAGGCGGTGGCCAAGCTGGCCGCCGACCACCAGGCCGCCCTCGAGGAGGTCCGCGCCGAGGCCGAGTCGGTGCGCGGCGACCACGTCGCGCGGCTGCGCGGCGAGCACGAGCAGGCGCTGGCCGCCGTGCGCGGCGAGCACGCCCAGGCGCTGACCGCGCAGCGCGAGAGCCACGACGAGCAGCTGGCCGCGGCCCGCGCCGAGGCCGCCGCCGCCCAGGCCGCCGCGCTGCGGGCGCTCGAGGCCCGGCTGATCGGCGAGCAGCAGGCGCTCGAGGCGCGGCTCGCCAGCGAGCGCGACGACGACGCCCGCCGCCACGCCGCGGCGCTGGCCGAGGTCCAGGCCGGCCGCGACGCGGTCGCCGCCGAGCTGGCGTCGGCCGCCGCCACCCGCGATCAGCTGGCCGGCGAGCTGGCGACCTTGCGCGGCGAGCTCGAGCGCCTGCGCGGCGAGCTGGCCGCGACCCGCGGCGAGCTGGCCGCCACCGGCGCCGCCAAGGACGAGCTCGACCGCGAGCGCGGCGAGCTCGAGCGCGGGCTGACCTCGGCCCGGGCCCAGCTCAAGCGCACCGACGACGAGCTGGCCGCCGCCAAGGCCGCGATCGCCGCGCGCGACGTGGCGCTGACCGAGCACCAGGCCGCGATCGCCGCGCGCGATCAGCGGCTCGCCGAGCAGGCCGCGCAGATCGAAGAGGTCGAGCGCGAGAACGCCACCTACCAGGAGCAGGTGCTCAAGGCCTACCAGCGGATCAAGACCGACGAGGCCACCGTGCTGCGGGCCAAGAAGGCGCTGGCGATCGCGCTCACCGCGCTCGACGATCCCAAGCCGCCGGCGTGATCGCCGCCCGGGCCGGTCACTCGCCGTCGGCGGCGGCCAGCTCGTCTTCGTAGATCGCGCCGATGCGCCGGGTCACGAACAGCTCGATCAGATCGGGGTCGTACATCGTGCCGGCGCACTTGCGCAGCAGCCGCTCGCACTCGGCCAGCGGCAGGCCGGCCTTGTACGGGCGATCGGTCGACATCGCGTCGTAGGCGTCGGCGATCGCGACGATGCGCGCCGCCAGCGGGATGTCGGCGCCCTTCATGCGATCGGGGTAGCCGGTGCCGTCCCAGCGCTCGTGGTGGTTGCGCACCGCGGCCATGATCGGGTGCAGGATCTCGATCCGCCGCGCGATCTCGTAGCCCTTCACCGGGTGCTCGCGCATGTGGGTCCACTCGACGTCGTCGAGGGGCCCCGGCTTGAGCAGCACCGAGTCGCGGATGCCGATCTTGCCGATGTCGTGGAGGAACGCGCCGAACTCGAGCGTCTCGAGGCCCTCCTCCGGGTAGCCGGCCTCCTTCGCCAGCACCAGCGAGTACGCCGCGACCCGGCCGCAGTGGCCCTTGGTGTAGGGGTCCTTGGCCTCGATCGCCTCGGCCAGCCCGAACAGCGCCTGGCGGTGCGCCTCCTTGAGCCGCAGGTAGCTGTCCTCGAGCTCCTTGGTGCGCTCCTTGACGACGACGTCGAGCAGCGTGCCGCGGCGCTTGAGCCGCTCGTGCTCGCCGGCCAGCCGCGCCACCAGCGAGCGCTGCTCCTCGACCAGGCCCAGCAGCTTGATCGCCTCGCCGATCAGCGCGGTCAGGTGCGAGCGCTGGCCGGCGCGGGCGATGAAGCGGACGATCGCCGGCGCGGTCGGCGCGCGGTGCTCGAGCTCCGCGCCGACGCCGGGCGCCTCGACCAGCAGCACCCGCAGCGCGTCGGGCGCGGCGGCGACGCTGGCGTCGAGGAAGCCGATGCCGTCGAGGCCCGGCGGATCGTGCCCGGCGAGGATCGCGTGCGGCGCGTGCTGGCGCAGCCGGCGCGCGGCGTCGGTCGCCGAGCCGGTGGCCTCGACCGCGAGGTCGAGGTGGGCCAGCAGCTCGGTCAGCTCACCGAGCGCGGCGCGATCGGGATGCAGCACGAGCGCGCGGAACCGAGGCACCCTCCGAGTATACGCGCGCCGTCGAGGTTGGGCCGGTCGCGAGACGACGACCTTCACGACGCGACAATTCGGTATCGTGCCGTATAGTCGGCGCCGCGCATGTCCGAGGAGGTAACTGGCAACGTCGCCGGGCTCAAGACCAGCCAGCTGCAGGGGCTCGAGCGCCTGTATCGCCGGCGGGTCACGCCCACCCAGATCGTGAGCGCCGAGCTGGCGACCACGATGAGCGAGCTCGCGTTCGAGCTGCACCGCCAGGTCGGCGTGCTGATCGATCGGCGCGGCAGCGTCACCCACGTCGTCGTCGGCGACGCGTCGAAGCTCGACCTGCCCGACGTCGGGCGCCTGCGCGGCGCCGCCGGGCGCTTCCGCGGCCTGCGCCTGGTCCACACCCACCTGCGCGGCGAGGGCCTGACCCGCGACGACCTCACCGACCTGGCGCTCCTGCGCCTCGACGCGGTCGCGGCGATCGTCGTGGGCGCCCACGGCCGCCCGGGCCCGCTGCACGTCGGCCACCTCCTGCCCGACGGCCCCAGCGATCGGCCGTGGCGCGAGCTGCCGCCCGAGTCGGTGCACGCGCCGACCACCGACTTCGCCGAGCTGATCGCCGGCCTCGAGCAAGCCTACGGCAAGGCCCACCGCGGCACCGCGGCCGCCGGCGGCGAGCGCGCGCTGGTGGTCCACGTCGCGATCGGCCGCGCCGCCGACGCCGAGGCGCGGCAGGCCGAGATCCGCGAGCTGTGCCGCACCGCCGGCGTCGCGGTCGCCGACCTGGTCGTGCAGCGGCGCCCGGCCGCCGACCCGCGCTACCTGGTCGGCCGCGGCAAGCTCGACGAGATCTTGCTGCGCGCGATGCAGCTGGGCGTCGGGCTGGTGGTCTTCGATCACGATCTGACGCCGGGCCAGGCCCGGGCCATCAGCGACGCCACCGAGCTGCGCGTCATCGATCGCACGATGCTGATCCTCGACATCTTCGCGCAGCACGCCGAGAGCGCCGACGGCAAGCTGCAGGTCGAGCTGGCGCAGCTGCGCTACACGCTGCCGCGGTTGATCGAGAAGAACACGATGATGTCGCGCCTCACCGGCGGCATCGGCGGCCGCGGCCCGGGCGAGACCAAGCTCGAGATCTCGCGCCGCCGCGCGCGCGAGCGCATCAACCTGCTCGAGAAGAAGCTGGCCAACCTGGCCGGCGATCGCCGCCTGCGCCGGCAGCGCCGGGTCGGCCGCGGCCTGCCGATCATCGCGGTGTGCGGCTACACCAACGCCGGCAAGTCGACCCTGCTCAACGCGCTGACCGACGGCGCCACCCGCGCCGAGAACAAGCTGTTCGCGACGCTGGATCCGGTCAGCCGGCGGCTGCGCTTCCCCGACGAGCGCGAGGTCATCTTCACCGACACCGTCGGCTTCATCCGCGACCTGCCCAAGGACCTGCGGGCGGCGTTCGCGGCGACGCTCGAGGAGATGGCCGACGCCGACCTACTGGTGCAGGTGGTCGACGCCAGTGATCCCGATCGCGATCAGCACATCGCCGCGGTCGACGGCATCCTCGCCGAGCTGGCGCTGGCCGAGAAGCCGCGGCTCTTGGTGTGGAACAAGGTGGATCGGCTCGATCCGCTGGCCGCCGAGCACCTCGACCACCACGCCGGCGGCGGCTTCGCGGTGTCGGCGCTCGATCGCAACACGTTCGGCCCGCTGCTCCTGGCCATCCAGCGCGAGCTGTGGCGCGAGGGCAAGGCGGCGGCGCTCGAGGCCCGCGCCAGCGACGCCGCCGCCGGGTGACGGCCGCCGCCGCGGGGTGATCGCCCCTGCGAATCCTCCGGAACAAACGCGCGGCCGCGCGCTGTGGGGGTGGAGATGTCCAAGGACACCCCCGCCCATCCGTACCAGCCCGCCGCGATCGTCCCGCTGCCCGCGCCCGTCGCGCCCCCCGCGCCGCCCGCGCCGCCCGAGGGCGAGGTCGTCGGGTGGGGCGGCAAGGCCCGCTGGTCCGACGCCACCGCGTTCACCGCCTCGGCGCTGATCGCCCGCGAGCTGGCCGCGCTCGGCGTGCGCCACGGCTTCGGCGTGCTCGGCGGCGGCATCGCCGCCTTCGCCGACGGCCTGCGCAAGAGCCCGATCCGGCTGTTCCACACCCGCCACGAGGCCGGCGCGGCGTTCGCCGCGGTCGAGGCCCACTTCGCCACCGGCCGGCCGACGCTGGTCGTCACCACCACCGGCCCCGGCCTGTGGAACGCGCTCAACGGCGCGATGGCGGCGCGGGCCGACGGCGCCAAGCTGCTGCTGATCTCGGGCGCCACGTCGCGGGCCCAGGTCGGCCGCGGCGCGGTGCAGGAGACCGGCTCGGCCAGCGCGCCCGCCGGCCTCACCACGGCGGGCCCGCTGTTCCACCTCGCGGCCCAGCCCGAGTCGATCGCCGAGCTCGGCCACTTCCTGCAGCAGCTCGCGCTGGGCTGGGCCGGCCCCGGCGGCTGCGTCGCGCACCTGGCGCTGCCGTGGTCGCTGCAGACCGAGCTGTGCGACCCGGCCACCGCGCCGCGGGCCGCCGCGTGGTCGGTGGCGGCGCCGGCGCCGACGGTCGAGGCCCTCGACGCGACGCTGGCGCGGCTGGCCGGCGGGCGCGCCGCGATCTGGATAGGCCACGGCTGCCGCCACGCCGCCGCCGAGCTGCGCGCGTTCGCCGAGGCCGCCGGGCTGCCGGTGATCGCCTCGCCGCGGGCCAAGGGCGTGTTCCCCGAGTCGCACCCGCAGTTCGTCGGCGTCTCCGGCGCCGGGGGCCACGCCTCGGTGATGGCGATGTTTGCCACCGCGCGCCCCGATACGTTGCTGGTGCTGGGCACTCGATTGGGAGAGGTGACCTCGTTCCTCGCGCCCACCGCCACGCCGGCCGCCGGCTGGATCCACGTCGACGTCGACCCGCGCGCGTTCGCGGCGGCGTTCCCCGGCGTCCCCGGCCTCGGCGTCGTCGCCGACTGCCGCGCGTTCCTGGCCGCGCTCGACGCCCGGGCCCGCACCACCGGCTGGTACGCGACGCGGCGCGCGACGACGGTGCCCGCGCTGGGCCGCCCCGCGCCGCTGGCGCCGCGCGCCGGCGACGTGCGGCCGGCGTTCGTGATGCAGGCCGTGCAGGCCCAGGTCGTCGACGCCACCGACGCGATCGTCATGAGCGAGGCCGGCAACTCGTTCACGTGGTGCAACTACGCGCTGCGGTTCGACGCGCCCGATCGCTACCGCACCAGCGCCGCGTGGGGGTCGATGGGCCACTTCACGACCGGCGGCGTCGGCGCGGCGCTGGCCAGCGGCCGGCGCGCGGTCGCGGTGGTCGGCGACGGCGCGATGCTGATGAACAACGAGATCAACACCGCCGTCGCGTACCGCGCCGACGTGGTGTGGCTGGTGCTCAACGACGCGCAGCTCGGGCTCAACCAGCACGGCATGGGCGCGCTGGGCATGACGCCGGTCGAGACCCAGCTGCCGCGCACCGACTTCGCCGCGTTCGCGCGCAGCCAGGGCGCGGTCGGCCTCACCGTCGACACCGAGGCCGAGCTGGCCGCGGCGCTGGCCACCGCGCTGGCGACCCCGGGCCCGGTGGTGATCGACGTCCGCGTCGACCCCAGCGTGCCGTCCCCGATCCTCGCGCTGCGCATCAAGAGCCTGTCGTCCCAAGGAGCCTCCCGATGATCGTCGATCCCTTCGAGCTGCCGCCGATGGCGCTGACCGCCACGCCCGCCACGCCCGCCACGCCCGCCGCCGGCGACGCGCCGGCCGCCGCCACGTACGTCGGCCCGTTCGATCGCGAGGCGTGGCCCGAGCGCCTCGCGGCCCACGTCGTCAGCCCCGGCGCCGAGCCGCGGCTGCACGGCTACGCGGTCGCCGGCGACCTCGCGCGCTTCTACGGCGCGGTCGACGTGACCTGGCTGGTGCTGCGCGGCGAGCTGCCGACCGCCGCCGAGCGGGCCGCGTTCGACGTCGCGATGGTGCTCCTGGCGCCGGTCGCGATCGGCGAGGCTCCCGCCCACGCCGCCGGGCTGGCGCGGATCGCCGGCGCGCCGCCGGCCGCGACGATCGCGATCACCGCGGTCGGGCTCGGCGAGCAGGCCCGCGCCGAGCGCGCGGCGATGGCGCCGTGGTGGGCGTGGCTGGACGCGCCGACCGGCGCGGTGCCGGCGTGCGCGCTGGTGCCGACCGAGTCTCCCGAGTCGCTCGAGGCCCAGGCGGCCCGGCGCTGGCTCGACGGCCAGCTGCGGAGCTGGTTCGGCGCCGATCGCGGGCTGCCCGACGCGCCGATCGGCCGGGTCGCGTGCGGCCACGCCATCCTCCATCGCCTCGGGCTGCGCGGGCCGGTGGTCCTCGAGACCGTGCTGGTGTGGGCGCGGCTCCCCGCCGTCATGGCCGAGGCCGCCGCCGTGCGCATCGGCGACGTCCGCGGCTACCCCGCCCGCCTGCCCGACTTCCAGTACACCGACCACGAAGGAGCCGCGCCGTGACCACCGCCTCTCGCCCCCCGCGGCCGACGCAGCGCGCCGGCCACATCGGCACCGACGACAACCGCTACTGCGGCGCCGCCGTGTTCGGCGCGCTCGCCGCGACCGTCACCTCGCAGATCGATCTCACCGCCCGCGCCCACGGCCTGTGCGACCTGACCGACGGCGACCGCGAGGTGCTGCGGGTCATCTCGCTGTGCCTGACCTCGCCCGACGCGCGGGTGTGGCCGCTCAAGCTCGCCCGGGTGCTGGCGTCGTACGGCGACGCCTACGCCGGCTACTTCGGCGCGCAGCTCGGCACCGGCAGCCAGCAGCTCGGCCCCGGCGTCACCGCCGGCGCCGCCGCGTCGCTGGCGTGGATCCGCGCCCGGGTCGGCGCCGATCCTACCGACGAGGCGGTCGCCGCCGCGGTCGCCGCCCACACCGCCGAGCGCGGCCGGATCGGCGGCTTCGGCGTGCCGTTCCGCGCCCAGGACGAGCGCCTGCTCGGCATGTACCGCCTGCTCGCCAACCATCCGGCGCGGCGCCGGCCGGGCTGGCGGCTGATGGAGCAGGTGGTCCGCGCGCTGCGCGCCGCGCACGGCGTCGAGCCCAACATCGTCATCGCGATCGCCGCGCTGGTGCTCGACCTCGGGCTCGCCCCGCACCGCGCCGGGCTGTTCGTCGCGTCGCTGATGAGCCACACCTTCGCCGCCCACGCCGTCGAGGCCGCCGAGCAGGACGGCCCGTGGCTGCAGCGGCTGCCGGCCGACGCGCTCGAGGATCGCTCGCGCGCGCCGCGCCGCTCGCCGGCCGCCGAGGCCGCCGCCGCCGCCGGCTCGACCGCGGCCAGCGCGCGGCGGACGCTGGCCTGGTAGGGCGCTTCTAGCGCGCGACCAGCTTGTCGATCAGCGGCCGCAGCGGCGTGTTGTGGAACAGCCGCTCGAGCGTGTCGCCGAGCGCCTCGCCCTCGACCAGCTTCTGCGCGTCCCAGGCCTGCGCCACCTTGACCAGCGTCTCGTTGCGCGACAGCACCAAGAGCGCCTCGCTGAGGTTGCCCGACACCGCGGCGAACCGCTGCACCGCGGTCTCGGCCTCGGCGCGCAGCAGGTCGACCCGCACCGCCTGCTCGGCGGTCAGGCACGCGACCTCCTGGTCGCGCTCGCGCTTCACCCGCGCCAGCCGGTGGTCGAACTTCACCTCCTCGATCGCCTGCTCGGCCGCGGCCAGCCGCTGCTTCTCGGCGGCCTCGCGCAGCGCGTTGCCGATCCGCGCCAGCGCCGTCGCCAGCTCGCTGGCCGCCAGCTCGCGGGTCAGCTCGTCGTGGCGCTTGGCGGTCGCGGCCTTGACCTCGGCCTCCTCGCGATCGAGCTGCTCGCGCTGGCGGGTGGCCTCGAGGCCACGCCGCTGGTTCGACAGATCGATGTTGGTGCGCACGACCTGGTGCTGCGCCTCCTCGAGCAGCGCCTTGATCGCCGGATCGCCGAGCGCGACCCGATCGACCTCGACGTCGATCACCCGCATGCCGTTGGCCGGGAACGCCAGCCCCGGCCGCGCGCCGTCGACCGCGGCGCCGAGCACGACGTCGCGGATCTGATCGGCCGCGGTCGCGTACAGCTCCTCGACCTTGCGCCCCCGGGCGTGGCCCTTGAGCAGCGAGCGGACGTGGTCGCACGCCAGCTGGACGTAGTCGGCCACCGCGAACCACCGCAGCGGGTCGCCCTCGAAGTCGATCCGGTAGGCCAGGTCGACCTCGAGCCGCACGTGATCGAGGGTCTCGACCTCGACCCGATCGGCGACCCGGTTGCCGGCGATCCGCAGGTACGGCGTCTCGATCACCCGCGCCCGGCTCTTGGGCACGCCGGTCGACAGCGCCAGCACCTCGAGGCTCTCGTCGTAGTCGAGCAGCACCGTCGCCGGGCCGACCTCGACCCGGCGCTTGCCGGTCTTGGACATGACCAGCACGGCGTAGCCGGTCCACGGCGCGATCTGCGGCGCGCCCTGGAAGCGGTTGTCGAGCGTGATCGTCCGCGGCTGGGTGTACGTGCTGGCGCGCGAGAACTCGTCGGCCACCAGCGCCTGATCGCCGCTGACCCGGCTGGCCTCCATCGCCGCCTGCGGCGCGGGCGCGCCGCCGCCCTTGACCGGCCCGCGGGCCCGGCCGCCGCGCTCGACGTCGCCCTCGGACAGCACGCCCTGGCGGGTGGTCGGCACGTTGTGCAGGAGCGCCCGCAGGCCGCGGTTGTACTCCAGCGCCTCGGCGTTGCCCGGGTACCACAGCGCGCACTCGCGCTCGCCCAGCGCGCGCCGCACGATCACCTCGGTGCGCGGGTCCGGCAGCAACATCGCCGGGCCGCGCACGGTGCGGATCGCGCCGGTCAGGCGGTCCATGACGTAGCGCGCCTCGCCCACCGCGATCGCGGTGGCGAAGTGCTTGGCCTTGCCGTCGTACTTGATCGCCGAGTGCTCCTCGCGCGGGAAGTAGATCGCGGTGTCCTTGCCGGTCAGGAACAGCTCGTCGCCGGCGCGGTGCCGCACGCCGTTCTCGACGTAGTCGGCGATGACCTTGATGTGCAGGCCCTGGATCTCGTTGAGCTCGACCGCGCGGAACTTCTTGCTCGCCCGGCCGGTGTCGTCCTTGGCCTCGACGAAGCGCTCGCTGGGCAGCGGGAACACCACCTGCGGGCCGACCTCGAACCGCTTCTTGCCGTTCTCGTCGACCAGGATCGCGTACTCGAGCCGCTCGAGGGTCAGCGCCTCGCGCACGTACTTGCCCTCGCCGGCCTCGGCGACGACCTCGACGCCGGTCGGCGGGATGTAGAACGACACCTCGGTGCCGCGGATGATCAGCTGCTTGCCGACGGTGAGGTCGGGCGGCGGCGCCTTGGTCACCGGCTGCGGGCCGGCGCCGTCGCCGTCGGCGACCGCCGGCTTGACCACCGCCTGGCTCCAGTTCTTGCGCGCCTCGTCCTCGTTGTAGATGCGCACCAAGAGGTACTGGTTCGAGCGCAGGTGGTGGCCCTCGACGACCTCGGCCGACTGGCCGGGCCACAGCGCGAACGTCGCCGGGCCGGGCACGATGATCGTGCGACCGATCTCCTGCTCGGCGCTGGGCTGCGCGCTGCCCTCGTCGGGGTGCTTGTTCCCGCGCGCCGGGTTGCGCAGGATGATGTAGTGGCCCTCGGCCGCGACCGGGGCGATGCGCATCGCCTCCTCGAGGGACGCGGCGCCGCGGAACGTGCCGGAGGCCGCGTCGAAGACCACCGGCCGCTCCTGCGCGGTCGGGTTGATCACCGTCGGGCCGGTGTACGTCTTCACGACGCCCTTGGTCACGTCCTGCATGTAGGCGTAGCCGCCGGGGGGCAGGACCAGGTCTCGCTTCTGCTGGGTCTCGTTCATGGGATCACTCTTTCGCAACGGCTTCATGGAGCCTTCCAAGCAAGTCAGTTCGTTCAGGCGCGCTCCGCGCGGCCACGCCGAAGCAGGCCAGTACGGACTGGCGTGCTCGGCGCGATCGCGGCGCTCGCGCGGGTCGCGACGTGGCACGACGCGGCACGACGCGGCCGCGACGCGACCAGCACACCCGACCGCGGGTGCGCCGGCGCGGCGGCCAGCGGCTCGCACCCGGGCCCGTGCGGGGCCTGGGCTCGACGAGCGTCAGCGCGCGTCAGCTAGATCGTAGGCGAGTTTTTTGGCACGACGGTTCCGTCCTTCGTTCGATGCAGTCTGCGTTCCCAACCCCGCCACCCCTCGCCATGCACCGGTCCACTGACGGAACGACCGATCGTGACGCTGCCGACTAGATAGACGGCGCGCTCCAGATTGTCAAACACGATTTCTGGCGATCTCCGAAGTCGCGAGCGGCGCTGGCGATTGGCACGCCGCCCGCGGACCTAGCGCTCGTCCGCCGGCGGCTCGCTCGCGCCATCGGCCTCGGGCACCACGCCATCGACCGCCACGCCGACCACGGCGGTCCCCGGCGGCGCCGCCTGCGCGAGCGCGTGCAGCGCGCCAGTCACCGACAGCGCCACGACCAGGCTCGCCGGCTCGATGTTCGCGAACGCGATGGGACCACCGAGCGCAGGCGCGATCTTGAACTGGTACACCTCGCCGGGGCCGAGGCGCAGCCCTTCGCGCCGGGCCCGATCGACGAACGGCGCCAGCAGGTACTGATCCTCGGCGTCCTCCCCGACCAGGCTGGCGTCGAGCTCGGTCTCGGCGGCGCACACCGGCGTCAGCGATCCGTCGAGGGGGTCGAGGAACCAGACCCCGTCGGCACCGGCGAAGAAGACGCCGCCGAACGCGGTCACCCGGATCGGCCGCCTGCCCTCGAGTCCGAGCCACGCCCAGGCCGTCAGCCCGCGCGCCAGCGCGTCGGCGTCGACCTCGACGAAGTACGGGCCGCCGGCGGCGCCGCGTTCGCGGCGGCGCCCGAACGGACGCCCGAGGATCGCCAGCAACCGCCGCACACCACGACGATAGCGCACCCGGCGGCGCCGCGGTCAGCGCTTGATCGGCGCCGCGGCCAGGTGGCCGTCGGGCCCGATCCACAAGACCGCGCCGACGCGGTCGTCGTCCCACGGCACGGCGATCGGCTCGGCGTCGGGGGCCGGCGCCTCCTGGTAGCTGTCCTCGTCCCAGCCCACCGCCGGCTGCGCGCGCACCTCGATCACCCGCTTGGCGTTGCCGGTCGACTTCGCCCACGGCTTGCCGGCGACCACCTTCCACGTCGAGGTCAGGCGGCGATCGCCCTCCTCCTTGCCGATCTCGAAGGCGCCGATGGCGTCGAGCTGGCCGTGGTGCGCGGTCCACAGCATCACCAGGTCGCGCACGCCGCCGCCGCCGCGCTGGCGCAGCCGCGCCGCGATGACGCGGCTGGCGTCGCCGCGCAGATCGAGCAGCTCGACCTTCAGCACGTCGAGCGCGCGCGCCACCGGCAGCTGCACGAACGCGAACTGATCGGTCAGGAGCGCGATCCGATCGCCGGCCGCGACCACCCGCTCCTTGCCCGGCAGCGACGGATCGACGTCGGCCGTCGCGTCGAAGGTCACCGCCGAGGCCGGCAGCTTGGCCGCCGCCAGGAACGTCGCGAGCAGGTCGGTCTTGCCGGCGAAGCCGAGGTGGCCGGCCCAGTCGATCGTGTGCTCGGCCGCGGTGCCCTTGGGGATGTCGCCGTCGGACAGGGTGGCGGTCAGCGCCAGGGTCGCGACGCTCGGCCCCCAGCCCGGGATCTTCGCCAGCGGCACCGCCAGCTCGACCGACCAGCCGGCTGGCTGCAGCGTGTCCTCGACCGCCAGCCAGCCCGGCACCGCCTTGCCGCCCAGCGTCCGCTTGGGCGCCAGCTTGTCGACGCCGGGGTACAGCGTCAGCTTGAGCGGCTTGCCGGCGCCCAGCGTCAGGTCCAGGCGGTCGTCGGCCTTGCTGCCGCGGATGACGTGCTCGTCGCGGACGTCGACGACGATCCACGCGGTCGTGCCGGTCACCAGGCAGCGCAGGTCGAAGCTGGCGTCCTTGTCGGCGCCGCCGGCCCGGGTCGGCTTGACGCCCTTCCAGTCGTCGATCATGCCGTCGACGTCGATGACGTCGTCGGCGGCGCGCTCGCACGGGAGCGTCGGGTCGGCCGCGGCGCCCCGGGGGGCCACGGCGGCGGCGAGGATCGCGATGGCCAGGGCCAGGGCGGCGCGCATCGGCATGCTTATACGACAGACGCCGGGCCCCGCGGTTCCATTCAGCGCCGGCCGCCGCCCCGGGGCCCCTGTGGTATAGCTCCCCACCGCCATGTTCGAGACCCTCTCCAAAGGCTTCCGCGCTGCCAAGCAGCGCCTGACCGGCAAGGCCGAGCTCGACGACGCCATCATCGACGAGGCCCTGCGCGACGTCCGCTTGTCGCTGCTCGAGGGCGACGTCGAGTTCCGCGTGGTCAAGCGCTTCATGGACCGGGTCCGCGAGGCGGCCCGCGGCGAGCAGGTGAAGCTCAAGGCGCGGTCCGAGGAGTACGGCGTCCAGCGCATCACGCCCGAGCAGGCCTTCATCAAGATCTGCCAGGACGAGCTGACCAAGATGATGGGCCCGGTCGACACCGAACTCAAGTGGGCCAAGAAGGGCGCCACTGGATTCATGATGGTCGGCCTCCAGGGCTCGGGCAAGACCACCAGCTGCGGCAAGCTCGCGCGCTTCCTCGACAAGACCCACGGCAAGAAGGTCTGCCTGGTCGCCGCCGACGTCTACCGCCCGGCCGCCGTCGATCAGCTGAAGACGCTGGGCGGCAAGCTCGGCATCCCGGTGTTCTCGATCCCGGGCGCCGACCCGGTGACGATCTGCAAGGAGTCGATCGAGTTCGCCGCCAAGCAGGGCTGCGACGCGATCATCTTCGACACCGCCGGCCGGCTCGCGATCGACGAGCCGCTGATGCAGGAGCTCGAGGACATCGACAAGGGCGTGCAGCCCGCCAACATCTTCCTGGTCCTGGACTCGATGACCGGCCAGGACGCGGTCAACGTCGCCGACACGTTCAACAAGCGGTTGAACCTCGACGGCGTGATCATGACCAAGCTCGACGGCGACGCCCGCGGTGGCGCCGCGCTGTCGGTCAAGGAGATCACCGGCAAGCCGATCAAGTTCCTCGGCATGGGCGAGTCGCTCGACAAGCTCGAGGAGTTCCGGCCCGAGGGCCTGGCGTCGCGCATCCTCGGGATGGGCGACATCGTCGGGCTGGTCAAGGACTTCGAGCAGGTGGTGGATGCCGAAAAGGCCGAAGAGGATGCGATGCGCATGCTCAAAGGCAAGTTCGACATGCAGGACTTCCTCGAGCAGATCAAGATGATCCAGAAGATGGGGTCGCTCAAGGACCTCTTCGACAAGCTGCCGTTCTTCGGCGGCTCGATGCCCGAGGGCGTCAACCTCGACGACAAGGAGCTGGTCAAGATCGAGGCGATGATCAGCTCGATGACGCTCGAGGAGCGCACCACCCCCGAGGTGTTCGTGACGACGTCGTGGGAGGAGTTCACCGCGACCGCCGGCCACAAGGCCAAGCGCCGCCGCGCCGACTTCCACCCCGGCCGCGTCCGCCGCATCTCGAAGGGCTCGGGCCGCGCCGAGACCGAGGTGAAGGAGCTGCTGCAGAAGTTCGCGACGATGCGCCAGATGATGGTGCAGCTCGGCGCGTCGACCGGCCTGATGGGCAAGATCCCCGGCATGAAGCAGTTCAGCCAGATGAAGAAGCTGGCGAACATGGACCTCGGCGCGATCATGGGCGCCGAGGGCGGCATGCCGGCCGGCCTGCCCGGCGGCCTCCCCGGCATGCCCGGCGGCGGCCTGCTCGGCGGCGCCGGCGGCCAGGTCCCCGGCGCGCCCAAGGGCTACACCGCCCCCGGCACCAAGAACGTCCCCGGCGCGATGAAGCTCGCCGACAAGCGCGACAAGCGCGACAAGCGCAAGGCCGAGAAGGCCGCGCGCAAGAAGAGCCGGCGCTAGGTCGCGGGTGACCGTCGTCGAGCTGCGCCTGACCGCGAAGCCGGCGATGGCCGACGCGCTGCCGGTGGCGCGCGCGCTGCCGCGGCGCGAGCGGCGGTTCGTCGGGCCGTTCTGCTTCCTCGATCACTTCGGCCCCCACGCCGAGGTCGGTCGCGCCGACGGCGGGGTCGCGCCGCACCCGCACATCGGGCTGGCGACGGTGACCTACCTGTTCGACGGCGCGATCCTGCACCACGACAGCCTCGGCACCGCGCAGCGGATCGTGCCCGGCGACGTCAACTGGATGACCGCGGGGCGCGGCATCGTCCACAGCGAGCGCACGCCGGCCGATCGCGTCGGCGTCACGTCGACCTCGCACGGCCTGCAGATCTGGGTGGCGCTGCCGCTGGCTCACGAGGACGATCCGCCGTCGTTCCAGCACGCGCCGGGCGCGACCCTGCCGGTGCTCGACCTGCCGGGCGCGCGGCTGCGGGTGCTGCTCGGCGCGTGGGCCGGCGTCGCGTCGCCGGTGCGGGTGTGGTCGCCGCTGACCTACGTGATCGCCGAGCTCGCCGCCGGCGCGACGCTCGACGTGCCGGCGTTCCAGCCCGAGCGCGCGCTGTACGTCGTCGACGGCGAGCTGGCGATCGACGGCGAGGCCGCGCCGCTCCTGCCCCACGAGCTGGCGGTGCTGACGCCCGACGCGCCGGCGACGCTGCACGCGCGCACCGCGACCCGGGTCGCGCTATTCGGCGGCGCGCCGCTCGACGGCCCGCGCTACCTGCTGTGGAACTTCGTCGCCAGCTCGAAGGCCCGCCTCGATCAGGCCCGCCTCGACTGGATCGCCCGCCGCTTCCCGACCATCGCGGCCGACGACGGCTACATCCCGTTCCCCGGCGCGTGACGCAGCGGCGCGCGGCTCACGCCGGCTGCGCGGCGCGGGCCTGCTGCGACGCGAGGTAGACGACCTTGCGCGCGCGCATCACCTCGCCGAGCGGGCGGTGCGCCGCCAGCGCTTGCCACGGATCGAAGACGGTGGCCTCGATCCGCTGGGCCAGCGCCTGGCCGTCGGCCGCCGCGACGTCCTGCCGCGCGATCGTCAGCGTCGCGACGTCGACGAACGGCGCGACGTCCTCCGACCAGTCGCGCGACGCGTCCTCGATCGGCGTGGTGGCCTCGTCGACGAAGAACTGCAGCGCGAGCGTGTAGGTCAGCGGGCCGGCGGCGACGGTCTTGGCCATCGCCGCGCCGTACTCGCCCTTGGCGTCGGCGTGCGACACCGGCGCGTCGGGGGTCAGCCGCACGCGCGCCGCGTACGGGCCGCAGGCGATCGGCGCGGCGCTGTGGAACGCGTGGGCCGCGTAGCCGTCGAAGCGCCGCTCGACCGACGCCTTCAGGCGCTTGAGCTCGCCGAACATCTTGCCGAGGCCGTAGCTGCGGTAGGCCCAGCCGACCAGCGCCAGGGGCCCCTTGGCGGCGGCCTGCACCAGGCCGAGGAACCGCGCGCTGTCGGCGAAGCCGAAGTTCGACGCGTTGATCAGCGCGAAGTCCTGGTGGCTCGCCGCGCCGCCGAGCGCGGCGTCGCCGCTGACGCCGTTGACCCGCAGCGCGAAGCCGCGGACGTCGGGGTGGCGGTCGGCCTTCACGTCGGGGCCGCCGTTGGACAGCCGCACCCACGCCGCGTAGGTCGCGGGCGTGGCGAACAGCCCGTGCCGCGCGGGCGCGGGGAGGCCGTCCTTCACCGTGAGCGCCGCGGCGAGCCCGAGCACGCCCTTGCGATGGAGCGCGCGGCCGGCGCCGTGCTTGGCCGTGCGCGCGGCCTGCAGCGCGGTCAGGCCCCGGGCCTGCTCGGCGTGCCGCGTCGCCTCGTCGGGGTCGAGCCGCTCGCGCCAGTCGGTCGAAGGTGGCGGTGCCATGGCCGCATCGTACGCGGCGCGCCGCGCGGTCGTGTACCGTCGGGCGCATGTTCCTGGGCCACTTCGCCACCGGCCTCGCGGCCAAGCCGCTGGCGCCGCGCGCGTCGTTGCCGGCGCTGCTGATCGCGCCGCAGGTGCTCGACCTGGCCTGGCCGGTGTTCGTCGCCACCGGCGTCGAGCGGGCGCACCTCGAGCGCGGCCACCTCGCGGCGTCGCCGCTGGTGCTCGAGCACATGCCGTACTCGCACAGCCTCCTGTTCGCGCTGGGCTGGGCGCTGGTGTTCGCGCTCGGCTACCTCGCGCTCACCCGCGATCGTCGCGGCGCGGTCGTGGGCGCCGCGCTGGTCGTCGCGCACTGGCTGCTCGACTGGATCGCCCACGATCACGACATGCCGCTGTGGCCCGGCAGCGCGCGCTACGGCCTGGGCCTGTGGCGCTCGGTGCCGGGCACGCTCGCGGTCGAGCTCGGCATGTTCGCGATCGGCGCCGCGCTCTACACGCGCGCCACCCGCGCCACCGGGCCGATCGGCCGCTGGGGCTGGCCGGGCCTGGCGCTCGTGCTGGCCGGCGGCTTCGTCGCCGCCACCGTCGGCACCCCGCCGTCGTCGATCGACGCGCTGCTCGTGACCGTCGCCGCCACGCTGGTGGTCGTCGTCGGCGCCGCGGTCGCGATCGACCGCCAGCGCCCGGCGCGCTGAGCTACGCTCGCCGCATGTGCATCTTCTCGCGCGGCGTGCGCCACGTCGGGGCGACGCGGATCTTCGTCGGCGATCGCGCCGACGGGCGCCAGGCGCTGATCTACGCGATGGAGGTGGAGCTGCAAGCCCCGACCGCGATGGTCTTGCCGCTGCCGACGCCGGCGGGCTGCGGCGAGGACGCGGTCGAGTTCGTGTCGCTGGCCCGCTATCCGACGCTGTTCGACGACCTCGACCGGGCGTTCCCGGCGCTGGAGCTGACGCTCGGCTTCGCGCCGCAGGCGGTGGGACGCGGCCCGGTGCCGCCGCCCGCCCCCCTGATCGTCCACCAGGTCGGCGCGTTCGTCGCGTCGTTCGCGCCGACCGCCGCCGATCTCGATCGCCTCGATCCGCAGTTCCGGCTGTCACCAGCCGCGCGGGCCGCGGTCACCCGCGGGCGCGACGGCTGGTCGTACGCGGTGGTGCAGCTCGCCAGCGTGCGCCGCGAGCGCGTCCACCCGATCGCGCTGACGTTCCCGCGCCGCGATCCGACCGCGCTGTACGTGCCGACCACCCACGTCCACGGCGACGACCTGCCCGCCACCGCGGCGTTCGACCACACGATCTACTTCCAGCCCGACGCGGCGCTGGCGCTGGCCACGCCGGCGACGGCCACGGTCGGGCCGATCGGCGACTTCGTCGACCTCGCGCGCACCGGCGGGCTGATCGGCCCGGGGCCGACCTTCGCCCAGCCGATCGCCGGCGTCCACGCCAACGACGACGTCTACCTGATGCTCCCGCCGGGCGTCGCCGCCGACGACCTCGCCGGCGCCGGCCCGGGCTGGGAGTTCCGGCTGGCGGTGCGCCACGGCTTCGACCTCGCGCCCGGCAACGGCGCGCGCCGCGACCTGCCCGCGACCCAGCCGCACGTCGACGGCATGCCGCCGCACCTGGCGCGCTGGCACCGGAGCGCGCGCACCCGCGGCCACGCGATCAGCGCCGCGATCCGCGGCTGGTGCGAGCGCTTCGCCCGCGACCACGCCGCGCTGATGACGCCGCTGACGCCGGCGCTGCCCCCCTACTACTTCAACGGCTCGCAGCTGTGGTCCGACGCTCACGCCGCGACGATCGCGCCCGGCCCCGGCGCGATCGATTTCCGCGCCTGGAGCGACCGCGTCGAGTTCCAGCACGTCGTGATCGGCGTCGCCGCGATGCCGCGCGCCGGCGAGATCGCCGCCTGGCGCGCCGACCTGATCCGGACCATCGACGCCGCCGCGGCCTGATCTCGCATCGCGGCCGAGCCTCGCGGCGGCCGCCACTCCCCGACCGCGCAGTTCCTGCACGAGGCGCCGCAGCACCTGCATCCGCCATGGGCCCGCCCGGCGCCGTTTCGCCGCCATGCGGGCCCCCGGCCTGGCACCGTGCTTGCTGTTTGCCATCCGCGTGGAGTCTCGCGTCGCGGATCATCTGTTGCCTCGGCTCGGGACCGCGCGGCGGCGCTTGCTGGCGGCCCCCGGCAGCGACTCGCCGCTCGAGTTCGCGACCCTCGCGATCCACGAGCTCGGCGCGTGCGGGCTCGGGCCGGTCCTGCTCGAGGTCGGCGAGCTCCGTCAGCCGGCCGACGCGGCGGCGATCGTCCCCGGGGATGACGTGGTCTCGCTCCCCCTGCCCAGCCACGGCGTCGCCGGCGCGCTGACGATCGCCGGCGTGCCGCCGAGCGACGAGGTCCAGGCGGCGCTGCGCGAGCTCCGCGACGTCATCGCGCTCGGCCTGCGGGCGCGCGTGCCCGTCGGGACGACGCCCGACGGGTTCCGCGCGGTGTTCGAGGAGGCCGGCATCGGGATGGCGATGGTCGACCCGACCAGCGGGCGGTTCCTGACCGTCAACGACCAGCTGTGCGAGACCCTCGGGCGCACCCGCGCGCAGCTGCTCGCGCTCGGGTGGAGCGACGTGACCCCGGCCGAGGACATCGCCAGCATCCACGCGTTCCTGGCGCCCATCGTGGCCGGGACGGCGCGGACCCTGACGCGGGAGCTGCGCTACCACCACCCCGGCGGCGAGCAGCGGTGGGCGCGCCTCACGGTGACGCGCCTCGACGCGCCCCGTCCGCCGCGGCTGTTCGGGCTGCTCGAGGACGTCACCTCGGCGCGCGCGGCGATCGACGCGCTGCGGGCCAGCGAGGAGCGGCTGGCGACGATGTTCGCGCTCGCGCCGATCGGCATCGCCGAGGGCGACGTCATCGCGCGGCGGATGACCCGGGTCAACGCGCAGCTGTGCGCGATCACGGGCTACACCGCCGAGGAGCTGTGCTCGATCTCGGTGGTCGACCAGCTCACCCACCCCGACGATCGCGCCGAGCTGGAGGTGGCGATGCGGCGGCTCCTCAAGGGTGAGCTGCGCAGCCACCGCGGCGAGCGCCGCTACGTGCACAAGGACGGCCACACGGTCTGGGTCAGCGTGACGCTGTGCCTGACCCGCGACCCCGCCGGCCAGCTCACCCGGACGCTGGCGATCATCGAGGACATCTCCGAGCGTCGCGCGCGCGAGGCGACGCTGCAGGTCTACACCAGCGCGCTGCTCGCCGCGGCCAACGCGATCATGATCACCGACCCGCAGGGCACGATCATGGCCTGCAACCCGGCCATGACGACGCTCACCGGGTACGACGCCGAGGAGCTGATCGGCTGCCACCCGCGGCTGTTCCGATCGGGGCGCCAGTCCGCCGAGTTCTACCGGGCGCTGTGGGACACCGTGCTGAGCGGCCAGGTGTGGCACGGCGAGCTGGTGAACCGGCGCAAGGACGGCGGGCTCTACACCGAGGACATGACCATCACGCCGGTGCGCGACGACGCCGGCGCGGTGACGCACCTGGTGGCGATCAAGCAAGACGCCACCGCGCGCGGCGAGACCGAGCAGGCGTTGCGCGCCAGCGAGGCGCGCTACCGCACGCTGGTCGACAACCTCGAGGACGTGGTCTTCACGCTCGACGCCGCCTTGCAGCTGACGTTCGTCAGCCGCGCGGTCGAGAGTTTCGGCTACACCGCGGACGAGCTGCTCGGGCAGCCAGTGCTCGAGCGCCTGTTCCCGTTCGACCACCCGGCCGCGCTGGCGCTGATCGCCGACGGCGCCGAGCGGCCGCCGCGCGAGCTGCGCGCGGTCGACGCCAGCGGCCGCGCGCGCCCGGTGCGCGTCGTGCTGCGGCCGATCCGCGCCGGCGGAGGCCTGGTCGGCGTGACCGGCGTGCTGGTCGACCTGACCGCCCGCCGCGAGATCGAGGAGCAGCTGCGCGCCGCGCAGAAGATGGAGGCCGTCGGGCGGCTGGCCGGCGGCGTCGCCCACGACTTCAACAACCTGCTCAGCGTGATCATGTCGTACACCGACCTGGCCATCGCCGACTTGCACCAGGAGGACCCGCTCAGCGCCGACCTCAAGGAGGTGCAGGCGGCGGCGCGGCGCGCCGAGGGCCTGACCCGGCAGCTGCTGGCCTTCAGCCGCAAGCAGGTGCTGTCGCCGGAGCCCTGCGACCTGTACGACCTGGTCACCGGCATCGCGCGGTTGCTGCAGCGCCTGATCGGCGAGGACGTCAAGCTGGTCATCGAGCGCGACCACCCGAGCGCGCAGACGCTGGTCGACCGCGGCCAGATCGAGCAGGTCATCATGAACCTGGCGGTGAACGCGCGCGACGCGATGCCGGACGGCGGCCGCGTCACGATCGCCACCACCGCGGTCGACCTCGACGCGCCGACCGCCCACGCGCTGGAGCTGGCACCGGGCCCCTACCTCGAGCTGAGCGTGGCCGACACCGGCACCGGCATGGACGAGGCCGTGCGCGCCCGGGTGTTCGAGCCGTTCTTCACCACCAAGGGCGTCGGCAAGGGCACCGGGCTCGGCCTGTCGATGGTCTACGGCATCGTCCGCCAGAGCGGCGGCGCGATCACCGTCGACAGCGAGCCGGGCCACGGCGCGCGGTTCCGGATCTACTTGCCCATCCACACCGGCGCCGACGCCGACGAGCCGGCGCGGCCGGCGCCGCGGGTGCCGCGCGGCCAGGGCGCGGTGCTGGTCATCGAGGACGAGGTCGCGCTGCGCAACGTGATCCGCCGCGTGCTGACCAACGCGGGCTACGAGGTGGCGCTCGCGGCCGACGCCTTCGAGGCCCGGACCCAGGCGCGCCTGCTCGGCGATCGGCTGCGGCTGATCCTGTCGGACGTCATCCTGCCCGGCCCCAACGGGCCGACGCTGGTCGACGAGCTGCGCCAGGGCAACCCCGACATCGCGGTGATCTTCATGTCGGGCTACACCGACGACGCGCTGGCGCGGCTGGGGGTGCTCGAGCGCGAGTTCCTGCGCAAGCCGTTCGATCTCAAGCTGCTGACCGCGCGGGTCGGCGACGCGCTGGTGCGGGCGAGCCCCGCCACGCCGGCCTGACGCCGCTCAGCTCGGGCGCGCGGCCTTGCAGATCGCGACGAAGTCGGCCGCCTGGAGCGACGCTCCGCCGACCAGCGCGCCGTCGATGTCGGGCTGGCGCATCAGCTCGGCGGCGTTGTCGGGCTTGACCGAGCCGCCGTACTGGATCCGCACCGCCGCCGCCATCGCCGGGCCGAGCTCCTTGCCGAGCCAGCCGCGGATGAACGCGTGGACCTCCTGGGCTTGCCCGGGAGTCGCGGTCCGGCCGGTGCCGATCGCCCACACCGGCTCGTACGCGATCACCAGCCGGTCGGCGACCTCCACGCCGAGGCCGCGCAGCGCGCCGAGGTGGGTCTCGACCACCGCGGTGGTCGTGCCGGCGTCGCGCTGGGCCAGGGTCTCGCCCACGCACACGATCGCGCCCAGGCCGGCGGCCAGCGCGGCGCGGGCTTTTTTGGCGACGGTGTCGTCAGTCTCGCCGAAGAACTGCCGGCGCTCGCTGTGGCCGATGATGGCCCAGGTGCAGCCGACGTCCTTGAGCATCCCGGGGGCCACCTCGCCGGTGAACGCCCCCTTCTCCTCCCAGTAGCAGTCCTGCGATGCCACCGCGATCGGCGAGTCCTCCAGGCGCTTGGCCACGGGGTACAGCGCCGTGAACGGCGGGGCCACGCCGACGGCGACGCCCTTGACCGCGGCCAGCTGGTTCTTCAGCTCGGTGACCAGGGCCAGGGCATCGGCGACGTGCTTGTGCAGCTTCCAGTTGCCTACGACGAACGGGGTGCGCATCGGCCGCGACTCTACCCCCAGCCCGCCAGCGGCGTCACGCGACGGCGTCACCGCGCCGACCGCGCCAGCGCGGGCACCACGCTTGCAAGCCGGGTCGGTGTGGAGCCGATCGTCGCTGCACTATCCCGCGCCCGGCGGGGCTGGAGGGACCTCGCGCGCCAGGACGGGCTCGCCTGTGCGCGCTTCTTGCGCCAGGTCGGCGATGATCTCCGCGCCTGCGGCTTTGCCTCGGTAACCCTCGAGGCCAGCGACGCCGCGGCGGGCCTGATCGCCCAGGCCCACCAGGCAAACGATCTCGCGATCGACGCCGACCGCGCCGCGCTCCCCGTGGACTGCCCCGACTTGATGGTGGCCGCCCTGGTGATCGAGCACCCGGGGCTGGCCGCCGATCCTGCGCTGGTCGCGGGGTTGCGCGACGCGGCGACGGTGATCGACCTGGCGCTCCGAGCGCTCATCGAGGCCACCGCGCGGCGCGCCCAGGCCGCGCGGTACGACCAGCTGTTCGACCACATGCGCAACGGCTTCGCCCACTGCCGGGCGATCTTCGATGGCGACCGCTGCATCGACTGGGAGTACCTGCGGGTCAACGAGGCGTTCGCGCGCCAGACCGGCCTCGACGCCGCGCCCGGCCGCCTGGTCAGCCAGCTGATCGACGGCGTCCGCGCCCACGATCCCGTGCTGTTCGCGCGCTATGGCGCGGTGGCGCGCGGCGGCGATCCGGTGCGCTTCGAGTACCACGTCGCCGCGCTCGACGAGTGGTTCGAGGTCGCGGCCTACCACGCCGGCCCGGACGAGTTCGTCGCGGTGTTCGACGTGATCACCGAACGCAAGCGCACCGAGGCCCGGCTCCACGCCAGCGAGCACCGCTTCCGCGCGATGTTCGAGCAGGCCGCGGTCGGCATCGCGCTGATGGGACCGAACGGCGAGTTCCGGCGCGCCAACCCCCGGCTGTGCGCCACGCTGGGCTACACCGAGGCCGAGCTGCAGCGCCTGACGTTCGTCGACATCACCCACGACGACCACGCGGCGAGCGACCGGGCGCTGCACGGGCCGCTGACCGGCGGCGCGCTGGGGACGGTGGTGCTCGAGAAGCAGCTGGTACGCAAGGACGGCGGGGCGGTCTGGCACCACGTCACGATCGCCGGCGCCGACGCCGATCCCGACGAGCGCACGTTCGTCGTGATCGCCGAGGACGTCAGCGCGCAGCGCGCGGCCGAGCGCGGCCGGGCCGAGTCCGAGAACCGGCTGCGGCTGTTCGTCGAGCACGCGCCGGCGGCGATCGCCATGTTCGACCGCGACATGCGGTACCTCGCGGTGAGCCGACGCTTCATCACCGACTGTCACCTGCCCGACGGCGACCTCGTCGGGCGCCGCCACGACGAGGTGTTCCCGAACCTGCCGCCGCACTGGCAGGCGATGCACGCGCGCGCGCTGGCCGGCGCGATCGAGCGCTCCGCCGGCGAGGCGTTCGTCCGCCCCGACGGCGAGGTCGAGTGGGTGCGGTGGGAGCTGTACCCGTGGCGCGACGCCAGCGGCGCGATCGGCGGCTGCGTGCTGTTCGGCGAGACGCTGACCGAGCAGCGCCGCCTGGCGCTGGCGCTGGCGACCAGCGAGGCCCGCCACCGGGCGATCTTCGAGCAGGCCGGCGTCGGCATCGCCCTGGTCGAGCCCGCGACCGGGCGCTTCGTCGATGGCAACGCGGCGCTGTGCCGGATCTTCCGGTACTCGCGCGCCGAGCTGCAGCAGCGCTCGTGGCGAGACATCACGCCCCCGGAAGACGTCGCCCAGACCCCGCCCGAGCTCTTCGATCGCGCCGTCCCGTCGGTGACGATCCACAAGCGCTACCGCTGCGGCGACGGGACGCTGATCGCCGGCCGGGTCACCGTCACCCGCATGACCGCGCCCGACGGCGCCGCCCTCAACCTGGCCTTCGTCGAGGACGTCACCGAGCAGCGCCGGGCCGAGGAGGCGCTGCGCGAGAGCCAGCGGCGCCTGGCGGTGGTGTTCGAGCAGTCGCTGGCGGGGATGGCGATCATCCGGACCCGCGACCGCACGGTGGCCGACGTGAGCGAGTCGCTGGTGCGCATGCTCGGGTGGAGCCGCGACGAGTGGGTCGGTCGCGATCCCGACCAGCTCGGGGTCTTCCTCGATCCGCACGACCGGCTCCGCCTGCGCGCGCTCGGCGGCCACACCCCGACGCCGATCGAGCTCCAGGTGCGGCGCAAGTCGGGCGAGGTCGGCGACTTCCTGTTGAGCATCGGCCGGATCGAGATCGACGGCGAGCCCTGCTCGATGTGCCTGCTGCACGACATCACCGAGCTGCGGCGCGCCGACGCCGCCCGGATCGCCAGCGAGCGCCACCTGGCGGCGTTGATCGAGCTGGCGCCGGTCGGCATCACCGAGATCGATCTGACGACCGGCCGGCCGCGCTGGGTCAACGCCCGGCTGTGCGAGCTGACCGGCTACACGGCGGCGGAGCTGGGCGCGATGTCGATCATCGACGATCTGACCGATCCGGCCGATCGCGCCGCGTCGCGGGCGCTGGCCGCCGGCCTCGGCGGCGGCACGCCCGAGCGCTCCCAGCTCGAGAAGCGCTACCGCACCAAGGACGGGCGGACGGTCTGGACCGACGTCGCCGTGGCCGTGCTGCGCGGCGCCGCCGGCGAGGTCACCGGCGCGCTGTCGACGATCCGCGACATCACCGAGCAGCGCGCCGCGCGCGACGCGCTCGAGCTGCAGGCCCAGGCGCTCAACGCCGCCGCCAACGCGATCGTCATCACCGACCTGCGCGGCGTCATCGAGCGGGTCAACCCGGCGCTCGTCGCGCTCACCGGGTACCCGGCCGACGAGCTGGTCGGGGCCGACATGCGGATCTTCAGCTCCGGCCGCCAGACGCCGGCGTTCTATCGGACGCTGTGGCAGACCATCACCGCCGGCCAGGTGTGGCGCGGCGAGCTGATCAACCGCCGCCAGGACGGCTCGCACTACCACGAGGAGATGACGATCACGCCGGTCCGCGACGCCGCCGGCCAGATCTCGCGGTACGTCGCGATCAAGCAGGACGTCAGCGAGCGCTACCTGGCCGAGGCCGCGCTGCGCCGGAGCGAGGCCCGCTACCGCGCGCTGGTCGACGATCTCGAGGACCTCGTGCTCGCCACCGACCTCGACCACCGGCTGACCTTCGTCAACCGCGCGGTCGCCGCGTTCGGCTTCACCCCGGCCGCGCTGCTCGGCCGCACGGTCGACGACCTGGTCCCGCCCGATGACCTGCCGGCGTGGCGCGAGCTGCTGAGCGCCGACGTCGAGCCGCCGCCCCGCGAGCTGCGCATCTACGACGCCGCCGGCAAGCCGCGCACGGTGCGGGCCCGTGGCCGCCGCCGCCCGATCGACGACCCCGAGCCGGGCATGACGCTGGTGCTGATCGATCTCACCACGCGGCGCGAGACCGAAGAGCAGCTGCGCGCGGCCCAGAAGATGGAGGCGGTCGGGCGCCTGGCCGGCGGCGTCGCCCACGACTTCAACAACCTGCTCAGCGTGATCCTCTCGTACACCGACCTCGCGGTGGCCGACCTGCACGCCGCCGACCCGCTGCGCGCCGACCTGCAGGAGGTGCTGGCAGCGGCCCACCGCGCCGAGGGGCTGACCCGGCAGCTGCTGGCGTTCAGCCGCAAGCAGGTGCTGAACCCCGAGCCGACCGCGCTGGCCGAGCTGGTCGCCGGCCTGGCCAAGATGCTGCGGCGGCTGATCGGCGAGGACGTCGAGCTGACGCTGCGCGACGTCGACACCGCGGCGCTGGTGACCGTCGATCGCGGCCAGCTCGAACAGGTGCTGATGAACCTGGTGGTCAACGCCCGCGACGCGATGCCCGGCGGCGGCCACGTGACGATCACCACCGCCGAGCTCGACCTCGACACCGCCGCCGCGCACGCGGTCGATCTGCCACCGGGGCGCTACCTCGAGCTGGCGGTGGCCGACACCGGCTGCGGCATCGACCAGGCCACCCAGCAACGGATCTTCGAGCCGTTCTTCACCACCAAGGGCGTCGGCAAAGGCACCGGGCTGGGGCTGTCGATGGTCTACGGCATCGTCCGCCAGAGCGGCGGCGCGGTCACCGTCGAGAGCGAGCCCGGCCACGGCGCGACGTTCCGGGTGTTCCTGCCGGCCCGCGACCCGCGCGCGCCGGCGCCGCCGCACCGCACCGCGCCGGTCCGCCTCGACCGCGGCGACGAGACCGTGCTGGTGGTCGAGGACGAGGCCGCGCTGCGCAGCGTCGTGCAGCGCGTGCTCGCGACCGCCGGCTACGAGGTGCTGGTCGCGGCCAACGCCACCGAGGCGCTGCTCCTGGCCGATCGCCACGGCGCGCGGGTGCGGCTGATCTTGACCGACGTGGTGATGCCGGCGATGAGCGGCCCCGAGCTGGTCGAGCGGCTGCGACCGCGCTGTCCGGCGGCGGCGGTGATCTTCATGTCGGGCTACACCGACGACGCGCTGGCGCGCTTCGGCGTCCTGGCCGCCGACTTCTTGCGCAAGCCGTTCGACCTGCGGGTGCTGACCGCGCGGGTGCGCGGCGCGCTCGACCAAGCGGCCGGCACCTGACCGCGCTCACCCGCGGTTGGTCACGACCGCGTCGCTCGACCACGCCAGCTGCACGCGCTGCTGGCGCGGACCGTCGCCCGGCCGCCGGCTGACGACGACGCTGGCGGCGCCGGCCAGCTCGCACGCCTTGCCCAGCTCGGCCTCGACCAGGTACCACGCCAGCGGCGACGTCGCCTCGCCGTCGACGATCACCTCGGCGCCGGCCGCCGAGCGCGGCCCGAGCGTGCACCGGCACCAGCCGTGGTAGCGGTTCCACATCGACGGCAACACCGCGAGCATCGCCGACACGCCGAGCGTCGCCGGATCGGCGCCGAAGAACCGGGCGAACGTCGCCGACACGGTGCTGCGGCCGATCGCCCGCATCAGGTGCTCGCCGCCGTCGGGCGGGCGGGCCTTGCGGGTGTGGGGCTCGGCGCGCAGCACCAGCTCGATCAGCAGGTCGAGCGGCAGCCAGCCGACCACCGGCGTCGACGGGCTGAGCGCCGACGCCAGCATCGGGTCGCCGTCGGCCACCGCGCGCACCGCGCCGTCGCCCGCGAGGTGGGCGATGACCCGTCCGCCGACCCGGAAGTGGGCGGCGCGGACCATGCCGAACTGCATCGACTGCACGCTGGCCGGGCGCGCCGACGCGCCGAGCCGCTCGGTCTGGCGCAGCACCGCCTCGGGCTTGACCGTCGTCGACGCCTCGGGCGAGCCGGGCACGACCCGCGGCGCGCGCTCGAGCGCGCGGGCCAGCGCGATCGCGAACGTCGAGGCCGACGCGTAGCGCTTCTCGGCGGCGGGATCGAGCGCCTTGGCGAGGATCTCGTCGACCGCGACCGGCAGCTCGGGGCGCAGCCCGCGCGCCGGCGGCAGCGGCTCGTGCAGCTGCCGGGCGATCACCTGCATCAGCTGGCCCGAGCCGAACGGCGGGCGCCCGGTGAGCGCGCAGTAGACCGTCGCGGCCAGGCCGTAGACGTCGGTCTCGGGCGACTCGCGGCCGCCCTCGAGGAACGACTCGGGCGCGGCGTAGCCCGGGGTGCCGGCGCCGTCGACGTCGTCGCCGCGGCGCTTGGCCACGCCGACGTCCACCAGCACCGCGCGATCGCGCTCGCGATCGAGCAGCACGTTGGCCGGCTTGACGTCGCGGTGGATCAGGCCGATCGCGTGCATCGCGTCGAGCGCGTCGCCGATCTCCAGCACGACCTGGGCGATCGCCTCGAGCGGCAGCCACTGGCCGGCGGCGTGCTGCGCGTCGAGCACCTCGGCCAGCGACTGGCCCTCGACCAGCTCCATCACGAAGTAGACGTCGCCCTCGTGCTCGCCCAGCGAGTAGACCTGCACCAGGTTGGCGTGGTGCAGCGAGGCCAGCATCGCGGCCTCGGCGCGGAACCGCGTCACCAGCAGCGCGTCGCTGGCCAGGTCGGAGCGCAGCACCTTGATCGCGACCTGCCGGCCCAGGCCGAGATCCTCGCCGCGGTAGACCACGCCCATCGCGCCGCGCGACAGCTCGTGGAGGATCCGGTACGTGCCGCCCAGCGTCGTGCCGGTGGTGACGCCGGCGGCGACGTCGACCTCGGCGCCGGCCTCGGTCTCGCCGCGCGACGCGGCGCGGGCGACGACGATCGCGCCGGCCTGGGCGCCGCGCACCGCCGCGCGCAGCCGCGCGAAGCCGGCCTCGCCCGAGCGCTCGCCAGCGCCGAGCAAGGTCACCGCCCCGCGCAGCGCCAGGGGCACGTCGCCGTCGCTGGCCGGCACCGCCGCCCCGATCCGCGCCAGCAGCTTGACCGCGGTGATCTCGGCGCGGGCCGCGTCGAGGTCGGGCATCAGCACGACCAGGTCGTCGCCGGCGAACCGCGCCACCCGATCGCGCGGCCGCGCCGCCGCCTTGAGCCGGGCCGCCAGCGTCACCAGCACCTCGTCGCCGACGCGGTGGCCGCGCTCGAGGTTGAGCTTGCGCATCCCGACCACGTCGATCAGCGCCAGCGCCACCGGCTCGCTCGACGCGCGCGCCGCCGACAGCGCCGCGGCCACCTCCTGCTCGAGGGCGTGGCGGGTCAGCGCGCCGGTCAGCGGGTCCTGGCCGGCGCTGGCCAGCAGCCGCTCGTGATCGGTGACCAGCCGGCGGTGGCCGGCGCGGAACGCCAGCTCGCGCGGCAGCCGGGTCGCGAGCGCCCGCAGATCGGCGACCTCGGCACCGCCGAACCGCCGCGCGCGATCGGCGACGACCGCGATCAAGCCGCCGACCTCCTGCGGGCCGGTGGCCAGCGGCGCGGCGATCACGCTGAGCGCGTGGGTGCCGGTGGTGACCGTCGTCAACCCGGTGGCCGCCGCGACCCGGGCCGCGATGCCGAGCGCGGCCTGGTCGGCGTCGGCGCTGGCCCGGGTGCTCCACGGGATCAGGCCGTCGCCCTCGCGCCACCAGAAGACGCAGTCGTCGGCGGCGAAGGCCCGCGCGATCAGCGCGAGGCCGTCGGCGGTGGGCTCGCCCTTGCCGTCGAGCACCGACGCCGCGATCAGGCTGCGCGCCCGGGCCAGCTCGACCTCGGGCAGCGCGACCGGCGGCGGCGCGCAGATCAAGGTCAGCCCCTCGGGCGACAGCGGCGCCATCGCCACGCCGACCGCGCCGCACTTGACCGCCGCCGAGGCCACCTTGCCGGCGCTGTCGCCCTCGCCGAGCACCCAGCGGGCGCCGGTCGGCGTCGCGGCCGCCAGCGCCTCGGCGGCCGAGCTCCCGACCAGCACCGGCGCGGAGCCGAAGCCGGCCAGGTGCGCCACCGCGCCGACCACGGCGGGCGCGGCGCCGATCCGCGTCGCGAGGCTGGCCACGTCCCCCAGCCGCCCCGCGGGGTCGAAGATCACCAGGCGCGGCGCGGCCACGGACCAAATTGTATCGACAACCGGCCCGGCGCGCGCGGCTGGCGCCCGCTCACTTCACGGCGACCGCGCCGGCACGCCCCCGCCGCCGGTCACTTGACGGCGAGCGCCGCGATGCCGGGCAGCTCGAGCCCCTGGATGAACTCCAGGGACGCGCCGCCGCCGGTCGAGACGTGGGTCACCTGGTCGGCGACGCCGGCCTGGGCCACCGCCGCCGCCGAGTCGCCGCCGCCGACCACCGTCAGCGCCAGCTTGTTGGCCGCCAGCGCGTGGGCCACCGCGACCGTGCCCGCGGCGAACCGCGGCTTCTCGAACACGCCCATCGGGCCGTTCCAGAACACCGTGCGCGCCCGCTGGGCCGCGCCGCGGTAGGCCTCGATCGAGGCCGGGCCGATGTCGAGCGCCATCAGGTCGCCCGGCACCCCGTCGATCGACACCACCTCGGACGCGTCGGCGTCGAGGCCGGTCGCCACGACGACGTCGGTCGGCAGCATGACGGTCTTGCCGGCCTCGCTGGCCTTGCGCAGGAAGTTGCGCGCGATCGACAGCTTGTCGGCCTCGACCTTGCTCTTGCCGAGCTGCTTGCCCTGGGCGGTGAGGAAGGTGTTGGCCATCGCGCCGCCGATCGCGATCACGTCGACCCGCGCCAGCAGCGCGTCGAGGACCTCGATCTTGTCCGACACCTTGGCGCCGCCGACGATCGCCAGGTACGGGCGATCGACGTCACCGAGGAGCCGCGACAGCACGTCGATCTCCTTGGCCATGACGTAGCCGGCGCCGCGCACCGCGACGTGCGGGACCATGCCCGCGGTCGAGGCGTGGGCGCGGTGGGCGGTGCCGAACGCGTCGTTGACGTAGACGTCGGCGTAGCTGGCCAGCTGGCGGGCGAACCCGTCGTCGTTGGCCTCCTCGCCGGGGTCGAAGCGCAGGTTCTCGAGCAGCGCGATCTGGCCGTCGCGCAGGTCGCTGACGACCTTGCGCGCGCCGTCGCCGACCGGCTCGTCGGCCAGGACGACGTCGGCCGCGAGCAGCTCGGCCAGCCGCACCGCGACCGGCTCGAGCGAGTACTCGGGCTTGACCTTGCCGTCGGGCCGGCCCAGGTGCGACCCGAGCACGATCCGCGCGCCGCGCTCCACCAGGTGGCGGATGGTCGGCAGCACCGCGACGATGCGCGCGTCGTCGCTGACCTTGCGATCCTTGGTCAGCGGCACGTTGAGGTCGACGCGCACGAACACCCGCCGGCCCTCGACCGGCAGCTGCTCGACGTGGACGATTCCGTGGGGGAGTGCCATGGCGATCTCTCTTGTCTCGCGTCTTGGGTGGGGGCCCCGCCGGGGCGTGCCCCCGGCGGGGGAGGGCCTGGCGACAGGCCCTCCTGGCTACAGCCGCTCGCTGACGAACTTCGCGAGGTCGAACAGGCGCTGCGAGTAGCCCATCTCGTTGTCGTACCAGGCCATCACCTTGACCTGATCGCCGGCGACGGTGGTGAGCGCGGCGTCGACGGTCGACGAGTGGCGGTCGCCGTTGTAGTCGCACGACACCAGCGGCTCGTCCGACACCGCGAGGATGCCCTTGAGCGGGCCGGCGGCGGCGGCGCGGAACGCGTCGTTGACCTCCTTGACGCTGGCCTTCTTCTCGAGGCGCGCGGTCAGGTCGACCAGCGAGACGTTGGGCGTCGGCACGCGGATGGCCATGCCGTCGAGCTTGCCGGCCATCGCCGGCAGCACTTCCTTGAGCGCCTTGGCGGCGCCGGTCGTGGTCGGGATCATCGACAGCGCGGCGGCGCGGGCGCGGCGCAGGTCCTTGTGCGGCAGGTCGAGGATCTGCTGGTCGTTGGTGTAGCTGTGGATCGTCGTCATGATGCCCGACACGATCCCGAAGGTCTCGTGCAGCACCTTGGCCACCGGCGCCAGGCAGTTGGTCGTGCACGACGCGTTCGAGATGACGTGGTGCTCGGCCGGCTTGTAGGCCTCGAGGTTGATGCCGCAGCACAGCGTGACGTCGGGGTCCTTGGCCGGGGCGCTGATCAGCACCTTCTTGGCGGCGGCCAGGTGCTTGCCGGCGCCGGCCTTGTCGACGAACTTGCCGGTGCACTCGAGGACGATGTCGACGCCGTGGTCCTTCCACGGGATCTCCGCCGGGTCCTTCTTGGCGGTGATCGTCACCTTGTCACCGTTGATGACCAGGGCGCCGTCCTCGCTGGTGACCGTGCCGGGGAACCGGCCGTGCACCGAGTCGTGCTTGAGCAGGTGCCCGAGCGTGCCGACGTCGGTGAGGTCGTTGATGAGGACGAGATCGAACGTGCCCGGGGCGTCGGCGAGACAGCGGACGAAGCCGCGACCGATGCGACCGAAGCCATTGATACCTACGCGAACCTTGGCCATGGAAGTCTCCGTGGGTGAAGTCGCGCGCACCCTAACGCCTGGGGCCGCCGCTGTCGACCCCGGCGGGCGACGCGTGGCGCGCCGCCGCACGTCGCGCCGAAAACGCCTGCGGCCCCCGCAGGGGCCGCCGCGACGAGGGCGCGGAGCGCGCGCCTCGATCGAAGGTCTGCGCGGGGTCGCCCCGCGCGACGTCAGCCGGCGTGGACTTCGCGACCGCCGTCGGTGGCCATCTTGTGCGTGACCTCGCTGATCAGCTCGGTCGCGAGCGAGACGATCTGCTTCTCGTCGAAGCCCTGCGCCGTGAGGTCGCGGTACAGCGACTTGGCCAGGATCCGCACCGCCTTCTGACGCTCCGCAGCACTATGGCTCTTCATGCTGGAGTCAGCCTCAGCACCTCGTGTGCCAGCGACAACCCCTCGGAATCAAATCCGAGATCGGCACCGTTTCGCACGATCGCGTGCGTAACCTCGCACCGCGTGCGCAATCACCTACGCATGCCGCGGATCGATGGCTGGACCGATGACCCCGCGACGACGACGACCTCGCGCCCCGCGCCGGACGCGCGATCACGTCACGGACAGGGCGTCGCGTTGGCGACGCAGACGTCGCCGCAGGCGCGCGTGCCGGTCGGGCAGCAGTAGCCGTTCGAGCACGCCTGGCCGCCGCCGCAGGTCACGCCGCACGCGCCGCAGTTGGTGTTGCTGGTGGCGGTGTTGACGCACGTCCCGCCGCACTCCACCTGCCCTGCCGTGCAGGCCAGCGAGCAGCACCGGAACCCGGCGTTGGCGAACGCGTAGCTGGTCGGCACGACGGTCAGGTCGAAGTCGCAGGTCATGCCGCTGGCGTAGTTGTCGAACGACCCGCCGCGCAGCGTGTGGACCGTCTGGCCCGCCACGACGCGCGGGTCGTTGACCCACTCCTTGAGGTTGCCGGACATGTCGTTGGCCGAGTCTTGCGAGACGCAGCCCGCGAGCGCGCCGGTCGCGACCGCCTGATCCTCGTTGACCCCGCCGGCCACCGGGTCGTAGTCGCTGCCGTTGCAGGTCGAGGCGACGTAGCTGTTGCCGTAGGGGTAGATGCGGTTGGCCGCGCCCTCGCAGAAGCGACCCCACTCGTCGCTGGTCACGACGCCGGCGCCGTTGCGCGTCACCCGGCACAGCCGCATGCCGGCCGCCGCGCACGCCGCCTGGACGGTGGCGAAGTTCGCCGTCGCCCACGGCACGCGGTTGGCGACCGAGCACGCGCGGCTGCCGACGATGCCCGGGCCGACGCCGGTGGCGTCGGGCCGGCTGGCCTCGTAGCGGTACATCACGACGCTCGCGCCGTTGACCGTCAGCGGGCCGACCGTCACGTCGCGCACGCCGGTGAAGCCGCCCGAGTCGTAGGGCTCGTCGGTGTGGCCGTCGCAGTCGTCGTCGCGGTTGTTGCAGGTCTCGCTGACCGCGGTCGCGCCCGCCGTCGTGACGTTGCAGCGCAGGCCGTTCTGCGCGGCGTTGCACACCAGCGCGCCGGTGCCGCGGCAGACGCCGAGCCGGCGGGTCGTGCCGAAGGTGCCGTCCTCGCCGCAGGCGGTGCCCTTGAGCGGGTAGACCTCGTCGGCGCCGCCGTCGCAGTCGTTGTCCTTGCCGTCGCAGCGCGACTCCTCGAGCACCGGATCGCCGTTGGGCTGCCGCTCGACGTCGGGGTCGGTGTAGACGCAGTCCCAGCCGGTGGCGCCGGTGCAGGTCGGCGTCGTGCCGACGCACTCGCCGGCGGTCTTGCAGAAGTTGGCCGGGCGGATCAGCGTCGGGTCGGCGTTGTCGACGAGCCCGTCGCAGTCGTTGTCGACGCCGTCGCACACCTCCTGGCCGGAGAACGTGCAGGCGTACTCGCAGCCGTTGGCGGCGATGCCGTCGAGGTTGACGAACCCGCCCAGGCAGCCGGCGACGGTGCACGCCCCGCCGCTGCAGCCGGCGACCGCGTGCGGCAGGTTGCAGCCGGCGCAGTTGGCGCAGTAGCGCGGGTCGTTGAGCTTGTCGAAGCCGTTGTCGACGGCGCCGTTGCAGTCGTCGTCGAGGTTGTTGCAGGTCTCGGCGGCCGCGCCGACGTCGCCGACGCAGTCGATCGCGCCGAACGCGCAGGTGGTGGTGCCGGCGGTGCACTCGCCGGTGTTGGTGCCGCAGGTGGCGCCGCCGCCGGGGTTGCCGTCGTCGATCAGCCCGTCGCAGTCGTTGTCGACGCCGTCGCAGGCCTCGACGCCCCCGTTGGTGCGGACGCAGCCGTACTCGCAGCCGTCGGCGGGGTTGCCGTTGATGTCGTAGAAGTTGGGGTTGCACGCGCCCATCACGCAGGTCGACGCGGCGCACAGCGCGCCGGCGTTGGCGAACCCGCAGGTGTGGCCGCAGGTGCCGCAGTTGGCGGGATCGGTGGCGGTGTTGAAGCCCTCGTCGACGGTGCCGTTGCAGTTGTTGTCGGTCTGGTCGCAGCGCTCGGTGCCGGTGTTGATGCAGCCGTACTCGCAGCCGTCGGCGGCGGTGCCGTTGAGGTTGACGAACCCGAAGTCGCACGACGCGACGGTGCAGGCGCCGAGCGCGCAGCCCTCGACCGCGTGCGGCAGGTTGCACGGCGAGCAGCCGCCGCAGTGCAGCGGATCGTTCTGCTTGTCGTAGCCGTCGTCGATCGCGCCGTCGCAGTCGTCGTCGAGGTTGTTGCAGGTCTCGGCGCCGCCGCTGGTGGCGCCGACGCAGAACAGGACGCCGTTCTGGCACTGGGTCATGCCGGCCATGCACACGCCGGTGTCGGTGCCGCAGCTGGCGCCGCCGCCGGGGTTGCCGTCGTCGACCGCGCCGTCGCAGTCGTTGTCGACGCCGTCGCAGGTCTCGACGCCGCCGCCGGTGGGCGTGCACTGGTACTCGCAGCCCGGGACCGCGGCGTCGACGTCGACGAAGCCGGGGTCGCACATCGCGACCTCGCACACGCCGGCCTGGCAGTCGGCGCTGGCGTGCAAGAGGTTGCAGACGTTGCCGCAGCGGCCGCAGTTGTTCTCGTCGGTGGCGAGGTTGAAGTCCTCGTCCATCCGGGTATCGCAGTCGTTGTCGCGGTCGTCGCACACCTCGACGCCGGCGTTGGTCGGGATGCAGAAGTACTCGCAGCCGGCCATCGTCGCGTCGGTGTCGTTCCAGCCCGGCTGGCACGCGCCGGGGGTGCAGGTGCCCATGTCGCAGGTGCCGAACGCGTGCGGGTACGTGCACTGCCGGCCGCACATCCCGCAGTTGTTGGGGTCGGCCTGCAGGTTGAAGCCGTTGTCGACGACCGTGTCGCAGTCGTCGTCGGCGTTGTTGCACACCTCGGCGCGCGGCACGCAGGTCGTGCCGTCGATCGGCGCGTCGATGCCGCCGCCGTCGTCGCCGCCGGTGCCGTCGATGCCGCCGCCGGCGTCGCCGGCGTCGTGGCCGGCGTCGCGGTTGCCGCCGCCGCCGAGGTTGTACGGGTTGACGTCGCAGCCGGCCAGCGCGAGCGCGGCCAGCACCGCCACCGCCGATGCCCAGGCGCGGATCACGCCGCACCTCCCGCCGCGCGGCGAGGGCGTCGACGTCGCGTCAGCCCCACGAGCGCCAGGCCGATCGCCGCGCCCGCGCCGGCGCCACCACCGCCGCCGCCGGCCGCGCAGCCGCCGCCGGCCGCGGTCACCCGGTCGACGGTCGGCGCGTCGGGATCGGCGCACACCGGGCGACCGCCGGGATCGACGCTGCAGGTCTGGCCCATCGGGCAGTTGGTCGTCACGCACGGGTCGGCGATGCAGTCGCCGGTGGTCTCGACGCAGACCTCGCCCGGGCGGCACTGCACGCCGCTGCACATCTGGTTGACGCAGTCGCCGGTGGCCGGGTCGCACACCTCGCCGGTGCGACAGGTGACGCCGTCGCAGGCGTCGGCGACGCAGGTGCCGCCGACGCAGGTCTCGCCGTCGGGGCAGCCGGCGCCGCAGCCGCCCATGCACGTGCCGTCGACGCAGGTCTCGTCGACCTGGCACGGGTTGGGATCGCACGGGTTGTCCTGGCACTGGCCGACGCCCTGGCCGTCGCGCACGCACAGCTCGCCCGGCATGCACAGGCTCGGCACGTCGAAGCAGTCGATGCACACGCCGAGCTGGCACTGCTCGCCGGTCTGGCAGGTGACGCCGTCGCACAGGTTGCGGCACATCCGCGTCGCCGGGTCGCACACCTCGTCGGCGGCGCAGGTCACGCCGTTGCACGGATCGGGCACGCAGTAGTTGCCCGGCACCGGCACGTCGTCGAGGTGCTCGCAGATGAAGCCGCCGGCGCACGGGAACTCGCCGGTGCCGCACGGCTGGACGCAGGTGCCGGCGTGGCAGGCGTCGGTCGGCCCCGGGCAGGTCGCGAAGTCGTCGGCCATGCCGTCGCAGTCGTTGTCGAGGCCGTCGCAGACCTCGGGGCTGGGGCCCTGGTAGCCGATGCAGTCGAGGCCGCCGGCGACGCACTCGGTCTGGCCGAACTCGCACTCGCCGATGTCCATGTTGGCCTCGAAGCCGGGCTCGACGCACGGCTCGTCCTCGCCGGGCAGCGGCGAGCCGGGCGGGCTCTCGTCGACCTGCGCGTCGCAGTCGTCGTCGGAGCCGTTGCAGACCTCCGGCGAGCCCGAGCTGGGCTGGCCGCAGACGAGCACGCCCGCGGTGCAGGCCCACAGCCCGGGCGCGCACACGCCGGTGGCCGGCGCGCACTCGGTGCCGACCAGCGGCAGCGGGCCGTCGTCGATCGTCCCGTCGCAGTCGTCGTCGAGGCCGTTGCAGGTCTCGGTGCCGGGCACGCCCGGCGGCGCGGTGCAGGTGGTGCCGCCGCTGGGCGAGCACACGACGACGCCGGTCTGGCGGCACACGCCGAGCGCGCCGTTGTCGCAGGCGGTGCCCAAGGTCGGGAAGGTCTCGTCGACGAGGCCGTCGCAGTCGTCGTCGAGGGCGTTGCAGCGCTCGACCACCGGGCCGACCGCGCCGACGCAGGTCAGGCCGCCGGCCTGGCACGCCAGCACGCCGAACTGGCACTCGCCGGTCTCGCTGGGCACGGTCGCGCCGCCCGGCAGCGTGTTGCAGGTGTCGCCGAGCATCGGGTCGGTCTCGTCGGTCGCGCCGTTGCAGTTGTCGTCCTGGCTGTTGCACACCTCGGCGAACGGGCCGACCGCGCCGACGCACACCGGCGCGCCGGCCACGCACTGCAGCGTGCCGGGATCGCAGCGGCCGACGCTCGAGCCGCACGGCCCGCCGAACCCGGGCACGCCGTCGTCGACGACGCCGTCGCAGTCGTTGTCGAGGTTGTCGCAGACCTCGCCGGTCGGGTTGATCTCGCCCTGGCACACCTCGGCGCCGGCGACGCACGCGATCGCGCCCTGGCGGCAGACGCCGACGAACGGCGGCGTGCCGCACGGATCGCCGATGTCGGGATCGGTGGTGGCGACGCCCTCGTCGACCATGCCGTTGCAGTTGTCGTCGAGGCCGTTGCACTGCTCGACGCCGCCGCCCTCGTCGACCAGACCGTCGCAGTCGTCGTCGAGGCCGTTGCACGGGATCTCGAGGCCCGGCGTGCGCGCGCCGGTGCAGGCGCCGAAGCTGCCGGTGGTGCAGGTCTGGGTGCCCAGCCGGCACACGCCCTGGCACACGCCGGTCAGCGGGTTGCAGCCGGCGGTGGCCGGCGGGTAGCAGGCCTGGGTCATGCCGTCGACGATCGCGTCGCAGTCGTCGTCGACGTTGTTGCAGGTCTCGCTGACCGGGCCGACGCCGCCGGTGCACGACAGCGTGCCGGCGACGCAGGCGGTGGTGCCGGGCGCGCACGCGCCGGTGTCGACGCCGCACGACGTCGCGACGAAGTCCTCGTCGATCCGGCTGTCGCAGTCCTCGTCGATGTTGTTGCACACGTCGCAGTTCGCCGCGTCGGTGCAGACCGGCACGCAGCCGGTGCAGCTGATGCCGTTGTCGATCAGGCCGTCGCAGTTGTCGTCGAGGCCGTTGCACACCTCGGGGCTGGGCGTGCCGGCGGTGGCGTTGCACGCCAGCCCGGTCTGGTCGGCGGTGCACACGACCGTGCCGTTGGCGAAGCACGCGCCGACGCCGGCCGAGCAGCTGGCGCCGCGGCCGGGGAAGTCCTCGTCGACCGCGCCGTCGCAGTCGTCGTCGAGGTTGTTGCAGCGCTCGGCCAGCACCGAGTTGGCGACGATCTGCGCCAGCGCCAGCTGCAGCTCGAGCTGGTTGTTGACCAGGATCGCCGAGCCGGTGCCGCCGGCGGCGGCGATCGAGTTGAGGTCCTGGCGGGTCTGGCAGTTGGGCTGGCCGGGCGGGCACACCGCGAAGCCGATGACGTAGACCGGCACGTCGTAGTCGGGCACGACGGTGCCGGCGGCGTTGGTGAACGACATGTTCTGGAACGTGCCGGCGGCGGTCACCGCGGCGGCGACGGTCTCGCAGCTCTCGCCGCCGTCGGTCAGGAAGATGACCTGGTGCTTGCGGCACGGGGTGCGGGTGTCGAGCCGCGCCGAGTTGAACACGGCGGTGCGCATGTCGCGCAGCGACGCCGCGATCGGCGTGCCGCCGTTGGGGCGCAGCTCGTCGGTGGACGTGAACGGGTTCTGGTTGTGATCGATCCACGCCGCGATCTGGCCGTAGTTGTCGTCGAAGCCGGTGGCCGGGAAGTCGACCAGCCGCTCGCCGCCGGTGGGATCGCACGCGCCGGCGTTGTTGAAGCCGCCGTGGTACCGCATGAAGCGGTGCTGCGGGTTGGCGGCGGGGAAGCAGCTCACCGTCGACGTGCCGTTGAGCGGCGACACGCCGGTCGACTTCACGCGATCGAGGTCGTACATCTGGCAGATCGCGCGGTCGTAGCTGGCGGCGGCGTCGCAGTTGCCGCAGGAGAACGTGCTGGCCGCGCCGGTGTACGTGAAGCGCGCGCACTGGCCCTCGACGCCGGCAGCGGTGGCGTTGTCGAAGATGTCGGCGTCGAGCGCGCACACGTTCGAGGTGGCGGCGTTGGCGTCGTGGTCCTCGCAGGTCAGCGCGCTGAGGCCGCCGGGGGTGTCGGGGCACGACGCGTCGGTGGTGCAGGTCTGGCCGCCGGTGATCTGGCGGTAGCGCCACAGCGAGAACTCGACCTCGCCGAACGTCGCGACGACGTTGTTGAGCGCCTCCTTGGCCTGGTACATGCGGCTGTCGTTGGCGAGGCCGTCGCCGTTGAGATCACAACCGGTGAGGTCGGCCGAGCCGTCGCCGCGCGTCGACACGCCATCGCTGGCGACCATCGACGGGCTGCACGTGCCCTGGCCGGTGACGTTGCCGAGGCACGCCGTGTACTGGTTGGCGCAGCCCGCGGTCCACGAGGTCGCGCACGACGGGACGAACGTGATCGTGTCGACGACGCACGGGTTGCAGGTCTCCTGCGCGGCGCTCGGGTTGGTGCCGTTGCCGTTGCACGGGTTCCACGACGCCGTCGTCGCGCAGGTCTTCGTGAACGTCACGATGTCCGGCGTCAGCAGCATCGACCCCGACGAGTCCACCATCACCGAGATGCGGGGCTTGACCGGCTGGGCGTGGGCCTGGGCGGTGAGGCCCAGCGCGACGACGAACCCGACGAAGGTGCACAGGCGGCGCAAACGACGGCGCATGGATCACTCCCGGGCGCGCCGAGCCACGGGAGACGCTCCCGTGATCGTGCGCGTCCCCGTTGCGACGATGGTAGACGAAACCGTCGGCGCAGCGGAAGCGCCTGCGCCCACGACGATGGTTCGCTCAGCCGAACGGATCGTCAGATGTAGGTCCGCCGTCGTCGTCGTGGGTGACGAGGTAGCGGATGAACATGTCGAGGTAGGCGGCCTGGGTCGGATCGAGCGGCAGGAACGACAGGCCGATCTGCTCGGCATCCGAAAAGCTCGTGCACCACACCACCCGCGCCGGCAGGGTCAGCGGCTCCGACACGCCGTCGGCCGAGAACACCAGCGAGATCCCGACCTCGACGACCGCGCCGCGCGGGACGGCGGCGCCGACCACCGCGCACAGCCCGCCGCGCGACAGGTTGCGGGTGCGGCCCCGGGCCACCACCTCGCCGCCGCGCGCCAGCGTGATCGCCGCGTCGACGGCGTGGCGCGGGAACGCGCGCTCGGAGCTGGGGAGCGAGGCCACGACACCGACATTGTCGCCGGCGGATCGTCGCGACCGCAAATTCTCGGCGATCACGGGCACCCGACCTTGGCGAGCCAGCCGCCGGTGAACGCGTCGACCTGCGCGAACGCCTCGGCGGCGGCGAGCGCGCCCTCGGCGGTGCTGGCCTGGGCCGCGACGCGGCGCCACCGGAAGTACGCGGTGGCCACCTCCTGGCGCAGCGCCACGCGATCGCGTCGGGCGCGGCGTTCCGACTCGAACAGCCGCGGCTCGTCGGGGCTGAACACCAGGCGCTCGAGGCGCCAGGTCAGGCGGACGTCGAAGCCCTGCTGCCGCTCCACCGGCCCAACGGTCGCCCGGCTGGCCGCCCCGCCCTCCTCCCAGCCGGTGTCGGTGGTGGCGCGGGCGCTGATCACCGGCACCACCGCCGACCACCGCGACCGGGCCCGCCAGGCAGGTGTTCCATCCAGCCCGGCGAACGCCTCGGCCCGGCGCTGGATCGCCTCGAGCGAGGGACAATCGGCGGACGCCAGCGACGGCACCACCACGGCGATCAGCACCATCCACGCCACGCGCATGCGCGCGCGTAGAGCAACGCCGATGCCGTCCACCCACCCATGCAATTCTGGCCAGTTACGTTGTCCGGCTGGCCGGAATCCGGCCACGAACTGTCCGGAATGGCCGGAATCCGGCCGCTCCCGGACAGCCGCCCGGTGGCCGGATCCGCCCGCCACCCCGGCTTGTCGGGGTGGCCCGCTCGCGGTTACCCCACGCTTCCGAGCACGTTCGGGGGCCCCACGTCTTGTGGGGCGTCGGTGGTCGCCACCACTCGGCCGAGCGGCGCTCTCGGGGAGGGCCGTTCGCGGTCACCACCACGCTTCCGAGCGTGCGCTCTCGCGTTTCGGGTGGGGGCCCCACGTCTTGTGGGTGAGGGGCTTTGCGAAAGCCCCTCTAAGTCAACCGAGGGGCTTTGCGAAAGCCCCTCTAAGTCAAACGAGGGGCTTTGCGAAAG
>JAEUJY010000042.1 GCA_016794525.1 Myxococcales bacterium
ACGCGAGACATCGGCGATGAGGGTCACCGACCGACGCTGATCCTCCCGCTGCCCCTCTGCAACTGCCGCGCGCCGCATCCGCAGATCCCGCGTGATTCCGATCCCCTGGCCCTATCTGATCGGCATTGGGCTCCGGCTCCGTTTCCTGTTCCGGCTCCGGCTCCGACTCCGGCTCCGGCTCCGGTTCCGGCTCCGGCTCCGGCTCCGACTCCGGCTCCGGCGCCGTCCCCGTCCCCGTCCCCGTCTCCGGCTCCGTCCCCGTCCCCGGTTCCGGTCGCGGCCACGGCCACGGTCGCGGCCACGGTCACGGTCGCCGTCGCGGTCGCGGTCACGGTCACGGTCGCGGCCACGGTCGCGGTCGCGGTCACGGTCGCGGTCGCGGTCACGGTCGCCGTCGCGGCCGCGGTCGCGGTCGCCGTCGCGGCCGCGGTCACGCAGGCCCGCGGTCACTTCGCCGGTCGGGCGATTGCCGGCCCCGGCCCACGGGCGGTAGAGTCTTCGGGCCGGTCGCCGGCGTTCGATGCAGCCTCCTCCCTGGGTGGAAAACACCCAACTCGGCGCGTTGCGCGCGGACGATCTGACCCATCCGGACTACGTGTTCCGGTACGGGCGGTATTTCTTCCGCACGCTCGGCACCCACCTGGCCGCCGGCGGCATGGGCACGGTGTCGGAGATGGAGCGGCGGCTCGACAACACCGGCGACGTCGAGGCGGTGGTCGGCAAGACCTTCCAGACCCAGTACCTGAACCAGCTGCGCTCGGACGAGGTCACGCGCCGCGACCACGCGATCAACCTCAACGCGGTCAGCCGCATCGCGCAGATGTCGCACCCCGGCCTGCTGCCGATCTACTGCGTCGCGCCGATCGCCGACAACTACTTGTTCATCACGCCGCGGATGGGCGTGACGCTGCTCGAGGCGATCTCGAAGCACAAGCTGACCGCGCGGCAGCGGACCCAGCTGCTGATGCAGGCGCTCGACGCGCTCGGCCACCTGCACGAGCACCGCATCCTGCACCGCGACTTCACGCTGCGGAACGTGCTGCTCGACGACCGCGCCGCGGTCGCGTACCTGTTCGACTTCGACCTGGCGCTGTCGCTCGACGACATCCACGGCGGCACCTACGCGTCGCACTACCGCGGCCGCGTCTTCGGCTCGCCGGGCTACTCGGTCCCGCCCGAGACCGTCGACCCCGGCCTGGCCGAGCTGCCGGTCACGCCGGCGATGGACGTCTTCGCGGTCGGCGGCGCGCTGCACGCGCTGTTCACCGACGAGCTGCCCTACGGCAAGGCCGACGACATGTGGGGCCTGTTGATGCGCATCGCCGAGGGCGTCGTCATCGACGGCAAGAGCCGCGTGCACTACCCCGACACGGTGCCGCGGCCGCTGCGGCCGATCATCGAGCGCTGCCTCGAGCGCGACCCTGGCCAGCGCTACGCGCGGGTGGCGTCGATCATCGCCGACCTGCGGGCGGTGCTGCCCGACCTCGACGACCGCGCCGCCGACAGCCGGTTCTTCTTCTCGGCGACGATGGGCGCGCCGCAGGTCGACCGGCCGGCGCGGCTGCAGCAGGTGTTCAACCGGCGCCGCGACGAGACCATCAGCAAGGCCGAGATCGAGCTGGCCGACGCGTCGCTGTTCACGTGGGGCTACGAGCTGCAGAAGAGCCTGGGCCGGGTGAAGGGCCACCCGATCTACGTCGCGACGCCGCGGCCCGATCTGCTCAGCGCCGGCAAGTTCCCCGACGCCAACACGTTCCCCAAGCTGGTGACGGTGATCGACCTGCACCAGCTCGCCGATCCGCGCGGCCTCGTCGACGCGTGGCAGCAGGTGTACCTGCCGACCTTGAAGAAGGTGCGGCGCGGCATGATGACGACGCTGCACAAGGTCATCCTCGACACCAACACCGGCTCGCTGCTCCTGTTCTCGGAGTTCATCGACGACCCGAAGTTCGGGGCGCAGCTGGCCGAGGTCGACCTGCACGTCGACGGCGCGCTGTCGCTGGGCTTCCTGATCACGCGGCAGGTCGCGCTGCTGCACGAGAACGGCATGGCCCACAACAACGTCCACCCGGGCGCGCTGTTGTTCAAGGCCGCCACCGAGACGCACATGGCGCAGCCGGCGATGATCGGCCTCGTCGAGCCGTCGCTGTCGTTCGAGGCCATGATCAACGACACCCGCGCCATCGCCTCGATGGTGCTGTCGTGGCTGCGCCCCGCCCGCATCTTGCAGCTCAACGCCCGCACCCGCCCCCACTTCGACGCCCTGCGCGGCCGCCTCACCCAGATCGCCACCGATCGCGCCGAGGAGCCCCGCATCGACGAGCTCCTCGCCGCCATCTCCGACGGCCTCGCCATGGTCGACTTCAACTTCTCCGTCCTGCGCGACTCCGGCGGCGACCTCGAGGAGTACGCCCAGCTCGTGCTCAGCCACCGCGCGTACCACGTGCTGTGGCCCGATCGCGGCTGACCGCGGCGTGCGGCGACCGCGCGGCGCCTCGCGGCGGGCCGGCCGCGGCTGGCGGCGACGGCGCGGCGACCGTCCCCCGCGGGCGGTGGGCGGACCGCCGTTGGCTGCGACCGCGCGCCGCGCGCCGCCGCGCATGGCGGGCCGACCGCGGCTGACCGCGACCGCACGCCACGCCGCCGACTTGTCCGCGGTCATTTCGTATGTGCTCAAAGTAATTTCGGAGTTCGCGCTTGCCCACCGCGGGCCGCCGCACTACCTTGGCAGTGCGGCGGCGAGTCAGCGCGCGTCGCGCCCCCAGCCATGGCCAGCCATCCGTCGAGCCCACCCTCCTCGTCCCCCGGTAGCGGTGGGGGCGCCGCCAAGGCGCGCGCGGCCGGGGCCAAGGGTACCGACGGCAAGCCGGTCGCGGCCAAGGGGGCCGACGCCACGGCGGCGGCGGCGACCGAGGCGCACGCGCCCGCGGTCAAGCCCGCGGCGGTGACGCCCGCCGACGTCAAGCCCGCGGCGGTGACGCCCGCCCACGTCACGGCCGCGCCCGCGACGCCCGCCGAGGTCAAGCCCGCGCCCGCGACGCCCGCCGAGGTCAAGCCCGCGGCGGTGACGGTGGCCGCGCCTGCCACGGCGGTCGCGGCCGCGGTCCGCCCCGTCGAGGCTGCGGCGGCCGACGCTCGGTCGGCGCGGCGCGCGGCACCGCTCGAGGCCGTCGACGTGGTCGACCTGCCGGCGCCCGACGCCTTGCCGACTGGCGATCCCGACGCGCCGGCGCCCCCGCCGGGCCTGGCGCCGCCCGGCGACGCGCGCTCGCTGCGCCGCGCCGCGCCCGCCGAGCCCGAGACCTTCGTGCTGATCTACCGCGCGGGCACGGCCTTGGTCACCGGCCGCGGCACGGTCGGCACCCGCGGCGCGTGGCACGCGATCGAGTACCCGACGGTCACCTCCGCGATGCACGGCTACGCGCGCGCGTGCGCAGCGCTCCAGGACGAGGGCTACGTGGACTTCCGCCGCTGATCGCCATGGCGATGCCAGGCTGGATGCACGCCACGTTCCTCGACATCGAGGCGTGGAAGTACCTCGCGCTGCTCGGGATCGTCTTCGCGGCGACCGTCGCGCGCCACCTCGGCGAGGCCCTGCTCCGCTACAAGATCACCGCGCTGACCTCGCGGCTGGGTGACGTCGCGCGGTCCGAGGCGCTGGTGCGCATGTACCGGGCGTTCGGGTTCCTGGCGTTCGCGGTGGTGGTGTTCCTGACCGTGCCGCTGCTCGAGATGCCGCCCGCCACGGCGGCGGCGCTGCGGGTCGCGGCGCGGGCGCTGGTCGCGATCGGCGGGGTGTGGCTGGCGTTTCGCTGCCTCGACGTCGCCTTCGACCAGCTGGCGATCCGCGCCGAGCGCACCGCCAGCAAGCTCGACGATCAGCTGGTGCCGATCATGCGCCGGACCGCGAAGGGCTTCACGCTGGCGATCGGCAGCCTGTTCACGCTGCAGAACCTCGAGGTCGACATCGGATCGCTGCTGGCCGGGCTCGGGCTCGGCGGCCTGGCGTTCGCGCTGGCGGCCAAGGACACGCTGGCCAACTTCTTCGGGTCGATGGTGATCTTCGTCGACAAGCCGTTCACGATCGGCGACCGGATCAAGCTCGAGGAGTTCGAGGGCGTCGTCGAGGAGGTCGGGCTGCGGACCACCCGGGTCCGCACGTTCCAGAACTCGCTGCTGACGGTGCCCAACGCGCGGATGACCACCGCGGTCATCGACAACTTCGGCGCGCGGCGCTACCGGCGCTACACCACGCACCTCGGGATCACCTACGACACGCCGGCCGAGCACGTCCAGGCGTTCTGCGAGGGCGTGCGGGCGATCATCGCCGGCATGCCGGGCACCCGGAAGGACTTCTACCTCGTCGAGTTCAGCGGCTTCGCGGACTTCTCGCTGTCGATCCTCGTGTACTGCTTCCTCGAGGTGCCGAGCTGGCCCGAGGAGATGCGCCTGCGCGCGCGCCTGAACCTCGAGATCTTGCGCCTCGCCAGCCAGCTGAACGTGCGCTTCGCGTTCCCGACCCAGAGCCTGCACCTCGAGACCGTCGCCGCCCCCGGCGCGCCCGCCCCCGCCACGCCCGTCGCCCCCGCCCCCGACCTCGCCGCCGTCGTCCGCGGCTTCGGTGCCGGCGGCGCCCTCGCCCGCCCCGACGGCATCGAGATCGCAGGGGGGCTGCGCGCCGACCGCGCCCCCGCGCTGGTCGGCTTCGACGAGGGCGACGCCTGATCCCGCCTCCTTCGCCGCCCGACCGGGGGTGAGGTCGGAAAGGCGACCGCAAGCGCAGCGCGCGGCCGCGCGACCGCGCGCCGGCGGCGCGATCGTGCGCGGCGCGACCGGCGGCGCGGGACGCGATCGGACCACGCCGCGACGGCGCGAGGCGGTGGCCTCGCGCGGTCGGCGATGACAACGAGCTCAGGCGGCGGTGGCGGTCAGGCCATCGCGGCGATGGGGACGTTGGCGAAGCGACGCAGCCAGTACGTGCCCGGCGGGAACTCCACCGGGACCTTGGCCAGCCAGGCGCGCCGGGCGACGTGGTACGCGGCCTCGAAGGCGCGGTTGCGCTGCAGCACCACCACCACATCGTGCTGTACGACCGGCACGGGCGGATCGTCGAGTTCTACGCGCGCCTGCACCTGCTCGTGGCCAAGGCCGGCAACGTCGTGCGCAAGCGGTGGGAGAACTTCTGGTCGAGCGAGCCGCCGTGCCTGGTGCAGCTGATCGATCGCGCCGACGTGCTGGCCAAGCTGGTGTACGTGGCGATCAACCCGGTGAAGGACGGGCTGGTCGAGCGGGTGCACCACTGGCCGGGGGTGAGCGGGCTGAGGGCGCTGCTCGACCGGCGGCCGATCCGCGTGCGGCGACCGCCGGAGTTCTTCGACCCGGCGGGCGAGATGCCGGCGGAGGTGACGCTCGCGCTGACGGTGCCGCCGGAGCTGGAGCGCGGCGACGAGCTGCGCGGCGAGCTGGCGGCGATGGTGGCGGCGGCCGAGGAGCACTACGCGCGGGTCCGCCGGAAGGCCGGCGTGCGGGTGCTCGGCCGGCGCGCGGTGCTGGCGCAGGACTGGCGCGATCGGCCGCGTGCGCCCGAGCCGCGGCGGGGGCTGCGGCCGCGGGTGGCGGCGCGCGACGTCTGGCGTCGCATCGTTCGACATCGTCGTCGGCAACAGCACGTCGATCCCGAACCGCTGCGCCGCCTCCGCCAGGCAATACAGGAACACCTGGTTCATCCGCCGCCCCGGCTTCAGCAAGAAGCCGCGCTGCGTACAGCTCCGCGTCAGCAGATAGAACCGCCCCGGCAAGATCTCGCGCGCCACCGACACCGCCGCGGGCTCCAGCAAGGCGCAGGCCACGCGCAACCCCGCGGCCGCGCGTCGTCGCCGTCCGGCGTTCCGGCCAGCCGCGTCCGGATCCCGGACGAAACCGGCCACTCCCGGACAGCCGCCACCCGCCACCCGCCACCCGCCACCCGCCGCCCGCGCCCGCCGCCGGCCGTCAGGTGAAGATGATCTGCGCGCCCTCGGCCAGATCGTAGAAGTCGCCCGCGGTGATCACGTCCTTCACCTGCGGCACCAGCTCCTCCTTCTTGCGCTTGAACATCTGCATCGCCAGCTCGCAGCCGTACAGCTCGGCGCCGGCCTCGTCCAGGATCTGCAGCATCTCGCGCACGCTCGGCAGCGACAGCTCGGTCATCTGCTTGCGCATCATCCGCCCGGCCAGGCTCTCCATGCCCGGCAGCCCGGCCAGCATCGTCGGCATCCCCGACGCCGGGTTGCCCGCCAGGTTGACGTGCAGGTGATCGACCTTCTCCTCGGTGATCACGTCGAGGCCCCAGAAGGTGAAGAACACGAACGCGTCGATGCCGGACTGGCGCGCCGCGTTGGCGAGGATCAGCGCCGGGTAGCACTCGTCGAGCCCGGCCTTCGAACAGATGATCGCGACCTTGCGATTGGCAGTCATGGTGGCTCCTGATCGAGCGCCAGCGGCGGCTCGAGGCTAAGCGCGTCAGAGGCACCCCGCGGGCTTGGGCAGGCCGGCGATCTTGGCGATCGTCCGCCCCGGCGCGCGCGGGAACAGCACGTAGAGATCCTTGGTCGACACGCCGGCCACCTGGGTCAGCCGGCGGATGTTGGGCGAGCTGCCGGTCGCGGCGAAGTCGGCGCGCGCCGCGTCGAGCACCGCCCAGTGCGCGTCGGTCAGCGCCACGCGCTCGGCGTCGGCCAGCGCCGTCGCCAGCCCGCGGGTCCACGCCGCCGCGTCGACCAGGTTGCCGTCGGCCGTGAACGCCACGCCGTCGATGACCGCCGCCACCTGGCCGGGCTTGGCCGGCACCGCGCACGCCGGCGCCGGCGGCGCGGCCTTGACCACCGGGGTCGGCGGCGGCAGCGCCTTCGGCGGCGCGGCCCGCTCGGTGCCCAGCACCTTGCGCTGCCGCTTCGGCCCGAGGATCTCGGCCAGCTTCGCCTTCTTGTCGTCGGCGTGCTGCTGCTTGGCGGCGATCGCGTTGACGCCGTGGCCGACCCGGCGCAGCACCTCCATCATCACCGCCATGCCGCGCTGGACGTCGTCGTCCTTGGTCGCGCGCATCATCCCGAACAGCCCCATCGGCTTGGCGCTGTCGGCGTGCTGGATCGCCTCGCCGGCGTCGGCCGCCACCCGCATCACGTCGGGCTGGGTGAGCGTGCGCACCGTCTCGAGGATCGTCACCACCGCGTCGCCCAGCTGGCGCACGTCGGCGGCCGAGAAGTTGGCCAGCACCTTCTGCCCCACGCCGCCCAGCTCGCGCACGAACGCCAGCGTGCCGTCGCGCTCCATCGCGTCGAGCCGCCCCATCGCCGAGCCCATCATCGCCCGCACCACCGGCACCAGCTCGTCGTACAGGTCGTCCTGGCGCGGCCGCTCGGCGAGGCGCGCCACCTGCGCGGTCAGCGCGTCGAGGCGCTCCGCGATCAGCGTCAGCTCGGTCTTGGTTGGATCGCTCATGGTCACGCCACCTGCTTGCCGGCCATGGTCATGCGGTGCTCGAGCGGCAGCTCGCGCCCCGCGAGCAGCAGGTTCCAGTAGATCCACTTGAAGGCCAGCTTGCCCCAGTGGTTCACCTCGGACTCGCCGAGCAGCGTGAACGGCCCGATGCCGGGCAGCGGGAACTTCCCGGGCAGCGGCTCGGTCGTGTAGTTGAAGTCGATCAACATCGCCTTGCCGTGGCCGGTCTCGATGAAGCAGTTGGCGTGGCCGTCGAAGTCCGGCGCCAGCGGCCGCCCGCCGATCGCGCGCACGACGTTCTCGATCAGCACGTCGGCCTGGAAGTGCGCCACCGCGCCGGCCTTCGAGCTCGGCAGATCGGTCGCGTCGCCCAGCACGAACACCCGGTCGTGGTTGCGCGCCGCCAGCGTGTACTTGTCGGTCGGCACCCAGCCGCTGCCATCGCCCATGCCCGAGGCCGCGATCGTCGCGGCGCCGGCGTGGGCCGGGATCGTCACCAGCAGGTCGTAGGGCTCCTCGCGGCCGTCGTAGGCCTTGAGCACCCGGCGCGTGCCGTCGACCTCGGCGGTCGCGAAGTCGCCGACGACCCCGATGCCGCGCCGCGCCAGCATGCCGCCGAGGTGCGCCGACGCCACCGGCTTGGTGAACGCGCCCTCCAGCGGCGTCGCGTAGACCACCTCGACCTTGTCGCGCATGCCGCGCTGCGTGAAGAACGCCTCGGCCAGGAACAAGAACTCGAGCGGCGCGACCGGACACTTGATCGGCATCTCGACCACGTTCACCACCAGCCGCCCGCCGGGGAACCGCTCGAGCGCGCCGCGCAGCGCGTCGGCGCCGTCGAGCGTGTAGAAGTCGAACGCGCTCTGCCGCCAGCCGGCGGCGGTGAGCCCGGGCGTCGCCTCGGGGACGATCCGGCTGCCGGTGGCGATGATCAAGAAGTCGTACGGGATCGCCTCGCCGCCGACCAGCCGCACCTCCCGGGCGTCGGGCGCGATCCGATCGATCGCCGCCAGCCGCAGCTCGACCCGCGGATCGAGCGTGCGGTGGCGCGGCCGCACCAGCTCGTCGTCGCGGTACATGCCGAACGGGATGAACAACAGGCCGGGCTGGTACAGGTGCTCGTCGTCGCGATCGACGACGGTCACCCGCCACGCCGGGGACAGCACGCGGACCAGGCGGTTGGCCATCATCGTGCCGGCGGTCCCCGCTCCCAGGATCAAGATGCGCTGCATGGCTCCTCCTCGTGGCGTTCGAGGTGCCCGGCGGTACTTCAAGCCGCGTGCCGCGCGAATGCGCGCCGCAGGCCCCCCGACGCGCGCAAGCCTGCGCGGATCGCCGCCACGGCGCGCAGGGTCTGCGCACCTCCGCAGCACGCCCCCCGGCGCCGCGATCGGGCGCTCAGCGCTTGCCGAGCTTGACCAGCGTCGCCGGCGCCGCGATCGCCGTCACCCGCTGCACCTGCTCGTGGTTGCAGTCCGAGGTCGGGTCGGCGGTCACCTGGGCCCGCAGCGCGCGGTTGTGCGCCATCAGCGCCTCGACCGCGGCCTCCGGAAAGCCGTGCGCCACCATCGCCTGCCGCCACAGCTCGAGTCGGCGGTCGAAGTGCCCGCCGAGGATCGGCACGTGCTTGTGGGCCTCGCGGATCGTCCGCCCGGCGTAGGCCACGCCGCCACCCAGCATCCGCGCCGCCAGCTCCCACTCGCGCTCGATCAACCGCGCGCGATCCTTGCCCACGAACAGGAACCCGATCATCGGATCGACGAACACCGCCGCGTAGAAGTCGGTGACCATCGCCCGCAGGCGATCGGCGCCGACCTCGTCGAACAGCGTCACGCCACCGCTCCCGCCGCCGCCGCGGCCACCGTCACCGCCTGCCCGGCCAGCACCGCGGTGCCGGTCAGCTCGTCGACGCACGCCGGATCGATCACGTCGTTCATGCTGACGCCGGCGTGGGCCGCCGCCACCGCCAGCCGCGCGCCCGGGCGGTGGTGGCCCCAGCCGTGCGGCAGGCTGACCACGCCCGGCATGAGATCGGTCGTCAGCTCGACCGGCACCTCGACCGCGCCGACCGGCGACGCCAGCCGCGCCAGCGCGCCCTCGGCCAGGCCGCGCGCGCGCGCGTCGTCGGGGTGCATCAAGAGCGTGCACCGCGGCTTGCCCTTCACCAGCCGCAGGCTGTTGTGCATCCACGAGTTGTTGCTGCGCAGGTTGCGCCGGCCGATCAGGATCAGCGCGTCGCCGCGCGGCGCCGCCAGCGCGCGATCGAGCCGCGCCAGGTCGCGCTGGTAGATCGCCGGCGCCAGCTGGATCCGGCGATCGCGGTGGCGCAGCCGGCCCGGCAGCCGCGGCTCGAGCGGGCCGAGGGCGAGG